>DATBFU010000064.1:0-6721 GCA_036558325.1 Thermoanaerobaculia bacterium | reverse complement strand
CGAGAAGCTGCTGGGCCGCGGCGACATGCTCTTCCTTCCCCCCGGCACGTCGCGTCTGAAGCGCGTCCACGGCGCGTTCGTGTCCGTGCAGGAGACGGCCGCGCTGATGAAGTTCCTGAAGAAACAGGCCAAGCCGCACTTCGACGAAGCGATCATCAAGGACCGCGAGGAGGTCACGGCGCGCGACGATGCCGGCGACGAGACCGATCCGCTCTACGACGAGGCGGCGCGCCTGGTCGTGCGCGAGAAGATGGCTTCGATCTCGTTCCTGCAACGGCGCATGGGCGTCGGCTTCTCGCGCGCGGGCAAGCTCATCGACATGATGTCGCGCGACGGGCTGCTCGGACCGCCTCGGGGCTCCAAGCCGCGGGAGGTGCTCGTCGCCGACGACTACTTCGAGGAAGTGGACCGGCAGCCGCGATGAGCCGCCCGGTGATGTTGCTGCTCGCGGCGATCGTGGCGTCGCCCGCGGTGGCGCTCGTCGTTCACCGTCTCGCGAAGGAGCTCGGGTTCCTCGATCCGCCCGCGTCGAAGGAGCAGGAGCACAAGCGCGCCGTGCTCGTCGCCATCTACGCTCTGCTCGTGTTCCTTCCGGTCTTTCTCTTCGGCTGGGAGCGGCGCTGGCCGCGCGTCTGGGCGGCCTTCGGCGTCGTCAGCGGCGCGGCGCTCGTGTTCTTCGCGGGGAGCGGGCTCGTCGCGACCGCGCGGCTCTGGAGGCTGCGGCATCCGCTTCCACCTGCGGACGCGCCGGCCGAAACGATCGCGCACCCGTCGGAGCCCGGCGCGGCGCGGGAGGGCAACCCGCTGTAGCCTTCCCCTTCCGTCGGCCGCCATGCTGAAGACCGTCTTCTTCGGGACTCCCGAGTTCGCCGTCCCCTCGCTCGAGGCCGCGATGCGGGTCTCGGACGTGGCGCTCGTCGTGACGCAGCCGGACCGTCCGGCCGGGCGGCACGCGGCGCCGCGCCCGTCGGCGATCGCCCGCCGCGCCGCCGAGGCCGGTCTCGCCGTCGAGAAGCCGGAGCGCGTGAAGGCGAACGCGGAGCTCCTCGAGCGCCTGCGGCGGATCGGGCCCGACGTCGGAGTCGTCGTCGCCTACGGCCGGATTCTTCCCGCCGCGATGCTCGCGATCCCACGCCTCGGCTTCGTCAACGTCCACGCCTCGCTTCTGCCGCGGCACCGGGGCGCGGCGCCGGTGCAGGCCGCGCTTCTCGCGGGCGACGCCGAGACGGGTGTCGTGACCATGCGCGTCGTCGAGGAGCTCGACGCGGGCCCGCTCTATCTCGCGCGGCGCGTGGCGATCCGGGACGCGGAGGACGCCGGAGCGCTCTCGCACCGGCTGGCCCGCGAGGGCGCGGACCTGCTGGCGGAGACGCTGGCGGGGCTCGAGGGCGGTGCGCTCGAGCCCGTGCCGCAGCGGGGCGAGCCGACCTTCAGCCGGCCGCTCCGCCGCGAGGACGGCGAGGCGGACTGGAACGCTCCCGCCGCCGAGATCGCGCGGCGCCTCCTCGCGTTCACGCCGTGGCCGGGACTCTTCACGTTCCTCGGCGGCGAGCGCGTCAAGCTCCTCGCGGCCGACGTCGCCGAGGCGCCGGCATCGCTCGCTCCGGGCGAGCTCGCGCGCGCGGGCGATCGCGCGGTCGTCGGCGCCGGCGGCGGCTCGGGCCTCGTCCTCAGACGCGTGCAGCGGGAGGGGCGCAACCCCGTCTCGGCGGCGGAGTTTCTGCGCGGCCTGCCGGAGCTCCCGGTCCGACTCGGCCGTTAGCGATGGCCGCTCGCGGCAAGGGCAATCTCAAGGGCTCGGCGCGCGACCGCGCGGTTCAGGTGCTGCGGGAGGCTGTCGGCTCGCCGCCCGTGCGCGTCACGCCGCGCCTCGCGGAGGCCGAGCGCGGGCTCGAGGCGCGCGATCGGGATCTGATGCGCGAGCTCGTGCTCGGCGTCCTGCGGTGGAAGGCCGCGCTCGACGACGAGATCGCCGGCGTGAGCCGCGTGCCGGTGCCGAAGCTCGCGCCGCGACTGCTCCAGATCCTCGAGGTCGGGCTGTACCAGCTCCGGCACCTCGACCGCGTTCCCGAGTATGCGGCCGTCTCGGAAGCCGTCGCGCAGGCGCGGTCGAGCGGCGGCGAGGGCGCGGCGCGTCTCGTCAACGGCGTGCTCCGCGGGATCCTGCTTCTGCCGCCGCCCCCTCTCCCCGCGGGGAAAGAGGGCCCGGATGAAGGTCTCTCGGCGGCTCTGCTCTCGCGCCGCTACTCGCACCCGCAATTCCTCGTCGAGCGCTGGCTCGAGCGCTTCGGCGCCGAGCGCACGCGCGGGATCCTCGCGGCGGACAATCGCGCCTCGCCGCTCGACCTCCTGGCGAACCGCCGGCGGACGGACCGCGAGGCGCTGGCGCGCGATCTCGCGGCGTCGGGTGTCGAGACGCGCCCGTCGCCGCTTGCGCCGAACGCTCTTTCGGTCCTGCGCGGGAACGCGCTTCGGACGTCCGCCTTCCGGGAAGGAGCTTTCCTCGTGCAGGACGTGGGGTCGCAGGCGCTTCCGCTGCTTCTCCCGCCGGGCGACGTGCTCGTCGACGCGGCGGCGGCGCCCGGAGGCAAGTCCTTCGCCGCGGTCCTCTCGGGCCGCGCGCGGCGGAGTCTCGCCCTCGACGCGTCGCTGCCGCGGCTGCGCCGCCTCGACGAGAATCGCCGCCGCCTCGGGATTCGGGAGGTGGCTCCGGTCGCCGCCGACGTCGCCGCGGCGCCGCTTCCCGCCGGCCGGTTCGACCGTGTTCTCCTCGACGCGCCGTGCAGCGGCACGGGCACGCTGCGCAAGAGCCCGGAGATTCGATACCGCTTGACTCCGGCCGGAATCGAACGGCTCGCGGCGTCGCAGGAAGCGTGGCTCAAGTCGGCGGCGGCGCTCCTCGCGCCGGGCGGGTTCCTCCTCTACGCGACCTGCAGCCTCGAAGAAGAAGAGAACGAGCGCGTCGTCGCAAGGGTCCTCGCGAACGACGCGCGGCTGAAGCTCGCGGCGATCGACGTGGACGAATTCGAGGGCCTGCGGCCCTACGTCGCGGGCTCTTTCTTTCGCCTGTTCCCGGCCGCGGAAACGGACGGCTTCACGGCCCACCTCATCCGGCGGGCGTGACCTCCACCTCCCCGGGCGGCTCGGGCGCCGGCGTCGCCGGCTGCTCGTGCACGGCGTCGTACACGGAATGGATCGTGAGCTTGCGCCGGCCGTCGATCTGCGTCGTCACCGTGAGCTGCGAGCCGTCGGCGGACACGGCGTAGCTCTGCGTGATCTTCGGGCCCTTCTCCGACTGCGACGTGACCTCGACGTGGCCATCCTTCCAGACGGCCTGGACCTTCGTCGTCCCTCCGTAAGAGCGCTCTTCCTCGGTCTTTCGCCCGTCGGTGTAGAGGACGCGCTCGCGCCCGTTCGCGTCGGTGATCGTCAGCTGCGGATCGGCGTGCTTGATGACGAGCGTCTCGCGTCCCTCGAGGGCCGCCGGACCCTGCCCGGAGTCGCCGCTCCCGCCGCCGCGCCGGTGTCCTCCGCCGTGGCCGCCCCGATGGCCTCCCCACCCGCCGCCGCCGTATCCGCCCCCCGACGGGGGAGCGCTCTGGCCCGAGTCGTCTCCGTTGCCGGAGCCTCCGGAGGACGGCGCGCCCTCCTTGAACTTCTGCTGCGGGTCGTCGCTCTGAGCCGTGTTGAGCTTCCAGGTCCCGGAGAGATCGGGCATGCCGCCGGAGTAGGCCGAAAAGCGCGTCAGGAGGATTCCGAGGCCGATCGCGAGGCATCTCAGGACCAGAGTGGCGGTTCGTTTCACGCTCTTGTCTCCCGAGAGAGAAAACGCGCCGATCCGCCGGGCCGTTACAGGACGTCGTGTCGGGGAGCGGGTCGTTCCGCGCGGGCAGGAATCGGGGCGGGAGGTCAGCGAACCACGGAGATCGGCTCGATCGGCGTCACGCGCCGGTCGTCGGGGTGGCGGTGCGCGTCGCGCCGGACGAGCTCGACGTCGGCCTCGACCATCATTTTCACCAGCTCGCGGAAGCTCACAGTCGGCGTCCAGCCGAGCTCGGCGCGGGCACGCGCGGGGTTCGCGAAGAGCTGGTCCACGTCGGCCGGCCGGGAAAGCGAGGGATCCACGACGACGTAGTCCTTCCAGTCGAGGCCGAGGAGCTCGAAGGCGAGCTCGACGAACTCCCGCACGCTGTGCGTCTCGCCGGTCCCGATGACGTAGTCCTGCGGCTCCGCCTGCTGGAGCATGAGGCGCATCGCGCGGACGTAGTCGCCCGTGAATCCCCAGTCGCGGCGCGCCTCGAGATTGCCGAGGTGGAGGTCCTTCTGGAGCCCGGCGGCGATGCGGGCCGCACCGAGCGTCACCTTGCGCGTGACGAACTCGGCCCCGCGGCGCGGCGACTCGTGGTTGAAGAGGATTCCGGAGACCGCGTACATCCCGTAGGACTCGCGGAAATTCACGGTGA
The DNA here is from genome assembly GCA_036558325.1 of Thermoanaerobaculia bacterium. Taxonomy (GTDB): domain Bacteria; phylum Acidobacteriota; class Thermoanaerobaculia; order UBA5066; family Gp7-AA6; genus DATBFU01. The sequence goes on along the minus strand of DATBFU010000064.1, from coordinate 2,258 downwards.
TCCAGTGCCCGTAGAGCTTCGCCACGCCGTAAGGGCTGCGCGGCTGGAACTTGGTCTGCTCGTCCTGGGGCGAGGTCTCGACGTTGCCGAACATCTCGGAGGACGACGCCTGGTAGAAGCGGATCCGCGGATTCACCATGCGGATCGCGTCGAGGAGCCTCGTGACGCCGAGCCCGTTGAACTCTCCCGTCAACACGGGCTGGGAGAAAGACGCGGGCACGAAAGACTGGGCGGCGAGGTTATAGACCTCCTCAGGCTCCACGTCCCGCAGCGCGGTGATGAGGGAGGTCTGGTCGAGGACATCGCCGGCGACGAGCTCGATCTTCTCGAGCAGATGCGAGAGGCGCTGGAAGCTGCGGGCGCTCGCCCGCCGCACGAGGCCGTAGACGCGATACCCCTCTTCGAGCAGATGTTCGGCGAGGTAGGAGCCGTCCTGCCCGTTGACGCCGGTGATGAGAGCGGTCTTCATGGAGCCTCGAAGTATATGGCAATCGAATCGCAATTAAGTCCATTGTTTTCAAGAAGCTCGATACGCATCGACTCCGGCCTCCCCGAGGCTACTAGCACTCGTCCTCGATGAGTGCTAGTATTCGCCCCGTTTCTCCCGGGCCTTCGCGGGCGCCGGAAGAACCGAAGAGCAACCCAGACAGGAGGCAGGCATGAAGATTCGACCGCTGTACGACCGGATTCTCGTCAAGAGGCTCGAGACCCAGGAACTGAAGAAAGGCGGAATCATCATCCCCGACACGGCCAAGGAGAAGCCCATGGAGGCGGAGGTCGTGGCGGTGGGCAAGGGAAAGATCAACGAGGAAGGCAAGCAGCTCCCGCTCGACGTGAAGAAGGGAGACCGCATCCTCATCGGCAAGTACGCCGGCACCGAGATCAAGATCGACGACGAGGAGCATCTGATCCTGCGCGAAGACGAAGTTCTCGCCGTCGTCGAGAAGTAAGGGTAAGGAGACACAGACATGGCAGCGAAAACGATTCTGTACGGTGAAGAGGCGCGGCAGCGCGTCCTCCATGGCGTCAACAAGCTCGCCGACGCGGTGAAGGTCACCCTCGGGCCCAAGGGCCGCAACGTCGTCATCGAGAAGAAGTTCGGTTCCCCGACGGTCACCAAGGACGGCGTGACGGTCGCCAAGGAGATCGAGCTCCAGGACGCGCTCGAGAACATGGGCGCCCAGATGGTGCGCGAGGTCGCCTCGAAGACCTCCGACGTGGCCGGCGACGGCACGACGACGGCGACGGTTCTCGCCCAGGCAATCTACCGCGAGGGCATCAAGAACGTCACGGCCGGCGCGAACCCGATGGAGTTGAAGCGCGGCATCGACGCGGCGGTCAAGGCCGCCGTCGAGTCGCTCGACAAGCTCTCGAAGCCGGTCGAGGGCAAGGACATCGCCCACGTCGGCACGATCTCGGCCAACAACGACTCCGAGATCGGCAAGATCATCGCCGAGGCGATGGACAAGGTCGGCAAGGACGGCGTGATCACGGTCGAGGAAGCGCGCGGCCTCGAGACGACCCTCGAGGTCGTCGAGGGCATGCAGTTCGATCGCGGCTACCTCTCGCCGTACTTCATCACCGACGCGGAGCGGATGGAGTGCATCATGGAGAACGCGAAGGTTCTCCTCTTCGAGAAGAAGATCTCGAACATGAAGGACCTGCTCCCGATTCTCGAGCAGATCGCGAAGCAGGGCAAGCCGCTCCTGATCGTGGCCGAGGAGGTCGAGGGCGAGGCGCTCGCGACGCTCGTCGTCAACAAGCTGCGCGGAACGCTCCAGGTCTGCGCCGTCAAGGCGCCGGGCTTCGGCGACCGCCGCAAGGCGATGCTCGAGGACATCGGGATTCTCACGGGCGGCAAGCTCATCTCCGAGGACCTCGGGATCAAGCTCGAGAACGTCAAGTGGGAGGATCTCGGAGACGCCAAGAAGGTCACGGTTGACAAGGACAACACCACGGTCGTCGTCGATGACCGCTCCAAGAAGAAGCAGGAGGCCATCCAGGGCCGCGTGAAGCAGATCCGGACGCAGATCGAGGACACGACCTCGGACTACGACCGCGAGAAGCTCCAGGAGCGGCTGGCCAAGCTCGTCGGCGGCGTCGCCGTCATCAAGGTGGGCGCCGCGACCGAGACCGAGATGAAGGAGAAGAAGGCCCGCGTCGAGGACGCGATGCACGCGACCAAGGCGGCCGTCGAAGAGGGGATCGTCCCCGGCGGCGGCGTGGCGCTTCTCCGCTCGATGGACGCCGTCGAGAAG
>DATBFU010000063.1:0-50945 GCA_036558325.1 Thermoanaerobaculia bacterium | reverse complement strand
GAATCGCTCGAGACGCTCATCATGGGCATCGACCTGAAGCCCGGCGACGAGGTCGTCTACACGACCCAGAACTATCCCCGCATGATCACGTCCTGGGAGCAGCGCGCCCGCCGCGAGGGGATCGTCGTCAAGCCGATCAGCTTCCCCGTGCCCCCGCAGTCGGGCGCCGACGTCGTGGCGCGATTCCGCGCCGCGATCACGCCGCGGACCCGCGTCTTCGAGATCACGCACATCACGAACCTGACCGGCCAGATCCTGCCGGTGCGCGACGTCGTCCGCCTCGGTCGCGAGCACGGGATCGAGACCTTCGTGGACGGCGCGCACGCGTTCGCCCAGTTCCCCTTCAAGCGGGACGACCTCGAGTGCGACTACTACGCGACCAGCCTCCACAAGTGGCTCTTCGCGCCGATCGGCACCGGCTTCCTCTACGTCCGCAAGGCGAAGCAGAAGTCGATCTGGCCGCTCATGGCCGCGCCGCCGAAGATGGACGAGGACATCCGCAAGTACGAGGAGATCGGCACGCACCCCGCCGCGAACCACAACGCGATCGCGGTGGCGCTGGCGTTCCATCGCGGGATCGGCGCCGAGCGGAAGGCGGCCCGGCTGCGGCTTCTCCGCGACCGGTGGGCGAAACGCCTGGGCGCCGCGGACCCGCGCTTCAAGATCCTGACCCCGCTGAACGACACGGACTCCTGCGGGATCGGCCTCCTCCACTCCGAGGGTCTCGACACCGAGAAGCTGCAGGCCCACCTCTGGGACAAGCACCGGATCATGACGACGCCGATCGTCCACCCGGAGTTCAACGGGCTGCGCATCACGCCCAACGTCTACACGACGCTCGACGAGGTCGACGCCTTCGCGGACCGGATGGAGCGGCTCCTCAAGACCGGGCTGCCGGCCTAGCGCCTCCCGACCCGGGAACCCTTTCCCGGCTGCGGTGTCCCTACTGCCCGGAGGGACGCCATGAACCGTTGGAGCCGTTTCGGGATGCTCGCCGCCGGCCTGATCGGGGCCGCCGCCGCCGCGAGGGCCGCGGGCGCGGACAATGCGGGATTCTCGGTCTCCGTCCTGGTGGACGGGGTTCCGGCCCCGGAGTACGCGGGGCGCGGCCGGATCTACATCGAGGCGCTCCGCGGCAGGGAGTTCACGATCCGCCTGCAGAACCCGACCTCCGAGCGCGTCGCGGTCGCCCTGTCGGTCGACGGCCGCAACGTCGTGGACGCGGGGCGGACGAGCGCGCAGGCCGCGGCCAAGTGGATCCTGATGCCGTACCAGACGACGGAGATCCCGGGCTGGCAGGTCTCCGGCCAGACCTCCCGCAAGTTCTTCTTCACCGACACGTCCCGCTCCTACGCGAAGTGGCTGGGCGACACGGCGAACGTCGGCACGATCGAGGCGGTCTTCTTCCGCGAGAAGCCGCGGCCGCCGATCGCCGCGTACAAGGACCAGCCTTCGAAGGACGAGCCCTACCGCGACGGCGCCCGCAACGAGACGGCGCAGGCTCCCTCCGGCGACGCGCGGGGCGGCGCCCCCGGCGCTCCACTCCCGAAGGCCGAGGCCCGGCGAAAGGCCGTCGAGGACGCCGAGAGCTTCGCCGCGACGGGCATCGGGCGCGAGACGAGCTTTCCCGTCCAGTGGGTCGCGTTCGACGAGGACCCGCATCCGGCGGCACGCGTCGCGATTCGCTACGAGTTTCACGAGCAGCTGGTGCGGCTGGGCGTCCTCCCGCGCCAGGACGACCTCTACGCCCGGGAAAACGCGAGCGGGTTCGATCATCGCTACGCACCCGATCCCTACGGGCATCGCTGACCCGGAGCCTCCGGCCCGGATCCGCCGTAGAATCGCGCTGTCGCACAACGCGCGGCGCGATTCGCCATTGAATCAACCGGAGAGGACCGACGAAGAGCTCCTCGCCTCGGCGCGGCAAGGCGACGAGGAAGCCTTCGCCGTCTTCCTTCGCCGCCACACGGCGACCGTCCACCGCTGGATGGTTCGGGCCGTGGGCCTGGACGACGCGGACGACATGACGCAGGACATTTTTCTCAAGGCGTATCGGGGACTCGCGCGGTTCCGCGGCGACGCGCCGCCGCGCGCGTGGCTGGCCTCGATCGCCGACAACGCGGTCAAGAACCGCTACCGCTCGCGCAGCCGCTTCCGGCGCGTCTTCGCCGGGAGCTCCGACGCGAATCCCGACCTCGACCCGCCCGAGCGCCGCGCCGGGCCGGAGGAGGACGCGCGCACCGGCGAGTCGCGACGCGTCGTGGCGGAAGCGCTCCGGCTCCTCGCCCCGGAGTTCCGGATGGCGGTCGTGTTGCGCGACATCGAGGAGTGGAGCTACGAGGAGATCGCGGCGTCGCTGTCCCTCCCGGTCGGCACGGTCAAGTCCCGCATCGCCCGCGGGCGCGGCCAGCTCCGCGAGATCCTGACGCCCATGCTCGCGGGAGGTCTGCCTTGAGTCCGCCGACGGCAACCCATCCGGCCGAGTCCCTCGAGCTGCTGTCGCGGCACCACGACGGCGACCTCTCGGCGGCCGAGCGCGAGGCCTTCGAGACGCACCTGGCGGAATGCGCGGACTGCCGCGCGGCGGCCGACGCGTTCGAGCGGAGCCTCGCCGCGTTCCGCACGGCTCCCGAGGCGCCGGTCCCCACGGACCTGTCGGCCCGCATCCTGCGCAAGATCCGCGCGCAGTCCCCGTCGCGGCGGCCGTTCGGCGTCATGTTCGGCATCGACATCCGCTGGGCCGGGGTCTTCATGGCCGCCCTGCTCGTCGCGATCATCGCGCCGGTCTTGCTTTCCTCGAAACGCGAGCTCGCCCGGCCGGCCTCCGCACCCGCCGCGCCGCCGGACTCCCTCACCGCGTACGTCGTGGAGGCCGAGGGCGACAAGGCCGCGCAGGAGAAGCGCGACGCGCTCGCGAACGAGCTCCGGGACGGGGCAAAGGCCGCGCCGCGAGGTGTCGCGAAGGAATCGCCGAAGATCGCGGCCAAGGCGGCGCCGGAGAGCAACGCGGGAGGGACGGGCCGTGCCGCCCAGGCTCCGTCCGACGCCGCGGCGGCTGAGGAGCCGAAGACGCGGGAGCGGAGGCAGGAGCCGGCGTCCGCGAGCGCCGGCGGCGCGCTCGACCGCCCCGTTCCCCAGGCGCCGGCGCCGCTCGCCGCGGCGGCTCCCTCGGAGGCGGCGGCCCAGAAGAAGTCGGAGGGTGCGCGAGACGGCGCCCCCGTGGCCGCGCAGCAGGCCGCTCCTCGTCGCTCCGTTGCGGCGCCCGACAGGATCGGCGGCGAGGCGGGATTCTCCGCCCGCGAGGAGGCGCAGAGCGCCGAGGTCCGGATCGACGTGCGCGCGCTGGACTCCGACGGGGCGGCTCCCGACGTCGAGCAGACTCCTGCGGCCGACCGCCTCCGCGCGCTGCGCGGCCGCGAGTTCGTCCTGGTGGTCGAGGCGGACGGCTTCGTGCGGAGCGTCGAACCGGCGCACCGGGAGGACGAGCGGAACAAGCTGCTGAAGGAGAAGGACGCCGAGGCCGCGGCCGGCGACACCGTCCTGCGCGAGCTTCGCTTCCGCGCGACCGGACGGCCCCGGAGGGTCCTCGTCCAGGTCCGCTGATCTAGCGGATCCGGAGCACCGCCGCCCCGTCGACCTCGCCGCGCCGCACGCGCCCGAGTGCGTCGTTCGCCTCCGCGAGGCCGTACGTCTCCACGCGCGCCCGGATCGGGATCGCGGCGGCCAGCTCCAGGAACTCGAGCGCGTCCTGCCGCGTGTAGTTCATGACGCTGCGGACGACGCGCTCTCCGTAGAGGCGCTCGTAGTCGAGGCTCGGGATCGGGCTCATGTGGATCGCGTTGACGGCGACGGCGCCGCCGCGGTCGAGACGCGCGAGCGCCGCCGGGACGATCTCGCCGGCCGGTGCGAAGGTCACGGCCGCGTCGAGGGGCACCCCGGGATCGTCGGTCGCTTCGCCCGCCCACTCCGCTCCCATCGCGAGCGCGAGCTCCCGGTGGTGCGCCTCGCGCGTGAACGCGTAGACGGCGCAGCCCCGGTGGCGCGCGACCTGGAGCGCGAGGTGCGCCGACGCCCCGAAGCCGAAGAGCCCGAGGCGGGCGCCGGGCTCGATCCCGGAGAGCCGCAGCGAGCGGTAGCCGATGATGCCGGCGCACAGGAGCGGCGCGGCGTCGATCGGCGAGACCCCGCGCGGCAGCGGGTAGACCCAGCGCGCCTCGGCCACCGCGCGCTCGGCGTATCCCCCGTCGCGGTCGCGTCCGGTGAACGTCGCGTGCTCGCAGAGGTTCTCGCGGCCGCTCCGGCAGAAGCGGCAGCGGCCGTCGACCGAGGCCATCCAGCCGACGCCGACGCGGTCCCCTTCGTGGAACCCGTCCACGCCTGCGCCGACGGCGGCGATCCGCCCGGCGATCTGGTGGCCCGGGACGACGGGCAGACGCGCCGGGACCTCGCCCTCGACGATGTGGACGTCGGTCCGGCAGATGCCGCACGCCTCCACGTCGATCGCGACCTGTCCGGCGCCGGGCTCGGGCGCGGGGCGGTCGACCTCGCTCAGCGGCCGGGCGTCCTCCGCGAGAGGCGCCGGCCGCGTCAGCAGCATCGCGCGCACGCCAAAACTATAATCGCCGCATGCGTCGCATCGACGCGCTGCTCGCCGATTACGGATCGTCCCATCGAACCCGGGGGAACCTGATCTGCCACGCCGTCGGAATCACGCTCATCGTCTTCGGCGTTCTCGTGATGCTTCGGACATTCCGCGTCGCCGGGCCGTGGACCGCGGCCGAGCCCGTCCTGGCTCTGGTCGCCGCCGTCTACGTCCTCCTCGACGTTCCGCTCGGGCTCGCGACCGTGGCCGTCCTCGTTCTCCTCGACCTCGCGGCGAGGGCGGTTCCTCACTGGGGCTGGGGCGCCGCGGCGTTCGTCGTGGGCTGGATCTTCCAGGGAGTCGGGCACGCGGTCTACGAGAAAAAGTCGCCCGCCTTCCTGCGGAACCTCGCGCACCTTCTGGTGGGGCCCGCCTTCCTCGTCAACGAGGCGCTGCGGATCCACCGGCCGGCGCCGGCCGCCCTCAACAAAAAGTCGTCATGACCGCGTCGGGGTGGTCCAGGCGATAACCCTCGCCGGCCGGGTCGGGATCCACCGCGAGCACGGCGCCCGCGAGGCGCGTGTACGAGTACTCGTCCATGACGACCGGGATCCCCGACGCCTCGAAGCGGCGGCCCTCGTCCGGCGCGTTCTCCTCGACCGAGATGCGGAAGCCCGTGCCGCCGCACCCGAGCAGGTGGCGCACGACCAGGACCGACCGCGTGAAGTCGGCCTCGCGCCGGAGACGCAGCGCCGCCTCGGGAGTGATCGTGAGGGGGACTTCGGAGGCCATGAGATGCTCATTCTATGGCCACGCGCGCGTCGGGAACCGGGCGCCAGCTCGCGACGGCGGTCTCCATCGCCGCCTCCGACTCCGGCGGCGGCGCCGGCATCCAGGCGGACCTCCTGACCTTCGCCGCGCACGGCGTCTACGGCGCCACCGTGCTGACCGGCGTGACGGCGCAGAACACGCGCGAGGTCGCGGCGATCGAGCCCGTCTCGACGCGCCTGCTCGCGAAGCAGATCGACGCCGTCTTCGGGGACCTGCGCCCGCGGGCCGTCAAGATCGGCATGGTCTTCGACGCCGCGCGCATCCACGCCGTCGCGCGGGGACTGCGCCGCTGGCGCGCCCGCAACGTCGTCCTCGATCCCGTCATGGTCGCGAAGACCGGCGCGCGGCTGCTCTCCCCCACGGCGCTCGGCCGGCTGCGGCGCGAGCTCCTGCCGCTCTGCGACCTGGTCACGCCCAACCTGCCCGAGGCCGAGGCGCTCGCGGGCGTCCGGATCCGCGGCGACGCGGACCGGCGTCTCGCCGCCGGCATCCTGGCGGACCTGGGGGCGCGCGCCGTGCTGGTCAAGGGAGGCCACTCCCGGGGCCGCGAGGTCCGCGACCTCCTCTTCGACGGGCGTTTCTTCACCGAGTTCGTCGCGCCGCGCCTCCGCACCCGCGCGACGCACGGGACGGGCTGCACGCTGTCGGCGGCGATCGCCGCGAACCTCGCGCGGGAGCTACGCCTCGAGGACGCGATCCTGGAGGCGATCCGCTACCTGCGCGCCGGCCTCGCCCGCGGACTCTTTCCCGGGCGAGGGTTCGGCGTGCCGGATCACTTCGCCGGGACGACGAAGTAGCCCGAGACGCGCCACGCGCCGTCGGGGTCCTTCATCGGCGTGATCCTCTCCGTCATCGGCTCGCCGCTCGCGAACTGCGAGTCGTACTCGATGACGACGTACTCCCCCGTGGGCGCTCCGGGAAGATCGGTGAAGTACTGCGACGCGCGGAACTTCCGCGACGCGAGATTGCCGAGCGGGGCGCGCACCTTGGTCAACGCGTCGACCCACGCCTTCTGCGACACCGTCTTCTTGAACTGCGCGGCCGCCGCGTCCCAGCTCTCGCCGAACTGCCCCGCGTCCACGAGCTTGAGCCAGGACTCCGCCGCGGCCCGCGCGGCGACCTTCTCGGGCATCTCCGTCGGAGTCGGCACGGCCGTCGGCGTCGCCTTCGGCGGCGCGAACGCCGTCATCAGAGAGAGGAGTCCGATCGCGAGCGCGCTCATGCCCAGAAGGAGAAGGCGTAGCCGGTGTCGGCATACACGCCGTCCGAGATGGCGGTCAGCTCCGCGTCGCGGTTCTTGTCCATCTCCTTGAGATGTCCGACCATCCGGTACTTGGCTCCCTCCACGAATGCCTTCGCCACCCGCACCTCCTCGGCGCTCTTCTCCGGGCCTCTCGCCGCGATGGCGGCCGTCGCCCGGGAGAGCACGGCGAGCGAACCATACAGGTCGATCGCCACGTTCGCCAGTCTCTCCTGGTGGTACTCCTTGCCGATCACGTTCTTGCCGTACTTGCGCAGCAGGGTCTCGACCGCCCCCGACGCCGCGCGGGCGTACTTGGCGACGAGCTCCCCCTCGGCGGCGAGCGCCGGCGCGATGCGGGTCAGGCGGGCCGGCGTCGCGTAGGCGCGAATCTTCCGGGCGGCGTAGTCCGACAGGATCCCGAGCGAGGAGAGCGGCGCCTTCAGCGCGCGGCTGACCTCCTTCAGGTCCTCGCCCACGTCGCGCATGCCCGACAGGGCCACGAGCACGCGGAGGATCTCGTTGGTCCCTTCGAAGATCATGTTGACGCGCGAGTCCCGCAGCGCCTTCTCGAAGGGATAGTCCTCCATGAAGCCGTTGCCCCCGGCGATCTGCAGCGCGTCGTTGATCGTGTTCCAGACGGTCTCGGTGCCGAAGATCTTGCAGCACGCGCCCTCGAGCGCATAGTCGTCGAGGCCCCGGTCGACGAGGCCGGCGGTCAGGTAGACCATCGACTCGAGCGCGTAGGTGGAGACCACCATCCGCGCGAACTTGGAGCGGATCATCTCGAAATCCGCGATGCGGGACCCGAACGCGCGGCGCTGGAGCGCGAGCTTCGCCGCCTCGCGGATCATGATCTTGGATCCGCCGATGCAGCCGGCGCCGAGCGAGGTCCGGCCCGTGTTGAGGATCTCCACGGCGATCTTGAATCCGTGGCCCCGCTCGCCGAGCACGTTGAACGCGGGCACGCGGCAGTTCTCGAGCTGGATCGGCACCGTCGAGGACCCCTTCAGGCCGAGCTTGCGCTCCTCCTTGCCCGGGATCACGCCGCCCAGGTCCCTGGTCACGACGAACGCCGTGATCCGGCGGTGCTCGTCCTTCTCGGGCAGCGCGACGTCCTTCGCGAACACCGTGAAGAAATCGGCGAAGCCCCCGTTCGAGATCCAGTGCTTCGAGCCGTTGAGCACGAAGGTGTCGGTCTTCGGATCGTAGGCCGCGGTCGTCTGGATCGCGGCGGCGTCGGACCCCGCGCCCGGCTCGGTCAGCGCGAAGGCGGCGATCATCTCGCCCGCGGCGAGCCGCGGCAGCCACTTCGTCTTCTGCTCCTCGTTGCCGAAGAGGACGAGGCCCTTCATGCCGATCGACTGGTGGCCGCCGATCAGGATGCCGAGCGACGCGTCCGTCCGGCCGATCTCCTCCGTGACGCGGCAGTAGGCGGAGGAGGAGAAGCCGTATCCGCCGTACGCCTCGGGGATCGTCATGCCGAACGCGCCGAGCCCGGCGAGCCCCTTCACGACCTCGGCCGGCACGGCGTGCTCGCGCTCGATGCGCGCCGAGTCGACGTGGTCGCGCGCGAACGCGCGGAACGAATCCAGGAACGCGGCCACGGTCTCCGCCTCGGAGGGATCGATCGCCGGGAAAGGGAACACGGTGTCCTCGGGGATCCGGCCCGCGAAGAGCGACTTGACGACGGGAACGAGGCGGGAATCGGCGGCCGATCCGGTCGAATCGCTGGGCGTCATGGCGTGTGCTCCACGGTCAGCGGTTGCGGATTCGAGTAGAAGCCGGCGCGCGCGTTGGCGAGCTCGCGGAGGCGCTCGGCCGGGGCGAAGCGGGGGCCGAGCCGCTCGGACAGGTCGTCGAGACGCGTGAAGACGCGATTCGCGCCGAGCGTGTCCGCGTACCGGAGGAGGCCGCCGCGGAAGGGCGGAAAGCCCGTGCCGAAGAGCATCGCGAGATCGAGCTTCCCGGGCCCGGCGACGATGGCGTCCTCGAGGCAGTGCGCGGCCTCGTTGATCATGAGCAGGACGAGCCGCGCCTCGATGACCTCCGGAGGCAGCGAGGACTGGGCGGGCCGCTTGACCCGCAGGATCGTGTAGGCCTCCTCGGCCGGCTTGCCCCGTTTGGTTCCCGCGTAGTCGTAGAAGCCCTTCCCGTTCTTGCGGCCCAGCCGGCCCGCGGCCGCCATCGCCTCCTGGCCGCACTCGGCCATCCGCTCCGGGAACGCGGCCGTCAGCACCTCGCCGGCCTTCGCCGCGACGTCGAGGCCCACGTCGTCGAGCAGCGCGAGCGGGCCGACCGGCATCCCGAAGTCGGTCATGACGGCGTCGACGTCCTCGATCCGGCAGCCGTCCAGGACGAGCCGCACCCCCTCGGAGAGGTACGGGCCGAGGATCCGGTTGACCAGGAATCCGGGCGCGTCGCGGACGACGATCGGCGTCTTCCCGAGCGCCTTCGCCAGGGCGAAGATCGTGGCGACCGTCTCGTCGCTCGTGCGCTCCGCGCGGATCACCTCGACGAGCGGCAGCCGGTGGACGGGGTTGAAGAAGTGCATCCCGATGACCCGTCCGGGCTCGACCGCGCCGACCGCGATCTCGGTGATGGGCAGCGTCGAGGTGTTCGAGGCGAAGATGGCGGTCGGCGGAACCGCCGCCTCCCACTCCCGCAGCACCGCGCGCTTGACCGAGAGCTTCTCGACGACCGCCTCGATCGTCACGTCGCACTGCGCGAAGCCCGAGTAGTCGAGCGTGCCGGAGAGGAGGTCCATCTTGCGTTCCATCGCGTGCGGCGTGAGCCGCCGCTTGCGGACGGACTCCTGCCAGATCGCGGACGCGGCGGCGAACCCGTGCGCCAGGGCCTTCGGCTCGACGTCCTTCATCCGCGCGGGCATCCCCTTGTCGGCGGCGAGCTGCGCGATGCCGCCCCCCATGACGCCCGCCCCGAGCACGCCGACGCGGCGGACCTCGCGCGGCCGGATCGCCGGGTCCGCGACCCCGGTCTCCTTCTTGACCTCCTCGGTCGCGAAGAAGATCGCGAGCAGGTTCCGCTGCACCTCGCCGCCGAAGATCTCCACGATGTGGCGGGCCTCCGCCTCGAGGCCGACGGGCACCGGCTTGCCGAATCCGTCCTCGATCGCGTGGAGCGCGGCGAGCGGCGCCGGGTAGTGGCCGCCGGTCTGCTCCAGCACTTTCGCGCGCGCCTTCCCGAAGATCATCCGGCGTCCGAACGGCGTCGCCTCGAGGCCGCGCGCCGGGAGCGAGGACGGGCCGCGCCGCGTCCGGGGCTTGGCCGCCCCGAGCTTGCCGCGCGCGAAGCGGAGCGCCCACGAGTCGAAGATGGCCGCGGGCACCGCCTCGTCGACGAGCCCCAGACGGCGGGCGCGCTTCGCGTCGAGCGACTTCCCCGTCAGGATGAGGTCGAGCGCGGCCGGCAGGCCGATCACGCGCGGCAGCCGGGTGCAGCCGCCCCAGGCGGGGAAGATCCCCAGCCGTACCTCCGGAAGCCCGATCTGAGCCTTCGGGGCGTCGGACATCACGCGGTAGTCGCACGCGAGCGCGAGCTCCGTGCCCCCGCCCAGGCAGACGCCGTTGATCGCCGCGACCGTCGGGTACGGCAGGTGCGCGAGCTGCTCGAACAGGGCCTGCACGCGCTCGACCATCGTCCGCACCGCATCGCCGTCGACGGTCAGGAATTCCTTGACGTCCGCGCCCGCGATGAAGACGTCCGGCTTCCCGCTCCGGACGAGGAGTCCCCGGATGCGCGGCTCCCGCGAGAGCCGCAACAGGATCTCGGCGAGCTCGGCCACGACCGGCGTCGAGAGCTTGTTGACCTTCTCGCCCGGGAGATCGAAGGTCAAGAGCGCCAGTCCGTCCTCGCCGACCTGCAGATCGAAGGCGCTCATCTCTTTGTCATCCCGGGGACACCGAGATTCGAAAGCCACGGCGACCCGAGGAAAGGGGTCCCTCGCTTCGCTCGGAATGACACCGTCTTCACGCCAGCTCCACGACGATCGCCCCGCCCTGTCCCCCGCCGATGCACATCGTGGCGAGCCCGAACTGGGTGCCGCGGCGGCGCATCTCCTTCAGAAGGGTCAGGACGAGGCGGTTGGCGGACGAGCCCACGGGATGCCCGAGCGCGATCGCGCCGCCGTTGACGTTTGTCTTCTCCCAGTCGATCTCCCCGATCGGGCCGTCGGTCTTGTACTTCGCGTGCCAGGCCGCCGACGGGAAGACCCGGGCGCAGGCGAGGACCTGGGCCGCGAACGCCTCGTTGATCTCGACGAGGCCGATGTCCCTCCAGGCGAGCCCGGCGCGCTTGAGCGCCGCCGGCGTGGCCACCGCCGGGCCGAGACCCATCCTCTCCGGCTCGAGGGCGCAGAACGCAAACCCGCGGACGCGGCCCAGCGGGGCGATTCCCCGCGCCTTCGCGGCCGAGGCGCTCATGACCAGCATCGCCGCGCCCCCGTCCGTGATCTGCGACGAGTTGCCCGCCGTCACGGTGCCGAACTTGCGGTCGAAGTAAGGCCGAAGCTTCGCGAGCGCCTCGAGCGACTGGTTCTCCCGGACGCCGTTGTCCTGCGTGGCCATCGCCTGGAAGCGAGGCGGGATCGGGACGGGCACGATCTCCTCCGCGAGCTTTGCGCGCGCGAGCGTGACCCGCTGGTGCGAGCGGAGGGCGAATGCGTCCTGCTCCTCCCGCGTGATTCCGTGCTCCTTCGCCAGCACCTCCGCCGTCTCGCCCATGTTGAGACCGCACACCGCGTCGGTGAGGCCCATCTGCAGCCCGATCTCCGGCTTGAAGTGCCGCGGCCGGAAGTGAGAGGCCGCGGCGAGACGCGACCCCACACCCTTCGCGGTGAAGACCTCGGTGAAGACCTCCTGACTCTCGTGCGAGTAGAGCAGCGGGATGTTCGACATCGACTCGACGCCCCCGGCCACGATCGCCTCGGCGTCGCCGGCGGCGATCCGGTACGCGGCGTCCACGATCGACTGCAACCCGGATCCGCACAGCCGGTTGACGGTGAACGCCGGCACGGACCGGGGCACGCCCGCCTTCAGCGCGGCGACCCGCGACACGTTGACCGCGTCGGGGGGCTGGGCGATGTTGCCGAGGATCACCTCGTCGAGGCGAGCCGGATCGAGTCCCGTCCGGGCGAGGAGCTCGACGATGACGATGCGCCCGAGGGAATCGGCGGGGACGTCCTTGAGCTCGGTGCCGGCGCGGGAGTAAGGCGTGCGGACGCCCTCGACCAGGACGACCTCACGCGACATGCGTCTTGCCGGCCGCCTCGTACATGCCCTCGATCAGCGCGCTGTAGCGGCTCTCCAGGACGCGCCGCTTGACCTTGAGCGTCGGCGTGATCGAGCCGTCCTCCACGGTCAGCTCCGACGGCAGCAGGGCGAACGCGCGGATCTGCTCGTGGTGCGGCTTATCGGCGTTGTACGCGTCGATCTCCGATTGGAAGAGCCGGCGGACGTCCGGGTCCGCGTCGAGAGCCTCGAGCTTCAGCGGCCGGCGGCCCGCGGCGGCCCAGTCCTTGAGCCGGTCGAAGTTGGGGACGATCAGCGCCGCGAGGAACTTCTGCCGGTCGCCGATCACGATGGGCAGCGCGATGTAGGGCGACTTCTTGAGCTCGCTCTCGATCGGCTGCGGCGCCGCCTTCTTGCCGCCGGCGAGGACGATGAGGTCCTTCTTGCGGTCCGTGATCGTGAGGAAACCGTCGTCGATCCGCCCGATGTCGCCGGTGTGGAACCAGCCGTCCGCGTCGATCGCCTCGGCCGTCGCCTGGGGCTTGTTGAAGTAGCCCTTCATGACGTGGGGCCCGCGGGTCAGGATCTCGCCGTCCTCGGCGATTCGGATCTCGACGCCGCGCAGCGGACGGCCCACGGTTCCGACGCGCCAGCGCCCCGGGCCGTTGACGCAGATGACCGGCGAGGTCTCCGTCAGGCCGTAGCCCTCGTAGACCTGGACGCCGGCGCCGAGGAAGAACTCGGCGAGGTCGCGGGACAGCGGCGCCCCGCCGGAGACCGCGAAGCGGAAGTTCGTGCCGAGCGCCGCGCGGATCTTCTGGAACACGAGGGCATCCGCGAGCTTCGCCTTCCAGGCGAGCCCGGCCGGCAGCGGCTCCCCGCGCTGGAGATAGGGCACCCGCTCGCGGCCCACGGCGACCGACCACGCGAACAGCTTCCGCTTCACCGCGCTGCCCGCCTCGGCCTTCGCGAGGATGCGCGCGTGGACCTTCTCGTACACCCGCGGCACCGCGCCGAAGCAGTGCGGGTTGACCTCGGTGAAGTTGGCGGCCAGCCTGTCGATCGACTCCGCGTAGGCGATCGACGCGGTCTTGTAGAGATACGCGTAGTCGAGCATGCGCTCGAAGACGTGCGACAGCGGGAGGAAGGAGAGCGCGACGGCGTCCTCCGTGAACGGGATCACCTCGCAGCCGGTCACGACGTTGGAGACGAGGTTGGCGTGCGTCAGCATCGCGCCCTTGGGCTCCCCCGTCGTGCCCGACGTGTAGATGACGGTCGCCACGTCCTCCGGCCGGATGCGCGACGCGCGCTGCTCGAAGACGGCCGGGTTCATCTCGAGCGTCGGGCGCCCGCGCTCGACGACGCCGTGGAACGTGGTGTAGCCCGGCTCGCCCGGAGGATTGCCGTCGATCAGGATCACGTGGTCGAGGGCGGGGCACTGGGACTTGATCGTCAGGACCTTGCCGAGCTGCTCGAGGTTCGAGACGAAGATGGCGCGCGCGGCGGAGTCCTTGAGCAACGGCGCGATCTGGGAAGCGGGCAGGGTCGGGTAGATGGGAACCGACCAGGCGCCCGCGCACAGCACCGCGTAGTCGGCCATCGCCCACTCGGGCCGGTTCTCCGAGAGGATCGCGACCCGATCGCCCGGCTGGATGCCGAGCCCGTTGAGGCCGAGGGAGAGCGCCCGCACGCTGAAGCCGAAGTCGGAGGCGGAGATCGGCTTCCACTCGCCGCCGACCTTCTGGATCAGGAGGTTCGGCTTGCCGCAAGCCGCGGCGGCCCGGAAGATGTCGCACAGGGTGCGGGGCACGCTCGCCATGCGGGTCGATTGTGTCGCGCGCCCCGGGGCCGGTCAAGGATGGCGGTCGCGGCGGCCGCCGGCGCCGCGCTCGCCGGGCGTCGCAGCGGCCTGCGGTAGGCTCTCGCGACATGGCCGTGGCGCTCCTGGCCGGCACGCTCCTCGCGCTCGCCGGCTTCCTGCTGACCTCGGTGCAGGGCTTCGCGCTCGCCGCGAACCTGGCCGCGGCGCACCCCGCCGCCCGGCTCCTCGTCGCCAAGCACGTGGCCTACGCGATCCCGACCGTGCTCCTGTCGCTGTTCTCGCAGTCGATGGTGCTCTTCTTCTTCATCGGCACCGGCCGCCTGGTCAAGGACGAGATCGCCGCCCTCCCGCCTCCCGACCGCAACGCCGTTCTCGAGGCGCTGCGCGGCTTCAAGCGCCGCACCTCGCCGCCGGCCACGCTCGCGCTGCTCTCCGCGATCGGCGTGTTCGTCCTCGGGGGCGCCGTCCACACGCGCGCCTTGCCGTCCTGGTACCACCTCGCCGCCTCGGTCATCGCCGTGGGCGTCCACCTCTGGGCCTTCCTCGCGGAGTGGTCCGCGTTCCTCGACAACGGGCGCCTGATGGCGGATCCCGCCGCCTACGTGCGCGTCCGGCCCTCCGCGCGATGAGGCGGGGCGCGACGGGAGGAGCCGCCCGCGTCGCCCTCGTCACGGGCGCCGGCATCCGCGTGGGACGCGCGATCGCCCTCGCCCTCGCGGAGTCGGGCGCCGACGTCGCGGTCCACTTTCGCTCCTCCGAGGGGCCGGCGCGCGAGACGGTCCGGAAGATCCGCGGACTCGGCCGGCGGGCGGAGGCGTTCGCGGCCGACCTCGCGGACCCCGTGGAGTGCCGGAGGCTGATCGCGGATGTTCTTCGCTCCTTCGGCGCCCTCGACTTCCTGGTGCACTCTGCCGCCAACTTCCACCGCGCCGCGTTCGAGGCGACGGACGAGGTCCTCTGGGATTCCGCGCTCCATGTCAACGCGCGCGCCGGCTTCCTGCTGGCCCAGGCCGCCGCCCCGAGCCTTCGGCGGCGGAAGGGACGCGTCGTCCTGATCTCGGACTTCCTCGCGGTCCGCCCCGTCAGGAACTACCTCGCGCACGCGGTCTCGAAGGCCGCGGCCGAGGGGCTCGTGCGTGCCCTGGCCGTCGAGCTCGCCCCCGAGGTGTCGGTCAACGGAGTGTCGCCTGGAACGGTCATGGTCCCCCAGGGAACCCCCCGGAGTCTCGAGGAGCGATGGGCGGCCGAGACGCCCCTCCGCCGGAACGGGAACGCCCGGGACGTGGCCGAGGCTGTCGTCTTTCTGTGCACCGGCCCCTCGTTCGTCACCGGCCAGATCCTCCGGGTCGACGGCGGGAAGTCGCTCTCCTGAGGCCCCCTTAAGACTCGCCATCGCCCTCATCTTTCGGCATAGAATCGCGCCACGGCATCACGACGTGGGGGAACTGATCGCTAGGAAAGCTTCACAACAATCTGGAGGAGGAGCGTGTTTATGGTGAATCGGCGAAGTCTCTGGATCTCGTGTCTCATCGCCATCTTCGGCCTCGCAAGTCTCGCCTCCGCTCAATCGATCTCGCACAGCAAACGGCTCAACCTGATTCCCTCGCACCCGACCGTGACGCAGGGCGTCTGCGGACCGGTGGACATCACGGAAGGGACGAGCGACACCGTCACCTCCGGAAACTCGGTCGCGTGCAACGACGGAACGGCCACGACCGAGAACCACTACTTCCGCGCCTTCCTGCTGACCGACTACGGAGTGACCGGCGACTTCGACGTCTGCGACGTCGAGATCGGGGTCGAGCTGGCGGCCTCGGGCCCGGGCCAGGGAGGATCGCAGCCCATCACCGCCAATCTCTACACCTCGAACCAGACGTTCCCGACGGGCTACCCGGGTTCGCTGACGTCGATCGGGACCCTGTCGACGACCATCCCGGATCAGTCGCTGACCCTCTTCCACATCCCGGTTCTGGGCACCGCACCGGCCGGCTCGCAGCTCGTCGTCGAGATCGTGACGCCGAACGGCCAGGGTCTCGCCAACGAGTTCTTCATCGGATCGAACTCCGCCGCCGAGACGGCCCCGAGCTACCTGCTGGCCGCCGACTGCGGCGTGTCCACTCCCGCGACGACGGGCAGCCTCGGCTTCCCCGACATGCACATCGTGATGCACGTCTTCGGCACCGAGGTCACCTCTCTCGGCGCGGACCCGACCGGTCTCGTGGTCGATCCGGCCCTGGCCCTCGGCATCCTCAATAACCACGTCCTCGAAGTCGGCGACACCGGAGCGGTCGTCGCTCCGACCTGGAAGAACACGAACGCGGTGGCCGTCACCATGACCGGAGCGGCCTCCGCCTTCACCGGCCCGGGCGACGGCGCCGGCATCACGTACACCATCGACGACGCCACCGCCGACTACGGCATGGTGACCGCCGGCAGCGAGCAGAGCTGCACCGACTGCTATGCCGTCAGCCTCGCGGGCGACCGCACGCTCATCCCGACGCACTCCGACGCGACGATGCAGGAGGACGTGACTCCACTCGAGCCGCCGGCCCTCGGCGCGCCCCACCTGGTCACGAAGGTGTGGACGCTCCACATCGGCGAGAGCTTCACCGACGTCGTGAACGACATCGGCCTCGACCCGTTCTACCCGTCGATCGAGACGATCTTCCACAACGGCGTCACCGGCGGCTGCGGCGGCGGGATCTATTGCCCGGACCAGGCGGTCACGCGCGCGCAGATGTCGGTCTTCCTCTTGAAGAGCCGGTTCGGCAGCAGCTACGTTCCGCCGCTGCCGAGCGGAACCGAGTTCCTGGACGTTCCCTTCGCGGCCTTCGGCGCCGGCTGGATCGAGGACGTCGCGGCGCGCGGGATCACGACAGGCTGCGGCGGCGGCGACTTCTGTCCGAACAGCTCGGTCACGCGCTCCTCGATGGCCGTCCTTCTCCTGCGCACCGAGCACGGCAGCGGCTACGCTCCGCCGGCGGCCACCGGGATGTTCTCGGACGTCCCCGTGTCCGATCCCTTCGCGAAGTGGATCGAGCAGCTCGCGCGGGAGGGCGTCACCGGCGGCTGTGGCGGCGGGAAGTACTGCCCCAATCTGGCCGTGACGCGCGGCCAGATGGCGGCCTTCCTCTCGAAGACCTTCAAGCTCGCGCTCTGAGCCGGCCCGGCCCGCCGCGCGGGAGGCGGCCGCTCCGCTGGACATCCGTTCGGGAAGCCCGTACATTCGCTTCGGATGCTCTCCGCGAAGCGCCGGTCGGGTGCCTGGCCGCTCATCGCGGGAATCCTTCTCTCGACCAACGGAGCCGCCCGAGCGGGCGAGGGTGTGTGGTCGACGAACGGTCCGGCGGCGTCCCTGGTCAGCTCCGTCGCGATCGATCCCGCCGATGCGACCCGGATCTACGCGGCCGTGTTCGACACCTCGACGGGCCTCGTGATCGGAAAGGTCTACCGCGGCTCGGGGCGCGGGGCGACGTGGGAGCCGCTGACGCAGACGGCGGCGAACAAGTACGTGCTCTCGGTCGCCGCCGACCCGTCGAACGCCGCAACGCTCTACGCGTTCGTCAGCTCGGGCGACCTGCGCAAGAGCACCGACGGCGGCGCGACCTGGAGCTCGGCGGCGAGCTTCGGGAGCAGCAGCGGCACGCTCGCGTTCTCGCCGGCGGATCCGGCCGCGCTGTACGTCGCGGGCGCCAACTGTCAATGCGGGCCGACGGGCTGTCTCCCCGGCGACTGCGCCGCCGCGATCTTTCGCAGCCGGGACGGCGGGGCGACTTTCGACACCCTCCCGCTCGGGACCGGCTCGTACGTCACCGCCTTCACGGCCGATCCGACACGCGCCAACGTCCTCTACGCGGGCACGGACACGGGACTCTTCACCACGCTCGACGGCGGCGCGACGTGGGGCAAGATCTCGCAGACGATCGGCGCCTGCTCGCTCGTATCGGCCCTCGCCCTGGATCCGCACGACAACCGATCGATCCTGGTGGGCTTCTTCCAGGGCGGCGCGACGCCCTGCGGCGGCGCGTATCTGACCGCCGACGCGGGGGGCTCCTGGAAGCGCTTGAACGGGCTTCCCATCCACGCGACGTCGTTTCTCTTCGGCCCGGAGGGGACGGGAATCCTCTACGCGGCGGCCGGCACGGCGTCCGGGGCGACGGTCTATCGCTCGGGCGACGGAGGCACGACCTGGACGGTGCTCGCCGGCGGTCTCTCCGGGCGCTACCCGCAGCAGCTCGTCGGCGACGCCAGTGCGCAGCAGCTCTACGTCTCGACCGACGGCGGCGTGTTCGACCTGGAGGTGCTCGACGTCCGCGCGGTCGCGCCACCGGCCAAGCGGAAGGCCGCGCCGCGTTCGGTGACGATCCGGCAGCCCTGACGGCGGAAGGATGACGGAGAGCGCCGGCCGGCCCTGCGTCCCGGACTACGGTCTCGACGCGCCGAAGGTCGTCCGCAATCTGCTCGTCCTCGGCGGAGCCGGTCTCGGGCTGTGGCTCCTCGGAGCGCTCCGCCTCTGGTCCGGAGTGGTCCGGACGCCGCCCGTGGCGGGCGTCAACCTCGTGTTCCCGCTCTCCCGGATGGGCCTCTGGGCGGGCCTCGGACTGACGGCCATGGGCTTCTGGATGATCCGGACGTCCCGGGTCGGGAAAGTCCGCGAACGCGAGATTCTTCTCGACCGGATCGCCTGGACGGGAGGGGAGCGCGTGCTGGACGTCGGCTGCGGACGCGGACTGATGCTCGTCGGAGCGGCCCGGCGCCTGAAGTCGGGAAAGGCCACCGGCATCGACATCTGGCGGGCCGAAGACCTGTCGGGGAACCGTCCCGAGGCGACGCTCGAAAACGCGCGCTGCGAGGGCGTCGCCGACCGCGTCGAGGTGCGGACCGCCGACATGCGCGCCATTCCCTTTCCCGGCGGCTCCTTCGACGTCGTCGTCTCCTCGGCGGCGGTGCACAACCTCGCGTCCGCCGCCGACCGCCGGAAGGCGATTCTCGAGATCGCCCGCGTCCTGAAACCCGGCGGCGCCGCGCTCGTCGACGACATTCGCCACGGCGGCGAGTATGCGGCCGCGTTCGCGGCCGGCTCGTGTGAAGCCGCGCGCGTCGATTCGCGCATGGCTTCCGCTTTCTGGACCCTCGTGACGATGGGCTCGCTCCGGCCGGTCACACTCCTGGCCCGCAAGGCCGCCGGCGCCGGCAGCGATCCCTAGCGGTCCGGCCGCGGGAGGGGATGTCCCGGGCCTACGCCTGTGGCGTCCAGAGCTTCTTTTCTTCTGCGAGGAGCTTGTTGATGGCCTCGACGGGGAGGGGCTTGCTGAACCAGTAGCCCTGCATCTCGTCGCAGCCGTACTTCTGCAGGTGGGCGAACTGGTCCTTGGTCTCGACGCCCTCGGCGATGACGTTCAGCTTCATGCCGTGGGCCATCTCGACGACCGCGCGGACGATGCCGGCGTCCGCCGGATTGGTCGCGACGTCCGTCACGAACGAGCGGTCGATCTTGAGTGAATTGATGGGATAGCGCTTCAGGTAGGTCAACGACGAGTAACCGGTCCCGAAGTCGTCGATCGAGATGCCGACGGCCATGTTGCGCAGGGACTCGAGGTTCGCGACGACGACCTCGGCGCTCTCCATCGCGATCGATTCGGTGATCTCGATCTCGAGGTGCTGCGGCTTGACCTCGGAATCGCCGAGCGCCCTCTCGATCGTTCGGACGAGGCTCGGCTCGCGGAATTGTCGCGCGGAGACGTTGACCGCCATCCGGAGATCCGGCAGGCCGTTGTTCTGCCACTGCTTGAGCTGCTTGGCCGCGCTCCCGAGCACCCACTCGCCGAGCGGCAGGATGAGTCCCGTCTCCTCGGCGACCGAGATGAAGGCGCCCGGCATGATGAGGCCCTTCTCGGCGTGCTGCCAGCGAACGAGGGCCTCGAGGCCGACGATCCGGCCGGACGTCAGGCTCACGACGGGCTGATAGTGCAGGACGAGCTCGTCGCGGTCGAGGGCGAGGCGCAGTCCGTTCTGGATCGTCAGCCGCTCCACGGCTTTGGAGGTCAGCTCGGGAGTGCAGAGCTGGAAGTTGTTCCGCCCGAGCTCCTTCGCCCGATACATCGCGGTGTCCGCGTTGCGGAGCAGGGTCTCGGCGTCCTCGCCGTCCGCCGGGAAAGTCGCGATGCCGATCGAGGCGGTGATGTTCAGCGCGCGGCCCTCCACCTGCAGCGGCCGCGCGACGGAGTTGAGCAGCTTCTGCGCGACGATGCTGATGTCTTCCGCGCGCGAGACGTCGGGGATCAGGATGACGAACTCGTCGCCGCCGACTCGGGCCACGGTGTCCATCTCGCGCACGAGACCCTTGAGGCGCGTGGCGACGGTTTGGAGGAACTCGTCGCCGACGCTGTGTCCGAGGGTGTCGTTGACGAACTTGAAGTGGTCGAGGTCGAAGTAGACGATCGAGAGCTTGCGGCTCTGGCGCCGCGCCTGGGCGAGCTGCAGCCGCAGCCGCTCCATGAACAGCATGCGGTTGGGGAGCTCGGTGAGCGGGTCGTGGTACGCGTGGTAGACGATCTGCGCCTCGGCGCGCTTGCGGTCCGTGATGTCGAGCAGCGTTCCGATGATCGCCGGCCGCCCCTGGAACTCCGTCGCCGCGCCGTGGACCTCGAGCTCGATCTCCTGGCCGTCTTTTCGGAGCGCGCGGAAGCTGTAGCGCACCGTCTGCGCCTCTCCCGCAAGCCGGCGGCGGATGTTCTCCTGAACGACGCCGCGGTCCTCCTCGGACACGAGCGACATGACGGAATCCATCGCGAGCATCTCGTCCGGCGTGTATCCGAAGATCTCGGCGAGCTTCGGGTTGACGTACTGATAGCGCCCGTCCTGGATGACGTAGATACCGACGAGCGACTGCTCGACGAGGCCTCGGAATTTCGCCTCGGCCGCCGAGAGGGCCTCCTTCGACTGCTTCTCCTGCGTCACGTCTCGGACGACGCCGATGACGCCCGTGATCGCGCCGCTCGCGTCGCGATTCGGGCCGTACGTGGCGCTGACCCATCCGCTCCGGCCGGTCTGCGGGATGTGGAACTTGTAGCTGTGCGGCGTGACCTTTTCGCCCCCGAGCGCCTTCTGGAGGAACGTCGCGATGCCCTGCTCGCGGAAGTGGGGGAAGAGCTGGATCGCGCTCTGGCCGAGGACGTGGCGGGCGGGCATGCCCGTCAGCTCCTCCATGAACCGGTTCCAGACCACGTAGCGGAAGGAGCGGTCGTAGACGACGATGCCTTCCCCCGCGCCCTCGATGATCGCCGAGGTGAAGTGGTTGACGTCGCGCAGCCGGCGTTCGACCGATTCACGCTCCTCGATCGTCCGGGCGAGCCGGTCGATGTAGGTGCGGACCTCGAGCTGTTTCTCCGCCTGACGGCCGAGCGCCTCGAGCGCCCGGATTTGCTCCGGCTCGAGCGTGCGCGCCTTCCGGTCCATGACCGAGATGGTGCCGATGGCGTGGCCGTCGGGCGTAATGATGGGGACTCCCGCGTAGAAGCGGATGCCGTCCTTCACCTTCACGAGCGGGCTCTCTCGGAACCGATCGTCCTTGGCGGCATTGGGAACGACGAGCGCCGACTTCTGCTGGATCGTGTGGGCGCAGAACGCGATGGCGCGCGGCGTCTCCGTCGCCTCGAGGCCGACGCGCGCCTTGAACCACTGGCGGTCGGCGTCGATCAGAGAGACCGCCGCCATCGGCGTGCCGGAGATGCGCGAGGCGAGGATCGCGAGATCGTCGAAGGCCTGCTCGGCGGAAGTGTCCAGAATCTGGTAGCGGCGCAGCGCTTCCAGACGCGCGGTCTCGTCCCGAGGCATTGACGCACTCATCGCACAGTTTTTTGAGGAACCCCTGATTTTCCAAGGGATTATAGCAGGTGCGCACTCATCAAACGATCGCAAAATGTGACGAAGGATCGAACAGTCGCTGCGGGCCGCCGAAGCGCGGGAACGAAAGGGCTTAGCTTCCGACGGCGCTTCCCCCCGACGGTCCGGGCGCGGCCGCCGCGGGCGGGCGCTTGTCGTGCCAGTCGGTCCGCTGCTGGTACACGCGGGCCAGAGCCAGAATGCGGCGCTCTTCGAGCGGCCGCCCGACGATCTGCAGGCCGACCGGGAGGTTCCCCCGCGTGAAGCCGCACGGGATCGTCACGGCGGGGAGCCCCGCGAGGTTCCCGGCGGCGCCGAGCGGGTCCGGACCCGCGAACGCCTGCTCGAGATTCGCGGCGAGCGGCGTCGCGACGAAGGAAACACCCGGCGCGATCAGGACGTCGTACTTCTCGAAGATGCCGTCGAGCGCCTTCTGCATCAGGCGCCGCGTCTGCATCGCGCGGATGTAATCGGCTCCGGAGACGGCGCGCGAAGCTTCGACGGCGTTCTGTCCCTTCTCGCGCAGCGCCGGCTCGAGCTTCGGATCCGAGAGGAGCGGACGGAAGGCGGCGACCTGCTCGCAGGCGAGGACGATCTGTGCGACCTCCTCGAAGGGGAGCTCGGGGAGCTTCGCCTCCTCGATGCGGCAGCCGAGCCGCGCGAGGAGTCGGAGCGCGTCCTCGAAAACGCCGTGGGCCTCCTCGTCCGGCCAGACCGGGCCTTCGACTCGAACGACGCCGACGCGGTAGTCGCGCGCGAAGGACGAGGCCTTGAGGTCGGCGGGGGCCGAGAGCGACGAAAGATCGTCCGCGTCGGGCCCCGCGATCGCGCCCAGGACGAGCTGGCAGTCCTCCGCGGACCGCGCCATGGGCCCGAGCTTGTCCATCGTCCAGGAGAGGGCCATCGCGCCGGTGCGCGGCACACGTCCGTACGTCGGCCGCAGGCCCGAGACGCCGCAGAAGGAAGACGGACACACGATCGAGCCCCAGGTTTCGGAGGCGATCGCGAAGCCGACGAGCCCGGCCGCGACCGCGGCGGCGGAGCCCGACGAGGAGCCGCAGCTCCAGCGCGTCGGGTCCCAGGGATTCTTCGTCGGACCGGTCGCCGAAGTCGCGGCGTTGTCGTAGCCGAAGGCGCCGGCAAACTCGATCATCGAAAGCTTCGCGACCAGGACGGCGCCGGCGTCGCGGAGCCGCCGCACGACGGTCGCGTCCTCGTCGATCGTGCGGTCCTCGAACATCGCGGCGCCCCAGGTCGTCGGCGCGCCCTTGGCGGCGATGAGGTCCTTCACGCCGTAGGGGATTCCCTGCAGCGGCCCGCGCTTCTTGCCCGCGGCGAGGTCCTTCTCGACGGCGCGCGCCTCGGCGAGGGCGCGGTCGCGCGTCAGGTTGGCAACGGCGTTCAGCGCCTTGCCGGCGCCCTCGAGCCGCGCCAGGGACGCTTCCGCCAGCGCCACCGGCGAAAGCTTGCGCTTCTCGATCAGCGGCGCGACGTCCGAGACGTCGGCGGAGAGCGCTTCTTCGGGCGTCACTTGCGGGTCAGAAGAGGGGAGAAATAGATCGCAGGCTCGCTTCCGGCCGGCAGCTCGAGTTGCGCGAGGGCCGCGACGTTCTTCTGGAGCTGCGCCGTCGACCGGGCGAGCTCGTCGCGGCGCTTGCGCTCGGCCGGGGGAAGACGGTCGGCGGAGGAGGCCGAACCCGACGTGCTCGTGCAGGCGAGCGGCGCGACGGACAGCGCCGCCGGCGCCGCGAGCAGGAGTTTCGTGAGCGTTCGCCGCGTGGGATTCGAGCTCATGGCGTCCTCGAAAAGGCGGGGGCGAGTTTACCAAGCGGGGCGGCGCAGGTTTTAATGGCCCGCGAAGGAGGCCCGAGGGGCTGAAGAACGTCCTGTATCTCCACGGATTCGCGTCCTCGCCGGCAGGCCGGAAGGCGGCCGCCCTGCGCGAGCGCCTCGAGCCGCGGGGGCTGCGGGTGCTCGCGCCCGACCTCAACATTCCGTCTTTCGAGAAGCTCGCCTTCAAGTCGATCACGCAGCTCGCGGCCTGGGAGGTGAAGCGCCATATGCCGGCCGTCGTCGTGGGAAGCTCCCTCGGCGCGCTCGTGGCGCTGGCCGTCGAAAAGTCCGCGCTCTTCGCGCCGCTCGTGCTGGTGGCGCCCGCTCTCGGTTTCGGAAATCGCTGGACGGAGAAACTGCCGCCGGGCGACCCGGTCACGTTCTTTCACCACGGCGCGGAGTCCGAGCGCACGATCCACCGGCGGTTCTTCGACGAGATGGCCACGGTGGACGTCGAGGGCGAAGCCCCGCGGGTCCCGACCGTCGTTTTCATGGGCCGCCGCGACGAGAGCGTTCCCTTCGACGGGGTGCGCGCGGTCTGGGATCGGTGGGAGGAGTCGGGGAAGCTCGCCGCGGGTTCGGAGTTCGTCGAGATTCCGGACGGAGACCACGGCCTCGTCGGTCACGTGGGCCGCATCGCGGATCGCGTCCTCGCCTTTTCGGGTCGGTAGCCGCCCGCTGCTAAGATCCGCGCCTCATGGCGCTCGGAGGACTGGGGCTCTTTCTGCTCGAAGCCGGAACGGGCACCGCCCTCTTGCTCCCGTTCTTCCCCGTGAAGACCCTCGGAAAGGGCTTCTTCGCGCTCCACGGCGCGCTCGCCGCGGCGTTTCTCGGCGGCGCCTTCCTGACGCGGCCGCCCGGCTATCCGCTCGGGGTCGGCGGGGCGGCCGCCGCGGCGGCGCTGCTCTACACGGCGCTCGCTCAGCTGGATCGCGCGGCCTGGGGACGGCCGGTCCTCGGGGCGTCGGCGGCGCTCGCGTCGTGGAGCCTCGCGGCGGTGGCGCTCGCGGCGCCGCGGCCGCACGGCGACGCCTGGACGGTCGCGGGGGCGTTTGTGGGCGGCCTGCTCTTCGGGGCCGTGCTCCTGACGATGAATCTCGGCCACTGGTACCTCGTGTCGCGGTCGCTCCCGTTCCGGCTCCTCGCGAGGGGGGCGCTCCTGTTCGCGGTCCTCGTCGCCGCGCGGACGGCGCTCCTCGGCGCCGCGTTTGCGGCCGGCGTGAGCCCGGAGGGCCTCGCCTCGCTCCTCTCGCTCGAGCGCGACGCCCTCTTCTTCCTTTTTCGGGTGACCTGGGGGATCGTCGGGCCGCTCGCCCTCTCGTGGTTCATCTGGAGGACGGCCGACATGCGTTCGAATCAGGCGGCCACGGGCCTCCTCTACGTGGCGCTCGTCTTCGTTCTGATCGGCGAGCTGCTGTCCTCCTACCTGACGGTCGCCACGGGATTCCCGGCGTAGCGTCGGCGTGCGCGCGCGGTACTATTGCCCGGACTGCCTGACGTCGCGCGAATTCGCCGAGGGCGAGTCGGGCGACTCCACGTGCGTCAAGTGCGGCAAGGCGTACGCGGCGCGGATGGAGGGGGCGGTGGGCGCTTCCGGCGTCGCGCGCTGCGCTTTCTGCGGCAACCGGGCCTTCTTTCTCCAGAAAGACGTGGATCAGCGGCTGGGGTGCCTCTTTCTCGCGGCGTCGCTCGGCCTGGCGCTCTTCGTCGGATGGAAGTCCGGCTGGATCTGGTTCACGCCGGTCCTGCTCGCGACCGTCCTCGTGGATTGGATCGTCGCGGCCTGGGTGCGACCGGTTACGATCTGTTACCGATGCGACGCCGAGTATCGCGACGTGCCCCTCAATCCGCGACATCGCGGACACGACCCGCACGTCGCCGAACGGTACGCCGCGAGGAAGACCGTCCGAAGGATGCGGTAGGCGCCGGCGGTCGGCGGCCGGCCGCGGCGCTCGAGATCCTCGACATCTCGCGGCCGATCGGCGACGCGACGAAGCCCTGGCCCGGCGACGTCGGGTTCAGCTTCCGGACGACGTCGAGCCTCGCGGGCGGCGACCCGTGGGAGTCGACGGCCTTCTCGATGTCGTCGCACCTCGGAACGCACGCCGACGCGCCGTCCCACGTGCTGCCGGGCGGCAAGGCGATCGGCGCGATGTCGCTCCAGCCCTACCTCGGGCCGGCGCGCGTTGTGGAGCTCTCCGGGGAAGGGGAGATCGGTCCCGACAGCCTCCCTCCGCGCGCGATCGGCGTGCCGCGGGTGCTCTTCCGGACCAAAGGCAAGGTCTTTCTCTCGCCGCTCGCCGCGGTTCGACTGATCGAGAAGGGCGTGATCCTGGTCGGCACCGACGCGATCTCGATCGATCCCGCCGACGCGTACGACGTGCCCGTGCACCGGACCCTCCTCTCGAGGGGCGTGGCGCTGCTCGAGGGACTTCACCTCGCGCACGTCGAGCCGGGAGACTACGGCCTCGTCGCGGTGCCTCTGGCCTTCGAGCTGCTCGACTCGTCGCCCGTGCGCGCGGTGCTCATCCGGCAGACGGGTTAGATCGAGGTCTCTCGCGCGGCTGCGCCCAAAGGACGACGTGGGCCGACGTCTCGCCGAAGATCCGCGGATGGCGGAGCATCGCGTCCTCCCATCGGAGCAGGCGCTCGATCGCCTCGGGGAATGCGGACGGATCCGACGGGCGCCGCAGGTTCGGGTAGACGAGAAGGAGCAGGTTGCCGCCGTAGTCGCGTTGCTCGAGGACCCGGAAAAAGCGGCGCACGGCCGGGAGAATGTCGGCCGAGGCGATCTGCTCGGTCGGATCCTCGTCCGTCACGGGGCTTCTCACCCGACGCGTTCGCCGGACGGCGCGCGGGAGCAGCCGGAAGGCGAGGTTCGGAACGAGGAGATGCCATGGCCGCCAGTGGCCGCGGGAACGCCCGGCGTACTCGTCGAGGTAGAGGATTCCGGCGGGCTTGAGCGCCGACCGCGCGCGCGCGAGGATTCCGGGGACGTCGTCGAAGTGGTGGAGCGAGCCGTGGAAGAAGACGGCGTCCCAATGTTTCTCGCGCTCGAGAAGTGTCCTCGCTTCGGCGCTCGCGTAGGCGATCCGATCCCGGAGTCCTTCGGCTCCCGCGGCCCGGCGCGCGGCGGCGAGCGGCGCCATCGCGACGTCCACACCCACCGCCCTCGAGGCGACGCCGCTCCGGACGAGGTCCCGCTCGAGCCCGCCGGTACCGCAGCCGACGCTGAGGACCCGGCCGAAGGGAAGGCGCGCGGCGATCTCCGGGCGCGAGCGAAACCAGGGAATTGGCCACACCGACGGATCTCCCGTGATCCGCTCGTTCACCCGGGCTCTCACGTTCGGGTCCGCGAGCCAGAAATACTCCGACGGTGCGTGCCGGTCCGCGTCGTCCCAGCAGGATGGCCTGGGCGCCACGTGGCCGGATTCTCGATGGTCGCGTGACCCCACCCATCCTCCGAAAAAGAAAAGCCGCGTCCGGCGGGAAAACCGGACGCGGCGGGTCGATCGGGTGCCGGGACTAACGGGCGAGACGCGCCCGCCGCGCGGTCAGCGTCAGGCCAGCCGCCACGAGCAGAAGGCCCAGGCCGCCGATCAGAGGGAGCGCGCTTGCCGTCTTGGGAAGCTTGTTGTGCTTCATCGCCGGAGCAGGAGCCTCCGCGGGTGCGGCCGCTGCGGCAGGAGCCGGGGCCGGCGCGGGAGCGGACGCCGCCGCCGGAGCCGAAGCCGCCATGGGCTTGGCCGGAGCGGACGCCGAAGCCGATGTGACCTGCTGCTCGGTGACCATCTTCGGCGGGTGGTCGGTCACGATCGTCGCGCTGAGCATGTCGCCGACGCGGAAGCCGGAGAGAGGGACTTCCTGGCCGGAGCGATAGAGCTTCGCGTGCCGCGCCTCGACGTCCTTCTGCGTGAACTGCCGCATCGTGCCGTCGGCCATCTTCACGATGACGGAATTGCCGGCCGATGCCATGACCTGTCCGTTCTTGACCTCGGTGACGGTGACCGGATGCATGGTGGTTTTCGTCGACACGGTCGCGACGCCCTTCATACCGGGCTGCAGGTCGGGAACCGCCACCTCCTTGCCGTCCACCATGACCTTGAAGCCCTCCGGAGCGACGTACTCCCGCGTCTTGCCCTGGTCGTCCTTCCAGACGACCTTGTTTCCGTCGACGGAAACGATCTCGAACTTCACTTCGCGGGTGTTCGTAGAGCTCGTCTGAGCCGCCGCGAGGCCGGCCGCCAAGAGAACCGCTGACACGATTCCGAAGACTCTCCTCTGCATGACTTCCTCCTCCTTGCTTCTCTTTGCAGACTATATGACGGCCGGGGCGGCCGCTACGGGAAGATCCCCCGAATCCGTGTCGCCTCCTCGACGCGATGCACGGCGAGGATGAGCGCGCCGGTGCGCAGGTCCGTGTCGTGCTCGCGCGCGGTCGACTCGACGTCGGCGTAGGAGCGGCGGATCGTCCGCTGGAGCTGCGTCCGCACCATGTCGGGATCCCAGAAGAACGAGTAGAGGTCCTGCACCCACTCGAAATACGACACCGTGACTCCACCCGCATTGGCCAGGATGTCCGGAATGACGACGATTCCTTTCTTGTGGAGGATGTCGTCGGCCTCGGGCGTCGTCGGGCCGTTGGCCGCCTCGGCGACGATCCTGGCCCGCACGCGCGGCGCGTTGCGGCGGGTGATGACCCCCTCGAGCGCCGCCGGGACGAGGACGTCGACCGGCAGCTCGAGCAGGTCCTCGTTCGAGATGCGCTCGCCCTTGACGGCGGTCACGGAGCCTTTCTTCTCCTTGGTCGAGAAGAGGTTGGGAATCGACAGCCCCCTCTTGTCGTAGACGCCGCCCTGCGAATCCGAGACCGCCACGATCTTCGCGCCGGCCTCGTCCAGGAACTTCGCCGCGAAGGAGCCTGCGTTGCCGAAGCCCTGCACGGCCGCCGTGGCACCCTTGAGCTTCAAGGACATCCGCTTGGCCGCTTCCTCGATCGCCACGAAGCAGCCTTCGGCCGTCGCCTCGTTGCGTCCGGCGGAGCCGCCCACGGAGAGGGGTTTGCCGGTGACCACGCCGAGCGTCGAATAGCCCTTCGTCATCGAGAAGGTGTCCATCATCCACGCCATCGTCTGCGAGTTCGTGTACACGTCGGGAGCCGGGATGTCGCGGTCGGGCCCGAGGATGATCGAGATCTCGGACGTGAAGCGGCGCGTCATCCTTTCGTTCTCACCGAGTGAGAGCTTCTTCGGATCCACGGTGATGCCGCCCTTCGCGCCCCCGAACGGAATGTTGACCACCGCGCACTTCCACGTCATCCACATCGCGAGGGCCTTGACCTCGTCGAGCGTGACGCCCGGGTGGTATCGGATGCCGCCCTTCGACGGACCGCGCGCGATCGAATGCTGGACGCGGTACCCCTGGAAGCATCGGATCGAGCCGTCGTCCATCTTGACGGGAATCGAGACGGTGAGCTGCCGCTTCGGGTTGCCGAGCACCTCCCGCGTTCCGGCGTCGAGGCCCAAATGGTCCGCGGCGCGCTCGAACTGACGCCGCGCGAAGTGAAACGGATTGAGGTCCTCCGCCGCCGAGTGGGGGGCCGGCGCGGCGGGTCGGGGAGACGGCCGGGACACGGGCTTGGGCTTCGCGGACATTCACTACTCCTTCTCGGCGGTTTGCGGCGCGGAGCGCCGGTGCTTCATTTCTAGTCGGGGGGCGGAGGGACTCTCACGGGCCGAAGAACGGCAGGCTCTCGGCGGCGCTCCGGGCGAGACTCCAGAGACCGGCCGGGAAGACGCCGAGCAGGAGGATGCCGGCCGCGCAGATGGCGAGCGCCAGGCCGTCGGAAACCCCGAGCGGCGGCGGACCCTCGGCTTCGACCGGTTCGCGCATGTAGAGGACGTAGACGACGCGCAGATAGTAGCCGATGGACACGAGGCTGTTGAGGATGCCGATGACCGCGAGTCCGTAGAGGCCGCGGTCGATCGCCGCGCCGAAGACGAAAAACTTGCCGATGAACCCGGCGGTGGCGGGGATGCCGGCGAGCGAGAGAAGGCAGAGCGTGAGCACGCCCGCCGCGAAGGGGGCGCGCCGGCCCTCTCCCGCAAGGAGACCGACCGGATGCGGGCGCGTCTCGTCGCGGTAGAGCACGGAGACGGCCGCGAACGCGCCGGCGTTCGAGACGAGATAAGCGAAGAGATAGACGATCGCCGCCGCGAAGGCGCCGCGCCCGAAGACCGCCAGTGTGATCGTGACGTAACCCATGTGCGCGATTCCCGAGTACGCGAGGAGGCGCTTGATGTCCCGCTGCGCGAGCGCCACGACGTTGCCGAGCGTCATCGAGAAGACGGCGAGCGCCGCGACGCCGGTCTGGAGACGCGAGGGCAGCGCGCCCTGGTAGACGGCGGTCAGCACGCGGTAGAGGACGATGAGCGAGGCGCCCTTGGGCGCGACCGAGAGGTACGCGACCGCGGGCGTCGGCATCCCCTGGTAGACGTCGGGCGCCCAGGCGTGGAAGGGCGCGAGGGACATCTTGAATCCGAAACCCGCGAGCAGGAGGAGCAGCGCGAAGACCACCACGGGATCGCTTCCGAGCCCGACCTGCGAGAGCGCGGAGATGCGGAGGCTGCCCGTCCGGCCAAAGAGGAGGCCGATTCCGTACACCGTGAACGCCGAGCCGAAGGCCCCGGTGAGGAAGTACTTGAGGCCGGCCTCGGAGGACGCCTGCACCCCGCGGAAGATCGCGGCCAGGACATAGAAGGCCAGGGACAACGTCTCGAGGCCGATGAAGACGACGAGCAGGTCGATCCCGCGCACCATGAGCGAGACGCCGAGGTGTCCCCAGAGAATGAGAGCGTAGAATTCCCCGCGCTCCTCGCCCGCGCGCTCGAGATACGGCTTCGCGACGAGGACCGCGATGGCGGCCGTGGCGGCGAGAAAGAGGCTCGCGACGCTGGTGAGCGACGACGTCTCGAGCCGTCCCCCGAACGTGTCGCCGATCGGCGCGCGGGACAGGAAATAGAGCGACGCGGCGACGCCGACGAGCGCGAGCGTCGCGAAGGCGCGGCGGGTCCGGGGAGCGAACGCCTCCAGGAGGACGATCAACGCGCCCGCGAGAGCGAGCGTGATCTCGGGAGCGGTCGCCGCCAGCTCGGCCGGTCCGAATTGGATCATGGCGTCGCGGTTCGCTCCCGGGCGGCCGCCGCGCGGTTCTCGGCGGAGGTCTTCTCGATCGCGTTCGACCGGATCGCCTCGACGGTCGGCGACAGGCGCGACAGCAGGTCGTCGGGCCGGACGCCGATCCAGATCATGCCGACGATGAGCACCGCCGCCGCGACGAGCTCGCTCGCGCGGATCTCCGGAAGGCTGCGGTTCTCCTCGTGCGCGACGGGATTCCAGAAGACGCGCTGCACGAGCGTCAGCATGTAGACGGCGGAGAGGATGACCCCGGTGGCGGCGAGCACCGCCCACCACCGATGCGCGGAGGTCCACGTCCCGAGCAGGATCAGGAATTCTCCGACGAAGCCGTTTAGCCCCGGCAGGCCGATCGAGGAAAGCGTCGCGACGAGGAAGAGCGCCGTCGTGACGGGCACGATGCCGGCGAGGCCGCCGTAGGCGTCGATCTCGCGCGTGTGGCGGCGTTCGTAGAGGACGCCGACGAGGAGGAAGAGCGCGCCGGTCGAGAGGCCGTGGTTGATCATCTGGAGGATCGATCCGGAGAGCGAGACCGACGTGAACGCGGCCACGCCCACGACCACCAGCCCCAGGTGCGAGACCGACGAGTACGCGACGAGACGTTTCATGTCCTTCTGCGGGAAGGCCACGAGCGCGCCGTAGATCACGCCGATGACGCCGAGGAGGCCGACCCAAGGGGCGAATCGGAGCGCGGCCTCGGGAAACAGCGTCAGGCCGAAGCGCAGGTATCCGTACACGCCGAGCTTCAGGAGGACGCCCGCCAGGATGATCGAGCCGGCGGTGGGGGCCTCGGTGTGCGCGTCCGGCAGCCACGTATGGAGCGGAAAGACGGGGACCTTGATCGCGAACGCGAGCGCGAAAGCGAGGAAGAGCACGGTCTGGGCCGTCCGCGCGTGGTCGAGCGTCGCGAGGTCCTCGAGCGCGAAGGACCACATGCCGGTCACGGCGTGATGGCGCACCCCGAGGTACAGGATGGCGAGGAACATGAGGAGGCTTCCCGCCATCGTGAAGAGGAAGAACTTCATCGCGGCGTAGATGCGCCGCGCGCCGCCCCAGATGCCGATGATGAAGTACATGGGCACGAGCATCACTTCCCAGAAGACGTAGAAGACGACGAGATCGAGCGCGACGAGGCTCCCGAGCATCCCGGTCTCGAGGAGCAGGAACGCGACCGAGAACCCTTTGACCCCCTTCGAGACGTGCGAGAGCGAGAAGAGCAGCGAGACCGGCGTCAGGAGCGTCGTGAGAAGCACGAGCACGAGCGAGAGCCCGTCCAGTCCGATGGAATACGAGATTCCGAAGCTCGGGACCCAGGGCACGCTCTCGCCGAACTGGAATCCCGCGGCCGGAACGAAGCGCGTCCAGAGAGGGATCGAGACGACGAAGTCGAGGGTCGCGATGGCGAGGGCGAGATTGCGCGCTCCCTTCGCGGCCGAGGCCGGAAGAAGGGCGAGAAGCACCGCGCCGACCGCCGGCAGGAAGACGACCGTCGAGAGCAGATGACTGCGGAAGAATTCCATCAGAATCCGCCCATCACGACCAGCATCAAAGCGACGACGCCGAGGAGGAAGGTCAGGGCGTAGTTGCGCACGTTCCCGGTCTGGAGGAAGCGCAGCAGGTCGCCGGCGAGCTCGACGAGGAAGGCGCCGGCGTTCAGGACGCCGTCGATCACGAGCACGTCGATGACCTTCCAGCAGATCCGCGCGATGCCGGCGAACGGGCGGACGACGATCGCGTCGTAGAGCTCGTCGACCCGGAACTTGTCCGCGACGAGGGCATAGAGGCCGGGATAGGCCGCGGCGATGCGGTCGGGAACGCGGCCGTTTTCCTTCGCGTACCACTTCCAGGCGAGGGCGATCCCGCCGGCGGCCACGGCGACCGAAGCCGCGATCAGGAGCCATTCCGTCGCGTGGGGCAGCGCGTGCTCGGCCGCTTCGCGATTCGCGAGCGGCAGGAAGATGGGCGAGAGGAACGTTTCGATGCGGTTGCCCCGATCGCCGAGTACGGCGGGCAGCCCGACGAAGCCGCCCACGGCCGACAGGATGGCGAGGACGATCAGGGGCACCGTCATCGACGGCGGCGACTCGTGGACGTGATGCTCCTGCTCGTGGGTGCCCCGGAAGGTCCCGGCGAAGACGCGCGCTACCATCCGGAACATGTAGAACGCGGTCAGGCCAGCCGTGAGGAGGCCCACCCCGTAGAGCACCGGCTTTCCGGCCTCGAAGGCGCCGGCGAGGATGGCGTCCTTGGAGAAGAAGCCGGCGAGCGGCGGGATGCCGCAGATCGCGAGCGCCGCCGCGAGGAAGGTCCAGTACGTCGTCGGCAGCTTCGACTTCAAGCCGCCCATCTTGCGCATGTCGAGCTCGCCCGACATCGCGTGCATGACGGACCCGGCGCCGAGGAAGAGGCAGGCCTTGAAGAAGGCGTGCGTCATCACGTGGAACATGCCGGCCACGAAGGCGCCGACGCCGCAGGCGAGGAACATGTAGCCGAGCTGCGAGACCGTCGAGTATGCCAGCACCTTCTTGATGTCGTTCTGGGCGAGGGCGATGAGGGCGGCGAGGACGGCCGTGATCGTTCCGATGACCGCCACGACGAGCATGGCGTCCGGCGCCAGGCGGAAGAGGACGTTGCAGCGCGCGACCATATAGACGCCGGCCGTGACCATCGTGGCCGCGTGGATGAGCGCCGAGACGGGCGTCGGCCCCGCCATCGCGTCGGGCAGCCAGACGTAGAGGGGGACCTGGGCGCTCTTCCCGGCCGCCCCGAGGAAGAGACAGAGCGCGATGAGGGTCAACGCCGGCGCGAAGCGCCCGGGATCCTTCGCCGCGGCCTGAAAGACGCCGTCGTAGTCGAGCGTCCCGAACTGCGTGACGAGGCCGAACATGCCGAGGAGGAAGCCCCAGTCGCCGATGCGGTTGACGACGAAGGCCTTCTTCCCCGCGGCCGGCGCGAACGGCTGCTCGTAGTAGTAGCCGATCAGCAGATAGGAGCAGAGCCCCACGCCCTCCCAGCCCACGAACATCAGGAGGAAGTTCTGTGCGAGGACGAGCGTCAGCATCGAGAACATGAAGAGATTCAGATAGGAGAAGAAGCGCGCGTAGCCGGCGTCGGTCTCGTCGTGGCGCATGTACCCGGTCGAGTACACGTGGATGAGGAACCCCACGAACGTCACGAACGACAGCATCAGGGCGGAGAGCGGGTCGAGCCGGAACGCGATCTCCGCGCGGAAGTCTCCGGCGGCGATCCAGGAGGCCGCCCGCTCGACGACGGGCGCGTGGTCGCCGGCGAGGAAGGGAAGGAGGCGCGCGTAAGCGACGACCGTGGCCAGCGCGACCGACCCGACTCCCACGATCGATACGAACCGCTTGCCGAGGCGCGTTCCGAGCAGACCGGTGCCGAGGAAGCCCGCCAGAGGCAGCGCGGGGACGAGCCAGAGCGGAAGCGCGCTCATCTCACCACTTGAGGAGGTTGATCTTGTTCACGTCGATCGTCTCGGTGTGGCGGAAGAGCGCCACGAAGATCGCGAGCCCGACGGAGGCCTCCGCGGCGGCGATGGCGATGACGAAGAAGACGGCGATCTGGCCGTCCACGGTGCCGAGCGCCGCGCCGTAGCCGAGGATCGCGAGGTTCGCGGCGTTCATCATGAGCTCGATCGACAGGAAGATCACGATCGCGGTGCGTCGGAGAAGCGCGCCGGCCAGGCCGATCGCGAAGAGCGCCGCGGACGCGACGAGGACGTCCCCGAGCGGTATCTTTCCGATCACGCCTTCGCCCCCCTCTCTTTCGCCACGAGGACGAAGGCGCCCACGAGCGCCGCCAGCAGCAGCACCGAGAGGGCCTCGAAGGGCAGGAGGAAGTCGGAGTACACGGCCCGGGCGACGTCGGCGATATGCGGAGCGCCCGTCTCGGAGGCCGTCGCGGGCAGGCCGGGCGGCGCGCCGTGCCGCGCGAGGAGCGTCACGAGGAAGATCGTGAAGAGGAGAACGGCCGCGCCCGCGAGGATTCGCTGGATCGGCCGCGGATCCTTCTCGACGCCCTCCTGACGGATGTTGAGCAGCATCAGAACGAAGAGGAAGAGCACGAGGATCGCGCCCGCGTACACGATGACCTGGATCGCGGCGATGAACGGCGCGAAGAGGAGCACGTACGCGACGGCGAGGAAGAAGAAGGAGACGACGAGAGCCAGAACGCTCTTGACGGGATTTCGGTTGAGGACCATGAGCGCCGCAAAGACGACCGCGATCGCCGCCGCGGCGTCGAAGACCACGCGTTCCACGGCTACCGTCTCCCCGTCCACATCTCGAGCGCCGCGACCCAGAAGAGGTTCATGAGGGCGAGCGGCAGGAAGACCTTCCAGCCGAGCGCCATCAGCTGGTCGTAGCGGAAGCGCGGCAGCGTCCAGCGCACCCAGATGAAGACGGTGACCAGGAGGGCCGTCTTCACCGCGAAGACGAGCAGGGACAGCAGCACCCCGACGACGCCGTGCGGATGAAATCCGGGCAGCGACCAGCCGCCGAAATACAGGGTCACCGTCAGGGCCGAGGACACGATCACATTGACGTACTCGGCGAGGAAGAACGATCCGAAGTGCATCGCCGAATACTCCGTGTGGTACCCGGCGACGAGCTCCGCCTCGGCCTCCGGCAAGTCGAACGGCAGCCGGTTGGTCTCGGCGAAGGTCGCGATGAAAAAGATCAGGAACCCGAGGATCTGCGGAAACACGTTCCAGCGGGGGACGAAGCCGAGCCACGTGCCCTGCTGCGCCGCGATGATGTCGGCCAGCTTGAAGGAGCTCGCGGAAAGGATCACGCCGCCCGCCGCGGTGGTCATCGCGAGCTCGTAGGAGATCAGCTGCGCGCTCGACCGGATGCCGCCCATGAGCGAAAACTTGTTGTTCGACGACCAGCCCGCGAGCACCAGCGAATAGACGGAGAGCGACGTGATGGCGAAGACGTAGAGCACGCCGATCGAGATGTCGGCGCCGAGCAGCGGCACTTCCTTCCCGCCGATCGTGAGCGTCCCGCCGTAGGGAATCACCGCGAACGTCGAGAGCGCCGCGAAGACCGCGAGGCCCGGCGCGAGGAAGAAGAGGAAGCGGTCGGACTGCGCCGGCACGACCTCCTCCTTCATGAAGAGTTTCAGGATGTCGGCCGGGCTCTGCAGCAGCCCGAACGGGCCGACGCGGTTGGGCCCCGGGCGGTCCTGGATGAAGGCGGCCACGCGCCGCTCGTACCAGACGAGCGGGATCACGATCGCGGGCAGAATCATCGCCGGCAGCGCCACGCGCGCGACGAGGATGACCCACTCGAGGAGCGTCACAGGGGGCCCTTCCAGGCGAAGTCGCCCTTCTTGAGGAGGCGCCCGCCGTCGAGCTCCTTCTCCGGCCGGGCCTCGTACCCCGGCACTTCCTTCGCGATCTGACCGCGCAGGTCCGCCGGGGTCCAGCCGGCATCGCCGTAGCCGAGCGCGTTGGCGAGCATCAGCAGCAGCTCCCAATGGGCGCGCACCGGCGGCTTCGAGAGGAACGCGCGCTCGAACTTCTGCGCGCGGCCCTGGAGGTTCGTGAAGGTGCCTTCCTTCTCGGCGAGCGAAGCCGCGGGGAGCACGACGTCGGCGGCGCGCGTCAGCGCGTTGCTCGTCCGGGCCAGGACGGCCAGGAACTTCGCCTTCCGGAGGGCCGCGACCGCGGCCGCGTCGTCGGCCGCCGCACCGAATCCGGCGTCCGCCACGACGACCACCTCCGGCGCGCTCTTGCCGGCGAGAACGGCTTCGAGCCCGGAGCCGCCGCGGCCGGGTGTCATGCCCATCTCGCGCGCCCCGCGGAAGTTCGGCGCCGCCTCCTCGCCGGTGATCCAGCCCTTCTGCGACTTGATGCGGCGCGGCTTGCCCTCGTCGACGGTCACGTCGCGGTTGGGGCAGCCGAGGTGGTCGGCGAGCTTGCGCAGAAGGAAGTTCTCCTCGTTCGAAAGGTGCGGCGAGCCGAGAAAGAAGACGGAGGAGGCGCCCTTGGAGTCGATCGCGGCGCGAATCTCGGTGGCGATGCGCGCGACGGCCGCGGGGACCGGCAGATCCCGAACGGAGGCGCCCTCGCGGGCCGAGGCCTTCGACACGTCGCGCAGGTTCAGACTCTCCGACAGGAATCGCCCGTGGTCGCAGAGCCAGTAGTCGTTGACGTCGGGGTTGAGGCGGGGCAGGAACCGGTACACGACGCTCTCCCGCGACTCGATCGAGTTGTTGCAGCCGATGTTGCATCCGGGACAGATCGACGGAGTCTTCTGCAGGTACCAGACGCGGCTTCGGAACCGGAATTGGCGCACCGTGAGCGCGCCGACCGGGCAGACGTCGGCGGCGCAGGCCGACCACTCGTTGGCGAGCGGACCGCCGTCGTGCGTCCAGACGAGCGTGCGTCCCCCGCGGTCGAGGAACGTCAGCTCGGCCGTTCCCGCGATTTCCTGACAGAACCGGATGCAGCGCGTGCATTGGATGCACCGCGTCATGTCCGCGATGACGTTGGGGCCGATCGGCGTCCGGTCGAAGGTCGGGTACTGCCGCTTCGCCTCGTCGTAGTTGGACAGCTGCTGTCCGTATCCGAAGGAGTTGTCCTGAAGGGTGCACTCGCCGGCCTGATCGCAGATCGGGCAGTCGAGGGGATGGTTGATGAGCAGGAACTCCATCGTCGCGGCCCGCGCGCCGCGCACCTTCTCGGTCGTCGTCTTGACCGAAAGCCCGTCCTTCAACGGCGTCGTGCAGGCCGCCTGGATCTTCGGGATCCCCTCGATCTCGACGAGGCACATGCGGCACTGGCCGACGACCGACAGGCGCGGGTGGTAGCAGAAATGCGGGATGTCGACGCCCGCGAGCTTGGCCGCGTCGATGAGATTGAGGTTCTTCGGCACCTCGATCGACCGGCCGTCGAAGATCACCGTGAAGGTGTCCTTGGCCGGCGGGGGAGGCGGCGGGGGCGCCTTCGGCGGCTCGGGGTTCGCGCTCATGCGACCACCGCCGCTTCCGCTCGGGGTCCCACGAGACAGCGCTTCTTCTCCACGTGATGCCGGTACTCGTCGGCGAACTTCTTCACCGAGGAGAGCGGACCCGCGATGGCCGCGTCGGAAAAGACGCAGATCGTCATGCCGTTGGCCATCTGGTTGCAGATCCGCTCGAGCAGGCCGATGTCCTCGGGCCGCCCGGCGCCTTCCTCGATCCGGTCGAGGACCTGGTGGAGCCAGGGCGTGCCCTCGCGGCAGGGCGTGCACTGGCCGCAGGACTCGTGCGAGAAGAACTTCGAGAGGTTGCGCGCCGCGTCCACGATGCAAGTGTCCTCGTTCATCACGATGATCGCCGCCGAGCCGAGCATCGAGCCCTTGGCCGCCACGCCGTCGAAGTCGAGCGGGCAGTCCTCGATCTCGGGCGCCGTGAGCATGTTGGCCGAGGCGCCGCCGGGGATGACGGCCTTGACCTTTCGTCCGCCCTTCATGCCGCGGCCGTACGCGTCGCCGAAGATGAGGTCCTTGAGGGGCAGGCCGAGCGCCGCTTCGTACACGCCGGGCCGGTTCACGTGTCCGGAGAGGCAGTAGAGCTTGGGGCCGGTGTTCTTCTCGTTGCGGCCGATCTTCGCGAACCAGTCGGCGCCGCGGTTGACGATGTGCACGACACAGGCGAGCGTCTCGACGTTGTTGACGATCGTCGGCGCGCTGAAGACGCCGGACACGGCGGGGAAGGGCGGCTTGATGCGGGGCTGGCCCCGCTTTCCCTCGAGGCTCTCGATGAGGCCGGTCTCCTCGCCGCAGATGTAAGCGCCGGCGCCGCGGTGCACCGTCAGGTCGAGCGAGTAAGAGGAGCCGAGGATCTTCTCGCCCAGAAATCCCTTCGCGTACGCCTCGCCGACGGCCGCTTCCAGGATGCGCGCGCCGTCGTAGAACTCGCCGCGGATGTAGATGTAGGCGTCGCGGCACTTGATCGCGTAGGCCGAGAGGATCACGCCCTCGATGACCTGGTGCGGGTCTTTCTCCATCAGCAGCCGGTCCTTGAAAGTGCCCGGCTCCGACTCGTCGGCGTTGCAGAGCAGATAGATCGGCTTGCCCTTCGTGTCCTTCGGAATGAATCCCCACTTGACGCCCGTTGGGAACCCGGCGCCGCCGCGGCCGCGCAGGCCCGACTTCTTGACCTCCTCGGTCAGCTTCTCCGGCGTCCACCCTTCCGACAGGACTTTCCTCCAGGCGGCGTAGCCGCCGTCGGCCATGTAGCCGTCGATCCCGTGAGAGCCGGGTTTCGCGACGCGCGTCGTCAGAACCGGCTCCACGTCAGTGCTCCCTGGCGTCGGCCAGGCGGTCGAGCAGGTCGTCGAGCTTCTTCTCGTCCATCGGCTCGTGGTACGCGTCGTTGACCATCATCGACGGCGCGCGGTCGCATCCGGCGATGCACTCGACCTCGAGCAGCGTGAACTTGCCATCGGGCGTCGTCTCCTCGAGGCCGATGCCCAGCCGCTTCTCGCAGCGCTCGAGGAGACGCCCGGCGCCGGCCAGGTGGCAGGAGATCGAGGTGCAGAACTGAAGCAGGTGCTTTCCGACCGGCCGCAGGTTGTACATCGTGTAGAAAGTCAGGACACCGTCCACGTGCGACACCGGCACTCCCAGCAGGCGCGCGACCTCCTCCGCCGACTCCTTCGAGATCCAGCCCCACGTCTCCTGCGCCACCCAGAGAACCGGCAGCAGCGCCGCCTGCTTCGTCGGGTAGCGCTTCAGGATGTTGTCGATCCGCGCCATGGCCTCGGGCGGAAACGGACGCGGCTCCCCGGCCTCCTGAATTCGGTAGCGGGTGTGGCTCACCAGTCGAAGGCTCCCTTCTTCCAGACGTAGGCGTAGCCCACGGCGAGCACGCCGAGGAACGCCAGCATCTCGACGAAGAGGGGCCACCCCATGGACCGGAAGACGAGCGCCCATGGGTAGAGAAACGCGATCTCGACGTCGAACAGGATGAAAATCATCGCGATCACGAAGAACTTGATCGAGATGCGCTTGTGCGAGGCGTCGAGGATCGGCACGCCGCTCTCGTAGGTCTCGAGCTTTCGTTTTGTGCGGAGCCGGGGACCGAGAAGCGCGTTCAACGCCAGGATGGTCGCCGCCATTCCCGCGGCGAGGCCGAGCAGGATCAGGACGGGAAGAAAGCTCTCCGCCATGTCAGCCGGGTGACTTTTTCACAGAGCCGAGGCCCGAGTCAACGCATGCCCAAGAATCGAAAGGCACTTGCGAATCGCCGCGTCCGCTTCGTACGCAACGCGACCAAGGTTTGCGAAGCCCCGGTTTCGAAACTCTCGGCGCCGGTCGCGAAGCGACCGCCCGCGCCGAAGGCCTCGCGTTGCGGGAGCCGGAGCGCAGCGAAGGCGACGGTTCACTTTTGCGACGTTCCGAGGGAGAAGGGGACCTCGCCGGGACCGAACCGCATCCCGGGGGAGAGCGTCGTAGTCGTTGGGGGCGCGACAGAGTTTCGCGAAGTAACCGAGCGAAACGATTCGCGCCGCGGGAGCCGGAGCGCCGCTCCCGCGCCAGCCTCGCGGTCGAGGACGCGGCATCCGAGCCGCGAGCCGGTGCCGATGGCGGGCCTGGGAGCACGCGGAGGCGACGGTTAGGATTCGCGCCGTGGCGTCCGGGAAGATCCGCTTCGCTCCGATCGCCTTGGTGCCCGCGTATCAGGCCGCCGCGACGGTCGGCCCGGTCGTGCGAGGAATCCGCGCGTCGGTCCCGCGCGTGCTCGTCGTCGACGACGGCTCGACCGACGGCACCGCCGGGGAGGCCGAGCGCGCCGGCGCCGAAGTGCTGCGCCTGCCCGAGAACCGCGGCAAGGGAGGCGCGGTACGCGCGGGTCTCGCGAGAGCTCTCGCGCCGTCTTCCGACGCGACGCACGTGGCGTTTCTCGACGCCGACGGCCAGCACGATCCGGCCGACCTCCCGGCGCTTCTCGCGGCGGCCGCCGCCGGCGAAGACTTCGTCATCGGGTCCCGCATGGAGGAGCCCGACGCCATCCCGGCCTACCGATACCGCACCAACGAGATCGGCAGCCGCATCCTGACGCGGATGACCGGCCTCGAGGTCGAGGACGCGCAGTCCGGCTATCGCGTCGTCGCGGCGGATCTGTTGCGGCGCCTCGACCTGAACGCCCACGGCTACATCATCGAAACGGAGATCCTGTTGAAGGCGGCGCGGCACCTCGCGCGCTTCACGCACGTTCCGGTGCGCGCCATCTACGGCGGCGGCTCGCACTACCGGCCTTTCCGCGACACCTGGATCATTTCCTGGGGGGCCGTCTACTACAAGGTGTTCGAGTGTGATTGAGAAGAGCTCCCGGCCGACGGCCGATCGCCGGAGCCAATCGCCGGACACGGAGCCAATGCGGAAGGCTGAAAGCCATGAGCTGTCAGCTGATAGCTTCTCCCTCGTGCAAATCACTCCCTTGCGCACACCCGGCCGCGCGCCGCGCGTCCTGACGATCGACGCGGAGGACTGGTTCCACGTCTGCGGCGACGACTACTACTCGGACCCGCGGCGCTGGGACTCTTTTCCTTCGCGTTTCGAGCAGACCTTCCTCGCGCTCCTCGACCGGCTGGACCGCGGAGGCCACCGCGCGACGGTCTTCTTCCTCGGTTGGATCGCCGGACGTCATCCGGAGCTCGTCCGGGAGGCGGCGGAGCGAGGGCACGAGATCGCCCTCCACGGAGACCTCCACCGCCGGGCCGACGATCTCTCGCCGGAGGAGTTTCGCGAGGACCTGCGGCGGGGAGCCGAGAGGGTCGAGAAGGCCAGCGGCGCGCGCGTGGAGCTCTACCGGGCCGCCGAGTGGTCCATCCGCTCGCCGGAGGACGCGGCGCTCGCGATCCTGGCGGCGGAGGGCTTCCGCGCCGACGCGTCGATGACCTCGATGCCGCCGCTCGGACGGCCGGACAACCCTCTCGGTCCTCACCGTCTCGAGACGGCGGCGGGCCCGCTCGTCGAGGTTCCTCCGCTGACGGGGCGCGGATTCGGCCGCCGCGTTCCCGCCGGCGGAAGCTGGGCGTTCCGGATGCTCTCGTCCGCGAAGGTCGCGGCGTCGGAAGCCTCGTATCGCGACCGCGGGCATCCGGCCGTCTTCACCTTTCATCCCTGGGAGTTCGATCCCGAGCATCCGCCGATGGAGGGACTGGCGCCGATGACGCGCCTCGTGCACTTCGCCGGCCGCCGCGGGCTGCCGCGGCGCTTCGAGGCATGGCTCGCGGAGGAGCGCTGCGTCTCGCTCGGCGAGGCGATCGCGGAGCTGCGCGCCGCTTGATCGCTCCGCCGCCGGCCTTCCTGTTTCCCGGGCAGCTCGCCGAAACCATCGGGATCGGTCGAGACTTTTCCGAGAGCGACGCGTCGGCGCGCGCGCTCTTCGCGCGCACGTCGGAACGATGCGGCCGCGACCTCGGGGCGGTCCTCTTCGGAGGCCCCGAGGCGGCGCTCCACGAGAACCTCGCCGCGCAAGCCGGAGTCTTTCTCGTCTCGACGCTCGCGGCGCGCCGCCTGGAATCCCGCGGCGTCGTTCCGTCGGCGACCGCCGGATACAGCCTCGGCAACTACGCGGCGCTCGTCGCGGCGGGCGCCGTCTCGTACGAGGACGCGCTCGACGTGCTCATCGCCGTGTGGCGCGAAACCGAACGGCTCGGCATCCGCGGCGCCATGGGCGCGGTCGTCGGCGCCCGCCGCGAGACCGTGGAAGACGTTTGCGCGCGGCTCCGGTCGGCGGGTCGCCTCGTGTGGATCGGCAACGTCAACGCCGCGACGCAGTTCGTGCTGACCGGGCGGGCCGAGGCGGTCTCCGCGGCGCTCTCGGAGCTCGCTCCCCGCGCGCTGAACGTGCTGCCGCTCGGCATGAACTGGCCGATCCACAGCGAGCTGATGCTCCCCGTGGCGGAGGCGATCCGTCCGGTGATCGAAGCCTGCGCATCGTTCCGGGCGCCGCGGATTCCGTACGTCGGTCCCGACGGTGAATATGCGCGCTCGGCCGAAAGCGTCCGCGAAGTCCTCGC
This sequence comes from Thermoanaerobaculia bacterium, assembly GCA_036558325.1. Taxonomy (GTDB): domain Bacteria; phylum Acidobacteriota; class Thermoanaerobaculia; order UBA5066; family Gp7-AA6; genus DATBFU01. The sequence goes on along the minus strand of DATBFU010000063.1, from coordinate 8,273 downwards.
CTCCGGATTCTGCCGCCCCACGCTCTGGAACGCCGCCGTCGAGCGGCTCGTCGCCGACGGGCGCCGCGCCTTCCTCGAGGTGGGGCCGGGCGAGATGCTCTGCAAGATGCTCCGCTGGATCGACCGGAGCGTCGCATGCCGGGCCGCCGGCACGATCGCGGCGCAGGACAGGCTGGCGGATATCATCGGAACGTGAGCGCCGACAAGAGCGGAAGGCGCCGAACGGCCGTCGTGACGGGCGGCGGCCGCGGCATCGGCCAGGCCATCGCGCGCGCGCTGGCGGCCGACGGGGCGCGCGTCGTGCTGACGTGCCGCCAGGACCTGCCGAGCGCGGAGAAGACGGCGCAGGAAATCCGCGGGGCGGGCGGCGAGGCGCTCGCGCTGGTCGCCGACGTCCGCCAGACCGACGCGGTCAAGGCCGCCGCCGAGCGCGTCGAGAAGGAGTTCGGCGGCGCCGACATCCTCGTCAACAACGCCGGCGTGATCAAGGACGCGTTGCTGCCGTTCATGAAGGAGGACGATTGGGACCTCGTCCTCGACACGGACTTGAAGGGCGCGTTTCGGACGACGAAGGCCTTCCTGCGCCCGATGCTGCACCGCGGCTGGGGCCGCATCGTCAACGTCGTCTCGGTGTCCGGGATCTCCGGGCACGCGGGGCAGGCAAACTACTCGGCGGCCAAGGGCGGGTTGATCGCGATGACGAAGGCCGTCGCGCTCGAGCTCGCCAAGCGCGGCATCACGGTCAACGCCGTCGCTCCCGGACTCGTCGCGACCGAGATCATCGCGCACCTGAAGGAGCCCGAAATGGCGGAGCTCGTCGGGCGCGTGCCGATGGGGCGCCTCGGTTCTCCGGAGGAGATCGCGGCGGTGGTCGCCTTCCTGGCGTCGGAGCGGGCGTCCTACGTGACCGGCCAGGTCTGGCGCGTGGACGGCGGGATGGCGTGACGCGCGCGCCCTCTCGCCTATAATCCGCGGGGGAGAAATCCATGTCCAACCCCGGAATCGCCCAGCGCGTCAAGGAGCTGATCGTGCGTCGGCTCAAGCTCGAGATCGACCCGGCCTCCATTCAGGACGACGCGCCGCTCTTCGGCGAAGGGCTCGGCCTCGACTCGATCGACGCCCTCGAGCTCGTGCTCGGTCTGGAGCAGGAGTTCGGCATCAAGGTCCAGGACGAAGAGGTCGGCGTGAAGGCGTTCGCCTCGGTCAACGCCCTCGTGGACTTCATCGAGCAGAAGAAGATCGCGTGACGCCGAGGGACTTCCCGCACGGTTATCCCTTTCGTCTCGTCGACGTGGTGCTCGAAGAACGCAATGCGGATTTCTCTCGCGGGCGGGTCCGGGTCGGCGTGACGGCGAACGCGCGCCTCGCCATGGGGGAGCGGTTCGGCAGCCCGCTGCTGCTCGCGGAGGCGATCGCGCAGTCCGCGCTGCTCCTCGAGGGGGGGGACGCCGGGCTCGGCCGCCGGGGGTTCCTGGCCGGCATCGAGGGATTCCAGGCGCGCCGTCCGCCGATGGCGGGCGAGATGCTGTCGGTGGACGTGCGGCTCTCCGCGCGCTTCGGGTCGATGGTGCGTTTCGACGGAGAGGTCACCTCGGGCGGGGAGGAGATCGCGCACGGCGGCGTCCTCGTGCGCAAAGGCGAGCCGCCGCTACCCGCCGCGGTCTGAACGTGCGATGAAGCTCGCGGAAGAACACGGACCAGAGCACACCGTGCTGCGGGTCGAGGGTTCGCTCAAGGTCGGCGACACGGCGCAGGCCCTCACGGAGACGACCGAGCGGATCGCGCGCGAGCGCAAGGGCGCCCTCGTGCTCGATCTCTCAGCTCTCGAGTACATGGACTCGACCGGCGTCGGCGTTCTCATCGGCGCCCTCAAGCGCTTCCAGGAAGGCAAGCGCGACATCCTGCTCGCCGCGCCGCAGCGCCGGATCCTCGCCGGTCTGCGCGTGACGCACCTCGACTCCCTCTTCCGCATCTACGAGTCGCTCGATCTCGCGCTCGCCGCCCTGGCCAGGGAGAGCGACAAGGAGCCGACGGGTGAGCACAAGCGCGTCCCCTGAGGCGGCGCCCGGCTTCGCCTGCAACGGCAACCCGCAGCATCGCTTCGCGATCGCGGAACGCTCGCGGACCCGGGGCGGCATCCTCGTGACCCTCGCTCGGCTCGACGCGCCATATCCCCGCCGGGTGGTCTTCGTGACGAACCGCGAGATGAAGATGGGTTACGACGACGTCTACAAGGCCTGTTTCGTCTGCGTGGACCGGGGCAGGAAAGAGACGGCGATTGCGCTGCCCAAAGGGGACATCGAGCTCGGACTACCGCCCGAGTGAGCCCGGTCCGGCGCGGTAGCGGCGCCGGCGCCCGTGGACGGCGGGGACCTGCGGTGGTACCGTTTTTCCGGAGAGCGAGCGAGGGAATCCATCTTGCAGGCCGAAGGCGGAAAGCCGGCATCCCCGGGAGGCGCGCGGCGAGTCCTCGAATGGATTCTGCTCGCGGCCGGCGCCCTCCTTCTGATCGTTTACGCCGCCGCCCGGATCCACGGCGAGGTGGGCCGCCGCGCGGGGCTTTCGGCGTTCGCGTCGCTCGAGAGGAAGGCGACGCGGCGCGCATCGCTCACTCTGCCCACGCGCGTCGATGACCGGCTCTGGTCGGCCAACCGGATCGTCGGGTTCAAGGAGAGTCTCTCCCGGAACCTCGCGTCGCCGATCGCGGTGTTGCGGATCCCGAAGATCGGGCTCGAGGTCCCGGTGCTCGAGGGGACCGACGAGGTCAATCTCAACCGCGGCGTCGGGCGGATCGAGGGGACGGCGGTTCCCGGCGGCGCCGGCAATCTCGGGATCGCCGGGCATCGGGACGGGTTCTTCCGGGGCTTGAAGGACGTCGCTCGCGGAGACGCCATCACGCTCGAGACGCTGTCGGGCCCCGAGACTTACGTGATCGACGACATCCGGATCGTTCCGCCCGACGACGTCTCGGTCCTCGATCCGACGGCGCAAGCGGTGCTCACGCTCGTCACCTGCTATCCCTTCTATTTCGTCGGGGACGCTCCGCAGCGGTACATCGTGCGTGCCGTGCGGCAGGGTTCTTCCCTGGCCAGCCGCTGAGCTTCGATCTCCGGCCGCGGCGCTCTCCTGCGGGCGGGGGCGTCGAGTCGACGTCGAACGGATAACATCGGGCCCCGATTCGCCCCATGACCTCAATGTATCGGAGTGTTCCGTCGAGGAGGCGGCCATCATGCGCACCGTTCGTTCCTCCGGGCTCGCCCTGGTCGCGGGGCTCGTTCTGGCGTTCGTCCGATCGCCGGCGGCGCGAGGAGCGGATCCGTCGGCCGTCCGGCCCGAATGGGGAACGAAAGACCGAGTTCTGACCCATGTCGCGTTCAGCGACTTCCTTCCGGACTCCTCCGCGACAGCTTTCGCCGTGTCGCCGAAGGATGGCCCGGCCGGATTCGGAATCTATTCCTCGGGATTTGTTCACGCCGTCGCGAGAGTTCCTTCCGGAGCGCTCCTGACGTACCTCGAGCTCGACTTCTACGACGACAATGCGGGCCTCGGCGAGGACGTCGTCCTCGCGCTCTACGACTGCAGCTTCCACGGCGGCGACTGCCATCTCCTCCAGGCAGTCAGCTCCGCCGACGCGCCCTCTCCGGGCGCCCGGTTTGCCTTCGAAGACCTGACGCCGCAGGGCATCACCATCGACAACGACGCGCGAGAGCTCGTGCTGGAGGCGACGACGAACGCCGGCGACGCGTCGACGGTCTTGAATGGCGCCTATATCGGCTACAAGCTGCAGATCAGCCCGGCGCCGGCCGCCGCGACGTTCGCGGACGTGCCGAAGAGCCACGTTTACTTCCGCGCGATCGAGGCTCTCGCGGCCTCGGGAATCACGGGAGGGTGCGGCAACGGCAACTTCTGCCCGGCCCAGAACGTGACGCGCGGCGAGATGGCCGTTTTCCTGGCGCGGGCGCTCGGCTTGCACTTCCCGAACTGATCCGGCCGTTGCACGTCAGGCGGCCGGCACCTCGGCGGAGCGAACGCGCCCTCCGGCGAGCACGATCGCCGCGAGGGTCGCGTACGCCGCGGCGAAGTGGAACGGCACCGGCGAGCCCGCCCTCCATGGGAGAAAGAGCGTGCCGGTCGGCGCCGCCGAGTGGATGACGCCGAAGAGGCAGAGCACCGCCGCCGCGAGGAAGATCGCCGCGCTCCGCAAGAACCGCCGGTCGATCAGGTCCGCCGCCGCGGCGCCCCAGAGAACCGCGGTGATCACGAATCCATTTCCGAGGAGCGTCAGCGCGCGGAGCGTCTCGCCGGTCTCGCCCGGCGGGAGCGGCGCGCCCGGCGCCATCGCGGCCCGCGCCTCGAGCGCCGCCACGAACGCGAGCGAGGGCAGGGTCGCGATCGAGACCGCCGCGGCGTGGTCCGGCGGCGAGGCCGTGAAGGCCTGCGCCAGGACTTCGACGCCGATGTAGATGAGGATCGGCGCGACGGCGGCGGCCGGGATCCAGTCCACCAGAAGCGGCAGGTAGCCGAGAATCCCTCCGAGGCCGACGAAGAGACCGGTGGCGACCGCGTACCCCGCGCCGGCGCCCATCTTCTTGTAGGCCGGATGTCCGATGTACGGCGTGCTCTCGACGACGCCGCCGCACAGCCCCGCGACGACGGTGCACAGCCCCTCGGTCGCGAGGATCGCGCGCGTGTCGTACTCGTCGCCGGCCGCCGCGGCGCTCTCGGTGTTGTCGATCCCGCCGACGATCGTCGAAAGCGCGAAGGGCAGCGCGATCGGCAAGTACGCCCAGGCGAGCGAAAGGCCGCCGACGAACGCGAGACTCGGCCAGGGAACGGAGAAATGGAGAGGCGCGGCGGCATGGACGGCGGGCGCGAGCAGCGGGCTGCGGAGCCCGGCGGCCGACAGAAGCTCCGCGACGGCGACGGCGGCGACGACTGAGACGAAGGCGCCGGGCAATCCGCCCGGCAGGCGCACCCGGGCGAAGAGCGTCAGGAGGATCACGCCGACGCCGACGAAACCCACGATCGGGTCGGCGATCACCTTGAGGAGCGGCAGCAGTCCGATGAGGGCGATGCCCGCGCCGCCGATCGAGCCGAGGAGCGCCGCGCGCGGAAGCGCCGAGCGCACGCGGTTGCCGGCGAGGGCGAGGCCCGTCTTGAAGAGGCCGACGAGGACCGTGACGGCCATTCCCATCTTCCACGACAGGACGGCGTCCCCCGTCGCGAGATACGCGGGCCCGAGGACGGCGAAGGACATTCCGAAGACGCTCGGCGCGTTGAGCCCGAGCGGCATGGCGGTGACGTCGGCGCGGCCGGTTCTGCGGGCGAGGCGCCGCGCGAGGACGGCGTAGGTCAGATCGCCGAGGAGGACGCCGATCGCCGTGCCGGGCACCATGCGCTCGAGGACGATCGCGCGCGGAAAGTGGAAGGCGCCGATGAGGACGGTCGAGAGGATGACGAGGTTCGCGACGTTGTCGAACATGAGCGCGAAGAACGCGTTCAGGTCGCCGGCGCGGAAGAAGCGCGATCGCGTCGCCATGTCGTGAGAGGTCGGGCGGATCGTATGCCAGCCGCCGATTCGGGTCTGGTAGCGTACGGCCGTGCGACCGAAGCGATTCGCCTTCGCGGGCGCCGCCGCGGTTCTCGCCGTGGCCGCCTCCTCCGCCCCTCCGTCCCCGGCGCCGGCCGGGATGCGCTGGATTCCGCCCGGCGAGTTCACGATGGGCACCGACAACCCGAACAGCATGGCCAACGAGCGTCCCGCCCACCGCGTGAAGATGGACGGGTTCTGGATGGACGAGACCACGGTCACGAACGCAGAGTTCGGGCGCTTCGTGAAAGCGACCGGCTACGTCACGATCGCCGAGAAGAAGCCGGAGTGGGAGGAGCTCCAGAAGCAGCTTCCGCCGGACACGCCGAAGCCCGATGCGAGCCAGCTCGTGCCCGGCTCGCTCGTTTACACGCCGCCGGACCATCCCGTGTCGCTGGACGACATGGCCAACTGGTGGCGCTGGGTTCCCGGCGCGAGCTGGCGCCATCCGGAAGGGCCGAAGACCGGCATCCGTGGCCGCGAGAACGAGCCCGTCGTCCAGGTCTCGTGGGACGACGCCGCCGCCTATGCGAAGTGGGCCGGCAAGCGGCTCCCGACGGAGGCCGAGTGGGAGTACGCCGCGCGGGGCGGTCTCGAGGGAAAGCGGTTCGCCTGGGGCGACGAGTTCCGGCCGGGCGGCAAGTACATGGCGAACACGTTCCAGGGGCACTTCCCCGACGTCTCGACGCCGGAGGACGGATTCGCGAGGCGCTCGCCGGTGAAGTCGTTCCCGCCGAACGGCTACGGCCTCTACGACATGGCGGGCAACGTCTGGCAGTGGACGAGCGACTGGTACCGCGCGGACTACTTCGCCGACCTCGCGCACAAGGGCGTCGCGAGCTGTCCCGTCGGTCCGGCGAGCAGCCTCGATCCCAACGATCCCTACGCGCCGAAGCGCGTCGTCAAGGGCGGGTCGTTTCTCTGCAACGTGTCGTACTGCGAGAGCTACCGTCCGAGCGCCCGCCGCGGCACGCCGCCCGACACCGGAACCGAGCACATCGGGTTCCGGTGCGTGAAGCCGGGGCCCGCGGCGCGGAAGTCGTAGACCAGAAGAGCCCGTGACGACGAGGCTTCGGGCGCGCGCGACGGGCGCGGTTCTCTTCGCCGCTCTCGCCGGCGCGCTCGCCGCCGCCGGGTGCGCGAGCCTGCCGCCGCTCGACGACCGCGTCGCCTCGACGGCGATCACCGACACCGCCGGCACGCGGCTCGGGAAGGCCGTCGCCGAAGCGCCCGCGTCGCGGGAGGGGGAGAGCGGCCAGATCCCTCTTTCGAATCCGAAGGAGGCCTTCGCGGCGCGCGTCCTGCTCGCGCGCGCGGCCGATCGGTCGCTCGACGTGCAGTACTACATCTGGCACCGCGACACGACGGGGTACCTCCTGCTCGAAGAGATCTGGAATGCCGCCGAACGCGGCGTGCGCGTCCGAATGCTTCTCGACGACAACGGAATCGGCGGGCTCGACCCGATCCTCGCGGTCTTCGACGATCACCCGAACATCGAGGTCCGGATCTTCAATCCGTTCCCGAACCGCAGCTTCAAGCTGCTCGGCTTCCTGACGGACTTCAAGCGGCTGAACCGCCGGATGCACAACAAGTCGTTCACCGCCGACTCGAAGGCGACGATCGTCGGGGGCCGTAACGTCGGCGACGAGTATTACGGCGCCGGGGACGAAACGATCTTCGCCGACCTCGACGTGCTGGCGATCGGGAACATCGCCCTCGACGTGTCGGGGGAGTTCGACCGGTACTGGAGCTCCGCGTCCGCGTATCCCGCGAAGGCGATCGTCGCGCCGGCGAAGCCCGAGGCGGCGGCCGGGATGAAGGCGGCGTTTCAGTCGGTGCGAGAGTCGGCGGAAGCCGTCGAGTACATCGAAGCCGTCCGGTCGACGCGGCTGATTCATGACTTCTTCGCCCGGGAGATCCGCTTCGACTGGTCGCCGATGCAGCTCGTCTGCGACGATCCGGGAAAGACGCTCGACGAGGTTCCGAAGTCCGACTTGATCCTGACGCGCCTCAAGGAGGCGCTCGGGCCGGCGGAACGGGAGCTCGACATCGTCTCCCCCTACTTCGTGCCCGGGAAAGGCGGCGCAAAGGCGCTGTCGGCCTATCCCGAGCGCGGCGTGCGGCTTCGGATCGTGACCAACTCGCTCGCCGCGACGGACAGCGGCATCGTGCACTGCAAGTACGCGAAGTACCGGAAGGGGCTTCTCCGGAGCGGCGTGCGGCTCTGGGAGCTGAAGCCCGACTCCCGGGTCCCCGGCGCCGGTAAGCGGAAGAAGTCCGGCGGGAGCGCGAGCGGACCGGGCGGTTCCAGCGGCTCCGGCAGCTCCTCCGCCAGTCTTCACGCGAAGACGATCTCCTCCGACCGGAATCGCGCGTTCGTCGGGTCGTTCAACCTCGACCCGCGATCGACGCACCTGAACACCGAGATGGGGCTCGTGATCGAAAGCCCCGAGCTCGCGCAGACGATTTCGGGCGCCCTCGATCGGTCGCTGCCGAACCGGGCCTACGAGCTGCGGCTGACCCCGCGCGGCGATCTCGAGTGGGTCGAGCACACAGAGCACGGGGACGTCCTGTACCACCACGATCCGAAAACGGGATTCATGAAGCGGCTCGTGAACCGCATCCTGGGATGGCTGCCGATCGAGCCCCTGCTGTGAGCCGGGAGTGGTGCGAAAGGAGGGAC
>DATBFU010000062.1:0-156244 GCA_036558325.1 Thermoanaerobaculia bacterium | reverse complement strand
CCGCGCCGATATCGACAATCCAGTGCTCGTTTTCGATGTCAGTGTACTCAGCGGCGACTTCGTCAAAGATCTTGTGAAACAGACCGTCAGTCAGCTTCATGATGTTGTCTTTCGTGAAGCAGGTGACTTTCCTGCGGTTGTTACGGCGCGCGTACTCGAACGCGTAACGAACAATCTTCTCCGATCCCGGCCGCGAGATCAGTTTCAAACACTGCACGACCTGGTTCGTTTGCCGGTGCTCGATGCCCGCGTAAAGATCCTCCTCATTCTCACGCACGATGACGACGTCCATCACCGGATGCTTCGTCTCGACAAACGGGTGATACGAGACGCAGGGACGTACGTTGGCATACAGCCCGAGCACTTTCCGAACAGTAACGTTCAGACTCTTGTAGCCACCGCCCTGCGGCGTCGTGATCGGCGCTTTGAGAAAGACCCTCGTGCGGCGCAGGGACGCCCATGAGGACGCTTCGATCCCCGCCGTGTTTCCGCGCTGATAGACCTTCTCGCCGATCTCGATCACTTCCGGAGCGAGACGGGCGCCCGCGGCTTCCAGGATCGAGAGCGTGGCTTCCATGATTTCGGGTCCGATGCCGTCGCCGTACGCGACGGTGATGGGCGTTTTCGCGGTCATGGCGCGGTCGAACCTCCATCCGGCGGCGCGCGCCGGGGGAAAAGCGGCGGGCATTATCTCCCACCTCGCCTACGTGACGCTTCCGAAAGGACTTAGAGGATCGCCGTATAATTGCCGCACCGTGAGGCCCTCGTCGATCGAGTTCGTCGAATCCACCGAGCGGCAGCCTTCGGGGGGCGACAACCTGGCGCTGCGCTACGACCCCTCGCGGCGCGTGATGCTGCGGTTCAAGCTGCGCGCCTCCGCGCCGGAGGACCTGGAAGCGCTGCGCTATGCGCGCCGCGCGATGATCCGCGAGGAGCGCACGCGCGGGCTCGAGTGGGAAGAGCCTTCAATGGAGGACCCGACGTTCACGGCGAACGAGGTCCGGTGGTTCGCTCTGACCTCCCAGGCCGCGTGGTGCCGGCAGAAGATCGCGGAGCTCGTCGAGAGGGCCAATCGTGCGGTGGAGGAGCTGCGAAAGCTCGAGCGCCCCTGAATCGGGCCTGGCCGTCGTTACCTCCGGTAACGGCTTTCCGTACGGCTTCCTCTTTCGGCCTCATTTTCGGCACTCCCTAAGTCGAGGCATGAAAAGACTTATGGCGAATCCTGTACCTCGGCACGGGCCTCGCAGTTTCCAGGGGCATGTCCTCCGAGATCCGTCTCCCGCTGGTCGGCGACGAGAGCTTCGGCTCGACGACGGCCGCGGGCTCGGCGCTTCCAAAGCCCGCTCCCGATTCGCCGTGGACGCTCCGTTTCGCAATCGCCACGAGCGACCCCGCGGGCCTGGAGGCCATCCGGCACGCCCGGAGGTCGATGCTGCGCGAGGAGTGGACGCTCGGCCGCGAGCCGGGCGAGCCGTCGCTCGAAACCGCGATGTTCTCCGCCGAGGAAATCTCCTGGACGGTGCCTCTCGCCCAGCGGAGCCGATGCATCGAGCGGCTCGCCGAGCTCGAATCGCGCGCGTCCCGCGCGCTGTTCGAGCTTTCCGGGCGCTGATCGGACCGTCCCGGGGGGGCCGGCGATGACGGGCCGGCGGGTTCGAAATCTCCTGCTCCTCGCGCTCCTGGCGGGCGCGGGCTACTGGTTCTACCGCGACCCGCGGACGCCGTCGCAGCTCATCGACGACCTGACGCGCCCGCTCATGGGCTCGCGCGCCGCCGTGAAGGAAGACGAGCGCAAGCGGGTCATGAACGACGCCACCAACGTCGTCACACAGCAGACGGACGACAACGTCGGCATGCTGCGGATGGGCATGTCCAAGTCGGAAGTGCGCGACCTCCTGGGCGAGCCGGACAAGATCGAGACCATGTCGCCCCGAAACCCCGTACGCGTCCGCTGGGACTACCGGACCCTGCGCCGCAGCCTCGTCTTCGAAGACGGCCGCATCGCGTCCATCTCCATCCTCTAGTTGCCGGCCGATCCCGGCCTGCCGAAAAAGGGCCCCGGGGCGGGGAGCCCGCGGGGCAAAAAAAAGCCCCGGGTCGGGGTGGGTCCGCCCGGGGGGCGAAAGGAGGAGGTGAGGTTTTGATCCTCGGCCGGAGATAAAGCAAGCCGACGGCCAACTCGACCAATCGCGTAACTGACTGACATTGAAATATTTGTATCGAAGCGCGCGGAAAACGGTGACATGGATTGTCATGAATCTGCACAATCTGTAACAAGAGTTGCTCGAATCGGCCGCTCCGACGCCTCCGCCTGGCCCCGCGACGCGAGCCGGTACACTGCGGCTCCTTGAAAGACCGCTCCCGAGCGCCCGGCCTCCTCGCCCGCCTCCTCCTCCTTGCGGCTCTCGGACCGATGTTCGGCTGCTCGCTCTTCTCGGGCAAGCGGACCGTCTATCAGTACGACCCGGCCTATGGCGTCGACAGCCCCGAGTTCCGCCGCTCGCTCGAGGTGCTTCGCACCGAGATGGTGCCCGGCAACCAGGCGACGGTGCTCGAGAACGGCGACGGGTTCTTCCCGGCGATGCTCGACGCGATTCGCGGAGCGCGCGCGAGCGTGAACATGGAGATGTACATCTTTCGCGAGGGGCGCATCGCGTCCGACTTTGCCGCCGCGCTCGCGGAGAAGGCGCGTTCCGGAGTTCCGGTGCGGCTGCTGCTCGACGGATTCGGCTCGGATCCGGGGCCGCTCAAGGGGCAGATGGAGAGGGCGGGCGTGATGGTTCGCGTCTATCACCCGCTGCGCATCTATTCGATCACGCGCGTCGGAAACCGCACGCACCGGCGCATCCTCACCGTGGACGGCCGCATCGGATTCTGCGGCGGCGTGGCGCTCGACGACCGATGGGCCGGCGACGCGCGCAATCCGCGGGAGTGGCGCGACACGGTCGTTCGCGTCGAGGGCCCCGTCGTCACGCAGCTCCAGAGCATCTTTCTCGAAGACTGGCTTCTGACCACCGGCGAGGTCCTGGCCGGTGACGAGCACTTCCCGCGCGTGCCGTCGGCCGGCGGGATGCTCGCGCAGGCGGTGGCCGCTTCGCGGACGGATCAGAGCTCGATGGCGAAACTGCTCGTGTACATGGCGATTCAGGCGGCGCGGCGGGACATCTGGATCGAGAACGCCTACTTCGTGCCGGACGCCCAGATCCGGGAAGGGCTCCTGCGCGCCGTCTCGCGGGGCGTGGACGTGAAGGTGATCGTGCCGGGCGAGCACATCGACATTCCCGCGATCCGGATGGCGTCGCGTTACTACTACGGCGAGCTGCTCGACGGCGGCGTGCAGATCTTCGAGTACCTGCCGACCATGATGCACAACAAGGTCATGGTCGTGGACGGCATCTGGTCGACGATCGGATCGATCAATTTCGACAATCGCTCCATGCGCAAGAACGCGGAGGCGAACATTGCCGTCTACGACCGCGATTTCGCGCGGGTGATGGAGCAGATGTTCCAGGAGGATCTGCAGTCCTCGGAGCGATTCACCAAGGAGAAATGGAAGCGGCGCGGATTCCTGGCACGGTTCGGCGAGCTGTTCTTCTGGCTCTTCTCGGAGAATTACTAGCCGGTCGGCTCGGACATCAATTGGCCGCGGGCGGCGGCTAGAATGCGCCGGTGCTTCACGAAAAGCTCGCGCTCGAGCGTCCGGTCGTCTTCTTCGACACGGAGACGACCGGCGTCAACCCGCGCATGGATCGGATCGTCGAGATCGCCTGCATCAAGGTGCATCCGGACGGGCGCGAGGAGAGGTGGATCCGGCGGGTCGACCCAGGTATTCCGATCCCCGCCGGCGCCACGGCGATCCACGGAATCCGCAACGTCGACGTCCGCGGATTGCCGACCTTTCGCGACGTCGCGAAGGACCTCGCCGCCTTCCTCGACGGCTGCGACCTGGCCGGCTACAACATCGCCGGCTTCGATCTGCCGGCGCTGCGCGTCGAGTTCCTGCGGGCCGGCGTCCCCTTCGAGGTGACCGGGCGGCGGCTCATCGATGCCCAGCGGATCTTCTTCGTTCGCGAGCCGCGCCATCTCGCCGCGGCCGCGCGCTACTACTGCCAGATCGAGCACGACGGGGCGCACGGCGCCCTCGCCGACGCCGAGATGACGTTGAAGGTGCTCGAGGGGCAGCTCGCGCGCTACGCCGACATCCCGCGGTCCGTCGGAGAGCTCCACGAGCTGTTCTGCGCCGGGCTCGACCGCGACCTCGACCCCGAGGGCCGATTCCGCCTCGTCGGAGGCGAGCCGACCGTCAACTTCGGCCGCAATCGCGGCCGGAGCCTGAAGGACATCGGACGGGAGGAGCCGGGGTTCCTGCGCTGGATCCTGAAGGGCGATTTCTCCGACCCCGTGAAGGAGATCGCGCGGCAGTATCTGCCGCCGGAAGAGATCACCGACCGGGTGGGGTAGGGGCTCTCGAAACGAAGCGGTCGGCTCCGTCCGCGATGCGGTGCGGCAAGGAGCCTGCCGAGCTCGGGATCCCTCGCTATTGCTCGGAATGACGAGCGCCTGCGGCGCTCGTCACTTCGAAACGCGCTTGAAACGCATCGTCTCGCCGGTCTTCGCGTCGCGGAGTCGCAGGGAGCCGGGCTCCGCCTCGATCGTCCACTTCGTGGTCGCGCCGCGGATTGCGAGCGCGCACGACGACCCGAGCGTCTCGCTCGTGAATCCGTCGCCCCGCGGCTTGAAGTTCACGCCGCAGGCGGAGCGCGCTTCCTGATCCGTGAAGACGTCGGCGTTGGGCGAGAGGCCGGTGACCGTCGGATCGAAATGAGGCACATACGTGACGAGCACGTCGATGCCTTCGGGGTCGAAGCGCATCACGCCCTGGAGCCGGACGTGGTCCTCCTGGTACTTGCCGGAGACCTCGAAGAAGAGGTCGTACTGGTGTTGCGGGTCCGTCGAGAGGGAGGTCGAGCGGATCCTGAGGTTGTTACCGGGCGTCGTGCCCTGCCAATCGCCGGAGAAGATCGCCGCCAGTCGAAATGCCGGGTTGTCGGCGGCCGAGGCCAGGGCCGTGGACAGGAGCGCGGCCGCGGCGATGAAAATGCGAATCGAGCGCTGCTTCATACGTCCTCCGTCCGAAGTCACTGCGAGAAGCGTTCCGGAGTCTGTCCCGGGTTACTCTCACTGAATCGAGAGGTTTACGCCGGGAGGGCATGTCCCTGGTGTCCCCCGGCGAGGACGACATATCACGAGGGCGGGACAGCGCGCAGGCCCGCGAGGGTCTTCCGCAGCGCCTCCGCGAAGACCTCCTGAAGAGCTTCCTTTTCGTTGTTCGAGCCCATGTAGTTCGGCCTCTCGACGTCGTCCTCGGCCTCGAACTCCGAGAGCGTCTGGCCCGAAGCGTTGCGCACGAGCACCGAGAAGTCGGCGGCGCCGTTCCAGGTGCCGTCCTGGAAGGGAGCCGAGAAGCGGTTGATCTCGATCAGGATCGACGGCGTTTCCGGAGCGCCCGGCGCGCTCCACTTGCACCCGGGGAACGAGCCCGTGACGGAATCCTTCACGAGCGCCACGACCTTGTCGGACGCCTCGCGCTCGGCGCGCCGGTCGAGGACCTCGATCGACCACGACATCGACCCGCCGACGCAGGGCGCCTGAGGATCCGCGGAGCTCGTTGGCTTGATCGTCGGCGGCCCGCAGGCCGCGGTCGCGAGGGCGAGCGCGCAACCGAAGGCGAGCGTGAAACGGAAGGGCGCGAAGGGGCGGGTGGGACGGCGGCTCATGACCGGGCCGCCTTGCGCCGCGGCGGAGGCGGCGCCTCGGCCGGGCTCGGCGCGGCCGCGTAACTCCGGAAGAGCGCGTCCGCCTGCTCTCTCAGGTCCTCCACGAGCTCGGGCGGCGAGAGGACGCGCGCGTTCTTGCCGTAGCGCAGCACGAACTCGCGCGCCTCGCGGATCGAGACGGCCGGAAGCTCCAGGATCGCTTCACCGCCCGGCAGGTCTTCGATCGACTGCTGCGGGTGCCACCGCTGCTCGCGGATGTCGTCGGCCGCCTCTCGCGAGAAGCGCACGCGGAATCGGAAAGGACGCTCGCCGCCGACGTAGAGGCCGAACGTGTTGCGAAAGTAGCGGTGCGCGTCGAAGTCTTTCGGAATCGCATAGCGCTCGCCGGTCGGCCGCGTGCCGTCCATTCGCGCGAGATAAAACGTCTTGACCTGGCCCGCCGACACGTCTTCCGCCACCGCCAGCCAGTCCCGCCCCGCGAGCACAATGGCGTAGGGCCGGATGACCCGGGGCTCGCCCGGCGGCTCGCCCGGGTGGCGATAGCGCATCGACAGCGCCACGCCGCGCTCCATCGATTCGGCGACCGCCTGCCACGTCTCCTCGCGGACGGGACGGTGGGGCATGAGCCCGCTGCGGAGCTCGATCCGATCGCGCACGATCTCCGGACGCAGGCGGACGGCGGGCGGCATCAGCTCGGCGAGGCGCCCGTAGCAGGACTCGAGGTCGCGCGCGAGAGGGGTTCCGCCGAAGAGCGCCATGACCTGCGCCGCGACGCCGATGGAGAAGAGGTCCTTGCCGTCCACCGGAAGAAACGGCAGCACGTAATCCGCCCGCGAGTAGACGTATCCGTTCTCGCCGCGGTCGAACTCGATCGGCGCCTCGAGCTCGTCGCGGAGGTAGTCGAGGTCCCGCTGGACCGTCTTGGTCGAGACGCGAAGCTCCTTGGCGAGGGAGGACGCGTTGGGGTGCCTCCCGTCCTTGATCTGGTGATGGATGGTCTGGAGACGCCGCCAGAGCGGCCGGTCCTTGAACGCGCCTTTGCGACCCACGAGGCGATTCTGCCACGCACCCGATGCCAGAAAATGTCGGTGAGCGTCACCCGAGCGAACGAAACACGGTCACCGCGCCGGCGCGCGCTCGCGCAAGCATCTTCGGCGAAACGAGTTGCCGTGTTCTCGAGACTGGCGTTCTCCTTGCAATTCGCCCCGACGTGCAGATCGAGAGCCCGCCCGTCGCGCCGGGAGCCCGTCTCCCGGAGACCGCTCCTCTGATGGAAGCGGGCGCCGAGCAGGAGCTGCTCGACGGGTTCCTGGCGAAACTCCAGGCGATCCTGCGCGGCGACGAGCCGCTTCGTCCCGCCGCTGGCGACGACCCGGCGTCCCGCCGCGAAAGGCCGCGCGCGTGACCGCGTTCCTGTCCCACCCGGCGGATCTCCCGCTCGCTCTCGTGTTCATCCTGATGGTCGTCGGAATCCTGCTCTCGGGCGACGACGACCTGCCGGGCCCGCGCCGGAGCTGGGCGCGAAGGCCGGTCGGCGCGAACCTGCCGTACTGACGCGGCCCGGCGGCCCGCCGGCCGCCTCACCTACTTCAGGGCTTCGAGCAGTTCCTTGGCCGTCTCGGCCTCCGATCCGTTCGGGTCGAGCTCGAGGTACTTCTGCAGGTGCTCCTTGGCGTCCGCGTTCTTCTTGAGGTTGAGCGACACCATCCCGAGCTGGTAGTGCGCGATGGCGTAATCGGGCCTGGCGGCGATTGCCTTGGAGAAATAGTCCGCCGCCTCCTGCATCTTCTTCGCGTTGAGCGCCTCGACGCCTTTGTTGTAGATGACCTCGGGCGTGTCGGGATTGGCCTCGGAGTACTTCGCCATCCACTCCGCGGCCGCCTTCTTGTCGCCCTTCTGGTCGGCCGCGACCGCCATCATCTGGTAGAGCGGGGTCATCGTCGGATCGAGATCGGTCGCCTTCTGTCCGGATGCGAGCACCTTGTCCCAGTCCTTGTTCTCGTAGGCGACGACGGTGAGCGCCTGCCACGCCTGCGGGAGATCGGGATTCTTGCTCACGGCCTCCTGGAACTTCGCGACCGCGCCGGCCTTGTCGCCCGCGTTCAGCGCTTCGACGCCCGCGTTGTAGGCGATCGCGGCCTGATCCGAAGTGGACGGCGCTGCGGGAGCGGCCGCGGCCGCCGTGGGCTTCTGCATCTTCACGTCGACCGTCGTGACCTCGACGGTCGAGAGCTTCTTCTGCTCCTCGTGCGGCGCAAAGCCCTCGTGCTCGAAGTGCAGGCGATAGACGAGCGTCGCGTCGTTGACGATGAGGCCGTAATGGCCCTTCTTGTCGGTCTTCGTCGTCAGCTTGAAGCTCGAGATGCTCGAGGTCGTCACCGTGATCGCGACGCCGTCGAGCGGCTCGCCGTCGGGGCCGGTCACGGAGCCCGCGACGCGGCCCTGATTGCCCGCGAGCGCCACGGCGGCCACGGCGGCGACGGCGAGCGCCGGCAGGACGCGTGTCAGGTTCTTCATGGTTCCTCCTCCGTGGGCGGCGGCCACGATCGGGCAACCGCCTCTGGCGCGATTCTATTTCGAGAGCGCGGGCGCGACGAGGCGATTCAGGCGGACGCCGCCGGCCGTGCGGTCGGGATCGCCTCGAGGATCTCGGCCACGGCTTCCGAGCGGCCCATCGGCATGAGGTGGATTCCCCGGGCGAGCGCGGCGATGCCGGCCGCGAGCTCGCGCGCGATCGCGAGGCCCTCCGCCTTCTCGTGGCCGGGGCCGCGCCCGGCGGCCCGCCGCATCCGCTCCTGGACGGCCTCGGGCACGACGACGCCGGGGACCTCGTTGGCGAAGAAGAGCGTCTGCTTCAGCGACCGCAGCGGAATCAGGCCGACGAGGACCGGGATCGCCCGCGGCTCCTCCCGCGCCAGGAAGCGCTCGAGCGCCCCAAGGTCGTAGACCGGCTGCGTCTGCGCGAACGCGGCGCCCGCCTCGATCTTGGCCCGCAGCTTCGAGAGCTCGATCTCGAGATCCGCCGCGGCGGGATTGGCGGCGCAGCCGATCGCGAAGCCGCTCGGCGCCCCGATCGCGTTGCCGGCCAGGTCGGCGCCGGCGTTCAGGCCGCGCGCGATGCGCAGCAGCCCGAGGACGTCCACCTCGGACACCTGCTTGCCCTGGGGGTAGTCCCCGATCTTCAGAGGGTCGCCGCCGAGGCACAGGATCGCCTTGACGCCGAGTCCGGCGGCGCCGAGCAGGTCCGACTGAAGCCCGAGAACGTTGCGGTCGCGCGTCGTGATCTGGACCACCGCCTCGAGGCCGGTCTCGCGCTGGATGAGCGCGGCCACCGCGATCGACGACATGCGCAGGCGCGCCATCGGGTTGTCGGTGACGTTGACGGCATGCACGCCCGCGGCGCGGGCGTCGTGGGCGGCGTCGATCGCGCCGGCGGCGTCCACGCCGCGCGGAGGCTCGACTTCCGAGGTGATGACGAACGCCGAACGGTCGGCGAGGAGGCGCTTGAAGCGGGACGTCTCGAGCGTGAGGGAGGCCGCGGCGGCGGGCGTCCCCGCGGGCTCCGCCACGGCGGCGATCCGAGCGGGACGGACGCGCTCGCGGCCCGAGATCTCGCGCGCCATGGCGCGGATGTGCTCGGGGGTCGTTCCGCAGCAGCCGCCGACGATGGCCGCGCCCGCGTCGGCGAACGCCCGCGCGTACTCGCGCAGGTAGTCGGGGGAGGACAGGTAGACGTTCCGCCCGTGCGCCACGGTCGGGTAGCCGGCGTTCGGCATCACGGAGAGCGGCGCCGCGATCGACTCGGGGAGCCTCGCGAACACCTCGTGCGTCTCCTGCGGTCCCAGGGTGCAGTTCAAGCCGACGACGTCGGCGCCGGCCAGATGCAGCGTGGGCAGCGCGTGCGCGGCGCTCTCCCCGAACGCCGTGCGGCCGTCGGCGAGGAACGTCATCTGCGCGACAATCGGGATCTCCGAAGAGAGGCCGCGCACGGCGCGCACGGCCTCGGCCGCCTCGAGCAGGCTTCCGAAGGTCTCGAGCACGACGAGATCGACGCCTGCCTCGAGGAGCACGCGGGCCTGCTCCTCGAAGATCTCCCGGATCTGACCGAGCGTGAGCGACCCGTACGGCTTCACGAGCGCCCCGAGCGGCCCGATCGATCCGGCCACGAAGGCGAGCTCTCCCGACGCGGCGTCGCGCGCGAGACGGACGCCCTCGCGGTTGATCTTCTCGAGCGAGTCGGCCCACTCGTGCGCGGTGAGCTTGACCCGGTTGGCGTCCCAGGTGTTCGTCGTGAGGATCCGCGCGCCGGCCTCGAGATAGTCCTCGTGCGCCTCCGAGACCGCTCCCGAGTCGGAAAGGTTGAGCGGCGACTTGGCCTGCTCGGGCTCCGCGCCGCGGGAGACGAGCAGCGTGCCCATCGCGCCGTCGGCGAGCAGGACCTCGCGGGCCAGAGTCTCTCGAAAGTTTTTCTTCATGACGTAAGCGCCTCCCGGGTCGAGGGGCGCCTGGCAAGAGCAAGGCCGTCGCGGCGCCCCTCATCTTCATCTCCTCGGAGATTCCGGACTTGGCACCGGGCGGGCCCGCCGCGACGCGGGCTCCGGTTGCCGTGGGGTCGTCGGGCCGGTCCCTCGCCCACTCTGGATGCGGCGGGTCGGCCTTCCAAGGACATCCGGCCGCCCGACGGGCTCAAAGAACGCCCGCTCACGGTAACCCTGCGGTTGCCGCCTGTCAATCGGAGCGGGCAGAGCGGCCTGCTAGAATCCCGCCGTCCTCATCGGCGCGGCCCGCGCTCCGGGCGGCTCTGGCGCCTTCTCCCAATCGAGAAGGAGCATCGCCGATGAGATTCCTCGCTTTTCCGATCCTCGCCCTCGCATCGCTCTCCTCCGAGCCTCCCTGGTCGGACCTCACGCTCGCGATCGCGCTCGAGGCGGGTTATTCGAGCGATCAGGTCGCGATCTGCCGCGTCCGCGTCGAGAACCACGGCGCGAAGACCTGGCCGGGGCGCTCGCTCCACTTCGAAGCACGCGCGCTGGACGGCGGCGCCGTCGTCGAGCGCGTGCGCGGCCGCTTCGGGCTCTCGCTTCCGCCGGGCGGCGCGCTCGAGACGCTCGTCGGCTTCTCCGCGCCGTACACGCGCTTCGAGGTCTCGCCGGCGGCGGCCTCCGAAGGCGGCGGCACGCGCAAGCACGGTTCGTCGAAGTCGTCCGGCAAGCGATCGAAACCGGGAAAGCCCGGAAAGCCGCGTCCCCGCCGGTGACGCCGGAAAGCGGCGCGCCGACAACGGTTACAATGCCCGCGCATGAAAATCCTCGTCGTGGGATCGGGAGGGCGCGAGCATGCGCTCTGCTCCGGCCTGCGGCGCAGTCCCTCGGTGCGCGAGATCTACGGCGCGCCCGGCAATCCCGGAATCGCGGAGGTGGCGGACTGCCTGCCGGTCACGCCCGGCGACATCGTCGAGATCGCGGATCTCGCCGAGAAGCTGCAGCTCGACCTGACCGTGATCGGCCCCGAGCTGCCGCTGTCGCTCGGAGTCGTGGACGAGTTCGGCAAGCGGGACCTGCCGATCTTCGGACCGACGCGGCTCGCGGCGCAGATCGAGTCTTCCAAGGTCTTCGCGAAGGAATTCTTTCTCCGGCACAACATCCCGACCGCCGAGGCGCGTGTCTGCTCGACCGCGGACGAGGCCCGCCGCGCGATCAAGGAGTTCGGATTCCCGGTCGTGCTCAAGGCGGACGGCCTGGCCGGCGGCAAGGGCGTCTTCACGGCGGAGTCCGCGGAGGACGCCAAGCGCGCGCTCGCGCTCTTCTTCGAGGAGCGCGTCTTCGGCTCGGCCGGCGACCGGATCCTCGTCGAGGAGTTCCTCCAGGGGAGCGAGGCGTCCTTCCTCGCGCTCTGCGACGGGCACACGGCCGTGCCCCTGCCGACGGCGAGGGACTACAAGAAGGTCTTCGACGGCGACCGCGGCCCGAACACAGGCGGCATGGGCGGCCACTCGCCCGCCGGCGTCATGGACGCGGCGACCTCCAAGCAGGTTCTGAAGGACATCGTCTGGCCGACGCTGCGGGGCCTCGCGGCGGAAGGGCGGCCGTTCCGCGGCGTCCTCTACGCGGGGCTCATGCTGACCGAGACCGGTCCGAAGGTCCTGGAGTTCAACGCGCGCTTTGGAGACCCGGAGACCGAGGTGATCGTGCCGCGCATCCAGTCGGATCTCGCGGCCCTGCTCGGGGCGGCGGTCCGCGGAGACCTCGAGAAGCACTCGCCGATCGAGGCCAAGCCCGAGGTTTGCGTCGGCGTCGTGCTCTGCGCGGCGGGCTATCCGGGCCCGCACGAGACCGGGAAGGTGATCTCCGGGATCAACGACGCGGCGCGGATGCCGGGCGTCGAGATCTTCCACGCGGGCACGGCGCGCGAGGGGGATCGTCTCGTGACCTCCGGCGGGCGGGTCCTCGTCGCGACGGCCATGGCGCCCTCGATCGCGGACGCCGCCGCGGCGGCCTACGCGGCGGCCGACCGCATCGAGTTCGAGGGCAAGCACGTGCGCCGGGACATCGGCGCCCACGGCCTGCGCGCGAGCCGCATGTAGCGGGCGGCCGCGCGCCGGCCGCGAGAGTCTTCCGCGAAGGCCGTCAGGCTACTGGCCGCAAGTCGTCGGCACGCGCGGGTCGCCGCACTTCATGTCGAAGTACGAGCCGTCCTGCGTCACGTTGTCGATCGTGATGATGAACGCCTCGAACGTCGGGGATGGCGGGTTTGCCGGCGGGAGCACGATCGGTGTCGTCGCGTCCACGAAGACGAGGACCTGCGAGATCGTCGCCGGGATATGGGCGGCCGAGAAGACGTTGCCAAAGATGCGAACCTCTCCCGGGAGAATTGCCTGAGTGACGAGGTCGTTGCCCACCTTGTTCCCCGTGGCCGGGTCGTAGAAGCTCACGTCCAGATCGATCGGCCGGTTGGAGCCCGGAGGCGCGTGCACGTCGGTGTTGCGCACGCCGATGTTCGTGCGCTGCGAGCCCTGCGTGTTGTTCGCGAGCGCATCGGGCGTCGTGTCGCGCGCGATCCCGACCGCGGTCTCGTACGCCGACTCGAAGAAGAGCGACGCCGGGAACGCGTATCCGATCGTGCCGAGGGCCGGGTTGTTCTCGTCGATGCGGGTATAGAGGCGCGCGACCGCGCTGCCCTCCCAGCCGATCGTGGACGGCAGTCCGTCGAAGCGCACCAGAAGACCGCCGACCGCGCCGTTGACGGCGCCGGTCGTCAGGAGAGCTTGGTCGTCGAGCTCCTGCACCATGTCGTCGAAGTGGATGCTGTCGCGCGCGGCGAGCTGGTACACCTTCGGCGAGGTGCGGAAGAAGCCGCCGCCGACGCAGGACGCCGGCGCGGCGCAGTTGTAGGAGAACTGGACCGTCGCGGTCACGCCGCCGTTGTCCGAGTGGTTCGTGATGTCGACGGCGGTCCGGTAGAACGCGCCGGCGCCCTGGAGGCGCGCGACCTGAGGCAGCTCGACGGAGTAGGAGAACGTGGCGTTGGCGGACTCCGTGCCGATCGATCCCGGCGCGGGGGCGGCCGCTTCGACGCGCCGCAGGACGATGCCGTCGCGGGGCGCCGGGCCCGTCGCGTCGCCGGCGAAGATCCGGGCGGCCGGAAGCAGCAGGGCGAGTGCGGTCAGGGGGAGCAGTCTTCGAGTTCTCATGAGATTTCGTCTCCTCTTGCCCGGTAGCGGGCGCGCCCGAAAGCGGCGCGTTCGTTTTTCAGTTTGCCACGTTCGCAAGATTCGGTCCAGCCGGAAAGGCCCTTTCTGCCGGGCTTTTCGTGCGCCGGCGCGTCCCGCGCGTCACATCGCGGAGACGGTAGTGTCCTCCGCGGCGCTCGAAAGGCGGATGGGTTTATCAAAGTCTTAGCTAGAGGCTAGACTGCGGCGATGCGCTGGGCGGCTCGCGCGGCATCGCTCGCAAGGATCGCGGCGGGAATCATTTTCGTCGCCGAGGGTTGGGGGAAAGTCACCGGCGGTTTCGTGCACGGCGACTTCGCGAAGCAGGCGTCCGGAATGGCGGCGAAAGCCTGGCCGTTCTGGCAGCGGTTCCTTCAGGGGTTCGTCCTGCCGAACGCCGCGGCCATCGCGTGGCTCATCGCAGTGTCCGAGCTCGCCCTGGGCCTCGGCCTCGTGCTCGGTCTCTGGACGCGGGCGGCGTGCGCGTGCGGCGCGCTCCTCGTGCTGTCTTTTCTCCTCGGGCAGTCCTACGTGCCCGGCGGCTCGTGGGACTCCTGGGTCACGGCCGGCCTGACGTCCAAGTTCGCGATCCTGCTCCTCGTCCTCCTCGGAATTGCGGACACGGGCCGCGTGTGGGGACTCGACGGACGTCCGAGAGGACGAAGAGCGATTCGGGATTGAAGTCCGTCGGCTGATTCGTAGGGGCGGCCCTTGTGGCCGCCCGTGGTGGGCGGGGACGAGCCCCGCCCCTACGAATGCCGTTCTAGCGAAGAAGGCTCTGGATCTCCTTCTCGAATGCCGCGTAGGACTGCTGCCCCGCGAGCACCCTCGCCTTCCGGCCGTCGCGCGCGTAGAGAACGGTGAAGGGCAGGTCGCCGCCCCACGATTTGTCCACCGCGTCGATGAAGACCTGATCGTCGCCGCCGGACTTCTTGCGGTAGTTGGGGAATGACGGCTTCTGCGCCGCCAGGAACTTCTCGACGCCGGGCATCTGCGAGGCGAGATCGGTCGAGACTCCGAGCACCGTGAGGCCCTTCGAGCGATACGCGGCGTCGAGTCGGGAGAGCGACGGGAACTCCTCGCGGCACGGCTCGCACCAGGTGGCCCAGAAGTTCACGAGGACGACGCGCCCCTTCTCCTGCGCGATGCGCGACGCGAGTCCCGCGGCGTCGAGCTCTCCCGAGAGCCCCGCGGGCAGCGTCGCGGCCCCGAGGACCGCCGCCGCGAGAAGGCCCGCCAGCGCCGGCCGGCCGGCGCGCTTCATCACACCCTCTTGATCGAGCAGCCGAAGGCCTTCGTCTCGGCTTTCGCGACGGTCTTGTTCGCGAGGAGCTCGTCGAGCGCGTTCTTCAGGTCCGGAGAGGTGACCTTGGAGGGATCCTCGTAGTTCTCGTCGATGCGCCCGTGGTACCGCAGCTTCCCGTCGGGCGTGACGACATAGACCTCCGGGGTGTGCCCGGCGCCGTACAGGTCCGCGACCTTGTTGTCCGGGTCCTTGGCGATCGGGAACGTGTGCCCGTGCTCCTTCGCGTGCGCGGCGACCTCGGCGAGCGGCTCGGTCTTGTTGCTGTTGATCCCAATGAAGAGCACGCCCTTGTTCGTGTAGGCGGCGGCCATGTCCCGCATCCGGTCGTTGTAGGCGTTCGAGTACGGGCACTTCGTCGCGATGAACATGACGACGACAGCCTTGTGGGTCTTGGCGGCCTCGGAAAGGGACAGGGTCTTGCCGTCGATCGTCGTGAGGCTGAAATCCGGAGCGGCGGAACCGATCTCGGGGCTCGCGGCGAGCGCGAGGGCGGCGGCGGAAGCGAAAACGGCGGAAAGGAGCACGGTCCGGGCGACTCGCATGAAGACCTCCTTCGATTTCCAGGCACCTAAGCCCGCCCGGGACGGCGGTTATTCCCCCGAACGGGCGCGCCGGCTCAGGCCCTGCCGAACCACCCCTTGTTCCGGCCCGGCGGCCGGGACTCGAGCGCCGCGACGCGCGCCTCGAGCTCGGCGAGCCTCCGGGCAATGGCGGCGACGGCGTCGGACGCGGTCTCCTGGCGTTCGGAAAGCCGCTCGATCGCCTCCCGCAGCGCCTCGTTCTCGCCCCGCGAGAGAAGCGCGCGGCGGAGCTCGGCGAGCGGAATGCCCTCCGAGGTCAGAGAGCGGACGGTCGCGAATCGCGAGACGTCCCGGCCGTCGTACCGGCGATGTCCGCCGGCCGTTTTGCGGATCGGGAAGAGCGAGGGAAGCTCGCGCTCGTAGAAGCGAAGGGTCGTGACCGGAATGCCCGTCCGCCGGGCGACGGCGCCGATCGAGAGCTCGCCGGCCAGCGGGACTGCTCCCCTAGACCGCGAAGAGCGGTCGGCTCACCACCGGATCGAGCTTCCAGACATATTTGTAGAGCCCGTTGAAGAAGTCGATCGTCATCTCGTAGTGCGCTTCGATGGTGATCGCCTCTTTCGACCGCTTGATGACCAGGTTCTCCTTGGTGATCGGCAGCTCGAGCTCGCGCGCCTTCTGGAGGATCGCGTACTCGATCTGGCCCAGACCCTTGATCGAGCCGAAGGACGCCTGTTCCTGCATCGCGTCGTAGAAGGTCGAGGTCGCGATCTTGACCGGCACCACTTTGTAGAGGACGTAGCCGACCAGGAAGAGGATCGCGAGCCATACGATGCATCCGATGTTGGCCTTGCCGCGCATGGCGCGCGAGCGTCTCTCCATCGATGTGCCTCCGAAGCTCGAAGAATTGTAACCCGGATCGCGGCGCGCGCCTCAGCGAACGATTCGGAACGTGCGGTCCCACCGCGTCCGGGCGAAGAAGTCCGCGACGCGTCCGATCCAGGAGCGGCCAGGCGGCTCGTCCGGCTCCGACCAGTACACGAAGAGCGGCCGGCCCTTGACGTTCTCGAGCGGCACCGTGCCCCAGTAGCGGCTGTCGTTGGAAACGTCGCGGTTGTCGCCGAGCGCGAAGATCTGTCCCTCCGGCACCCGCGTCGGCCCGAGCTGATCGCGCCGGCCCGCCGCGTAGAGATCGCGGTCCTCGTGCGTGACGCGGGACTCGGCGAGCGGCGCCCCGTTGACGAAGACGACCTTGTCTCGAATCTCGACGACGTCGCCGGGCAGTCCGATCGCGCGCTTGACGAAGTCGCGCCGGGGATCGTCGGGAAACTTGAAGACGAAGACGTCTCCGACGCGAAGGCGCCGCTGCGGCAGGAGCCGATCGAGGGCGGGAATCGCGTGCGGCGCGAAAACGAACTTGTTCACGACGAGATGGTCGCCGACCAGGATGTTGTCCTCCATCGAAGCCGTCGGGACGACGTACGCCTGAAGCAGGAACGTCCGAACGAAGAGGGCGAGCACGACGGCCACGAGGACGGCGTCGACGAGATCCCGCGCGAGCGAGGACCGCGCCGTGGCGGACGGCGGTCCGGGCGTCCCGGTCAGCGGACGAGCGTGAACATCCGCTCCCATCGGGTCCGCGAGAAGAAGTGCACCGCGACGCCGAGGAGCTGCTGGATCTTGGCAACGGCGCCGCGCCAGACGTGCGAGTTGGGCTCGGCCTCGTAGGACCAGTAGATCAGGAAGGGCCGTCCGAAGATGTTGGGCCGCGGAATCGGTCCCCAGAACCGGCTGTCGAGCGAGTTGTCGCGGTTGTCGCCCATGCCGAAGAAATTCCCCGCGGGCACCGTGAAGGGCCCGAACTGGTCCCGCAGCAGCCCCATCTCGGAAGACTCCGGGTCGCCCTTGCGGTAGAGGTCGGGATAGATGTGCTGGACGTAGGGGCCGTCCGCCGGCTTGCCGTCGACGAAGAGAGCCTTGTCCCGAACCTGGATGACGCTGCCCGGAGCGCCGACCGCGCGCTTGACGAGGACGTTGCCGGGGTTGACGTCGTCGCCCGGCTTCTTGAAGACGATGATGTCGCCGCGGCGCACGTCGCGGTACGGAAGCCACTTCGCGAGCGCCGGCACGCGCGGCGCGAACGCGAACTTGTTGACGAGCAGATGGTCGCCGACGAGGATCGTCTTCTCCATCGAGCCCGTCGGCACCTGATACGTCTGGACCACGAAAGTCCGGACGAACAGCACGAAGATTCCGGCGACGAGCAGCGACTCGTACCACTCCCGCGTCGAGGAGTGGCGGGGAACCGGCGGCGCGATGTCTTTCGTTTCGCTCATTCCACTTTCAGCACGGCGAGGAAGGCTTCCTGGGGGATGTCCACCCGCCCGACGCGCTTCATCCTCTTCTTTCCCTCTTTCTGCTTCTCGAGCAGCTTCCGCTTCCGCGTGATGTCGCCGCCGTAGCATTTGGCCAGGACGTTCTTCCGGATCGCCGAGACCTGCTCGCGCGCGACGATTTTGGAGCCGATCGCCGCCTGAATCACCACCTCGAACATCTGCCGGGGGATGATTTCTTTCATCTTTGCCGCGAGAAAGCGTCCCTTGATGGCCGCTTCGTCCCGGTGAACGATGAGCGACAGCGCGTCCACCGGATCGCCGTTGACGAGCAGGTCGAGCTTGACGAGGTCGCCCTCGCGGTACCCGGTGAACTCGTAGTCGAACGAGGCATAGCCCTTCGAGATGGACTTCAGCTTGTCGTAGAAATCGAGCACGACTTCGTTCAGGGGGAAATCGTAGACGAGGACCACGCGGCTTGCGGCGAGGTATTCGAGCGACTTTTGGGTGCCGCGCCGGTCCTCGCAAAGCTTCAGCAGCCCTCCGAGGAATTCGTCCCGGGTGATGATCGTGGCCGTGATGTACGGCTCTTCGATGCGCTCGATGTAGTTGGGGGCCGGCAGGTGGTTGGGGTTGACGACCTCGATCACTTCGCCCTTCGTGTTGGTGACGCGGTAGTTGACGCCGGGCGCGGTCGTGATGAGGTCGAGATCGAACTCGCGCTCCAGCCGCTCCTGAACGATCTCCATGTGGAGCAGGCCGAGGAACCCGCAGCGAAACCCGAATCCGAGCGCCGTCGAGTTCTCGGGCTCGAACGTGAACGAGGCGTCGTTCAGCCGGAGCTTCTCCATCGCGTCGCGCAGGTTGGCGTATTCGTCGGCTTCGGTGGGGAAGAGGCCCGCGAAGACCATGGGCTTGGCCTCGGCGAACCCGGGTAACGGCTCCGGCGTCGGGCGATGGACCTCGGTGATGGTGTCCCCGATGCGCGTCGAGTGAAGGTCCTTGATGTTTCCCCAGAAGGACCCGACCTCGCCGACCGAGAGCTCCGCGACTTCTTCGGCCTGCGGCCGGAAGACGCCGAGCGCCTCGACGTCGGTTTCCAGGCCCGTGCCCATGGCGCGGATCTTCACGTGCGGCTCGAGCCGGCCGTCCACCACGCGCACCAGCGAGGTCACGCCGCGGTAGGGGTCGTACCACGAGTCGAAGAGCAGCGCCTTCAGGGGAGCGTTCGGATCACCCTTCGGAGGCGGGATGTCGCGCACGATCCGCTCGATGAGCTCCTCGATGCCGGTCCCCATCTTCGCCGAGGTCAGCACGGCGTCGTCGGCCGGAATGCCCACGACCTGCTCGATCTGCTCGCGCGCACGCTCGGGCTCGGCGGAGGGCAGGTCGATCTTGTTGATGACCGGCACGATCGTCAGGTTGTTGTGCACGGCGAGGTAGGCGTTTGCGAGCGTCTGCGCCTCGACGCCCTGCGTCGCGTCCACGACGAGCACGGCGCCTTCGCAGGCGGCGAGCGAGCGCGACACCTCGTACGAGAAGTCGACGTGTCCGGGCGTGTCGATGAGGTTCAGCGTGTACTCGCGCCCGTCCTTCGCCCGGTAGCGGAGCGTCACCGCCCGGGCCTTGATCGTGATGCCGCGCTCCTTCTCGAGATCCATGTCGTCGAGCATCTGCTCGTGCATCTCGCGCGCGGAGACGGCGCCGCAGACCTGCAGGATGCGGTCCGACAGGGTCGTCTTGCCGTGGTCGATGTGCGCGACGATCGAGAAGTTGCGGATCAGGCTGGGGTCGGTCATTCGGCGAACCGCAGATGATATTCGAGGATTCTCAGTCGCCCAGCGGCCACCGCGACCGCGCGTTGGCGGCGGCCGCGTCCGGTGCCCCCTCGCGCCGGAAGCGCAGGAGACCGGCCCAGGCAATCATGGCGGCGTTGTCGGTGGTCAGCGACCGGTCGGGCAGGCGCACCGGAACCCCGTGCTCCCTTCCCCATGCGGCGAGCGTCGCGCGCAGCTCCGAGTTGGCCGCGACGCCGCCCGAAAGGGCGAGCCGGCGCATGCCCTCCCGCCGCCGGACGGCCTCGACGCGCTCGACGAGAGCCGCCACGACGGCCCGCTGGAAGGAGGCGAAGAGGTCGGTCAGATCCGCGTCGAGCCGGTCCGGGTCGAGCGGCGCGCCGCCGACGCCGCGGCGCTCGAACTCGCGGAGCATGGCGGTCTTCAGCCCGGAGAAGGAAAAGTCGAGCGTTCCGTCGCCCGCGCGCCCGATCGGAAGCGGGAAGCGGGCGCCGTCGCCCCGCGCGGCGATCCGGTCGATCGGCGGCCCGCCGGGGTAGGGAAGGCCCGCGCGCCGCGCCACCTTGTCGAAAGCCTCGCCCGGCGCGTCGTCCCGCGTGTGCGCGATCGCCACGATCCGGTCGTGCTCGACGCGCACGAGCTCCGCGTGCCCTCCGGAGACGACGAGACCGTGGAAGGGATGCTCGACCGGCGCCGCGGGCTCTCCCGAGGCGTCGAGATGCGCCGAGTAGAGATGGCCTTCGAGGTGGTTGACCGGCATGAGCGGGATCCCGCGCGCGAAGGCGAGCGCGCGGGCGGCGGACAGTCCCACGAGGAGCGGGCCGATCAGACCGGGTCCCGCCGTCGCGGCCACGAGCCCGACGTCCTCGAGACGGACGTCGGCCCGCGCGAGCGCCTCCTCGAAGACGGTCGGCAGGTTCTCGAGGTGCGCGCGCGCCGCCAGCTCCGGGACGACGCCGCCGTAGCGCGCGTGCGTCTTGAGCTGCGAGGCGACGACGTTCGAGCGGACACGGCCATGGCCGTCGAGCACGGCGACGGACGTCTCGTCGCAGGACGTCTCGATGCCGAGGACGATCACGGCCGTTTCGGGGCGGTCTTCGATGCGCGCGCGCTCGCCGCGACGGCGCGGCGCAGGCTCTCGGCGTACGGCGGCGCGCACACGCCCTGCTCCGTCACGATCGCCGTGATGTAGCGCGCCGGCGTCACGTCGAACGCGACGTATCGGCCGCCGACGCCGGCCGGCGCGACGGACCGGCCCGCGAAGGAGAGGACCTCGGCCGCGGCACGCTCTTCGATCGGGATCGCCGCCCCGTCGGGGCAGTCGAGGTCCACGGTGGTCGTGGGGGCGGCCACGTAGAAGGGCACGCCGTTCTCCCGCGCGAGCACCGCGAGGGGATAGGTGCCGATCTTGTTGGCGGTGTCGCCGTTGGCCGCGATGCGGTCGGCGCCGACGACGACCGCCTGGACCGCTCCGCGCGCGAGGAAGTGGCCGCCCATGCCGTCGGTGATGAGCTCGACGGGAATCCGATCGCGCGCGAGCTCCCAGGCGGTGAGACGCGCCCCCTGCAGGTAGGGCCGCGTCTCCCCCGCGAGGACGCGCACGGCGTTGCCCGCCGCCACGGCGCCGCGGATGACGCCGAGCGCCGTTCCGTATCCCGCTGTCGCGAGCGCGCCGGCGTTGCAATGCGTGAGGACCGTGGCGCCGGAGGGCAGGAGCGGCGCCCCGTGCGCGCCGATCCGGCGGCACGCCTCGAGGTCTTCGGCCGTGAACGCATCGGCTTCCGCGACGAGCGCCGCTTCGATCGCCTCGGGCGGCTGCGCGCGAACCGCGTCGAAACGGCTCGCCAGACGATCGAGCGCGGCGAAGAGGTTGACGGCCGTGGGACGCGTGGCGGCGAGCAGTCGCCGCGCCGTTTCGAATCGCTCGGCGGGCGGCGTCGAAGAGCCGCTTCGCATGGAGAAGGCCGCTCCGTATGCGGCGGCGACGCCGATGGCCGGCGCGCCGCGCACCGCCATGTCGCGGATCGCGACGGCGATCTCGGGCGCCGTCTCGAGCTCGAGCCAGACCTCGTCTCCGGGGAGGAGGCGCTGATCGAGCAGGCGCAGCCGGCGTCCCTCGCGATAGAGAGGCCGCAGAAGAGGGGTCTCGGAGGTCACGGCGCGGGGACGACGACCAGCGCGGCCCCGTGGCGCCGCGGATCCGCCACGGCCTCCATGGTCCCGTTCGCCAAAACGCCGACGGCGTGCACGCGGCCGAAGCGCCCGGGCACGGGCTCGCGATCGCTGACCTTGACCGTGTGCCCCATCGTCTCGAGCGCCGTCACCCACGCCGGGTCGAAGCGGTCGCGCTCGATCTCGATCACGTCGGGAAAGTCCTGCTGGTGAAAACGCGGCGCGCCGACGGCCGCCTCGAGCGACTCGCCGCGCAGAACCAGGCCGAGCAGAACCTGGAAGTTGGCGCTCAGGATCGTCGAGCCTCCGGGACTTCCCCAGGCGAACGCGCCGCGCTTCGGGATCACCGCGATCGTCGGGCACATCGCCGAGAGCATCCGCTTGCCCGGCGCCACGGCGTTGACCTCTCCCTGGACGAGGCCGTACAGGTTCGGCTCTCCGGGCCGCGTCGCGAAATCGTCCATCTCGTTGTTCCAGAGGAATCCGAGACCCGGCGCGACCCGTCCGTTGCCGAAGGAATCGTTGAGCGTCGTCGTCACCGCGACGAGATTGCCGCGCGCGTCGGCGACCGAGAAATGCGTCGTCGAGCCGTCGCGCGGCTCGAGCGTCTTGAGCGCGTCCGACGGCGTTGCGCGATCGGGATCGATCGTGGCCGCGATCCTTCGAATCCGCTCGGGCGACAGGAAGAGGTCCTGCCGGACACCGGGGAAATCGGGATCGCCGAGGTACCGATTGCGATCGCGATAGACCCGCTTCTCGATCTCGGCGAGCAGGTGCGCGCCGGCCGCGTCCTCGGCGCGAAAGCGCTTCGGCCCGAGCGAGACGACGAGCGCCGCCATCGCGGCGAGCGCCGGCCCGGAGGATGGAGCGCCGGTGGTCAGGACCTCGGCGTCCAGGAACCGGAACGTCACCGGCTTGCGGACCTTCGCGTTGTAGAGCGCGAGGTCGCCGCGCGTGATGGAGCCCCCGGCTTTCTTCTGGCCTTCCTCGATCTCTCGCGCGACGCGGCCGCGGTAGAAGCCGTCCTCGCCGCGGTCCCGGATCGCCTCGAGCGTCCGCGCGAGCGCCGGCTGGCGGAAGATCGCGCCGGCCGGCGGCGGCTCGCCCCCGGGGAGGAAGATCGCCGCGGACTCGCGATCCGCCGCGAGCTTCTTCCGGTCGGCGGCGATCGAGGACCGCACGTTCTCGGTCATCGGGAAGCCCTCGCGCGCGAGGCGCACCGCCGGCTCGACGACCGCCCGCCAGGGAAGATGGCCGGTACGGCGATGCGCGAGGGCGAGGCCATCCACCGTTCCCGGCACGCCCGAGGCGAGCGGACCGTCGGTCGAAGAGGGCGGCGGAGTCGCGGGACCGGCAGGCTTCGAGTACATGTCGCGTCTCGCGGCGCGCGGCGCCCGCTCGCGGAAATCGATCGCGGTCGAGCGGCCGTTCGTATCGCGCGAGAGCCAGAAACCGCCGCCGCCGATGTTTCCGGCTTCCGGCCAGGTCACAGCGAGCGCGAGCGCGACGGCGACCGCGGCGTCGGTGGCGTTGCCGCCCTTTTCGAGAATTTCGACGCCGACCTTCGCCGCCGTGCCTTCCTCCGCGGCGACCGCGCCTCCGCGGCCGCGCGCCACGATCGCCCGCTCGTCCGCGACCGGAAAGGCCGCGGCGATGCGGGCGGCCAGAAGGAGCGCGAGGAAGAGCGGGGCGCGTTTCACCGCGCCATTTTAGCGGCGGGTTTAAGATGCCCGCCGTGAAATCCCTGGCGGAGCTGCCCCTCGAGGGCAAAGCCGTCTTCCTCCGGGTCGACTTCAACGTCCCGCTCTCGGGCGGAAAGGTTCTCGACGCCACCCGCGTCGTCGAGACGCTGCCGACGATCCGGGCGATCCTCGCGCGGGGCGCCCGGCTGATCTGCGCCTCGCACCTCGGCAAGCCCAAGGGAAAAGCGGACCCGAAGTACTCGCTCGCGCCGGTCTCGGCCGCGTTCGCGGAGGCGCTCGGCCGGCCGGTCCGGTTCGTGTCCGACTGCGTCGGCCCGGAGGCCGAGAAGACGGCGGCGGCGCTCTCGCCCGGAGAGGTGCTGCTCCTCGAGAACCTGCGTTTTCACGCCGGCGAGGAGTCGAACGACGCCGAGTTCGTGAAATCGCTCGCGCGGCTGGCGGACGTGTACGTGGACGACGCGTTCGGCGCCGCGCACCGCGCCCACGCCTCCGTGGTGGGCCTTCCCGGGCGGATGAAGATCAAGGGCGCCGGCCTTCTCATGGAGAAGGAGGTCCGTGCGCTCTCGCGCCTCCTCGAACCCGAGCGGCCCTTCGCCGCCGCGCTCGGCGGAGCGAAGATCTCCGGCAAGATCGAGACGCTGCGCGCGCTCGCGGATCGGGCCGACCTGCTGCTCCTCGGCGGCGGCATGGCCAATCACTTCGTGCGGGCGATCGGTCTCCCCGTGGGACGCTCGCTGCTCGAGGAGGACAAAGTCGCGGTGGCGCGCGAGATCCTGGACGTCTGCAAGAAGGAGGGGAAGACGATCGCTCTCCCCTCCGACTTCGTCGTCGCGTCGTCGCCGGACGACGCCGCCGGAGCACGGACAGTCGGCATCGACAAGATCCCGGCGGACGCGATGACGCTCGACGTCGGCCCGAAGACCCTCGAGCAGTTTTCGCGGCTCCTCGCCGGAGCGCGTACGATCTTCTGGAACGGACCGATGGGCGTCTTCGAAAAGCCGCCCTTCGACCGCGGCACGACCGGCCTCGCGCGGCGGATCGCCGAAACCGCGGCGTTCACCGTCGTCGGCGGGGGAGAGAGCGTGGCGGCGGCGCACGCGGCCGGCGTCGCGGAGAAGTTCTCGCACGTCTCGACGGGGGGCGGCGCCTCGCTCGAGTTCCTGACGCTCGGCACGCTGCCCGGCCTGGAGGCTCTCGAGTAGGCCGCCGCGCCCATGTCCTTCTTCGTCGCCAACTGGAAGCTGAACAAGACGCGCCTGGAGGCGCGCGCCTTCGCGGAGCGCCTCGGCGCCCGGCTCCCGGGAGGCGTCCCGTCCGGCGTAGAGCTCGCGGTCGCGCCGCCGCTGACCGCCCTCGACGCGGCGCGCGATCCTCGGGGGCGCTGGTCCCTCGCGGCGCAGAACGTCGCGGCGGAAAGCTCCGGGGCTTTCACGGGAGAGGTCTCCGCGCGAATGCTCGCGGACGCCGGCTGCCGCTACGTGATCGTGGGCCATTCCGAACGGCGCCACATCTTCGGCGAGGGCGGCGCCGTCCTTGCGCACAAGCTCGCGCGGGCGCGCGAAGCGGATCTCATTCCCATCTATTGCGTCGGCGAGACCGAACAGGAGCGCGCGGAGGGAATGACGGTCTCCGTCCTCGAGGCGCAGGCCGGGACGCTCGCCGCCGATCCGCCGGAGGCGCCGCTCGTCGTGGCCTACGAGCCGGTCTGGGCGATCGGATCGGGACGCGCCGCGACGCCGGAGGACGCCGGAGAGGCGCGCCGCGAGATCGCGCGGCTCCTCTCGGCGAGAACGTCCCTGCGCTTCCTGTACGGCGGTTCGGTCAACCCGGCCAACGCGGAAGACCTGCTGCGGCGGTCCGGCATGGACGGGTTCCTGATCGGCGGCGCGAGCCTGTCGGCCGACGATTTCGCCGCGATCGCCGGGCTTCCCTGAGGCCGGAGCGCTTCTTGACGCCCCGGCGGCGGGCGCGTAGACTGCCGCCCCTTTTTTGCTGTGGGAGGTTCCGTGGGCATCCTTTACGTCGCCCTCATCGTGCTCTACACCTTCGTCTGCCTCTTCCTGATCCTGGTCGTCCTCGTCCAGCAGGGAAAGGGCGCGGACATCGCCGGAGCCTTCGGGGGCGGCGGAACGCAGACGGCCTTCGGCGCGCGGGGCGCGACGACGGTCCTGCACAAGCTGACGACCGGCGGTTTCGTGGCGTTCATCGTGGTGGCGCTCGTGCTCACGGTCCTCGAAGCGCGGCCGCGCGCCTCGGTGGTGCCCTCCAATGGTCCCGTGCCGAAGCCGGCCGCCGCGAGCATTCCCCCGGCACCCGCGTCGGGGACCTCCGCGCCGGCCGCCGCGGCTCCGACCGCAGCCGCCCCGGCGCCCGCCGCGCCGACGTCGGCTCCGGCCGCTCGCACGGCGCCCGCCAAGCCGTAGAATTCCCTCCGTGCCGTCGTGGTGGAATTGGTAGACACGTACGTTTGAGGGGCGTATGGGGCAACCCATGCCGGTTCGAGTCCGGCCGACGGCACCAAGCACGTCGCTCGTGCTTCGCTCGGTGATCTGCGCGCCGCTTCCCGAGCGGCGTCCAGTTCCTGGCGCGTGTTAGCGCGACGCGCACCGGCCGTCGGCTCGCGCAAAGGCGCTCGACCGCCGGCCTGATCACCGCTCGCGCTCGCTCCCGCGGCGTGCGCCTCCTCCCTCGCTTCCGCTCGGGAGACTTCGCACGCCGCGAGCGGATGATCCATGGCGGTGGAAAGGAATCTGCTCGCAACGCGACCAAGGTTTGCGAGCTGACGAGCAAACCGACTCGCGTTGCGGGAGCCGGAGCGCCGCGAGGGAATCAGGCGAGCGGTCGAGTCGGATTTGGCGAGCCGCGAGCCGGTGCGAGGGCAGATTCCCGAGCAAGCGAAGGCGACGGTCTCCCGCGGCGCGAGGCTCCTCCCTCGATTACCTCGGGAGACTCCTCGCGCCGCGAACGGATGTTCGGAGGCCGCGAAAAAGGACTTGCTCGCAACGCGACCAAAGCGCGTTCGGGGCCAGTCGCGCCGCCTTCGGGGCCAGTCGTGAACTCCTGAACTCTTAAGGACTGCGGGAGAGTTCAACTCTTCACGACTGACACCAATTGACCCCCCAATGACCCCTGACGCCTTCGGGAGACTCCTCGCGCCGCGAGCGGAATCCCGTCTTCGTAGGGGCGGCCCTTGTGGCCGCCCGGATTCAGAGGGCGGGGACAAGCCCCGCCGCTCCTACGGGACCGGGTCGCTGCCGCCCTTCGCCCACGGATTGCACCGCACGATTCGCTTCACCGTGAGCCAGCCGCCCCGCGCGGCTCCGTATCGCACGATCGCCTCCCGTCCGTACGCCGAGCAGGTCGGCTCGAAGCGGCAGCGCGCGAGCCCCGTCTTCGCGAGGACCGGCGACACCGTCGCGCGATAAACATCGATCGCCGACACGGCGACGCGCGCGCTCACCTGTTCGGCCGGCGGCCGCGCGCAGTCTCCGGCCGCGAGGCCGAGGATCGCCGCGGCGACGAGCGGAGCGATCCGGCCGCGCGCCACGCCGGGCGGGAACGCCGCGGCGCTATCGGGCATACCGCGACACCCCGGGCACGATGAGGCGCTCGCCCTGGATCGCCTTGACGAGCGCGAGAATCACGACGAGCGAGTAGCCCGCGACGAGAGCGAGCATCGTCACGGTGTAGACGCATCCGAGCGAAGGGAAGAGGATCGAGACGAGCGTGGCCGCCGCCATCAGCACGGCGACCGAGAGGAAGAGGGCGAGCCCGTTTCGCGCGTGCCAGCGGATCTCGCGGTCGCGCTTCTCGATCGCGAAGGCCGCGACTCCGAGGATCGGGACGTAGCACAGCGTGAGGAGGGCGGCCCGGCGCAGGGAAGCTTCCGGCATGGAGGAAGCCTAGCAGGACCGCCCCCGCGGCGGCGCAGCCGGTGCCGGCCTTCTTCAGGCGGAGGTCTTGAGGCGGATCGACCCGTTCACGGTCTCGCAGTGGAGGGTCTCGGCGCCGCCGTTGAAGGAACCCTTGGCCTCCTTCGGGCCGAACTTCCCCTCGACCTTGAAGTCGAGATCCGTCTCGATGCGCCCGTTGATCGTCTCGAGGTCGTAGCGCACCGACGAGCTCTTGTCGAAGGCGATCTCGACGCTTCCGTTGACGGTCTCCAGGTGCGCCTTCTTGAGCAGGCCCTTGAACGCCACCCGTACCGAGCCGTTGACCGTCGTGGCCTTGACCGGCCCGGCCACTTCCCGGAGGTCGATCGATCCGTTGACCGAGTCGATCGAGAGGTCGGAGGAGAAGCCGCTGCCCTCGACCCGGCCGTTGCAGGTCTCGAGCCGCGTGGCGGCGGCGGTCGGCACCCAGAGCTCGTAGTCCACCTTCACGTTTCGGGTGCCGAGATCCAGGAACCCGAAGAGCCGCCGGCGCCTCGGCGTGATCGTCTCGATCTTGATCTCGTCGCCGACCTTGCGCACGCGGATTTCCGTCTCGTTCAGGGCCTCGGCCGAAGAGGCCGACTTGACCGCCCGCACCTTGACGTAGGGCTTGTCCCAGGCCTGGGCGTTGATCTGGCCGTTCACGTTCTCGAGCGACACTTTCGTGACGCCTTCCATCGAGAAGGCCTTCTCGAAGACCTCCTCCTGGCTGGCCCGGGCCGGCGCGGCCAGAACGGCGGCGGCAGCCAGCGCGGCGACGACGGCGAGTGCGCGGCGAATTCTCATCTCCGCACTGATTAACGGATCGCGGCTCGAAAGGTTCACATTCCGCCCGAACCCCTTGCGCCTCAGTCGCATGGAACGATCCGAAGGCCGGCCCGGCGGTCCGACCGGCGCGCGGCGGCGCCGTCCCGCAGCGCCGGCCAGGCGTCGATCAGGTTCCAGCCCGGCAGGAGAAGAGCGAGGTTCCGGCGGATCGAGCCCCACCCGCCCGGCGGCCGGCCGTCTTCGCGCCGGACTTCGAGCGCCATCCACCGCCGTGCGCGCCCGCCGTTCGCATCGCGCAGGAGGAAGGCCGCCACCGCCGCCGCGGATGCCGGGACCCAGAGCCAGACGGTCTGCTCCCGGGCCGCCGGCCAAAAGCGCCACGCGGCGGCCGACAGCGGGAGCGAGACGGCGTCCACGATCGCCGCGGGAATGGCGACGTCCAGAAAGAGCGCCAGCAGTCTCGCCCGGCGATATGGTGCGTTCATGGGTCGGCGCCTAAACCTCAAACTATCAGCAATCGGATAACTCACAAGCCGTCGTGCTCGCCGACTGCCACCTCCATTTCGAAGGCTGCCTGCCGGAAGAGACCGTGCGAGAGCTCGCCCGGCGCCGGGGCCATCGCTTCGCCGAGGCCGGCGCCTTCTCGGACGCCCGCGCGGCGGTCGCGGACTCCGCGGCGTTCCTGGCGCTCTATGCGGAAGTCTGCCGCCTCTTTCGGAGCCCCGACGACTACGTCGAGGCCGCGCGATCCGTCGCGGCGCGCCTCGCCTCCGACGGGCTCGCGTACGCGGAGGTCTACGTCTCGCCCGAGATCTTCACGCGCCTCGGGCTGCCCGCGTCCGAATGTCTCGCGGCCGTCGCCGAAGCCTTCGAGCGGGCGCCCGAGGGGATGCGCCCGCGCATCCTGCTCGACGCCGTGCGCCAGTGGGGGCCCGAGTCGGCGCATCGGGTCCTCGACCTCTACGAGCGCCGGCCCCTGCCGTCGATCGTCGGCTTCGGGCTCGGCGGCGACGAGGCGTCGTATCCGGCGGCGGCGTTCGCCGGCGTCTACGTCCGAGCGCGCGCGCTGAGTCTTCGGACCTCGGTCCACGCCGGCGAATGGGCGGGTTCGCAATCCGTAGCCGATGCGCTCGACGCTCTCCGCCCGGACCGCGTCGACCACGGCATCGCCGCGGCCTCCGACGCGCGTCTGCTGCGCCGGCTCGCGCGGGAGGGCACCGTGCTCTGCGTGGCGCCGTCCTCCAACCGTGTCACGCGGGCCGTGCCTTCGCTCGCGGCGCATCCCCTCGCGCGCCTCCTCGCCGCGGGCGTGCGCGTCGCGATCGCGGCCGACGATCCGCTCTTCTTCGACACGACGACGCGGCGCGAGTACGGGCTCCTGCGCGGCGAGCTCGGCGTCTCGAAAGCGGACCGGCGTCGGTGCGCCGAAAACGCGTGGCGGGGCGCCTTCTGCACTCCCGAGGAGCGGCGTGCGGGACTCTCGGCCCTCGCGGCCGCTGACGTCTGACGTCTGACGTCGGACGTCGAACGTCTGAGCCGGCCCGCCTTCAGGCGAGCGTCTTCTCGTAAATCCCGCGGTACCGCGCGACGACGGCTTCCGTCGGAAACGCCGCGACGGCGCGCTGGCGCGCGCTCTTCGAGAAGTGAGCCCACTTCTCCGGGTCGCGCAGGAGCGAGAGCGCCGCGTCGGCCATGCCGTCCACGTCTCCCACCGGGCGCAGATACCCTTCGGTGCCGTCCGTGACGACTTCCGGAAGGCCGCCCGCCGCCGTGCCGATGACCGGAACGCCGCACGCCATCGCCTCGAGCGCGGCCAGGCCGAACGACTCGGCGTCGGAGGG
This sequence comes from Thermoanaerobaculia bacterium, assembly GCA_036558325.1. Lineage (GTDB taxonomy): Bacteria > Acidobacteriota > Thermoanaerobaculia > UBA5066 > Gp7-AA6 > DATBFU01. Next base: position 126,387 of record DATBFU010000062.1, on the reverse strand, counting down.
CAGAAGAAAGAGCCTGGCGACCGGCAGCACGGTCTCGATCGCCGCGACGTTGCCGAGGAACGTCGTGCGGTCGCGGTAGCCGCCGCTGTCCGCCAGCCGTTCGGCGAGCGAACGGTCCGGGCCGTCGCCGATCAGGAGCAGGCGCGCCGGCACCTGGCGCCGGATGCGGTCGAAGATCGCCAGAACGTCCCCGATGCGCTTGACGGGCCGGAAATTGGAGACGTGCACGACGGCGCATTCTCCGGATCCGACGAGCGTGCGCGCGAAGGCCGAAGCGCCGTCGGGCCGGTAGAGGGAGGCGTCCACGAAGTTGGGGACGACCTCGATCGGGCGCGCCACCGAAAACTCTCGGACCGTGACGTCGTGCAGGTATTGCGACACGGCGGTCACGGCGTCGCTGCGTTCGATTCCGTACCGCGTGATCGGCAGGTAGGACCGGTCCTGCCCGACGATCGTGATGTCGGTGCCGTGCAGCGTCGTGACGACCTTCAGGTCGGCGCGCCCGTTTCGGCTCATGTCGCGCGCCAGGATCGCCGAGATGGCGTGCGGAAGGGCGTAGTGCACGTGGAGGAGGTCGAGGCGCTCGTTCGCGGCGACCTCGGCCATCTTCGTCGCCAGCGCGAGCGTATACGGCGGCGATACGAAGAGCGGGTACGTCGGCGCGATGACCTCATGGAAGAAGACGCGCGGGCGCGGCAGCGCGAGCCGCGACGGGAGACGGTAGGAGATGAAGTGCACCTCGTCGCCGCGGTCGGCGAGCGCGATGCCGAGCTCCGTCGCGACGACGCCGCTGCCGCCGACCGTCGGATAGCAGGTGATTCCGATCTTCACGCGCCGCTCCGCGCCGCCGCTCAGAACCCCGCCTCGTGGCCTTCGAAGCAGGTCACGAGATCGTCGACCCGGGGCGGCCGGCGCGAGATGAATCCCTCGCCGAACTCGACGCCGATCGAGAAGCCGATGTGCCGGGCGCGGCCCTCGATCGTCGCGAGAAAGGACCGCTGCGAGAGCATGGTGGCCGGTTCCTTCGAGCCGGGATCGTGGAACTGGCTCGCGAAGGCGCGGATCGCCTCGAGCCGCTTCGGCCAGAACGGCGTGACGTCCACGACGAGGTTGGGCTCGTGGAGGATGGCGGTCGAGAAGTAGATCGTCTGCTGCGGGCGGTGCGCCGGATGCGCCGTCTCGATCTTGCGAAGACCCGCGTAGTACGCCGCGTCGGTGACGAGCCGCCCGGCGCGCGCGTGGTCGGGATGGCGGTCCTCCGGGTAGGACGTCAGCACGAGCCGCGGCTTCTCGCGGCGGATGAGGTCGATCACCGCGAGCTCCTCCGCGCGCCCGGTCCGCAGGCCGCCGTCGCCGAAGTCGAGCGTCTCGCGAAAATCGGCGCCGAGGATCTCGCCGGCGAGGCGCGCCTCGCGCTCGCGGGTCGCCGCGTCGCCGCGCGTTCCCATCTCGCCGGAGGTCAGATCCGCCAGCCCGAAACGGCGACCCTTCGCCTTGAGCGCCAGGAGCGTGCCGGCGCAGGTCAGCTCGATGTCGTCCGGGTGCGCCGCGATGGCGAGCACGTCAACGGCCATCGTCCTCTCCTTTCCCGGCGCCGAGGTTCACGACCGCGGCGCCCTCGGTTGAGCCGTCGGCCGCCTCCCGGACGCGCGCCAGGGCGTCGCGGCCGAAGGCGAGCATCGGCACGAGCGGCGGGTACAGGCGCTCGCCGGTGGTGCCGGACGGCGTGAGCATGGTCTCGAGGCGCTGCTTCCGGGACGTCGCCGTCGTGTCTTTGCGCTCGGCCGCCTTGCGGATGCGCTCGGCGAGCTGCGCCAGCGGAAACGCGGCCTTCTGGCGCGTGGTCTCGAGCGCGCCCGAGAGAGACGGGTCGAGCTCCTCGAGACGGGGCGCCAGGCCGGCGAGCCCGGCGTCGAGCGCGTGCCCGATCCGGACGACCTCGTCCGCTTCCGCCGCGGGTGTCGGGGGCGCCGCCGCCGGGGCGAGCAGGTCCGCGGGAGAGATGCCGAGCGCTTCGGCCGCGCGGCGTTCGGCCGGGCCGACGAGGACGAGATGCGAGCGAGGCAGGAGCACCGGCGGTTCGAGGTCGAAGACGGCGAACAGGGGGATCGACTGCGCGTGGTACGCGATCTCCGCCGGGCCGAGGATCGCCGCGGCCGTCGGCATGAGAAAGGATTTGAGGATCGGGCGCGTCAGCACGTCCGTCGACGGCCACGCGGCGCCGGAGCGAACCTTCGCGAGCGCCTCCAGCGGATCCGCGACGCGGCGGCGCTCTCCGTTCTCGATGAGGAAGAACGGAAAGACGCCCGGGCGGTGAGGCACGGGCACCGGGCGGCCCGCCCGTTCGAGGCGCGCGGCCGCCTGCGCCAGCGTTTCCTCGAGTTGCGCGCGCCGTTCGACGGCGAGCGCGAAGAATTCGGTCATCGCGCCGCGCAGGCCCTCGTCCGAAGGATCGAGGACGAGGAGCGGCTCAGGCGCGGTGAGATCGAGGAGCGTCTCGATGAACGCGTCGGCGTAGGTGGCGCCCGGCGCATAGCGCTTCACGAACGGCGCGAGGACCTCGTCGGCGTCCGGCGCCTTCGCGCCCTCGCGGAACGCCGCGAGAAGCTCGCGCGCCTTCTCGGGGACGGGAAGCGCGCCGACCGGGCGCCGGTTGCCGCGGTCCGCGCCCTCGAGCACGAGGCTCTCCGGGCCGGCCGGTCCCGGGCGCGCGGTCTTCGCGATCTCCTCGAGGTCGTGGTCGTCGGTCAGCGCCCAGAACACCGGAGCGGCCGCGACGCCGCGCGACGACATCTCGCGCGCGACGCGCTGCACGTCGAACGCCTTGGTCACCGTGTAGAGGGGCCCGGTGAAGAGGCCGACCTGATGCCCGGCGACGGCGGCGACGGCGCGTCCGGCGGCCATCGCGTCGGCCGCGGCCCGCGCCGCGTCCGCGCGGAAACGAAACGCCGCGTTCGGAACCCGCGATTTCATTCCGAGGAGCTCCTTCGCCCGGGCGTCGACCGCGGCCGGCGTCGGCGGATCGGGGTAGAACTCCGAGCCGCCGCGGAGGAACTCGAGGAAGAGCGGCGAGAGGCCGGGATACTTCCCGAAAGGGATGCGCGCGGCGGTCACGGCTTGCTCGCGAGGAGGATCAGCCGCGGGGAGTCGCAGCCGATCGGGCTCCCGTCGAAGTCGCCCCACGTCGCCTCGACCCGGAGTCCCGCGCCCTCGAAGAGGGATGCCAGCTCGCGCGCCGTGTACGCGCGCACGCTCTCGCGGAAGATCTCGGTCGAGCCGCCGCGGCGCACCTCGATCTCCTTCTCCACCCGGCGCGCCGCGGCGTTCCACCAGCGGCGGATCCGGTACTCGCGGCCGGCGCCCGAGCGGTTCTCCTCGGGGACGAGGCGCCCGAGGACGTGGTCGAGCCCGAACGTGTCGCACAGGACGCGGCCGCCCCGCGCGAGCACGCGGGCGATTTCGGCGACGACCGCGGCGTTGTCGGGCTCGGCCACGAAGTAGCCGAAGCTCGTGAAGAAGTTGACGACCGAGGCGAACGCGCCGTCGGAGAACGGAAGCCAGCGCATGTCGCCGCGCACGAGCGCCCGGGCTCCCGCGCGGGCCCGGGCGACCTCCAGGAGCGGCGCCGAATAGTCGAGGCCGATCGGATCGATGCCGAGCTCCAGGAAGAAGGGGAAGTGCCGCCCCGTCCCGCAGCAGAGATCGAGCATCGGCGCGGCCCGCGGCGCGAGCCGGGACGCGGCGAACGCGGCCTCGCGGCGCGCGGAGTCGCGGTCGCGGTGGGGATACAGGTCGAGGTACTCCTCGCCGAACCACGACTCCCACCAGGTCATGCGGGGCGCATTATGGCGCAGCCGTCGTCGGCGTTAGAGTTCGCGCCATGCTCCGAATCCCGCCGCGCGCATGTCTCGCCGTCGCGATCCTGCTCGGGGCCGCGGCGTGCCGGGACGAGTTCGGCGGCGGCCCGCGCACCGTGACGCGGAGCGGGTATCGGGCCGACCTCGTCTACTCGCCGACGGACCGATTCGCCGTCGCCGTTCGCGGGCAGAAACAGCGCGTGTCGGGAGTCTTCGACGGATCCGAGCTCGTCAAGATCGTGCGGCCCGACCTCGGCAAGATCTGGCAGTTCCGCCCGTCCACGCACAAGCTGATCGAGATGGCCTGGACGCCGATGGAAGAGCTCGTGCCCGGATACCCGCTCGACGCTCCGTTCGATCCGGAGGGCTATGCGGACCGCTTCCACGGGACCGTGCGGCGCATCGACGACGCCGCGCTCGGGGGGCATCCCTGCGAGCGCTACGTGATGTCGCTGCCCTCGGGCGACCGCGTCACGCTCTGGGTCGCGCGCGATCTGGAGCGTCTGGTCATTCGCATCGAGCACGAGAAGAAAGATCCGAAGGACGAGTACCGGCCGGTCACGGACACGCGACTCGACGACGTGCGCCTGGGGGCTCCGGGGAAGCTCTTCGAGAAGCCAGAAGGCTTCCAGTCGGTCGGCAGCTACGCCGAGCTCGGGAAGTAGCTACGGGCGGGCGTCCGCGGCGTCGAGCGATCCGAAATCGCGGAACAGGATGTGGTCGTAGAAATAGTGGATCAGGAGAAACGACAGCACGACCACGTAGTACGCCCGATCCTGAGCCACGTCGAAACCCCGCCAGAGCACGAGGTACACCACCCCGGCGAGCACCGTCGCGCCGATCATCGACGCGTAGAAGATTCCCGTATGGGAGGTGCCGGAGATCTTCTTCACGAACGAGCTTCCGATTTCGCCCGTGTCGGCCTTTCGGGACAGGATGAACCAGGTCAGCGCGAGGTACTGGAGGGAGTGCCAGGTGTTGAACCCCTGGAACGCCACGTCCAGATTGTCGAAGAGCGGGATGATGAACGCGAGCGCCACGGTGGCCGCCATGAAGACGAGACGCGGCCAGCTCGTCCGGCCGCTCCGGATCTCCCGGTAGCTGCGGGCCACGTAGAAGAGAAAGAGCGCCGCGAAGCCCGCGGTGAAAGCCGGCGCCACCCACGGCCGCCTCAGGAAGTTCGGAAAGAGCAGAGCGGACGTCCCGAGCTTGAACTGTCCCTCGACGAACTTGTACATCGCGACCGTGTAGAGGGATCCGAGGATCACCGCGCCATCGAGGAGGCGGTCGAGGGTGGTGGTCGCGAGGCCGGCCCGGCGCCGGTAGGTTTCCGAGATCCACTGCGCCTGGTGGGTCACGTGCATCGACGCCCAGAAGAAGAAGCCCGTCAGGAGCAGCAGGAACGAATAGACGGAGCCGATGACGACGAGCGTCGGAATCAGGACGAGGGGCAGGTAGGCGAGGAATCCGTAGCGCCGGCGGAAGCGCGGCTCGAGCGCCGTCCGCAGATAGGTCGAGTACATGTGCGGGCCGCCGACGAGCAGCGTGACGGAGAGCCCGACGACCAGGCTGGCGGTCCCCTGCGAGGCACCGAGCCATTGGAGGAAGCCGTAGGAGACGTACGGAAAGAAGACCAATACCCCCGAGAGCGTCAGAAACAGCAGGTCGAAGCGGCGGTTGTGGATCCAGAGACTTCCCTCCGTCCGATCCGCCGGATGTCCGGCCCGCGCGAGCGTCGCCATCGAAACCCCCCACCTCCTCGAAACGCGGGATTCTACATCCCGGCAACAAGATAGCTCATCCCCGCCCGTTGCGACCACCTCCAAAGTTTAGAATGACCGGTCCCATGCTGCGCTTCGGAGAGGTCGCGATCGATCCGCCGCTCGTCCTCGCCCCGATGGCGGGGATCACGGACCACGTCTACCGACTGATGCTCCGCCAGATCGGCGGCGTGGGGCTCGTCACGATGGAGTTCATTTCCTCCGAGGCGATCACGCGCGGCAACGCGCGCCAGACGCGAAAGCTTCTTTTCTCAGACGAGGAGCGGCCGCTCTCGATCCAGATCTACGGCTCGGATCCCGATCGAATGGCCGCCGCCGCCGAGATCGTCGAGGCGCTCGGTCCCGACGCCTGCGACATCAACATGGGATGCCCCGCCAACAAGGTGCTGAAGGGCTGCGCGGGCGCGGCGCTCATGGGGGACCTGGATCTCGCGAAACGGATCATCCGGGCGGTCCGCGCGAAGCTCTCGATCCCGTTGACCGTGAAGTTCCGCCTGGGCCTCGACGAGTCGCGCCGGAGCTTTCTCGAGCTCGGACGGATCTGCGAGGGCGAGGGCGTATCGGCTGTCGCGCTCCACGGCCGGACGGCGCGGCAGATGTACACGGGCCGCGCCGACTGGGCCCGCATCGCGGAGCTGAAACGGGCCGTGTCGGTCCCCGTCGTCGGCAACGGCGACGTCGAGACGGCCGACGACGCGGTCGAGATGTTCCGCCAGACGGGCTGCGACGCCGTCATGTGCGGCCGCGCGACCATGAAGAACCCGTGGATCTTCCGGCAGATCGCCGACCGACTGGCGGGGCGGCCGCCGCGGGAGGCGTCCCTCGCCGAGCGGCGGGACCTGATGCTCGCGCATTTCTCCGCCATCGAGCGGACGGCCTTCGATCCCCGCGAGGCCCTGCACAAGCTGCGGACGATGACCGGCTGGTACACGCACGGCCTGCCGAATGGCCGGGCGCTGCGCGTCCGGATCTCCGCGCTCTCGACGCCGGTGGACTTCCGCGACGCGGTGGCGGAGTTCTTCGGCGGCTTGGCGGAGGGCGCGACGCTGGCCGCGACGGCCTGATCGCCTCTTTCCGGGCGGCGAGCGGGAATGCCCGTTCGGGCTGCCGCGGTTCGAAGGAAGCGTGAGAAAGGCCGGCCTCGCGCTCGCGGTGCTCGTCCTGGCCGCCGCCGGACCCCTGCTCGCCCAGAGCCAGGAGAAGCCGCCCAAGCCTTTGCCGCTCAAGACGAAGGCCGGGACCTTCTCGCTCGGGATCCAGACGGATTTTCTCGGAGAAGCCGGGAAGAAGACGGTCGTCCGGATTCGGCTGACGGCGCCCGAGCTCTCGCGAGAGGCGGCCGCGCACAACATCAAGGGGTTCCGCGGCCTTCTCAAGGGCGGCTTTCGGCAGGCCGAAAACGACGTCGACTCCTTCGAATACCCCGTCGCGGCCGATTTCACGGGCGGGGCGTCGTTCGCCTATTCGTTTCTTCGCCCGCTCCCGCCCGGCGAATACAAGCTGCGTCTTCTCCTCACCGATCCGGACGGCCGCGAGATGGGCGAGGGTGCGCTCGACCTGACCGTTCCCGAGGTGCTGACGCCCTTCCGCCCCGAGATGGCGCCGGCGGAGGCGAGCACGCTCCCGTCGGCCGAGGCGATCGTGATCGCGGAGGAATCGGCTCCGAAGGCCAGCCCGGCGGAGCCGAAGCTCAAGATCCTGCCGCCCAACCGCGAGACTCCGATCGGCATCCTGCGCCTCGAAGCCGTCGCCGCGCCGCCGATCGAGCGCGTCGAGTTCTACCTCGAGGACAAGCGCATCGTGACGCGGACCAGGCCGCCCTACTCCGTCGAGATCGACCTGGGCGACGTCCCGCGGCGGCAGACCCTGCGCGCGGTCGGATACGACGCGACCGGCGCCGTGATCGACGAGGACGCCTACGCGATCAATCAGGGCAAGGACCGCGTCGTCGTCCGCCTGCTCCCGCACATGGATCCCGCGACCGGCGCCGTCCTCGTCAAAGTGGCGGTCCAGTCCATCAATGGCGGCGTCGCCAAGAAGATCGAACTCTTCCTCGACGACAAGAAGATGGCTTCGTGGACGTCGCCTCCGTACGAAGCGACGATCCCCGCCGCGCAGTACGCCAACGCCACGCTCCTGCGCGCCACCGCGGTGACGGGCGACGGCCAGGAAGCCAACGACATCCGGATGCTCAGGGGGCCTCAGACGACGGTCGAGTCCGTGCGCGTCGACGTCGTGCAGCTCCACGTCTCCGCGCTCGACAAGGAGGGCCGCTTCGTCAAGGGCCTTTCGCAGAACGACTTCACCATCAAAGAGGACGGCAAGCCCGAAGAGATGAGCGGCTTCGAGCTGGCCGAGAACCTGCCGCTGACCGTCGGCCTCGTCGTCGACGGCTCCGGATCGATGGAGAAAAGCCTGCCCTTCGTGCACGAGGCGTCTTCGGCACTCTTCAAGAACCTGATCCGCGCGAAGGATCAGGGCTTCGTGATCGAGTTTCACGACAAGGCCAGGTTCCTCCAGGAGCTGACGAGCGACTCGCCTTCGCTGCAGCGCGCCGCCACCGACACGCGGGCCGAAGGGGCGACGGCGCTCTACGACGCGGTCGTCCTCGGCCTCTATCAGTTCCGGGCGCTGCAGGGTCGCAAGGCGCTGATCGTCATCACCGACGGGGATGACAACCGGTCGCACGTGGATTTCGAGACGCTGCTGCGCTACGCGCGCTCGGCCGGCGCTCCGGTCTACTTCCTCGCGGTCGGGATTCCGCTGACGGACTTCCGGTCGCGAAAGGTCACCAAACAGATCGCGGAGGAGTCCGGCGGCCTCGTCTTCCACATGAGCAACGCCGAGAAGATCGGCGAGGTCACGCGCCAGATCGAAGAGGAGCTCCGGTCGCAATACATCCTCGCCTTCCGCAGCGACTCCCCGAAGCCCCCGGGCGAGTACCGCTCCATCGCCGTCGCCATCGGGAAACCCGGCGTGACGGCGCGGACCATTCGCGGCTACATTCCCTGAGGCGTCTCCGCCGCCGGGCGGGCGATTTCTGATAGACGTACGCCGTGCACGGCGAGACGGCGCTCCTCTCGACCCTCGCCGTCAGCCTCGTCTTCGCGTTCATCGGCGGCCTTCTCGCCGTGCGGCTGAAGCTTCCGCCCCTCGTCGGCTATCTCGTGGCCGGAATCGCGGTCGGCCCGTTCACGCCCGGGTTCGTCGCGGACGCGAAGCTCGCGCCGCAGCTCGCCGAGATCGGCGTCATCCTCCTGATGTTCGGCGTCGGGATGCACTTCTCGATCGGCGATCTGATGGCCGTGCGGGGCGTCGCCGTCCCCGGGGCGGCGGCGCAGATCGCGGCGGCGACGGCTCTGGGTGCCGGTCTGGCGTCCTGGTGGGGCTGGCCGCTCTCGAACGGGCTCGTATTCGGCCTCTCGCTCTCGGTCGCGAGCACGGTGGTTCTCCTGCGCGCGCTCGAAGCGCGCGGGCAGCTCACGACGCCGGACGGGCGGATCGCGGTCGGGTGGCTCGTCGTCGAGGACCTCGCGATGGTCCTCGCGCTCGTGCTTCTGCCGGCGCTCGCGGGAGCCCGCGCCGCGGCGCACGAGGGAGCGTCCGGATCCCTCGGGCTCGCCCTCGCGATCACGATCGGCAAGCTCGTCCTCTTCGTCGCGCTCATGCTCGTCGGCGGCGTGCGGCTGTTCCCCTGGCTCCTGAAATGGGTCGAGAAGACCGGCTCGCGCGAGCTCTTCACGCTCGGCGCCATCGCCGTCGCGCTCGGCGTCGCGTTCGGCGCGGCGCGACTCTTCGGCGTCTCTTTCGCGCTCGGCGCGTTCTTCGCGGGCGTCGTGATCAACGAGTCCGAGCTGTCGCGCCGGGCCGCGTCCGATACGCAGCCGCTCCAGGACGCCTTCGCCGCGCTCTTCTTCGTGGCCGTGGGAATGCTCTTCGATCCGTCCGTGGTCGTGCGCGAGCCGTTGCGGCTGCTCGGCGTCGTCGCGATCGTCGTCGTCGGAAAGTCGCTCGCCGCACTCGCCATCGTGCTCGCGCTGCGCCGGCCGCTCTCGACCGCGCTCGCCGTCTCCGCGGCCCTCGCTCAGATCGGGGAGTTCTCCTTCATCCTGGCCGGCCTGGCGGTGGAACTGGGTCTCCTTCCGGCGGAAGGGCAGAGCCTGATCCTCGCGGGCGCGCTCCTTTCGATCACGCTCAACCCGCTGGCCTTCGCGGCGGCCGACCGTTTCGCGGCGCGGGCCCGCGTCCCGCGGGCGGCTACCAGTTGACGACGACGCAGTAATTGTCGCGGCAGGCGAGGAAGCGCGCGGGAGGGCTCGCGCCGCGGAAGTCCTCGCGATCCCGGTCCCGGGCGAGGGCCACGATCCGCTCGGAGCGCCACGTGTCCCAGAATCGCTCACGCGTCCAGAAGATTTCGCGGAGACGGCCCTGCGGCAGCCACCAGTCCTCGATCTCTCCCTTGTAGTCGACGATCGGAACGATCGCGCGCATCTCCCACGGGAGGGGCTGGACGTAGCCGCGGTACGAGACGACGCGCGCTCCCGAAGGCGCCGCCGCGTCCCGCGCCTCGGCGGCGAGCGCGGGCAGGCCCGTCGAGAGCTCGACGCGCGGCCACGCCAGATCGAGAACGGCGTAGAAGCCCGCCCATCCGAGCCCGAGCGCCGCTGCGGCCCGCAGGGGATTCTTCGTGAGGAGGCCGAAGACCGCGCCGGCCGCGAGCGAGAGCGCGCCCGCGACGGCGAGGGCCCCGATGCCTCCGCGCGCGATTTCTTCCCGGGCGTCCGGGACAGCCGCGACTGCGACGATGAGGGCCGCCGCGAGCGCGGCGTGCGCGATCCACGGCGCCTTCCGTCGGGCGCCGGCCAGCCCCCGTGCCGCGAGCGCGGCGGCCGGCGGAAACGCCGGGAAGATGTACGGCGGCAGCTTGCTCTTCGAGAGCGAGAAGAAAACGATCACGACGGCCGCCCAAAGGACGAGAAAGAGCGCAAAGGGGTCGCGCCGCCCGGCCTCGCGCGCGCCGCGGAAGAGAAACGGCAGTCCCGGCAGGAAGCCCGCAAGAAAGAGCGCGGCGAAGTAGTAGATCGGCCCGGGGCGGCTCGCCGCGGGCGTCGCGAAGCGCTGGAAGTGCTCGTGCACGAAGAAGAAGTTCAGGAAGCCCGGGTGCGCTCGCTCGGCGAGCACGAACCACGGCGCGGCGAGCGCGAGGAAGACGAACGGCGCGGGCGATACGAGAAGCGCCCGGAGCGTTCGCGGCCGGCGCGCGAGGAAGGCGCCGAGAACGAGGATCGCGCCGGGCAGGACGATCGCCACGAGCCCCTTCGCGAGAAATCCCGCGGCGGCCAGTGCGCCCGCGAGCGCGGCGGGCGCCGCGGTCGGGCGGCCGTCGTTTGCGCGGTCGAGGACCTCCCACGACGCGAAGAGCGTTGCCGTGAAGCAGAACGTCAGAATGCCGTCGGTCAGATTCGTCCGCGCCGCCGTGAACCCGAACGGCGCCGCGAGGACGAGGATCGCCGCGAGGAGCCCTTCCGTGCGGCCGCGCTTCCGTCCCACCGCCCAGGCGAGGAGGAGCGCCGTGGCGGTCCCGGCGAGGCGCGTCGGGAGGCGGGCGGCGAACGGGTTTTCGCCGAAAATGGCGAAGCTCGCGGCGTTGGCCCAGTAGAGGAGCGGCGGCTTCTCGAAGTAGGGCACGCCGTTTAATGTCGGCGTGACGAAATCACGCGCGGCGAGCATCTCCCGCGGAATCTCGGCGTAACGCGCCTCGTCGGGCTCGGCCAGGCGTGAGCCGGGCGCTTCGAGCCAGACGGCGGCGAGGAGCGCCCCGAGGGCGAGGACGAGGAGCCGGGCGGACCCCTTCTCGGAGCGGACGTCGGTCAAATTCTCAGCGGCCCGTGCGTACGCGGACGCGGTACGTCAGGCGCGCCTCGCCGCCGGCCGGAACCGGCACCGCGAACTCGGCCACGCGCGCGCTCTTCGAGACGGCCGGGAGCGACGACTCGAGGACCTTCCAGTCGCCGGGAAAGGTCTCGCGCACGGCGACGGTCGCGTCGTCCTTCTTTCGGCTCGAGATCGTCACCTCCCAGGCGGACTCCGATTCCCGCGGACCGACCTGTGTGAAGCTCGTCTGCCTCCGGCGCGCCGAGAGGTCGAACGCCTCGGAGACCTCGATCTCGAAGTCCGTGCGCTCGGGCAGGTGCGCGATGCGGTCCTCGCCCCCGAACACGGATCCCCCGTCCGAGTACACGCGAACGACGCCGGCCGGCAGCGCCGCGGCGAGCTTTTTCGCGCCGACCTTGTAGATCACCGCGACGGGAACCGTCTGGCTGTCGGCGTTCTCGCCGAACCAATACGTCGTGCGCGCGACGTAACGCTTCTCGATCGGGACGTCCATGTCCGCCGCGAGCGGAAAGGTCGTGCGGCCGGACGGCAGCGCGCCGGGCGAGGCGACCTCGTACATGCGCGACTCGGAGACGGCCTCGGACGCGGCCACTCCGCCGATGACGGCGGCCTCGGCCCGATAGGCCGCCTGCGGCCGCGGCGCCGGCGCCGTGCGCAGGTTCCCCGCGAGGAGGCGCAGCCGCGTCGGCGCGAAGGCCGCGCCCGACCGGTTGTCGACCGTGAACCAGCCTTCGAGGCGCCCGCTCTTCTCGTCGGCGGAGAGCGCCAGAGCGTAATTCGCCTCCCAGCCGACGTCCGAGACGAGGTAGCGCCCCGCGAGGTCCCGCGCGCCGGCGCGCTCGCTGGCGAGCTTCAGGCGGACGGCGTGGCCGGGCGCCGGACCTTCGAGGACGAGACGCGCGCCGGGCTCGCCATAGACGAGGTCGCTGCCTTCGCGGAAGAGGACCTGGTCGGGACCGGCGCCGGAAACCGCGACGATCTCGGCTTCCGCCGACGCGCCGCCCGGTCGCTCGACGCGCACGCGGTGGCCGACGAGCTCGGCGAGCGCATTGCCTTCGGGCAGGCCGGCGGTGAGGCCGAGGAATCGCACCGCGGCCGCGCCTGCGTTGACGAGACTCCAGGTCTCCGTGCGGGCGGCCGCCGGGATGCTCCACGAGAGGACGACCGGGCCGGCCGGCAGGTCCGCGCGCCGCGTCTCGTTGACGACGGCGAGGTTCTGGTTGGTGAGGACGATCTCCTGCCGCATCGGCGGGCCGGCCGCGGTCTCGGCCGTCTGGGCGCGCCCGGGAAGCGTCGCCGCGAGCGAGAACGCCGCGGCGAGCGCGAGGATTCGAATCCGCATGGGACCTCCTCGAAACACGGAGTTTATCGTCCGTCGCCTTCGCTTGCTCGGGAATCTGCTCGGGCGGCGCATCCGGTTCGGCGACTTCTCTCGAACGGCGTGGCGCCGCCCGAACACCGGCTCGCGGCTCGGCGAAGGGGCCTCGACCGCTCGCCGGAATTCCCTCGCTGCGCTCTGGCTCCCGCGGCGTGAGTCGTTTCGCTCCGAAGGTCGCGAAACTTGGTCACGCCGCGAGCGAACGACTTCAGTGATCGCGAGAATTCATCGCGCGGTTGATCGTTCCGTCGTCGGCTCGTCCCGTCGTACGGGATTGCACGTGCTAACATTCGCGCCGTTTTGTCGGCGGAAAACCGCACCCGCTGGGCCCTCGTGCTCGGGGCCTCCTCCGGCTTCGGCGAGGCCTGTTCGATCGCGCTCGCGCGCGCAGGATGGAACGTCTTCGGCGTCCACCTCGACCGCAAGGCGACGCAGGCCAACGTGGACCGCATCGTCGCGGAGATCGCCGCGACCGGCCGACGCGCCGAGTTCTTCAATATCAACGCCGCCGACGAGGCCAAGCGCGCGGAGGTCGTCGCCGCGATCGCCAAAACGTGCAGCGGCGACCCGCCGGAGTCGCGCGTGTCGGTCCTGCTGCATTCCCTCGCCTTCGGGACGTTGAAGCCGGTCTTCGGCGAGAATCGCGAGGCTTCGCTTTCGAAGGCGCAGATCGAGATGACGCTCGACGTCATGGCGAACTCACTCGCCTACTGGACGCAGGACCTCGTCTTCGGAGACCTCTTCGCGCCCGGCGGCCGCATCTTCGCCATGACCTCCGCCGGCGATCACATCGTGTGGCCGGCGTACGGCGCCGTGTCGGCAGCCAAGGCGGCGCTCGAGGCGTGGGTCCGGCAGCTCGCGGTGGAGCTCGCGCCCCGCAAGATCTCCGTCAACGCGCTGCGCGCGGGCGTCACGGACACGCCGGCGCTTCGCAAGATTCCCGGCAACCAGGAGATGATCGACCGCGTGCAGAAGATGCATCCCGCGGGGCGGCTGACGACTCCGTCCGACGTCGCCGCCGCGCTCGTGGCGCTGTCGCAGCCCGGCGGCGCCTGGGTCAGCGGGAACGTCATCGGCGTGGACGGAGGCGAGGACGTGGCGGGGGGCCGGTGAACCCCCGGTCGGCGTCCGACCAGACCGCGCCAGGAGTCCCCGCCTCGAGTCCGGAACCCAAGACCGCGAGCCCGGCGGACGCCTTCGAGCTCGTCCGCGAGAAGGCCGGCATTCGGGAGTGGCGACATCGCCGAAACGGACTGGAGCTCCTGCTTCTCTCCAACCGTGTCGCGCCCGTCGCGACGTTTGCCGTCGTCTATCGAGTCGGCAGCCGCAACGAGGCCGTCGGGTACACGGGCGCGACGCACCTGCTCGAGCACCTGATGTTCAAGGGCACGCCGGATTACCGGCGCGAGGCGGGCACGGCGATCGCGGCGGTCTTGGAGGCGCTCGGCGCGCGCTTCAACGCGACCACCTGGTTCGACCGGACGAATTACTACGAGACGATTCCGTCGGACGGACTGGAGACCGTGCTGCGGCTCGAGGCCTCCCGCATGCGGCGGTCGCTCTTGCGCGACGAGGACCGGGCGCCGGAGATGACCGTCGTCCGGAACGAGTTCGAGCGCGGCGAGAACTCGCCCTTTCAGGTCCTCTACAAGCAGTCCTTCGCGACGGCCTTTCGCGAGCACCCGTATCACCATCCGACGATCGGCTGGAAGAGCGACATCGAGGGCGTGACGACGGAGCGCCTGCGCGAGTTCTACGACGTCTTCTACCACCCGAACAACGCGACCGCGATGGTGATCGGCGACTTCGAGGAGCACGAGGTGCTCGCGCTCGTCGAGGGCCATTTCGGGCCGATCCCGCCGTCGCCCCGTCCGATCCCGCGGATCTACACCGTCGAGCCGCCTCAGGAAGGCGAGCGGCGGTTCCAGGTACGCCGCACCGGTCAGGTCGCCTGGGTCGCCCTGTCGTGGCGCTCCGTCGAGGCGGCACATCCCGACACGCCGGCGCTCGCCGTCCTCGGCAACCTGCTCGGCGGCGGGTTGACGTCCCGCCTCTATCAGGCGCTCGTCGAGAAGAACCTCGCGCTCTCCGTCACCGTCGTGCCCTGGCAGCTGCGCGATCCTTCGCTCTTCTCGGTCTTCGCGCCGGTGCGGCCGGGCATCGCGGCGGCGACGGTCGAGACCGTCATCCGCGAGGAGACCGCGCGCGTCGCCGCGTCGGGCGTCACCGACGCCGAAGTGCGCAAAGCGCAGACCCAGATCGAGGCGGAGATCATCTTCGACCGGGACTCGACGGACCAGATCGCGGCGTCGCTCTCGGAAGCGATCGCGGTCGCGGACTGGCAGTGGTACGTGGACTATCCGGCCGGCGTCGCGCGCGTGACGCCGGAGGACGTTCGCCGCGTCGCCGCCGCGACGTTTCAGAAGGACGCGTTGACGGTCGGCGTCTTCGAGCCCCGTGATCCGCAAGCCGCCCCGGAAGGCGCCGGCGAACCCGCCGAGGGAGCGTCGTCTTGACGTCCGTGTCCGCGCCGCCGGCGCGGCGCGTTCCGTTCGCCGAGGCGGTGCGCCGCCGCCGTCTCGCCAATGGCTGCGAGCTGGCCGTGCTCGAGAATCGCTTCAACCCGACGCTCGCGCTCTCGGGATCGCTCGACGCGGGCCCGATCTACGCGCCGGCGGATCGGCGCATCGTGGCGGCCGTGACGGCGGGGGAGCTCTCGAAGGGCACCGCGCGCCGCTCGAAGCTCGAGATCGCCGAGGCGCTCGAGAGCCGTGCCGCGTCCCTCTCGTTTTCGAGCGACGCCTCCGATCCGGTCGGGCTGGACATCGGGGGCGCCGCGCTCTCCCGCGACGCCGAGATCCTCTTCGACCTCCTGGCCGAGATCCTTCGCGAGCCGTCGTTTCCGGCCGACGAGCTCGACAAGGAGAAGAAGCGGCTGGTCGGAGCGATCCGTCAGCAGCAGGACCAGACCTCGGCCCGGGCGCAGGAGGCGGCGCTGCGCCGCATCTATCCGCCGGGGCATCCGTTCCATCGCCGCACGGGCGACGAACGGATCGCCACCGTCGAGTCGCTGACGCGCGAGGACCTCGAGCGGCATTACCGCGGCCGTTTCGGCGCCGCGACGCTCCGCCTCACCGTCGTCGGCGACCTGGACGCCGAGCAAACGCTCGACGGCCTCGAGGCCCGCTTCGAGAGCTGGGCTTCCGGCCCGCGGCGCGCGATCCCCGCGGTGGCGGTGCCCTCGGCCGCTCTCGGCCAGGAGACGGTGCGCATGCCCGACAAGGCGAGCGCCGACGTGGTGCTCGCCGAACCCGCGACGCTGACGCGCCTCGATCCGGAATACATCGCCAGCGTGCTGGCGAACTCGGCGCTCGGGCAGTCGGCGCTCACGTCGCGCCTCGGGGTGCGCGTCCGCGACACCGAGGGGCTCACCTACGGCATCCACTCGAGCTTCTCCGCCACGCACCTGGCCGGCCCGTTCCAGGTGTCGCTGACCGTGCGCCCGGAAAGCCGCGACGCGGCCGTCGCTTCGACGCTCGATGAGATCTGGCGTTTCTGCCGCGAAGGAATGACCGACAAGGAGCTCTCCGACGAGAAGAGCTCCCGCATCGGGCGCTTCAAAGTCGACCTGGCTTCCAATGCGGGGATCGCGAGCGCCCTCGACTCGGCCGATTACTACGAGCTCGGCGCCGATTACCTGGACCGTTTCCCCGGGCTCGTCGCCGCCGTCGGCCGCGAAGAAGCCAACGCGGCCTTCGCCCGGCGCGTGCACCCGGAGCGCTTCACTTCCGTCTCGGCCGGTTCCTTCGCCTGAGGGAGTTGTGAAAGAATGCCCGCGTCGAACCTCAGCGCAAGGAGGCCCTGATTCCCAGACACCCGCAGTACCGCAAGCCGATTCGCCGGCGCCCCGGCGAGGCGCCGCCGACGCACCGCGTCACGCTTTACAACGACGCGCCGATGCGCGAAGGTCCGGCGCCCGACGGCCGAACGTACTTCCGCGCGCGCCTGGAATCCGAGCCGGCGCCCGAGTGGATGCGCGCCTACCGCGCCGGTCTCCTGGGATTGCCGCCCGAGGACCGCGACGCCGTGCTCCGCTTCGAATTCCAGGGCGACAGCGTGCGGTTCGCGGCGCAGGAGGGCGAGGTCGGCAAGATCCGCCGCGTCCTCGAGCGCCGCATCGAATCCGTGAACACGATCCTCTCCGGCGGCCGCGGGCCGTCGAGCAGCTAATCGCCGGCAGCCGACAGCTTCACAGCTGACAGCTGACAGCTGACAGCTGACGGCTACTTCACTTCCTCCCAGCGCAGCTTCCGGTAGTCGAACTCGTCGAGCTCGCGCGCGCCGAACTTCACGATCTCGAAATAGGGCGACAGGTCGAAATCTCTCGGCACGCAGAGGGTCGGGTGCCGCACGCGCCAGAGGCCGCTCCAGGCCCGTCGGGTCGGCCGCCCGAGCACGCGTTGACGAAAGCGCTCGCCGAGCGATTCGGGAAGGCGCCGCGCCGGCATCGGGAGGATCGGGAACCGGACCGAGCCGAACGCTTCGGCGAGCAGGGTCGAGCAGATCGTCTCCGTCGCGACGCCGCTTCCGAAGTGGAGAGCGTCCTCGCGCAGACGCGGCGGGATCATGTGGAACGGCAGCAGATATCGCGTCAGGTCGAGGAAGTTGCGCCGGTCGTATGTGTGCCCGAGCCGCGCCAGAACGTAGTCGATCACCTTTTGCCGGTCGGCGGCCGTCAGGGCGATCGGCCGGCAGATGCGGACGTTGAAGTCGACGTACTTGACGAGCGGTGAAACGATGACGCCCTTCTCGACGAGCGCCTCGACGATCAGGTGGCGCGACTCCCGGCCGAACCGCCGCAGGGTCTCGCGGCGCGTCGCCTCGTCGCGGCGGAGCAGCGCGTCGCCGACGAAGAGCGCGCTGTGCGACCAGGTGGACTGCGTCAGGTACTTGACGGCCTCCGAGACGCGCTGGTCGCCGTCCACGAGGAGAACGTCCCCCGGCTCGATGCGGGCCTTGAGCTTCTGCGGATCGTTGTAGCCGAAGCGGCGGTAGTTGCGCCGGGGCCGCGTGATCTGACCGAGGAACCAGTCGGCCAGCAGCCGGCGCGGCGAGCGCATCCGGGCAGTCTAGCCCGCCGCCCGCGGCTCAGTCGCGCTCGTAGAGGAAGGCGCTCTTTTCGAGCCGCGGCCCCTTCGCGTCGCACAACGCGAAGCGGCTGGGAACGATCTCTCCCTTGCCGTTCTTCTCGCCGCTCCAGATGGCGGCGCTCCCGTAGCGGCCGTCCTTGGCGACGGCGTAGTAGTGGAGCTGGAACATCGGCCGGTTCTTCGCGTCGCGCTTCTGCTCGTGTGCCAGACGCACGACGCGCTCGAGGGTCGCAAGGCACGCCTCCTGCGGCGATTTGCCCTGGCGCATGAGCTCCAGGATCGTGTGGGCGCCGACGACGCGGATGTTGCCTTCGCCCCAGCCCGTCGAGCCCGCCGCGCCGACCTCGTTGTCCACGTAGAGACCGGCGCCGATGATCGGCGAGTCGCCCACGCGCCCGGGGATCTTGAAGAAGAGGCCCGACGTCGTCGTGACGCCCGCGAGATCGCCGTTCGCGGTGACGCAATCGCAGTTGATCGTCCCCTGCGGACGGAAGTCCTCGTCGCCGTACTTGTCGATGTACCAGAGAATGTCCGGGTCCTTCGCCTCTTCCGGCGACGGAATCCAGTCGTCGGCCGGCGCGGAGTTCTCCTTCCAGTACAGCCAGATCTTGCGCGAGCGCTCGGTCAGGAGGTTCGTCTCCTCGAAGCCGTGCGCTTTCGCGAAGCGGAGCGCGCCCTCGCCGACGATCATGACGCGGTTGGTCTGCTTCATGACGAGCTCGGCGACGCGCGAGGGATTCTTGATGTTGTGGATCGCGGCCACCGCTCCCGACTTCATGGAGCGGCCGTCCATGACGGAAGCGTCGAGCTCGACGACGCCTTCTTCGTTCGGGATTCCGCCGTGGCCGACGGTCACGTCGTCGGGATCGTCCTCCACGATGTTCACGCCGGAGACGACGGCCTCGACCGGGTCGCCGCCGGCCGCGAGAACGGCGTAGGCCTTCTCGACCGCCTTGAGGCCGTTCGCGGAGGAGATCACGAGGGGGCGCGAGCCGGCCGCGGGTTTCGCCGGCGCCGGAACCTTGACGGCCGCGGCCGCCGGGAGGATCGCCGCGCTCTTGATCAGGTCACGCCGGGTCGGTCCGCTCATGCGCTCTTCCTCATTCGTCCGGCAGCTCGGGCTCCTCCGGAATCTCGCGCTTGGTTCCGGGCGCGAGCAGGTCCATGACCAGGTCGGGCAGCGTCTCCGAGAACTGGCTGCGCGCCATCACGCGGGTTACGCCCGCCGACTCGGCGTCGTGCGCGAGCTGCCGGTCCACGTGCGAGAGGAAACCGACGATCGGAAGCTCCCGCGTCGCGCCCGCTTCGCGAAGCTTCCGAATGGCCGGGACCGTCTCGCCGTTGGCGGTGAGCTCGATCAAGAGGGCCGCCGGGGGCGCCTCGCCCAGAGTCTTCGAGAGGCCGCGGACGTCGGTGAAGCGGACGGGGACGTTCAGGTGGCGCGCGGTCGCCTCGATCTTCGAGCGGAAGAACAGGTCCTCCACACAGGCCACGATCGTCTTGCTCATGGGTTCGCCGAGATTCTAGTCCCTATGCGACCGGGCAAATCCAGCGCTACGCCATCGCGGCGACGCGGCGGAAGTAGTCCGCGAAGGCTGCCATGCCGCCCCGGGCCTGAGCCCAGTCGAAATTCTCGTTGGGGGCGTGGTAGCCGTGCTCGGGCAGCGAAAGGCCCAGGAAGAACACCGGCGAGCGGAGGACCTTCTCCATCGAAAGGACGGCCCCGATCGAGCCGCCTTCCCGCACGAAGACGGGCTCCCTTCCGAACGCGAATCTCATCGAGGCCCGGATCGCGTCGGCGTAGGGGCCGGTCGTCTTGCCCTGATAGGCCGGCAGCTCGTGCTCGGCCACGACCTTCACGTCCGGGTTCTTCTTCCGCACGAAGTCGGTGACGAGCTTCACGATCTTCTTCGGGTTCATGTTCGGCACGAGGCGGCAGGAGACGATCGCGGTCGCCTTGGGCGGAATGATCGTCTTGACGCCCGGCCCCTGATAACCGCCGGCGATGCCGTGCACTTCGAACGTCGGCATCATCCAGATGCGCTTCATGACCTCGAGCGCGTCGTCGACGCGGAGCGTCTTGTAGAGATGGTCGCGTTTGAACCCGGCGACGGTGAACCCGCACTTCTTGAGATCTTCGAGCTCCCGGCGCGTCGGCGGCACGACGTCCTTGGAGAAGCCCGGGATCTTCACGCGCCCGGTCTTCGCGTCGAGACACTCGGAGATGAGCTGACACATTTCGGCGACCGGATTGCGCGCGGCGCCGCCGGCCGTGCCGGAGTGCTGGTCCGTCTGTCCGGTCTGGAGCTCGAAACGGAATCCCTGAAGGCCGCGCAGGCCTGCCGGCTGCGCGGGACGCGTGCGAGAGACCCACACGGTGTCGGAGACGACCACGGAATCGGTCGCGAAGCTCTTTGCCTCGCGGCGGATGGTGGATTCGAAGTGCGGGCTCCCGATCTCCTCCTCGAACTCCCAGAGGAACCGGATGTTCGCCGGCACGCCGTTCTCCCACGCGTATCGCGCGCCGTAGAGCGCCGAGATGGCCGGGCCTTTGTCGTCCGTCGTGCCGCGGGCGAAGTAGCGGTCGCCCTGCTTCACGAAATCGAAGGGCGGCGTCTTCCAATCGTCTCCTTCCGCGGGTTGAACGTCGAGGTGGTTGTAGACGGTGATCGTCGGAAGACCGGCGCCCCGGTCGAAGCGGCCGGACACGATCGGGTGGCCGGCCGTGTCGTGGAGCGTCGCCTTCGCGCCGGCCGCTTCGAGCGCGGCCACCGCCCACTCCGCCCCGCGGCGCACGTCGGGCTTGCGTCCGGGCTCGACGGAGACGGTCGGGATCTCGACGATCTGCTCGAGCGTTCTCTCGAAATCGGCGCGCCGCGTCTCCGCGTAGCGGTCGAGCGCCTCGCGCGAAAAGACCTCGTCCATGAGTCGGGCCTCCTGCTACTTCTTTTTCGGGACGCGCGCCGGACGTTTCTTCACGGCGGGCTTCTTCGCTTTGGCCGGGCTCGCGGGTTTCTTCTTCGGCGCGGCCTTGACGGCGGCCGGCTTCTTCGGCTTCGGCGGCGGCGGCGCCGGCTTTCCCGCCGCGGGAGCGGCGGCCTTGGCGTTCTTCGCGCGCGCGAGCCGCCGCGCCTGGGCCGCGGCCTCCTTCTTCTGGCGCGCCTTCTCCAGAGCCTCGCGCTCGATCTCCTGAAGGCGGTCCGCGAGCTCCGCCTCCGTCACCTGGATCGCCTGCGGCAGTCGCTTGTGGACGAGATCCAGGCGGTCCGTCGGGACGTGCAGCAGGTAGAGGGGGGTCTCGCGCGTCTCCTTGGCCTTGGCCAGATAGTCGGCCGTCTCGAGGATGTGCGACGGGGCGAAGGAGAAGTCGATCGCGATGGCGAAAGGCTTCTCCTTCTTGGCGACCTCGTGGAAGCCGGGCCAGCGGGGCTCGGCGACGACGACGCGCGCGCCGCTCTTGGAGAGCTTCTGGACCCGGCCGGCGCGCTCCGGGCTGTCGAAATGCAAGTAGAGAAGGCTCATGCGAGTGCGGGACTTTATCAGCTAACGGCTCACAGCCAACAGCTCACCGCCAGAGCTGCATTCCACTTGGGGCTGTCAGCCGACGGCTAATCCTCCCGGTAGTGGCAGCCTCTCGAGACGTCGTTTTCCGACGCCGCGCGGTGGATGGCGAGCGCGGTCTGGACGCCGTTGCGCAGACCGAGGAGGGCGTCGGACATCGTGCCGCGCCGGTAGAAATCCTCGATCTCGACCCGAAGCTCCGACAGGATGCGCCCCGCCCGGCCGAGACGCTTTTCGGACCGGAGCAGCCCGACGTAGTTCCACATCGTGTGACGAATGACCATCCAGTCCTGGGCGATGAGCGCGGGATCGACCGGCTCGTGCTCGGGCTTCCACGCCGGAACATCCGGCGGCGCGCTGGCCGTCGGCGCCTCGCGCGCGGCGGCCTGACCCGAGCGCCAGCCCCAGACGAGCCCTTCCAGCAGGGATGTCGATGCGAGTCGATTGGCGCCGTGAACGCCCGTGCACGAGACCTCGCCGGCCGCCTTGAGATGCGCGAGCGTCGTGCGCCCGTCGAGATCGCAGGCGACGCCTCCGCAGGAGTAGTGGGCGGCCGGGACGACGGGCACGGGCCCCGCCGTCAGATCGAAGCCCTGCTCGCGGCAGCGGCGCACGACGCCCGGAAAGCGCGCGCGGATCCAGTCGGCCGGCTTGTGCGAGATGTCCAGGAGGACGTGCGTCTGGTCCTGCTCGAGCATCCGCTTGTGGATGGCCCGCGCGACCACGTCGCGGGGGGCGAGCTCGCCCGCGGGATGCGCCTCCCGGAGGAACTCCTTCCCGTTGGCGTCGACGATGCGCGCGCCTTCGCCGCGCAGCGCCTCCGAGAGGAGCAGCCGTCCCTGCGCCGCGAAGAGCGCCGTGGGATGGAACTGGATGTACTCGAGGTTCAAGAGCCGCGCGCCGGCACGCCGCGCCATCGCGATACCGTCTCCGCGCGCGCCCAGGGGATTCGTGGTGTGGAGGTACACGCGCCCGAGCCCGCCCGTGGCGAGGATCGTCTCGCGCGCGAGCTGCGGAACGACTTCCTCGCTCCCGCGAGAGAGAAGGTACGCGCCGATCACGGTGGGCGGGCGATAGCGGTCGCTGTCCACGACCGAGTCGTGCGAGAGCGTCAGCAGGTCGACGGCCGTCGTGCCCGTCCTCCAGCGGATGTTCTTCTCCCGCTTGCAGGCCGCCACGAGGGCCTGCTCGATCGGGATGCCGGTTTCGTCCTTGACGTGGAGGACGCGCGGGATGGAGTGGCCGCCCTCGAGGGTCCAGTGAAAATCTTTACCGTCGCGGTCGAACGGGACCCGGAGCTCGTCGATCAGGAGACGCTCCACGAGGTCCGGTCCCTCGCGGGCGATGAGAGCCACCGCCTCCGGAGAGCAGAGCCCGTTGCCCGCCTTCCGGATGTCCTCCGCGAGCTTTTCCGGCGCATCGCCCGGCGGACGGCCCACGATGCCGCCCTGCGCCCAGTAGGTGTTCGACGCCTCCGGGTTCTCCGAGCGCGTGACGAGCGTCACGCGAGCGCCGGCGCGCGCGGCCGCGAGAGCGGCGGTCGTTCCGGCCACGCCCGTGCCGAGCACGAGGACGTCGGTCACGTCGGCGCTCATGCGGCGGACGTCTCCAGCTCGAGCGAGATGTCGGCGGCCTCGACGGAGTGCGTCAGCGCGCCGACGGAGATGTAATCGGCGCCGGCCTCGGCATAGGCGCGCACGCGCTCGAACGTGATGCCTCCCGAGGCCTCGATGACGGGAGGCCGCGCCGCGCGGCGTGCGATCGCGCTCCAGCGCGCGACCGTCTCGGGCGTCTGGTTGTCGATCAGCACGACGTCGGCGCCCGCCGCGACGGCGTCGCGCAGCTCGGCCTCCGACTCCACCTCGGCCTCGATCTTCATGCCCGCCGGCGCGCGCCGCCGCGCCTCGCGGATGGCCGCGCCGACCCCGCCGGCGAGGCGGCGATGGTTGTCCTTGATGAGCACCATGTCGAAGAGTCCCGCGCGGTGGTTCGAACCGCCGCCGTCGGCGACGGCCAGCCGGTCGAACGCCCGCAGGCCGGGCGCGGTCTTGCGCGTGTCGAGGATCCGGCATCCGGTCCCGGCGACCGCGTCCACGTACCGACGCGTCGCCGTCGCGATGCCGCTCATGCGCTGGAGGAGGTTCAATGCCAGCCGCTCGGCCGTGAGCAGGGCGTGCGCCCGGCCTTCGACCCGCGCGAGCGCGGACCCGCGTTCGGCGCGGGAGCCGGCAGGGGCCTCGTCCTTCCAGGCGACATCCGGGTCGAGGAGCGCGAAGGCGCGGTGCGCGACGGGGAGGCCCGAGACCACGCAGGGGGATTTTGCGACGAGCGTTCCGCGGGCGCGGGCGGTCTCGGGAACGGTCCAGTCGGTCGTGACGTCCCCCGCGCCGACGTCTTCCGCCAGCAGCTCCGCGAGTCGCCGGTCCAGAGCCCCTTCCGGGGAGGTCATGCGGCGCGGAGGATATCCGAGTCGCGAAAGAGGCGAGCGGGCTTCGACCGCCGCCGCCGAGCGCTAGGCGACGACTTCCGCTGCCTGCGCCCGCGTCAACCCCTTGCGGAGCAGATCGCGCAGGAGTTTCTGGTCGTCGGGGTCGAGCGCCAGGATCCAGGGCGTCGGCTCCCTCAGGCGCGCGAGCATCTTCTGCCGCAGGTCGGCGCCCCGCGCCGTCGTCTCGACCAGGCGCACACGGCGATCGGGGGAGGCGGACCGGCGGACGAGGCCGCGGGCTTCGAGCTTGTCGACGACGGCCGTGACGTTGGCCGCGTCACAGGAGAGGGCGTCGGCCATGGCGCTCATGGACATCCCTTTGTCCGTGTCCACGTTGCGCAGCGCGCCGAGTTGCTGGAGCGTCAGCCCGTACTCCTTCGCGATGCCCTGCATGACGCGCTTCTGCGCCATGAGCAGCTCGAAGAGCAGCTCGGCGGCCTCGCGCGCCGGATCCCGGGGTCCCGTCCTCCGCATGCGGCCAGATTAGCACAAATACTTAAAAATCATAATAATCATAGTTGACAACTTAAAATGTTATACTCACCGGCCTTCCGGGGGCGCGGAGCGCTGGCTCGGGAGTTGCTCGGGGCTCTCAGGGAGGCTCTCACCATGGCTCATCGGCAGGCGGTGGCGGCGCTCGTGGCCGCTCTCGGACTGGCGCCCGCGGCCGGGGCGGAAACGATCCGCCTCTCGCTCAAGGAGGCGGTCGCGCGCGCCCTTTCGGACGGCACGGCCGCGCGCATCGCGTCGGAGCGGATCGACGTCTCGCGATACCAGGCTCACCAGGCGCGCGCGGCCCTCTTGCCGCAGGTCGGCGT
The DNA here is from genome assembly GCA_036558325.1 of Thermoanaerobaculia bacterium. Classification (GTDB taxonomy): domain Bacteria; phylum Acidobacteriota; class Thermoanaerobaculia; order UBA5066; family Gp7-AA6; genus DATBFU01. Next base: position 101,459 of record DATBFU010000062.1, on the reverse strand, counting down.
CGAGACCGTGGGAACGAATCAGTCGATCAACCTCCAGTCGTTCGGTCTCGTGATCCCCGGGTTTCCGACGGTGATCCCTCCGTTCTCGTTTCTCGACGCGCACGCGCGCATCGCGCTCGACGTCGTGGACGTGGCCGCGCGGCGGCGCTACGAGGCGGCCGTCACGGGCGTCTCGGTGAGTCTGGCGGAGCGGGAGCGCACGGAGAACGACGTCATGGCGGCGGTGGCGACGCTCTATGTCGCGCTCCAGAGGGCCGAGGCGAGCGTCGCGGCCGCCGCGGCGAACGTCGATCTCTTCTCGAAGCTGCGCGATCTGGCCGACGACCAGCGGCAGGCCGGCGTGGCGACCAAGCTCGACAGCACGCGCGCCGAGGTCACGCTCTCGCGCCAACGCCAGGCGCTGCTGGTGTCCCGGAACCAGCGTGAGGACGCGCGGCTCGCGCTTCTGCACGCGGCCGGAGCCGACCAGGCGCTCGAGGTCGAGCTGACGGACCCGCTCCAGGAAGGCGCGGACGCGGCCCCGTCGGTCGAGGAGGCGCTCCGCACGGCGCGCGAGGAGCGGCCGGAGCTGCGCGCGCTGTCCGAGCGGCTTCGGGAGGCCGGGCTCGCCACGGAGGCCGAGCGGGCGGAGCGGCTGCCGCGGCTGGGCTTCCAGTTCCAGGGCGGGTACAGCGGCTTCCACTTCAACGAGATGTTCTGGACGCGCTCGGTCTCCGCCTTCCTCGCCGTGCCGATCTTCACCGGCGGCCGCACGGCGGCGCGGATCGCGGAAGCGAGCTCGGTCTCGCGCGAGCTCCGGCTCGAGCAGATCGAGACCGATCGGAAGATCGAAGAGGACGTGCGGCGGGCGCTGCTCGCCTGGCAGAGCGCGCGGGAGCGCGTCCACGTGGCGCGCGAGAGCGAGCGTCTGGCCGGCGAGGAGCTCGAGTTCGCGCGCGACCGTTTCGCCGACGGGCTCTCCTCGTCGATCGAGGTGGACAACGCGCAGACGTCGCTCGTGCAGGCGCAGGAGGACCGTATTGCGGCGCTCGCGGACGAGGCGCAGTCGCGCTTCGACCTGGCGCGCGCCACGGGACGCATCCGCGAGCTGGTCTCGGGGTCGTGAACGAAATGGAAGGACGCCGGGAGGGCGAAATGGAGAACGTGGCGAGAGAGTCGCGCGAGAGACCGCTGCGGCCGGCCGAGGAGGCGCCGAAGAAGCCGGAGGCCCCGCCGGCGCCGGCGGCCGAGAAGCGCCCGAGCAGGCGCCGCTGGATCGTCTTCTCGATCCTCGCGGCCGCGGTCATCGCCGGGCTCGTCTTCGGCATCCGCACGGTCACGTTCTACAAGCACCACGCCGAGACCGACGATGCCCAGTTCGAGTCGCACATCGCGCCGGTGCTCCCGAAGGTGTCGGGCTACGTGACGGAAGTCGCCGTTCACGACAACGAGAAGGTCCAATCGGGCAGCGTTCTCGTCCGGATCGACGATCGGGATCTCCGCTCGAGAGTCGACACGGCGCGCGCGACGCTCGAGAACGCGAAGGCGGCGGTGGGGGTCGCGCAGGCCGACGCGGCGGCGCGGCGCACGCAGAGCGAGCGGGCGGCGGCGGACCTCACGCGATACGCGAGGCTGCGCCAGAAGGAAGAGGTCTCGCAGCAGCAGTACGACGCCGCGAAGGCCGCGGCCGAAGCGGAGGGCGCGCAGGCCGAGGCCGCGCGCAAACGGATCGAGGCGGCCCGGGCGCAGGTCGCCCAGAAGAAGGCGGATCTCGAGTACGCGGAGCTCCAGCTTTCCTACGCGACCGTCACCGCGCCGGCCGCCGGCACCGTCTCGCGCAAGAACGTCGAGGTCGGGCAGTACGTCCAGGCCGGGCAGCCGCTCCTCGCGATCGTCACCGACACGGAACCCTGGGTGGTGGCGAACTTCAAGGAAACGCAGCTCAAGAAGATGCGCGTGGGGCAGCCGGTGGAGATCCAGGTGGACGCGTACCCGAAGGTCGTCTTTCGCGGCCGGGTCGAGTCGTTCGCCGCGGCGACCGGCGCGAAGTTCGCGCTCCTGCCGCCCGACAACGCCACCGGCAACTTCACGAAGGTGGTGCAGCGCGTCCCGGTCAAGATCGTTCTCACCGAGCCGCCGGACGCCGCGCATCCGCTGCGGCCGGGAATGAGCGTGACCGCGATCGTCTCCGTGGACTGAGCGCTCCCGGAATCGAGGTTCTTCCCCATGTCGGAGACCGGCGCCCGGAAATGGATCATCACGTTCACCGTGATTCTCGCCTCGGTGATCGAGCTGATCGATACGTCCATCGTCAACGTGGCTCTTCCTCAGATGATGGGAAACCTCGGCGCGACGCTCGACGAGGTCGCGTGGGTCGTGACGGCCTATGTCGTCGCCAACGTCATCGTCGTCCCGATGACCGGCTTCCTGTCGGCGTCCTTCGGGCGCCGCAATTACTTCGCGGGATCGATCCTGCTCTTCACCGTGGCCTCGTTCTTCTGCGGCCACGCCACGAACATCTGGGAGCTCGTCGCGTTCCGGTTCATCCAGGGCGTCGGCGGCGGAGCGCTCCTCTCGACTTCGCAGGCGATCCTCGTCGAGACGTTTCCGCCCGAGGAGCTCGGGCTCGCCAACGGCCTCTTCGGGCTCGGCGTCGTCGTGGGCCCGACGATCGGCCCGACGCTCGGCGGCTGGATCACGGACAACTACTCATGGCCCTGGATCTTCTACGTGAACCTGCCGATCGGCGTTGTCGCGGCGCTGCTGACCGTCGCCTTCATCCGCGAGGCGCCGGAAAAGCGCGACGTCGGCGCGATCGATTGGGCCGGGATCGCCCTCCTCGTCGTCGGGATCGGCTCGCTTCAGGTCGTGCTGGAGCGCGGCGAGCGGGACGACTGGTTCGCCGCGACTTACATCGTCGTCCTGGCGCTGGTTTCCGTCGTCGGGATCATCGGGTTCATCTGGAGGGAGCTCGCCGCGGAACATCCCGTCGTGGACCTGCGCGTCTTCAAGGATCGGTCGCTCGCCGTCGGCACGCTCTTCACGTTCATTCTCGGCTTCGGTCTGTATTCGTCCGTCTTCATCTTTCCGGTGTTCGCCCAGAACCTGCTCGGCTTCACGGCCATGCAGACGGGGTTGATTCTGCTGCCCGGCGGGCTCGCGACGGCCGTCATGATGCCGATCGTCGGCAAGGCGATGCAGAAAGGCGTGCCGGCGCAGTTGATGAACGCGCTCGGCTTCGTGTCCTTCTTCTTCTTCACCTACATGCTGTCGCACTCGACGCTGGCTTCCGGGCGCGCCGACTTCTTCTGGCCGCTGATCCTGCGCGGCGTGGGGCTGGGGCTTCTCTTCGTGCCGCTGACGACGCTCGCGCTCTCGAATCTCCGCGGCAAGGACATCGCGCAGGGCGCCGGGATGACGAACATGATGCGGCAGCTCGGCGGCTCCTTCGGCGTCGCGCTCATCGCCACCTACGTCGAGAAGCGTTCCTGGGCGCATCGCCAGGCGCTCCTGGAGCACGTCTCGATTTACGACCCGGCGCTGCGCGAGCGGTTCCACGCGATCGTGGCCGGGCTGATGGCGAAGGGATCGACGCTGGCCGAAGCGACGCAGCAGGCCTACGGCGCCATCGAGGGCATCGTCCTGCGGCAGACGTTCCTGCTGACCTACATGGACGCCTTTCGGATCGTCGGCGTCTTCTTCCTGTGCTGCATTCCCCTGCTGCTTCTCTTCAAGCGGCGCCGGCGCGGCTCCGGCGCGCAGCAGCCGGTCATGGCGCACTGATCGCTCGCGCAGCGGCAAGACCGCGGGCACGCCTCTTGTAGGCCCCCCAGGGCATGAACCCTGACGCGGCCGCCGCGGAGGATCTCGGAGAGGTCGGCTCCTACTACGAGCGCATCCTTCCGTTCTACGAGCTCGAGGTCCTCGGCCGCAGAGACCTGGCCTTCTGGAGGGGTCTCTGCCGGCGATTCCGCCCGCGTTCGGTGCTCGAGATCGGCGCGGGTCTCGGCCGCGTGACCGTCGAGCTCGCGCCGCTCGCCGGCCGGGCGGTGGGGCTCGAGCCGTCGATGGCGATGCTGGCCCGTGCGCGGCGGCGGCCCGCCCGCGGAAAGATCGACCTTCTGGCCGGCGACGCGCGAAGTCTCCCGTTCGCCTCGTGCTTCGATCTCGTCGTCGCGCCGGACGATCCCCTCTGTCACGTGACGTCGCTCGACGAGCGCCGGACGGCGCTCCGCGAGATCGCCGGCTGCCTCGCGCCCGGCGGCCGGTTCGTCCTCGAGACGCTGCGGCTCGCGCCGGACGCTCCGCGGCGGCGGACGCGGCGCGTGCGAGACGGCGACGCGGTGCTCGTCGTCGACGAGACCTGGAGTCCCGTGGCTCCCGCGCTCTGGCGCGCGACGTTCCGCTACCGTCTGCGCGACCGCGCGGGAGATCGCACGGCCCAGGCTTCCTTTCTCGCCCGGCCGTGGGACGCCGCGACCCTCGAGCCGCTCTTCGCGGCGGCGGGCCTCGCGATCGAGACGATCTGGGGGGACTTCTCCGGCGGTCCGTTCCGCGCGGACTCCGAGCGGCGGATCGTCCTCGCGCGAAGCGCTACGACAGCTCGAGCATCCGCAGAAGAGGCTTCTCCGCGGCGGCGCGCAGCGGCTCGGGGAACACGATCTCGGGCCGCTCGTCGCGCAGACACAGATAAAGCTTCTCGAGCGTGTTGAGCTTCATGAAGGGGCACTCGTTGCAGCGGCAGCCGTTGTCCGGAGGCACCGGGATGTATTCGCGTTCGGGAGCGAGCTTCTTCATCTGGTGGATGATCCCTTCCTCGGTAGCGATGAGGAATCGCTTTCCCGGCGCGATCGTCACATAGTTGAGGATCGATCGTGTCGACCCGACGTGGTCGGCGTACTTCAGGATCGCCTCCGGGCACTCGGGATGCGCCGCGAGGAGCGCGTCCGGATATTTCGCCTTCAGCCGGATGATCTCGCGTTCGGAGAACTGCTCGTGGACGATGCAGGTGCCCGGCCAGAGCGTCATCGGCCGGCCGGTCTTCTTCGCGAGAAACGCTCCGAGGTGACGGTCCGGCGCGAAGAGGATCTCCTGCTCCTTCGGGATCGAACGCACGATCTTCTCGGCGTTCGACGAGGTCACGATGATGTCGGAGAGCGCCTTCACCGCCGCCGAGCAGTTGATGTAAGTCAGCGACACCGCTCCGGGATGGGCCTCGCGCCAAGCGCGAAACGCTTCGGGCGGACACGAGTCCTCGAGCGAGCAACCCGCCTCGTAGTCCGGCAGCACGACCTTGCGCGTCGGGTTCAGGATCTTCGCGGTCTCGGCCATGAAACGCACGCCCGCGAACGCGATGATGTCGGCCCGACTCTTCTGGGCGCTGCGGGAAAGATCGAGCGAGTCTCCGACGAAGTCCGCCAGATCCTGGATTTCCTCTTCCTGGTAGTAGTGAGCGAGCAAAACTGCATTTTTTTGTCGCTTGAGGCGGCGGATCTCCTCGGCCAGGTCCAGGCTCGGGTCGATCGAGGCAAGGTCCGGCGGAGCCGGCCGGGCGGCCGGAGAGCGGTAAGTCTCGGAGATGGTGGGCCGTGGCGCGCTCATCGGACGGGAAGGATAACAACGGCGCCGGGCGGTCCGATTCTCCGCCGCGTTTGGGTAACTGGCACGCGCCCTGCTCCGTACTCGAGGCATGAGCCCGATGGGGAGCCCACTCCGCGCCAGCCGGACGGCCATTCTGCTCGCCGCGCTCCTCCTCGCCGCGCTCGCCGTGGAAGCCTGGGGCATCCGCGCCTCGCTCGGTTTCCTGCGCTAGGAGTCCGCCCGGCCGCCCGACGCGCCGGCGCGGGATGTATATTTGCCCGATGGCAACGGAGATCGCCGCCGGGCGCTTTCACGGCCTCGATCCCGCCGCTCTCATCGCCGCCTACCGCAACATCTATCTCTCTCGCCGGGTGGACGATAGGGAGATTCAGCTCAAGCGGCAGAACCGCATCTATTTCCAGATCAACAGCGCCGGCCACGAGGCGATCTCGACGGCCGCCGGCATGGTATGCCGCCCCGGCTACGACTGGTTCGAGCTCTACTACCGCGACCGGGCGATGTGTCTCCAGCTCGGCGTCACCCCCTACGAAATGTTCCTTCAGGCGGTCGGCGCCAAGGACGATCCGGCGTCCGCCGGGCGGCAGATGCCGTCGCACTGGGGATCCAAACGGCTGAATCTGATCTCCAAATCCTCGTGCACCGGCACCCAGTTTCTTCAGGGAGTCGGCGCCGCGGAGGCCGGGTGGCGCATGTCACGCATCGCGGAGCTGGCCGGCCGGAAGGACGTGCACGGCGACGAGCTCGTCCTGGTTTCGAGCGGCGAGGGGCAGACCTCGGAAGGGGAGTTCTGGGAGGCGCTGTCGTCGGCCTGCAACCTCAAGCTCCCGTTGATCTTCCTCATCGAAGACAACGGGTACGCGATCTCGGTTCCCGTCGAGGTCAACACGCCGGGCGGATCCATCTCGAAGCTCGTGCGCTCGTTCCCCGGTCTCTTCCTCGCCGAGGTCGACGGTTGCGACTTCCTCGAGTCTTACGACGCGATGCGCTACGCCGCGGAGTACTGCCGCACGCGGAAAGGACCGGCGCTCGTGCACGCGCACGTGATCCGCCCGTACAGCCACTCGCTCTCCGACGACGAGGCGCTCTACCGGCCGAAAGACGAGCGCGCGCGGGAGCTCGAGCGCGATCCCGTGGTCACCTTCGCGAAGCTGCTCGTGGCGGAAAACGTCCTGTCCGAGGCCAAGCTCGAGGAGCTGAAGCAGGACGTGGACCGCGAAGTCGCGGCGGCGGCCGACCGCGCGCTCGCCGCGGAGGTCCCCGCGCCCGAGTCGGCCTACGACTTCGTCTATTCGCCCGACGTCGATCCGACCTCGTCCGCGTTCGCGACGGAGCCGGCGCCAGCCGCCGAAGCGGCGCCGACGACCATGGTGGATCTCTTGAACGCCTGCCTGCGCGACGAGATGAAGCGCGATCCGCGGGTCGTCGTCTTCGGCGAGGACGTGGCCGACGCGTCGCGCGAGGAGGTGCTCGCCGAGTGCAAGGGCAAGGGCGGCGTCTTCAAGGTCACGCACAACCTCCAGCGCCTCTACGGCAAGGAGCGCGTCTTCAACTCGCCGCTCGCCGAGGCGAACATCGTGGGGCGCGCCGTCGGCATGGCGGTTCGGGGATTGAAGCCGGTCGTCGAGATCCAGTTCTACGACTACATCTGGCCGGCGTACATGCAGATCCACAACGAGCTCTCGAACATGCGCTGGCGTTCGGGCAACGCGTTCGCGAGCCCGGTCGTGGTGCGCGTCGCGGCCGGCGGCTACATCGGCGGCGGCGCGATCTACCATTCGCAGTCGGGCGCGGTCCTGATGACCCACATCCCAGGCCTGCGCGTCGTCATGCCGTCGAACGCGCTCGACGCCAACGGCCTCCTGCGCACGGCGATCCGCTGCGAGGATCCCGTGCTCTTCCTCGAGCACAAGCATCTCTACCGGCAGACGCACAACAAGGGCGTCTATCCCGGGCCCGACTACATGGTCCCGTTCGGGAAAGCCGCGCGGGTGCAGGAGGGGAGCGACGTCACGATCGTGACTTACGGCGCCACGGTCTATCGCTCGTGGCAGGCGGCGCAGGCCTTCACCGAGGCGACGGGCAAGACCGTCGAGATCCTGGATCTGCGAAGCCTCTCGCCGTACGACTGGGAGGCCATCGCCGCTTCGGTGCGCAAAACGAGCCGCGTGATCGTCGTCTACGAGGACCCGATCTCCTGGGGCTACGGCGCCGAGATCGCCGCGCGGATCGCGTCGGAGCTCTTCTTCCATCTCGACGCGCCGGTCGAGCGCGTGGCGGCCACGGACACGTTCGTCGCGTACCAGCCGCGCGTCGAGGACTTCATCCTTCCGCAGCCGTCCCACATCCGAAAGGCGCTGGACCGGATCGCCTCCGTCTAGACGATCGATGCCCGTCGCAGGAGAGCCGCCGGCGAAGTACGCCCTCGGACACTCCGACCAGGAGCTCGAACGCCTCGGCAAGCAGGGGCGTCTCGTCGGTCCGATCACGCGCCGGTTCTTCGAGGGCGCCGGGCTCGCGCCGGGAATGCGCGTGCTCGACGTCGGTAGCGGCGCGGGCGACGTGGCGTTCCTGGCGGCCGAGCTCGTCGGCGAGCGCGGAGAAGTGGTCGGTGCCGACCGGTCCGCGGACGCGGTGGCGAAAGCGCGGGCGCGCGCGGCGGCCCGATCGCTCCGGCACGTTTCGTTTCGCGAAGGTGATCCGGCCGCGATGGAGTTCGATCGGCCGTTCGACGCCGTCGTGGGCCGCTACGTTCTGCTCTATCAGCCGGATCCGGCGGCGATGCTCCGGAAGCTCGCGGCGAGCGTTCGGGCCGGAGGCGTTCTCGTGTTCCACGAGCCGGACTGGTACGGAGTCCACTCGAATCCGAAGGCGCCGCTCTACGAGCGCTGCTCCGACTGGATCGTCGAAACGCTGCGCCGGTCCGGCGCGTCTTCGGACACGGGGCTCGGTCTCCATCGGGCCTTCGTCGGCGCGGGGCTTCCGGCGCCGACCATGCGGCTCGACGCGCTCATCGGCGGAGGACCGAACGCCGCCGACCTCCTGCACCTGAATGCGGACATCGTGCGGTCGCTCCTTCCGGAGATGGAGCGCCTCGGCGTGGCGACGGCCGCCGAAGTGGAGATCGAGTCGCTCGCGGAGCGGATGATCGCGGAGGCGGTCGCCGCGAACGCGCTTCTCGTCGGCCGCTACGAAGTCGGCGCCTGGTCGCGCACTTAGGCATTCCTTAAGCGTCGCCGCGCCTGCCCTCCGCGAGGGACAGGATTGTCATCCCGCGCGACCGGGATTTTGCGCCGGCTGTTCCGCTCGCGCCCGTAACCTCAGCCGCCTCAACGCCGACGAAACGGGTACGAACCCTGCAACGTCCAATGGCGTATCGGATGGTGAGGAGGCCGCGATGAAATGGCTGCCGCTGGAGCTCGAAGACGATCGGGAGGCGCACCACCGGGCGCTCCGCCGATGCCACGGCTGCGGCGCCTACACGCGTCTGGTCGGAGTGGTGGACGGCTTTCCGCGTTGCGAGCGGTGCGTCGAGAAGGCGCGCCGCGATCGCGCACGGGAAGGCGAGCTCGATCCGACGTTGGTCGACTTCCGCGTCTGACGCGCGTCGAAGGCCGCGCTGACGTAAAATCCCCGCCCGGTGAGGGCGGACCACCGAGCGCGGCACCTGCGCACCGAGCGCTACGGGCCCGGCCTCTTCTCCTCGATCTTGGAAGCGCCGGCGCTCGCGCGTGCCGTGAGGCCCGGGCAGTTCGCGATGCTCGAGGTCCCGGACCGCGTTCGCCCGTATCTGCGCCGCGCGTACTCCGTCGCGGATGCCTCGCCCGAGTCCGGCGAGGTCGAGTTCCTCGTGAAGACGATCGGCGCCGGAACGGCGGCGCTCGAAGAGCTGGCGGGCGGTTCGGCGCTCCGGCTCCTCGGTCCGCTCGGGAACGCGTTCGCGATCGGCGATCTGCCGCGGGGGGCCCGCGTCGCCGTCGTGGCGGGAGGAATCGGCGCCGCGCCGTTTCCGCTCCTCTACCGCGCCCTCGCCGCCGCCGGCGTGTCCGGCGACCTCTTCCTCGGCGGGCGCGGCGAGAAGGATCTGTCGTTTCGCCGGCGCTTCGAGGCGATCGTGAACGGGCAGACCCACCTCGCGACCGACGACGGCTCGCTCGGGGAGCGCGGCTTCGTCACGGAGTTGTTCCGGGCGCGCGCGCGGCGGACGGCCTACGCGCGCGTCTTCGCGTGCGGACCGATGCCGATGTTTCGCGCGCTGGCGAAAGTGATTGCGGAGCTCGGCCTCGCGGCGGAATTCTCGACCGAGGCGGAAATGGGTTGCGGGTTCGGCGTGTGCCTCGGCTGCGTGATCCCCGCGGCCGACAAGCCGTTTCTCGTCTCCTGCACCGAAGGGCCGATCCTGCCGCCCGAGAAGATCGCGTGGGAGCGGCTGTGAGCGAGCGGCTCGCCGTCGGTCTCGGACCGCTCGTGCTGCGGAATCCGATCCTGACCGCCAGCGGCACGTTCGGATACGGCCTCGAGTTCGCGGACTTCGTGGGTCTCGCGAAGATCGGCGGCCTCTGCACGAAGGGGCTCTCGTTGAAGCCGCACGCGGGCAACGCGCCGCCGCGGATCTGCGAGACGCCCGCGGGGATGTTGAACGCGATCGGGCTGCAGAACGTCGGCGTCGAGGCCTTTCGAAAGGAGAAGCTGCCGAAGCTGCGCGCCGCCGGCGCGACCGTGATCGCCAACGTCTGGGGCGACGCCGAGGACGACTACGTCGCGGTCGTCGAGGCGCTCGAGGACGCCGAAGGACTCGCGGCGATCGAGCTCAACATCTCCTGCCCGAACGTCTCCCGCGGCGGCATGCTCTTCGGCAACTCTCCGGAGCTGACCGCGGGGCTCGTGGCGAGAGTGCGGGCGGCCACGGGGCGCCCCCTCATCGTCAAGCTCTCGCCGAACGCGCCCGATCTCGTCGCCTGCGCGAAGGCGGCGCGCGACGCCGGAGCCGACATCCTGTCGCTCATCAACACGCTCGTCGGCATGGCGATCGATCCCGAGACCGCGCGGCCGCGCATCTCGTTCGGCACGGGCGGCCTCTCGGGGCCGGCGATCAAGCCGATCGCCGTGCGCATGGTCTATCAGGTGGCGCGGGCGCTCCCCGGCATGCCTCTGATGGGCATCGGCGGAATCGCGGGTCTCGGGGACGCGCTCGAGTTCCTCGCGGCGGGAGCGACGGCCGTGCAGGTCGGGACGGCGAACTTCAAGGAGCCCGGCATCGCCGGCCGTCTCGTCGCGGAGCTCGACGCGTACTGCGCGGCGAAGAGCGTCGCCGCAGCGGCGCTCGTGGGTCGCGCGCAGGCCGGAAGCGCCGCGGCGCGCGAAGCGGGGGCGGAAGGATGAGACCGGCGGAGCGCGTCTGCGTCGCCCTCGACTTCTCCACTCGGGACGAGATCCTCGCCGCCGCGCGGCGGTTCGGACCGAAGGTCGGCTGGCTCAAGATCGGTCTCGAAGCGTTCGTGTCCGAGGGGCGGTCGCTCGTGGCCGACGTCGCGAAATCGTCGCGCGTCTTCCTGGACCTCAAGTTCCACGACATTCCCAACACCGTTGCCGGCGCCGTCGCCGCCGCGGCGCGATCGGGTGCGTCGCTTCTCAACGTGCACGCCTCCGGCGGACGCGCCATGCTCGAGGCGGCGCGGCGCGCGCTGCCCGATGGCCCCGGGCGGCCGAAGCTCGTCGCCGTGACGCTCCTGACGTCGATCGACGCGAAGGCGCTCGCGGATCTTCCGATGGCGGGCCATCCGGAGGGCATCGCGCGGCGGCTTGCCCTTCTGGCGAAAGATTGCGGCCTCGACGGCGTCGTCTGCTCGCCGACGGACCTGCCGGTGATCCGGGGCGCCTGCGGCGCGGATTTCCTGACCGTCGTTCCCGGCATCCGTCCCGCGGGCGCCGCGGCCGGCGATCAGAGACGGATCGCGACGCCGCGCGAGGCGCTCGCGGCGGGCGCGGACATCCTGGTCGTCGGGCGTCCCGTCACCGGGGCCCCCGATCCCGACGCGGCGCTCGACGCCCTGCTCGCGGAAATAGAATCGCTCGGATGAGCGACTGGAAGTCTCGGCACCCCCTCTGGATCGTCGGGCACCGCGGCGCGCCGCGGCGGGCGCGCGAGAATACGATCGCCAGCTTCGACTGGGCCGAGAGCTTCGGCGTGGACGCGATTGAGCTCGACGTCCGACAGACGCGGGAAGGCGAGGCCGTGGTTTTCCACGACGAGGACATCGCGCTCGGCTCGCAGCGCATCGCGGTACGGCACTTCACCGCGCGCGAGATCGAGAAGCTGACGTTCTCGTCCGAGTTCGGCGAGCACAAGATCCCCAAACTCGAAGAGGTGTTCCACCGCTACGGACGCGCGCTCCGTTACGTCGTCGAGGTGAAGACGTCGCCCGGCGTCAATCTCGCCACGATGGCGCGCCGCGTCGCGCGCCTCGCCGCGGCCTATCGCGTGTCCGACCGCTGTCTCGTCGCCTCCTTCGACGCCGACTTCTTGCGCAAGATGCGCGACGCCGAGCCCGCGATCGCGACGAGCTTCCTGTTCGACCGGCCCGTCGCCCTTCCCGAGCCGGGCCGCGCGACGCCGCTCTTCCCGCCGGCGGACGCCATCGGACCGCGGAAGGACCTCGTCGCCGCTCCGCTGCTGGCCCAAGCCGCCGCAGCCAATCTTTCCGTGCACGTTTGGACGGTCGACGAGATGGAGGAGGTCGCACGCCTCGCGGCGGCCGGCGTGGCATCGATCACCACGAATGCGCCCGACGCCGCCATCAAGCTCCGGGACGGAGATGCCCGCGAGGAGCGCCACGTCGCGCTCCGCCCCGAGGCGACCGCCGGCCCGGTCAACTGAATAAGTGCGAAATCGGCCGCGGGGCGCGGCGAATCCCCTACGTCGCGATGACGACGTGCGTGCCGCCATACACCTCGAGCGCCGCGCCGGTGATGGCCGCGGCCTCGTCGGAGGCGAGGAAGATCACCGTGCGCGCCACGTCGCGCGGCCAGAGCTTCTCGGCCAGCGGCGAGGCGCGCTCCGCCGCTCCCGTTTCGTCGAGGCGGTTCTCGACGGCGCCGGGACAAACGGCGTTGACGGCGATGTTGTGCCCGCGAAACTCGCGCGCGAGGCTCTGCGTCAGACCGATCAGCCCGAACTTGGCCGCGCTCTGCGCCGAGACGTTGGCGTCCCCGCGCATCCCATGGACCGAAGCGACGTTGACGATACGGCCGCGCCGCCGCTTCACCATGCCCGGGAGGACCGCGCGGCAGAAGTCGGCCGCGCCGGTCAGGTTCGTCGCGATCACGCGGTCCCACTCGTCGGGGGTGAGCTCGAGGAACGGACGCCAGATGAAGACTCCCGCATTGTTGACGAGCACGTCCACCGGTCCGAGCTCCGCCTCGGCGCGCCGGACGCATTCGTCGGCCGCGCCGCGGAGCGTGACGTCGGCGGGCAGCGCCAGCGCCCGCCCGCCGGCCTGCCGCACCAGCCGCTCGGTCTCGGCGAGCTCGTTCGCGCTCCGCGCCACGAGCGCGACGCTCCCGCCCTCTTCGGCAAACCGCAGCGCGACCGATCGGCCGATGCCTCGGCCGGCGCCGGTGACGATGATCGTCCGGCCCTGGAACTTCACGCGTGCACCCGCCCAAGATCCTCGAAGAGATCCGAGCGGAACAGGGAGCCTGGATAGCCGCCGGTGAACGTCGGACCTGCCAGCAGACGCACGTCTCCCTCTCGCTCCGGCGGGTGGTCGATGCGGACGCGGTGCACCAGCAGCGGGAAGAGGTGACGTTCGGGATCGCGCGGGCAGACGCATCCGCGGCCCGCGCGGGCCTGGACCATGGCCGTCATCTGCGGGTGGAGATAGAGCAGCGTCGCACGGCGTCGGCGGATGAGATTGACCGCGGTGCGGCTCGTCGCGAGCACCGCCACGGCGAGCTCGGTCGCGGAGTTCGCGCGCACCTCTCCCGGCGTCAGGAGGGCGGCGCGCGGGAAGCCTCCCGCGTCGGCCGTCAGGAGGGGGAGGACGAGGCGTCGCCGTCGGCGGAAGGCCCCGCCGGACAGCGCCCGGAGCAGCTCCGGCGGGAGGCGGTCGAGCTCCTTCATCGCCGAAGGAAGTGTACCGTCGGCGCGGCCCGGCGGAGAGGAACGGCATATGATCGCGACATGAAGCGGTTCGCCGCTTTGCTCGCCGCTTTCTTCCTGGCCGGCCGAGCGGCCGGCGACGAAAGGGCCGATGCGGTCGCTCACGACCTCATCGCGGCGCTCGGCGGGCAGGCCGCCTGGGACGCGGCGCGGCAGTTCCAGTTCGACTTCGTGGTCGAGAAGGACGGGCAGGCGATCGCGCGCTTCTCGCACGCCTGGGACCGCTACACCGGAGACTATCGCCTGACCGGAACGGACAAGGCCGGCGCGCCGTTTGCCGTTTACTTCAACGTGAACACGCGGAAAGGCGAGGTCTTCGTGAACGGGAGGTCGGTCGAAGGCGAAGGGGCGGCGATGCATCTCGAGAACGCCTACGAGCGATTCATCAACGACACGTACTGGCTCCTCGCGCCCTGGAAGGTCTTCGATCCGGGTGTGAACCGCTCCTATGACGGCGAGAAGCCCTGCCCCGGCGGGGGAATCTGCGACGTGCTGAAGCTCACGTTCGGCGAGAACGTGGGCCTGACGCCGCGCGACACCTATTGGCTCTGGATCGCGCGCGACGGACACCGCATGGTGCAATGGCAGTATGTCCTGAACGGCGCCGACGAGCCGCCGACGACCGTCGCCTGGAACGACTGGCGGAAGCTCGGCGGCATCTGGCTCTCTCTCGACAAGCCGATGAGCGGCCGGCCCGTTTCGATCCGCTTCGAGAACACGTCGGTGTCTCCGGCGCGCGACGACGCCCTCTTCCGTCCGCCCCCGTCTCCTTGAATCGGATCCGAAGGTCGCCGAGCGTCCCCCCGCTGGCGCCGCTTCTCTTCGTCGCCATGGCCGCTGCCGCGGCGGCGCCCGCGGCGACTCCCGGCACTTACGAGACGATCCGGACCCCGAGCCTGTCGCTGCCGGCGCGCGTCCTCATCCTGCGGCCGCCCTCCTTTGCCTCGCATCCCGAGCGGCTCTATCCCGTCCTCTACTTCCTTCACGACGCCTGGAGCGACGAAACGGCGCTCGTGGAGTATGGCGTCGCGCAGGAGCTCTTCCGGCTCATGAATGCCGGAGATCTCCCCGAGTTCCTGGTGGCGGCTCCGGGAGCGCGCGGCGCCTGGTTCTCGGATTCTCACGACGGCCGGGACCTCTGGGAGAAGTTCGTGCGCGAGGAGCTGCCGCGCTGGATGGAGGAGCGCGAACGCGCGATTCCCGCGCGCGCGAGTCGCGCCGTCACGGGCATCTCGATGGGCGGCTACGGCGCGGTCAAGATCGCCCTCAAGTATCCGGACTTGTACGGGTCCGTCTCGGCGCTCTCGGGCGCGCTCATTCCGTTCGGCTGGGAGGATCTCAAGCGATACAGCTTTCTCGCGCGCTGGACGATCAAGCACGTTTTCGGACGATCCCGAACGGACAACACGCTCGCGGAGAACGACGTGTGGGAGCTTCTCTCGGCGTCCCACTTCGACGCTTCGCCGTTTCCGCTGTATCTGCGCGGCGGGACCGAGGACATTTACGGGCTCGGGCGCGTCGCGACGCAATTCGCGGCGTTCGCGGCGGACCACGGCATCGCGGCGACCGCGGTGCTCGAGCCGGGCGTCCACGACTGGACCTACTGGCGCCGCGCCTTGATCCCGATGGTGCGCTGGCACGCGCGTCAGTTCTCGTATGATTCGAAGTGATGACGTCCGGAGAACCCAACGGCCATCGGCTCGTTCTCTTCGACATCGATGGAACCCTGCTCTCCGCCGGACGCGCCGCCCGCGAGTCGGTGCTCGCGGCGATGGAGGCCGTCTACGGCTGGAGGGCGGACCCCGATGCGCCGCGCGAGGGCAGGTACGACTTCTCGGGTAAGACGGATCCGCAAATCGTGCGGGAGCTCGTGGGAGAGCACGTGGGGGCGGAGCGACGCGAGGCGGACCTGCCGCGCGCGCTCACGCGCTATCTCGAGGAGCTGCGCCGCCGTCTGACTCCCGAGGCCGTGGTGCCCAAGCCCGGGATCGCCGAGCTGTTGCGCCGTCTGGCCGCTCAACCCCGGGTCACGCTCGCATTGCTGACCGGAAACCTCGAGGCGGGCGCGCGCTTGAAGCTCGAGCCGCCCGGGTTCAACGCCTACTTTCCGTTCGGCGCCTTCGGGAGCGATTCGGCCGACCGTTACGCGCTGCCTCCCGTCGCAGTCGCCCGCGCGCGGGCGCACTGCGGCCGCGAGTTCACCGGCAAGTCCGTCGTGATCGTGGGCGATTCGGTGCACGACGTCGCGTGCGGCCGCTCGCTCGGCGTGCGGTCCGTCGCGGTCGCGACCGGCCCGACTCCGGCCGAGCGGCTCGCCGCGGAGCGCCCGGACGCCTTGTTCGCCGACTTCTCGGACGTGGACGCCGGTGTGGAGGCAATTCTCGGATGAAATCCGCCGCGGTCTTCGCGATCGGCGCCCTCTTCGCGGCGTGCGGCTGCGCGGGCGGCGGCGCCGGCCCCTCTTCGCCCGCTTCGGCGCCCGCCGCTGCCGTGCCGTCTCGGCCGGCCGAGGCCGCGCCTGGCAAGGCCCCGTTCACCGCGGCGCCCGCCGCCGCGCACGACATCCGCGTGACGGTGGACACGCGCGCCGCGAAGGAGATCCTTCTGTCGCTCGCACGGCCCAAATGGGACCCGACCGACGTGAACCTGCTCGAGGACCTGACGCCGATCAAGCTCGCGATCCAGGACGCGAGCCGCGACGACGAGACGTTCCGGCGCGACTTCGGCGCGGCCTGGAATCCGGAGAACAAGACCGCCGTCTTCGACTTCGCCACGATCCGCCACGAGCTCGACCGCTGGCAGGTGATGCTCGAGGCCGTCAATGCCGGCCGCGCCGAGCTCGAGCGCGAGTCCTCGCGGCGTGCGGCGTCCCTCCTGCCGGGGGACCGCGTCATCTCCGCGCGGCTGACGGTGTACGTCAGCTTCGGTCTGGCCGGCCTCGCGGACCATCTCGTCGTGACGCTTCCCGACGGGACGCCGGCGATGGTCGTCGATCTGGCGCGGGTGCTCGGCGACGTCGAGCCCGGCGTCGCGGCGAGCCAGGTCACGCGGCTCGTGCGCCTGATGTCCGGCGAGGCCTTTCGCGTGGCCTGGGCGGCGTACCGTGAGGGCAATCCGGCCTGGTTACGCCTGCCCGCGGCGCTCGGTGCGCTCGAGCCGCTCGTCCGGGTCACGGCCGAGTCGGGTCCGGTGGCGATCTTCGGCATCGAGGAGAGCTTCTTTCCGCTGTCCACCTGGCTGAAGGAGCCGATGCAGCGCAGCGTCAACGACCTGAACCGAATGGGAGAGCGCCTCATCGAATCGGAGGCGGACCTCGATACGCGCCTTTCGCTCTCGAGCGAGGTCAAGCGTCCCGACTTCGTCCGTCGCGTGGCGGGCCCGGCCGGCGCCTACATGGCGGACGGCATCGTTCAGACGTCGGGGATCGACGGCCTCCGGCAGACGCTCTCGCGCGGACCCGTCGCGTTCTTCCAGGCCTACGAGGCGGCCGGACACCGGCTCAAGGAGCTTCCCCCGTTCTCGAAGCCCGTCGCCGACCGGATCGCCGCGGCGGCCGCAGCTCCGCCCCCGAGATAGAGGCTCGGGGAGCAGCATGGACTCCTATCTCGCGCTCGAAAGGACGCTTCTGCTTCTCTGCGCGGACCTCGCGATCATCGTCGTTGCGGCGCGCGTCTTCGGGTGGCTCTTCGGAAAGGTGGGGCAGCCGCCCGTCGTCGGAGAGATCCTGGCCGGCGTCATCCTGGGACCCTCGGTCCTCGGACGGCTTTACCCGGGCGTGATTCCGGCGCTGCTTCCGCCGAAGACCGTATCGGTTCTGTCGGCATTCGCGCAGGTCGGTCTCGTGCTGCTCATGCTGCTGATCGGCCTCGAGTTTCCGTTCGACCGGATGCGGCACGCGGCGAAGGCGTCGACCTCGGTCGCGGTTGCGGGAATCGTCTTTCCGTTCGCGGCAAGCTATGCCCTCGCCGGATGGCTCTACCAGCTCGCGCCCGGCGGCTCGTCGCTCGGGGCCTTCCGCCTCTTCTTTGCGACCGCCGTCTCGATCACGGCGATCCCGATCATGGGACGCATCCTCATCCACACGCGCCTGACGCGCACGCGCATGGGGCTGACGTCCATCACCGCGGCCGCTCTCGACGACGTTTTCGGCTGGCTGCTTCTGGGCGGCGTCGTCGCGACCGTCACTCACGGCCGCATGAATCTGCCCGCGCTCGCCCTCTCGCTCGCGGGCGTGCTCGCCCTCGGCGCGGGCTTCTGGGCGATCGGCCGCTACGGCCTCGCCCGACTGAGGGTGTCGCGCACGGCGAGCGGCGGCCTGACCGCGGGGGCGCTGGCCGCAGTTCTGGCGGCGGTGTTCGCGTGCGCCATGATCACCAACGCGCTCGGAGTCTTCTCGATCTTCGGCGGTTTCCTCTGCGGCATCGCGGGCTCGTTCAACCGCGAGCTGCAGGAGGCCATCAAGGCGTCCATCGGCGATCTCGTGGCGGTGCTCTTCCTGCCGATCTTCTTCGTGTTCTCGGGACTGCGCACCGACGCGGGCAGCCTCGGATCCGACGGGCGCCTGTGGCTCGCCCTGGCGGCGGTGATCGTCGTGTCGTGCGTCTCGAAGTTCGGCGCGACGGCTCTCGCCGCCCGCGGCGCGGGACTGCCCTGGAAAGAGTCGCTCTCGATCGGGCTCCTCATGAATACGCGGGCCCTCATGGCCCTCGTCGTCATCAACATCGGAGCCGACATGGGAGTCGTTTCGCCGGCCGCGTTCTTCTGGCTCGTCGCGATGGCGCTCTTCACGACGGTCATCACGACGCCGATCCTGCGGCGGGCCTATCCGACCCCGGAGGCGGCCGGAGCGTGGGCGGAGGAACCGGTCGAGCCGCGAAGTCTCGCGGCGTCGAAGGGTTGAAACCTGTCCCAGATGCCGACCACCTTCGTGACCGGACGAAGCTGCTAAGATCCCGACCCGGGACGCGTCATGCAAACCGCAGGCTTCCGGAGGCTCGACTTTCAGATCGACGAGGAGATCTTCGGGCGTCATTCGGGCACCGTGGTTCCGAGGTATTCCGCGGATCGGGCCGCGGCGGAGCAGGTGGTGCGGAAGGTCCGGCAGCTCTATCCGGACTGGAAGTTCGTGCTGACGGAGGATCAGTGGGGCTACACGGCCACCTGGCAATGCCCGGGCCGGCCGTCCGCGACGCCGCTGGTGACCCTCGGTCAGCATCGGTCCCCGACCATGACCGTTGCGATGGCCCGAGCCTGCCTCGTGGCCATCCAGGCCATGCGGCGCTACGAGGAACGCCGGCACGCGCGCCTCGGCGCGGCCACGGCGCCCGAAGCCGCGCCGAAGACCGAACGCAAGTCGGGCTGACGACCGGTCTCTCCCGATTCCTTGTGTCTCGGCGATTCCGCGCCTGAGACAGTCGGAAATTCCTGGAGCTTGTCCTGGGAGAAGTTTGTACTTATAATGTACAACAAATTCCTAGTCTAGCTCCGATCCGCCGGCGGCTCCGGCCGTCCTGTGCGCACGCTGTGCTGTGTGCGGTGGCTGTCTCTCTTGTCTCAGCACGAGCGGCGAGCGGACAGGTGTGCGCGACGCCGGGAAAGGACGGCGCCGCGGGGACCCTGACTGGTGTCGTGAACACTTACTACCCGGGCACGGCTTCGGTGGCGGCAGGCGCGTCCTCGATCACGGTGGGGGCCGCGACCGGCGCTTCGAAGGCAATCGCCTCGGGCGACCTGCTCCTGGTGATCCAGATGCAGGACGCGGAGATCAACTCGAACAACACCTCGTCCTATGGAGACGGCGTGGCGGGAGACCCCGGCCGCGGATCGACCAATTGGAACGGCTCGGGACTCTACGAGTACGTCGAGGCGACGAGCGGCCTGACGCTGGCTGGCGGGACGGTGGCGGTCGTCGGCGCGGGAACCGCCGGCGGGCTCCTGAACGCCTATTCGAACGCGGCCGCGACGACGACGAGGGGGCAGCGGCGGTTCCAGGTCGTGCGTGTTCCGCAATATTCGAGCGCGACGCTCGGGTCGGGGCTGACCGCGGGATGGTGGAACGGCACGACGGGCGGCATTCTCGCGATCGACGTCTCCGGCGTCCTCACGCTCGGCGGAGCGACCGTCAGCGTGGACGGCACCGGGTTCCGCGGCGCCGGCGGCCGGACCCTGAACGGCGACAGCGGCGGCAGCACCTCGGATTACCGCTCCCAGTCGACTTCCGACTACCACGGCGGAAAAGGCGAGGGAATCGCCGGGACGCCCGCATTCGTCCTCGATCCCTCCACTTCGACGGTCATCTCGACGGGCGCCGAGGGATATCCGAACGGCAGCATGGCCCGCGGCGCTCCCGGAAACGCGGGCGGCGGCGGAACGGATGGCCGAACCAGCCAGAACGACCGGAACTCCGGCGGAGGCGGCGGAGGCAACGGCGGCATCGGCGGGCAGGGCGGAAACACCTGGGACACGGACCTGGCCCGCGGCGGATTCGGAGGCGCGTCGTTCTCGGCGACGGCGGCCGTCGTGATCCTCGGTGGCGGCGGCGGCGCCGGGACGCGCAACAACGATTCCGGCATCGCGGCAAGCGGCGGCGCCGGAGGAGGTCTCGTCCTGGTGCGGGCGGGAACCGTGTCGGGAACGGGCACGATCACCGCCAACGGCGCGAACGGACAGAGCGCCGCGAGCGACGCGGCGGGCGGCGGCGGCGCCGGCGGGACCGTCGTCGTCACGACGGTCTCCGGCACGCTCTCGGGTCTCTCCGTCGCCGCGCATGGCGGCCGCGGGGGAGACGGCTGGCCCTTGCAGGCGCCCGGGACGGGCTGTCCCGGCGGAGGGTCCTGCAACTACCACGGCCCCGGCGGCGGCGGCGGGGGCGGCGTCATCCTCCTGTCGAGCCTTACGGCCTCGGCGGACGTTTCGGGCGGCGCCAGCGGGACGACGACGACGGATCAGGTGGCGTACGGAGCCACGGCCGGCGCCGACGGAACTTCGAGCTCGGCCGTGACGTCGGGACAGATTCCTGGCGCGGGCTCGGGTGCGGCCTGCGCGCCTCCGACGCCGACTCCGACCTCGACCCCCACGGCGACTTCCACTCCGACATCCACGCGGACGCCGACATCTACCCCGACCCCGACGGCGACAGCGACCTTTACCGCGACGCCGACCCGAACGCCGACGTTTACGGCGACGCCAACGGCGACAGCGACCTTTACCGCGACGCCGACCCGAACGCCGACGTTCACATCGACGCCGACGGCGACAGCGACCTTTACCGCGACGCCGACTCCAATTCCGCCGACTTCGACACCGACTCTGACGCCCACGTGGACGGCGACGGCGACTTCCACGCCGACCAGGACGCCGACGTTCACCGCGACGGCGACTCCGACGGCCACGGCGACCGCGACGGCGACTCCGACGAGCACCCCGACCTTCACGTCGACGCCGACGATCACGCCTTCGCCGACTCAGACGCCGACGTTCACTCCGACGGCCACCGCGACGCCGACGTTCACCGCCACGGCGACTCCGACGAGCACGCCGACGTTCACCGCGACGGCGACTCCGACGCCCACGGCGACCGCGACGGCGACTCCGACGAGCACGCCGACCTTCACGTCGACGCCGACGATCACACCGTCGCCGACTCAGACGCCGACGTTCACTCCGACCGCCACCGCGACGCCGACGTTCACCGCGACGGCGACTCCGACGGCCACGGCGACCGCGACGGCGACTCCGACGAACACGCCGACCTTCACGTCGACGCCGACGATCACACCGTCGCCGACTCAGACGCCGACGTTCACCGCGACGGCGACTCCAACGGCGACGGCAACGCCGACTCTTACCGCCACGCCGACTTCGACGCCGACGTTCACGCCCTCGGCTTCGCCGACCCAGACGCCGACGTTCACCGCGACGGCAACCGCCACTCCGACGTTCACGCCGACGCCGGATCCGCCGACGGCCACGGCGACGCCGACGGCCACGACGACCCCGTCCGCGACCGCGACGCCCGTACCGCCCACGGCGACGTCGACTCCGACATCGACTCCGACGCCGACGGCCACGCCCACCGCGACAGCGACGGCCACGTCCACGCGGACGCCAACCGCGACGCCCTCGGCGACCACGACGCCGACATTCACGCCGACGCCGACCGCGACGCCGACCGCGACGCCGACAGTGCCGGCGGCAACTCCGACCGCGACGCCGACGGTGACGCCCACCGCAACGCCGACGCCTCCGGCGGCTTTCATCCCGACGGCGCTCGACGTGGATCCGTCGGCCGGCGCGGGCAGCGACGGAAATGGCGTTTTCGAGCCGAACGAGACCGTGCTCGTCGATCCCTACTGGAAGGACACCGGAGGCTCTTCCTACGACCTCAACGGCGACGCCTCCGCACCGGCGGGCCCCGCGGGCGGCGTCTACACGATCGCGGACGCAGTCGCGGCGTACGGAGTCGTCGGGGCGGGAGCGTCCGTAACGTGCGCGCCGGATCCCTACGCCGTCTTCGCAGCGGCGTCCGGACCGCGGCCGGCGGCGCACTGGGACATGACGATCACCGAAACGCTAAACCACCCGACGACAGCCCCGAAGGTCTGGACACTGCACCTGGGCGACAGCTTCGAGGACGTGCCGCGGTCGTATCCGTTCTACAAGAAGATCGAGACGATCTACCACAACCTCATCACCGTCGGATGCAATCCGGTCGACTACTGCCCGACGCAGAAGGTGCCGCGCTCTCAGATGGCGATCTTCATCGCGCGCGGCATCGCCAAAGGCGGCGGCAACGTGCCGACGTCCGGCGTCTGGAACGGCCAGCCCTACAACTGCACGGCGGGCGGCGTCTCACTCTTCAGCGACGTGAAGCCGACGGACATCTTCTGCAAGAGCGTGCACTACATCGCCGTGCAGAACGTGACGGCGGGATGCTCGCCCGGCCGCTACTGCGGGGCCGACAACATCACGCGCGCCGAGATGGGAATCTTCATCGCGAAGGCGATCGTGGCGCCGGCCGGCGGCGCGGCCGTCCCGCTGACCTACGGACCCGATCCGGTGACGGGACTCTCGTACTCCTGCGATCCCGCGAATCCGAACCTCTTTTTCGCCGACGTCTCGGTCTCGGATCCGTTCTGCAAGCACGTGCACTTCCTCTGGGCGAAGGGCATCATTCAGGGCTGTCCGGGGAATCAGTACTGCCCGACGACCGACGTGGCCCGGGACGAGATGTCGAAGTTCCTGACGAACGCTTTCAAGCTCGTTCTGTACGGTCCGTAGGACACTTCGGCCCCGGATGGGCCGCTTTCGGGCGACGGCACGCCGGTTGCTTCACTTCGCGCCGGAGGCTCGTCGATGTCCCACGAGCACGCGATTCTGGTGGTGGAGGACGACCCGTTCACCCGAACCGCCGTGGCGGGCATGCTTCGGGAGAATGGGTTCAAGACCTGGCGGGAATCGAACGGAACGAGCGCGCTTCGACGGCTGCGCGGCCGGCGAAAGCCCTGTGTCATCCTCCTCGATCTGATGATGCCCGGCGTCACCGGATGGGAGTTTCTCGAGCGTCATCGCGATAACCCGAGCCTCTCGAAGGTTCCTCTCGTTCTCATGACCGGTTGGACGGACACGGAGCTGGCTCAGGCCCGGGCGATGGTGGCGAAGCCGATCGACCCGCGAAGACTCCTCACGAGCCTTCGCCGCGTGCTCTCGGCGGCTGGATGCGGGGCACCCGCCTCCGGGGCCGTCGTCCGCGCGCGGCGGAAGAAACGTCGGCCTCGACGAGTCTGAGCGGAGGAACCCTCGGTCCGAGTGGCGGAGGAGGAAGGATTCGAACCTTCGGTGCTGTCACCAGCACAGCAGTTTTCAAGACTGCCGCCTTAAACCGCTCGGCCACTCCTCCGTTGTCTCAGTTTAGACGAGAGGCTCCGTGAGACCGTTCCGGCGAGGCGGCAGCCTTCGGACTGCCGCGTAAGCGGCGGGCGGACCCGCCGCTTGTCGGCCCGGCTGTCGCCGGGCCTCGGTACAAACCGCTCGGCCACTCCTCCGTTGTCTCAGTTTAGACGAGAGGCTCCGTGAGACCGTTCCGGCGAGGCGGCAGCCTTCGGACTGCCGCGTAAGTGGCGGGCGGACCCGCCGCTTGTCGGCCCGGCTGTCGCCGGGCCTCGATGCAAACCGCTCGGCCACTCCTCCGGCGTTTCAGTTTGGACGACACGACTCGGTGAGAGCCCCCTCTTCCCGTGAGGGGAGAGGGTCGGGTTGAGGGGCTTCCTATCGGCTGTCATCCCGAGGAGTCTTCGACGAGGGATCCCGAGCTTCCTCGCCGGCGGCGCCGCCGCTGCCTCAAAGCCTTCCGATTTCGAGATTACAGCCTGAGAGCCGGACGGACTCCTACCTCTTCCCCCGCGTCTCCTGGACGGCGCGCGAGATCGCCGTCACGAGCCGCCGCGGCGCGAAGCGGACGGCCTCCGCGAGGATCCGGTTCCCGATGCCCGGAATCACGACGCGCCGGCCGCGCTTCATGCCCCGATATCCGGCTTCGGCCACCCACCGCGCGTCCTTGACGAGCGGGCTGCGGAAGAGCCGCGTCTCGAGCATCCCGGCGGCCTTTCCGAACTCCGTGCGCGTGGGTCCGGGGCAGAGGGCCGTGACGGTCACGCCCGATCCCGCGACCTCGCTCGCGAGCGCTTCCGAGAACGAGAGGACGTATGCCTTCGACGCGTAGTAGACGGCCATGAGGGGTCCCGGCTGAAACGCGGCGGTCGATGCGAGGTTCAGGATTCGGCCCCGGCCGCGCGCGAGCATTCCGGGCAGCAGGCGTTTCGTGAGCTCGGTCAGCGCCACGATGTTGACGCGGATCATCCCGAGCTCCCGGTCGAACGGCGTCTCCGCGAACGGTCCGTGAACGCCGAACCCCGCGTTGTTGACGAGCAGATCCACCGGCAAGCCGCGCGCCTCGACTTCCTGCGCGACGACGCGCGGCGCCTCGGTCTCCGACAGATCCCGCGCGATGACCGTGACGCCGGCGCCGAACTCCTCGCGCAGACCCTTCCCGATGTTCTCGAGCCGGTCGCGCCGGCGCGCGACGAGGACGAGGTCGTGCCCATCCCGTGCCGCGATCGTCGCGAGCTCGAGACCGAGTCCGCTCGATGCTCCGGTGACGACCGCGACGGGCCGCGTCAAGAGTCCTGCGTCGAGAGGCGGGGATGCGGGGGCGCGGCGGCGTCCGGTCCGGCGGCGGGCTTCGCGATCGGGCGCGGGCGCACGACGTACGTCCAGGCGTGTGCGAGCTCGGCCTTCGCCCACCGCAGCAGCCCATGGAAGAGCATGACCCAGCGCGCCGACCGCACGGAGAACCCGACGAACTTCGGCCGGCGTCCGGCGTTGTGGTTTCCGTAGATGCCGAGCTTCATCTTTCGTTGCGCGATCTTGACCAGGCGCCGGTTGTAGAAACGGATCGGGTAGTAGCCAATCTCGGCGCCGTCCTCGAAGAACGGCGGAACACCGAGGCGCTCGTGCGACCAGCGATAGATTGGGGTGATCGCGGCGAAATAATAGAGCGCCGTGTCGAGCAGGAACGCGATCGTCATGGTGTCGTAATCGCCCATGACGTAGTACTTGTCACGATAGATCGACTCGTAGAAGAACTTGAAGTACCGGTCGTAGCGCCGGTTGTGCTCGGCGTACTCCTTCTCCATCTTCTCGGGCGTTGCACCTCCGAGCGCCTGGAGAATCAGGCGCGTGCGTGTCCACACGGAGAACGACATCTGGTCGAGCCCCGGTGAATAGAAGGGGTCGAGAAAGCCGCCGGCGTCTCCGACGCACGCCCAGCCCGCTCCGATGAACCGGTCGACGAAGTAGGGCAGGTGCGCGTAGTAGCGGCAATCGCTCTCGATCGGCTCGGCGCCCACGAGCAGCTCGCGCGTCAGCGGGTTCGAGTCGAGGAACCGCGTCAGCCGCTCGAAGGGCATCTTTCCCGGGGGATCGAGGAGGCGCCTGTCCCAGACGAGACCGACGCTCGTCTCGCCTTCGTTCAGCGGGATGAACCAGATCCAGTAGCCCCAGCCGTTGAAGTGGTTCGTGGCGAGGCGCCGCGGGGCGATCACCGCGCGCGCCCAGGGATCGCCCGGATCGGTTCCGGCGACCGCGACGCCGTCCATGTCGCGGACGTTGCGGTAGCGCATCCAGATCGCGGCCGTCGGGTGCGACTCGATCGGCGTCACGCCGCCGCGCTTGCGCGCGAGCATCGCCTGCCGCCCCGTGGCGTCGACGAGCCACCGGCACCGCACGTTGTGGCGCGAGCCGTCGCTCTTCTCGACCGTCAGCGAGTTGCCGTCCGTCCCGCCGAGCTCCCAGGCTGCGAGCTTCGCCGGACGCCAGACTTCGCAGCCCTCATCGCGGGCGACCTTCAGCAGGTGCTCGTCGAGCTTCGAGCGATCGAGCTGGAACGACGGCGTGCGTGCGAGCTGCGTCGGCCCCGTCTCCGATGCGTCGCGAAGCCGCGTGACGCGGTCGTTGACGAACCAGTACCGGAACGCCTGCTTGGGGAGCTGCTCGCGAGAAAGATGGTCCCACTGCTTGAGGACGCGCGTCAGGAAGTATGCGGAGACTTCGACCGTCGACTCGCCGACCTTCCAGTCGAATTTCTCGGTCTTCTCGACGACGAGGACTTTCAGGTCCGGCCGGCCGCGCTTCAGGAGAATCGCGGTCGACGCGCCCGCGACCGCGCCGCCCGCCACGACCACGTCGTATTCGAAAGCCGCGTCGGCAGTCGGAAGGGGCTCGGCCGTGGCCATGGGAAATCCTAGTCTACCGTCTCGGGCAGGACCCCGCTTTTCTCGTCCACGACGATCAGGCGGTCCACGCGCTCGACGGGCCCGAGCTCCTGAACTCTTCCGGACGGCCATCTCACGGCAAGAGCGACCAGCCGGCTCGCTGCGCCGAGCCCGAGGTGCGCGATCGGGCTGCCCGTCGAGAGATAGCCGCTCGCGTTGTCCGTTTCGACGAGGAGCGTGCGCCCGCCGGGCAGCGTCGCCGTGATCCGCGCGCCGACGCCGTCGCGGTTGTCCAGGCCCGGCGCGCCGCGCAGGCGGATGCGCAGGAAGTGCTCGCCGGGCTTCCGGCTCCCGAGGAAGAGCGCCTCCGGGGCCTGCACGGACCGGACGTAGACGTCGAGCGCGCCGTCGCCGTTGGCGTCGAACGCGACGGCCGCGCGTCCGTTGGTCTCGAGATCGAGCCCGTCGAGAAAGCCGCGATCCTCGAAGACGGGATCGCCGCCGCGGCCCTTGCCGCGATTGTGGAAGTAACGATCGCGCTCGATCCCGGCCATTCCCGCGCCCTCTCGGTCGAAGGTTCGCGTCCCCGCCACGTAGTCGTCCCAGTAGGCGAGCGAGTCCCACCAGAACTCGAGCTCCGTGTCGTGATCGCGGCCGTCGCCCCACATTCCGTTGGTGGAGTACAGGTCGAGCCACGAGTCGTTGTCGAGATCGGCGGCGATCGTGCTCCAGTTCCAGCCGGCGTGCGCCGCGCCCGAGCGCGCCGTCGCGTTCTCGAAGGTGTGGTCCGCGCGCTGGAGGAGGAGCGAGTTGCCCGTCGCCATCTTCTCCATCCACGCGATCGCGACCGGAAGAAAGATCCGCCCGGGGATGCCGATCGGCAGCGACGGATACTCGTGAAGGAAGAACCACTGCGTGTCCGCGCCGGTCGTGTAGAGATCGAGGCGGCCGTCCCCGTCGAAGTCGCCCCAGATCGCGGACATGCCGTACGCGCGGATCTCCGCGCCGGCCTTCTTCGTCACATCCACGAACCGGCGGCCGCCGTCGTTGCGGTATAGCTGCGCGAGGCCGAAGTCATTCGTGAGGAAGAGATCCGCGCGCCCGTCGCCGTCGTAGTCGGCGAAGAGCGACGACAGCGTCCATCGCGGCGGCTTCGCGACGCCCCAGTCGGCGCTCGCGTCGGTGAATCGGCCGTGGCCATCGTTGATGTAGAGGTGGTTGGGAAGGCCGTCGTTCGCGTCGAAGGGCGGATTCGGCATCTTGTTGTAGTAGTCGCCCGTCACGCAAACGAAGAGATCGAGGTCGCCGTCGCCGTCCACGTCGGCGAAGGCCGCGGTGCGCGCATCCTTCGCGATCGCGATGCCGGAAGGGTCCGTCCACTCTTCGAACGTTCCGTCGCCCTTGTTGTGGAAAAGGCGCGCCGGGCCGAACGCGTCGGTGACGAAGAGATCCGGATAGCCGTCGCCGTCGATGTCCCCCGCGGCGATGCCGGTCGCCGCGATTCCGTGCGTCGCGTCCTTGGCGAGGCCGGCCTTTTCGGTGACGTCGGTGAAGTGCCCGCGGCCGTCGCCGCGATAGAGGATCGAGCGGAGGCCGTCGGCCACGAAGAGGTCCTCCGCGCCGTCCTGGTCGTAGTCGAGAACCGCGACGCCCGAGCCCGGCCAGATGTCCGAGATCAGATGGTTCGTGACCTTGTAGGGAGGGTCGTGGCGCGGCGCGCCCAGGCCGGCCTCGGAGGTCGCGTCGTGGAAGCGCGGCGACGGCTCGGACCGATCGGAGACCGCGGCGAGCAGTTCGACCGAGAAGTGCGGACGAGATCCATCCCGTGTCTCCTCGGTCACGCGGACGTCGGCGCTCCGCTCGATCCGCGTTCCTCCTGCCGCGAAACCGCCGACGGTGAAACGGACGCGGCCGGAGGTCCGCTCCAGGCCGGCGGCGCTCTCGTGTTCCGGCTTCTCGACGCGGAAGTCCACATAGCCCATGCGGTCGATGCCGGCCCAGGCCCACGCGCGGAGCGGCGCGATGCCGTCGGGACCGGCGGGCGTCGCGTCGCGGCTCCGGAGGGCGCGCCGCGTGGCCTCGCAGGCGTCGCGCCAGCGGACGAGGCGCTCCATCCAGGGCTCGAACTCGCGGCGCAGCCGGTGGATCGAGGTGTTGTGGTACGCCCAGACGCCGAGGGCCGCCGCGATCGCCGCGGCCAGGACGAGGAGGACGCGTCGTTTCACGCGCGGGGATGGTACCGCGTGGCCGCGCGCGGTCGAGGGATTTGGCGGAGAGGACGGGATAACCGCCGGCCCGGAGGCCGGCGTTGTCTCGCGCCCTCGGCCGTATTCGCGGCCGACGACGCTTTGGCGCGAACCCGTGAAGTCAGATCTGGTGGCGCACGCGCTCCTGCTGGTTTCCAACTCGGAAGAGATCCACTAACATCGGCGACCTGACCACTCGCGGAGAGGTGGGTGAGTGGCTGAAACCAGCGGTTTGCTAAACCGCCATAGGGGCCTAAACCTCTATCACGGGTTCGAATCCCGTCCTCTCCGCCAACAACTCTGTTACGGCTACGCCTCCCTCACTTGAGCTGTCATCCCGAGCGATCGCGAGGGATCCCGAGCTCGGCAGACCCTGGGCCGAGATCGGCCTACCGCCGGATCGCCAGCTCCTCGTACGACACGATCGGATTGGAGCCGAGCGTCCCCAGTCCCTCGACCTCCGGCCGCGCGAAGCAGTAGACCTGGTCGTGAAAGAGCGGAAGGATGAGGGCCTCGCGCGCGAGGATCTCCTCGACCTGCCGGTAGATCGCGTGGCGGGTGCGCGGGTCCGTCTCGGCGCGACCGCGCTCGGCGAGCTCGTCGAGCTCGGGCGATCCGATGTACTTGCCCCAGAAGCCCGCGTCCGAGTGCAGCAGCGTGTGGACGAAGTTGTCGGCGTCGGCATAATCCGCGTTCCACCGGCCGATGTTCAGGTCTCCCTCGGCCTTCGGCTGCATCGCCATGTACTCGGCCATCGTCTTGTTGATCGGTCGCAGGCGAAATCCGATCTCGCGTAGAGAAGCCGTCAGCTCCCGGTAGAAGGCCGCGAATTCCCCGAGGAAGACCGGGTGAATCGCGACCGACACCTCGGTCGCCTCCCGCGAAACCGTCGCTTCGACGGAGCTGTCCGACGCCTCGCCTCCCGGGATCGGGCCGGAGGCCGGGCCGGAGGCCGAGTAACCGAGGAGGCCGGGCGGGATGATGCCGTGCGCCGGAATCGCGACGCGTCCCAGAGTCCGGCGGACCATGGCGGGAACGTCGATGTTTCGTACGAGCTCGCGCCGCCGTTCCACGTCCTGGAACGGGCCCTTCCGCGAGTTGAAGGTCAGGAAGTACGTCGAGAGGCGCGGGCTCTCCCGATAGTTGCCCGCAAACCGCGGATCGTGCCGCAGCGCTTCGGCGTCGGCCGGCAGCAGGTCGGACGAGAGCGAGAACCTTCCGGCCAGGAACTCGCTCCGGATCTCCTCGGGAGACACGCCGAAGCGGAACTCGATGCCTTCGCTCCGCGGAAAGCCGTCGCGCCAGTAGTACGGGTTGCGCTCGAGCTCCAGGCGGCGTCCGGGCTCGAATCGGACGAGCCGGAATGGGCCGGTTCCGACGGCGCTCTCGTTCGGTCCCGAGCCGACGGCGCCCGTCCCCTCGGGGAGGACGGCGGTCGGCGTGTACGAAATCACGGCCGGGAAGAACGCGACCGGCTTCTCGAGGTCGACGAAGAATTCCGTCGGCGACACGATGTGAAAGCCCTCGAGATCCGTGGCCTGTCCGTCGAAGATCTTCTTGGCGCCCTGAACCGGCGACAGCAGCCATCGGTTCACGCTCGAGCTCGTGAGCAGCCGCTCCCACGAGAAGCGCACGTCGCGCGCCGTCAGCCGGCGCCCGTCGTGGAATCGGAGACCCGGGCGCAGCCGGAAGCGGTAGCGCCGGCCGTCGGCCTCGGGCTGAATCTCGGAGGCGAGCCACGGCACGATGCGCGTGCCGCCGATGGCGCGCGTCAGCGCCTCGAACATCGACGGGCCGACGTCGCTCTGCTCCTGCGTCTCGCAGAGAACGGGGTCGAGGTCGCGGACCACTCCGGCGATCGGAACGTGGAGCGTGCCGCCGCCGAGCGCGCGGTCGGCCGCGGCGCGGAGCTCGGCCGACTCGGTCTTGCCGAGCTCGGCGTAGTTGACGTAGGGCGCGGTGCTCCGAAGCTGCAGCCCGCGGACCTTCGGACTGGCGATGCGGTAGTCGACGTCGTGGAAGAGGGGCACGACGATCCCGGGATCGAGGAGCGCGTGCTCGAACCTCCGGTAAAAGGCCTCGCGCGACGCAGGCCGCGTCTCGGCGCGCGCCTCCTCGAGGAGCCGGTCGGTCTCCGGCGAGCAGAAGTACGCGCGCGCGGCGCCGTTGCCGGAGTGAAACAGCGTGAACGTGAAGTTGTCGGGATCGTCGTAGTCGGCGATCCAGCGGCCGATCATGAGATCCACTTCGCGGTTCTCGAGCCAGGATTCGAGAAACTCGGGCATCGTCTTCGCGACCACGTCGACCTCGACGCCGAGATCTTTCCAGGCCGCGAAGAGCGCCTCGGTGAGCGCGGCGTACTGGTTCTGCAGGATCGGGTGGAGCGACACGCGGAGCCTCACGGGAAGCGGCAGCCCCGAGGATCGGATCGCGTCGATCGCCTGCTCGCGCGAAAGGTGGGTCTGCCGCCGGCCGGCGTCGTGGCCGAGGATCCCCGGCGGGATCAGGCCGGTGGCGGGCAGGGCGAGTCGTCCGAGCGCTCCCCAGACGAGATCCTGGGTCCGCACGGCGCCCGCGAGCGCGCGGCGAAGAACGGCGTTGCCTCCGGCGGGCGTTCCCGTCTGGAACACGGCGAAGTACGTGTTCTTTTTCGGCGTCTCGACGAATCCCGCTCGGAACCGGGGCTCGCGGAGGATCGCCTCGAGGTCTTTCGGGAGGAGGTCTCGGGCCAGGTCGATCGAACCGTCGCGCAGTCCGGCCGCAATCGCGGGCGCCGGCAGCGAAGCGCGGAACTCCAGGCCGTCGAGCCGCGCTGGGGGCTGCCTCCAGGAGCGCGGATTGCGCTCGAGGACGATGCGCTCGGAAGTCCGGGAGGCGACGCGATACGGGCCGGTGCCGACGGGCCTCGCCTCCGGGCCGGCGCCGGCGGCCACGACGGCCGTGCGGGAGTCCGTCAGGAGGGAGGGAAAGATCGGCAGCGAATCGGCGAGCCGGATCTCGATCTCCCGGTCGGAACGGGCCGCGATTCCGGAGACGTCGGAGCTCCGGCCCTCGAGATAGTCGCCGACGCCGTGGATCGCGACGAACGCCGCCGGAAGCTGGTCTTTCGAGAGCCGGATCGATCGTTCGAGGGACGTCTTCACCGCCGCGGCGGTGACGGGCGCGCCGTCTGAGAAGGCGACGTCGGGCCGCAGGCGCAGCTTCACGGTTCGCGCGCCGTCCTCGAGCGTCCATTGATCGCAAAGAGCCGGCGCGAGATTGCCCTTCGGGTCCGTCGTGACGAGGGTGTCGAACACGTTGGCGAGAGCCTCCGACTCTTCGTTGGTCTGCAGCGTCCCGGGCTCCGTCGCGGCGATCGGGTTGGCCATCGCCACGACGAGCGTGCCGCCTTGCGGAACCTTCTCCTCGGGCGCCGATTCGGCCGGCGCGAGCCTCTCGATCTCGGCCTGATAGGCGGCGGATTTTCCGTATTCGCCCCGGAGGTTCGCGAGGCTCGCCGCGAGCGACAGCAGCTTGCCGAGGTGCTCCTTCTGGCCGCTCGCGCGCGCCGCTTCCAGCCCGCGCTCGACGAAACGGCGCGATTCGTCGATGCGGCGGGCCTGCCACGCGGTCTCGGCCACGAGAAGCGTCGCGGCGGCGGCCCGCGCCGTCTCCTTCTCCTCCTCGAAGACGCGCATCGCCGCCTCGCCTTCGCGCATCGCCGCGTCGATGGCGCCCGCCATGCGATGAGCCCGCGCGAGGAGGAGCCGCGCGTCCGCCTCGAGCAGCCGGTCTCCGGCCTCTTCGGCGTCCTCGAGATAGTCGAGCGCGATCTTCGCGACGCGCACGGCCTCGTCCGGGCTGAAGGCGTCGAGCGACTTCTGCGCGAGCTTCAGGCCGTACTCGACGGTCTTCTCTGCGACGTCGGCCTGCGAGTAGTGATGGACGAGCTCGGGATAGATCCGTTCGAGACGTCCGGCGTAGCGTTTCTCGAGAAGATCGGCGTACTTGCGGTGAAGCGAGCGCCGCCGCCGCCGCGAGAGCCCGGCGTAGAGCGCGTCCCGGACGATGCCGCTCGAAAACGTGAGGCGGTCTCCGCGCGATTCCCGGTCCTCTTCGAGCATGCCCTCGCTCACGAGACGGTCGAGGTCGTCGTCGAGGTCCTTCGCGTCCTCGAGCAGGCTGCCGAGATCCTTCGACTCGAAGGTCTTCCCGAGCACGGACGCCGCGGCCATCACGTCGCGCAGCTCTTCCGGCAGCCGCTCGATGCGTTTCTCGACGGCCTGCTGGATCGTGGCGGGCAGCGCGTCGGCGGAAATCTCCGTCTCCTTGGAGAATCCCCAGGAGCCCGTGTCGTCCTTCGCGATGCCGCCCGATTCGACGAGCGAGCGGACGAGCTCCTTCGCGAAGAAGGGATTCCCCTCCGTGGCCTCGTGGAGGCGGCGGACGAGGCTGTCGGTGGCGCCGCCCGAGCCGACCAGGGACTCGACGAGCGCGCGATGCTCGGAGGCGGAAAACGGGGGCAGCGTCAGCGAGACGAAACGCGGGTCGTCCCCGAACGACTCGAGCATCTTGATGAGCGGGTGCCGCCGGTCGGTCTCGGTCTGGCGGTAGCTGCCGACGATGAGGGTCGGCGTCGGGCGCAGCCTCCGCACGATGTACTGGAGCGCCTCGATCGAGATCTCCGCGCCGTGGAGATTGTCGAGGATGAGAACCAGCGGCTTCCCGCCGGCGATGCGCGTGAGGGTCTTCGCGATGAGCTCGAAGACCTGGATGCGGTCCTCGGCCTTCTTTTCGGCCGCCGGGACCGCGATCCGCGAGTCGCCGCCGACGGCGGAACGAAGCTCGGAGATCTCGGAGAGCTGGGGAAAGAGCGCGACCAGGTCCGCCGCGAGGTCCGAGAAGTCCGGGCGCTCGCCGGACGCGCCCGACGCGTCGCGGGACCGAAAGTAGTCCTCGATGAGCTCACAGAAGCCCGAATAGGCAAAGGAGCGGTCCTGCTCGACGAAGCGGCCGTAGAGGACGCGGATCTTCCGCGCGATCGCGAGGTTCTTCAGCTCCTCGAGGAGCCGCGTCTTGCCGATGCCCGGCTCTCCCGCGACGACGGCGAACTGCGACTCGCCCGAGATCGCGGCGTTCAGGCGGCGCTGGAGCTCGGCGAACTCCTTCTCTCGCCCGATGAAGACTGAGAGAACGGGGCGATGAATCATGCGGCTCGGGCTGACCACCATCGACATGCGGAACTCGTCGCTCGCGAGGCTCGACTTGTGCCGGCGGAGCGCGTCGGCGACGTGGCCGGCCTTCTGCGGGCGCTTGCCGGGGTCCTTCTCGAGGCAGCGCAGCACGAGGTCCTGCAGCTCCTCGCGGATCTCGGCGCCGAGCGCGCGCGGCGGCTGCGGGATCTCGTGGACGATGCGATACAGGATCGACTGGACCTCGCCGGTGAACGGCGGCTCGCCGAGGAGACACTCGTAAAGGACGACGCCGAGCGAGTAGATGTCCGACCGGCCGTCGAAGGAGCGCGAGGCGACCTGCTCGGGCGAGAGATAGGCGACCGTGCCGACGAGCGTCCCGGTCTTGGTGAGGCGCGACTCGGTCGTCGCGTGGGCGAGGCCGAAGTCCATGACGCGGACGCGCGGGCCGGCGCCCTCTTCGCGCGTCACCATGATGTTGGCCGGCTTGATGTCGCGGTGGACGACGCCGCGCGAGTGGCTGTAGTCGAGCGCCTCGGCCACCTGGATGCCGATGTCCACGACGTCGCCGAGCCGCAGCGACTGATCGCGGATGAGGCGCAGGAGCGTCGTGCCGCCGACGAGCGGCATGACGAAGAACAGGGAATTCTCGTCGCGCCCGAGGTCGTAGATCGGGACGATCGCCGGGTGATCCATCTGCGCGACGATCTGCGCCTCGCGCTGGAAGCGATCCTCGAGCTCTTTCGACAAGTCCGCCGAAGAGATGAGCTTGACGGCGACCTCGCGGGAGAGGAGAGGATCCTTCGCGCGATAGACGACGCCCATTCCGCCGCGCCCGAGCTCGACCAGGAGCTCGTATCGGTTGGACAGCGTCGTCTGTGTCAAGGGTGTGGTATCGCCGCCGGCGGGACTATACGCCAGACGCGTGTTCGCCGTTACCGGTTACCATCAGCGCGTGGCGACCGGCCTCGGCGCTCGCCTTCGGCGCTACTACCTCGCCGGAATCGTCGTCCTCGCGCCGAC
The DNA here is from genome assembly GCA_036558325.1 of Thermoanaerobaculia bacterium. Taxonomy (GTDB): domain Bacteria; phylum Acidobacteriota; class Thermoanaerobaculia; order UBA5066; family Gp7-AA6; genus DATBFU01. The sequence continues at coordinate 66,511 of DATBFU010000062.1, read as the reverse complement.
GGCGCTGACGCTCTGGGTCGTCTGGAAGCTCTTCAACTTCTTCGACAACATCCTCGGCAATCAGCTCCGCGCGCGCGGGATCTCGGTGTTCGGGCTCGGGTTCGTGCTCCTGAACGTCCTGCTGCTCCTCCTCGGGTGGATCGCGGCCGGACTCCTCGGACGGCGGGCCTTCGCTCTGTGGGACCGCCTCATGCAGCGCGTTCCGCTCATCAACAAGATCTACGCGACACTGCGGCAGATCGCGGAGCTGCTCCTCGGTCCGGGGCGCGCCGGAAGCTTCGGGCGCGTCGCGATCGTCGAGTTCCCGTCGCCGGGTTCGTGGGGGCTCGGATTCGTGACGTCGAACGTTCCCGGCGAGGCGGGGGAGAAGACGGGCCGGAAGCTCTGCAGCATCTTCATTCCGAGCGCGGTCAATCCGACGACCGGGTTCCTCCTCGTCGTGCCCGAGGAGCGCGTGACGTACCTCGACATGACGCCCGAGCAGGCGATGAAGATGATCGTGTCGGCGGGGGCGCTGGTGCCGGAGCCGACACGGCCTTCATGACTCAGTGCGCAGATTCCTTCCGGGTTCCCTAAATCCAATCTCGGGTCTTGACTCCTGATAATCTTTTTGGTGGGGGAGCGGAAGAGGGGACTTTATGAACGCCATTCGAAGGGCTCTCTTGATCGCGATTCTGCTGATCGTGCCGGCGATTCTACGTGCGAATGATTGCAACCCCGCCTGTTGTGTCTGTGTGGAATCGATCGGTCAATCGCAAGGCCATTGCGAAAACGCAGGTATTGGAGAAGACGGTATAACGGACTGCGAAGACCCGTGTTCGCTTCCAATGGACATCAACTGCATGAATTTCGCGAAATCCGTGACATATCGCCCTCTCGTCGCCGACAACTCGACCGACCGCACGCTCTGGTCGCGAAGGAGTTTGTCCAAACGGCCCGGCCGGAAGTCCGGAACCCTCACGCCGCAGTCGCTCTAGGATCCATGCTCGCGCTCGCCCTCGCGGCGGCGGTCGTCGCGAGCCCATGCTCTCTCTGGAGCCTGGAACCCGCGCCGGGCACCGCTTTCAAGTCGCCTTCTTCCATGGCGACCGCCGCGGGCCAACTCCTTCTTTCGGGCGGCCGAGGCTGTGTGTCGAGTCCGAAGGTCCTCGACTCCAAAGAGTTTCGCTACTACACGCTTTCCGGAGTCGGTCTTCATCCCGCCGCCGGGGAGATTCGCTACTTTCCTGCCCATCTCACGCTTCTTCGTTGGGCTACCGACCCGCACAAGGGGTTCGGCGATGCGACGGTGATCCTGAAACGCAAGGACGAGACGTGGTCTGGGGCCGGCACTTTTTCCGCTCGAATCGAGCGGTCGGAGAGCGGCACATTCGTACGGTTTGTCCTCGCTGAGGGCATCTGGGACGTTGCGCTGCTCGAACCGGGATTCGGTCCAATCTTTCACGTCGGAGTCTCGGTCCGAGGCTCCGCCATGGACCTCCCGCGCCTTTCCGCGCTTCCAGCCGGCCGAGTTCATGGGCGAGTGCGCAATGCACGATCCGGGAAGGCCCCGCCAGAATGGCGAGGCTATTTGCGATCGTCGGCGCGAGCTCGCAACGACTCTCCGGCGGCCGCTCTGTTTGCAGACTGGCCGGTCGCCGCCGACAGCGAGGATCTGGACTTCGCCAGCGTCCCGCCGGGAGCATGGGATCTCCACATCCAGGTTCCGGGCCACCGGGGAGCCGATCGAGCGGGCCTCTCCGTGCGCGCGGGACAGACGGTGGAAGTCGGAGATCTTTTCGTAGGCGGCACCGGCGCGATCGAAGCGCACCTCACGTTTCCAAAGCGGCTTCCCGGCGGCAAGCTCGTCGCATCCCTCTGGCCCAGCGGTTCACGCCGTCGGGGCGCCCCGCCTCTGGCGACGCGCCAGGTCGATCCTCGGTCCGAGATCGACCTGGAATTCCCCAACATTTCCCCGGGGCAGGTCGCCCTGTCCCTGGCGACCGCTCCCCCGAGCGGATTCTGGGGCCATGTCGACGTCGCGGTGCTCGCGGATCAGGTGGCGGAGATCCGTGAGGAATTCTCGCCGGTGAAGGTATACGGAGAGATCTGGAAGAACGACGAGCCCGTCGAGGGCGCAAAGGTCAACATCTTTCAGAAAGCCGGCGAATCCGCGGGCACGACCAGCAACGCCGCCGGCGAATACGAGCTTTTTGTCTGGTCTCCCGGAACATATGGTCTCCGAGTCTTTCCACCCGATGCGGCGCGCTTCGATGAGCGCATCGAGATTTCCCCGTCAATCGCCGAGTTTCCGCACGACGTCTCGCTGCCCTCGGCGTCGCTCTCCGGGACCGTGGTTGATGCCGATTCCGGTGCGCCGATCAGCGGTGCGACTGTCGGTATCCAGTCGAGCCCGATGAAGGACGGAACGATGGTCGGTCGGTCCGCACAGAGCGAGTCGACCAGTTCGGGCGCCGACGGCGGGTTTCGCTTCGACGGTCTTCGGGACGGGCCATTCGACCTGGATGCGCAGGCGGAAGGGTATGCCGAGAAGGCGCTCCGCGGAGTCGCTCCCGGAGAGAGCGGCACGGGGATCGTGATCGCGATGACAAAGGGGACCGGGCTGAAGGGACGGGTCGAGGATCCGGAAGGCCGCCCCATCCAGAGGGCATGGGTCGGCCTGGATCTCGACTTGACGGGCCGGCAGCCGAACGACTCTCGGATGACCGCGGAGGATGGAACGTTCGCTTTTGAGGGGCTCTCGGCCGGGTCACATGCCATTTACGCGCATGTCTGCGGGTACGCGGTCGGCACCGCGGTCGTCGATGTCGGCCGGTCGGACGAAGTCCAGGTCATCACCCTGCCGCCGGCGACTTCGCGGATTCACGTGAACTTCGTCGATCAGGGCGGGCAGCCCGTGGCGCTCGGAGGCGTCAGCTACGTCATCGGAGGAGTCCGCGTCCCCAACATGGCGGTCGGCCGATACATCGGCGAATGCATCGGAGCAGGCTCCTCGTCCGGATACGACGCGGATTTCTTTCCGTCCGGAGCGATCTTGATGCTCGGTCCGAACGGGGCGAGACTCGGGTCCTTCACGAACGACGGGTCCTCGGAGCAGTGGCGGGTCGTCGTGCCCGCGGCCGAGCCGCAGTCGCCCTAGCCGGCTTCGTCGCTGCGGGCTCCGATCTCGTTGCCTCCGAAGTACGGCTGCAGCGCCTTCGGGATCGCGACGGAGCCGTCGGCGCGCTGGAAGTTCTCGAGGATCGCGACCATGGTCCGCCCGATCGCGAGGGCCGATCCGTTGAGCGTGTGGACGAACTCGGGCTTCTCGCCCTCCGCGCGGCGGAATCGGATCTGGGCCCGGCGCGCCTGGAAATCGCCTAACGTCGAGCAGGAGGAGATCTCGCGGTAGGCGTTCTGGCCGGGGAGCCACACCTCGAGGTCGTACGTCTTCGCCGCGCCAAAACCGAGATCGCCCGTGCAGAGAGAGACGACGCGGTAAGGGAGCTCGAGCCGCCGCAGCACCTCCTCGGCGTGGCCCGTCAGCTTCTCGAGCGCGGCGTCGGAGCCCTCCGGCCGCACGATCTGCACGATCTCGACCTTCTCGAACTGGTGCTGGCGGATCATGCCGCGCGTGTCGCGCCCGGCGGCGCCCGCTTCGGCGCGGAAGCACGACGTCCCGGCGGTGTAGCGGAGGGGAAGCGCGCCCGCCGTCAGCGTCTCCTCGCGGTGGAGATTCGTCAGCGGTACCTCCGCCGTCGAGATGAGGTAGTAGCCCTCGCGCGTCTTAAACAGGTCGTCCTCGAACTTGGGGAGCTGCGTCGTCCCGAAGAGGCACGCCGCGTTGGTCAGAGCCGGCGGGAAGATCTCTTCGTAGCCGTGCTCGCGCGTCTGGAGATCCAGCATGAACGCGGTAAGCGCCCGGGAGAGCCTCGCCCCGGCGCCTCGGAGCACCGTGAACCGCGCGCCGGCGAGCTTCGCGCCGCGCTCGAAGTCGAGGATGCCAAGGGCCGGGCCGAGGTCCCAGTGCGCCTTGGGCTCGAAGTCGAAGCGCGGCGGCTCTCCGACGGAGCGCTCGACGCGATTGGCGCTCTCGTCCTTGCCGCGGGGCACGCTCGGGTGCGGCGCATTCGGGATCCGCGTTTCGACGTCCGCGAGCTCGGCGTCGTCCTTCTCGGCCTGCTCCTCGAGCGCGCGGATCTCCTCCTTCAATCCCTTCATTTCCGCGAGCGCCTCGGGCGACGGCTTGCCCTTCACGGTGGTCAGCTCGTTGCGCCGGCGGCGCTTCTCCTCGAGTCGCGTGACCGCGTCGCGTCGCCGGCGGTCGACCTCGGCGAAGCGCTCGAGACCCGATCCGGCGTAGCGCTCCGGATAGTCGGCGAGCAGGCGTTCCGCGTTCTCGCGGAGAAAATCGCGTGGTAGCATCGTCGCGCGCGAGTTATATCGCGCCGACAGGCTTCGCGCATCGCCATCCCTTGAACCGCCCCTCCCATCTTCCCGACGTGGACGCGGTGATCGTCAACCGCGACGGCGGCGAGTCCGTCTTCGCGGCGATCCGGTCGCTCCAGCAACAGGAGGAAGTGAACCTCTCACTCGTCGTCGTGGACAACGATTCGAGCGCCTCCGAGCGGGAGCGGCTGTCGGCGGAGAAGGGCGTGCGCGTCGTCGGGTTCTCGCGCAACCTCGGGTTCGCCGGCGCCGCCAACGAGGGCATCGCGCGCACGCGCGCTCCATTCGTGCTTCTCGTCAACAACGACGCGACGCTCGCGCCGGACTACGCCGCGCGGCTGGCGGCGCGCCTGGCGCTCGACGAGCGTCTGGCGGCGGCGCAGGGGCTCGTGCGGACGGCGGACGGGTCGCGTGTCGACACGGCCGGAATCGCGTGGACCGACCGCGGCGAAGCCGTGCCCGTTCTCTCCGGCGCCTCGGCCGCCGCGGCTCCGTCCGAGGCGTTCGAGGTGGCCGGCGTCTCGGCCACCGCGGCCCTCTATCGCCGGGAGGCGCTCTCCGCCGTGGCGCCGCAGGGACAGGTCTTCGACGACACGTTCTTCGCGTACTACGAGGACGCGGACCTGTCGCTTCGCCTCGCGCGGGCGGGCTGGCGGTTCGCGTGCGATCCGTCCGCGGTGGCGCGCCACGAGGGAGGCCGCACCGGGAGCCGAACGCCGTTCCGGCGGGCGATCTGGACGGCGCGCAACCGCTGGCGGACGCTCTTTCGGAACTTCGAGCCGCGGCGCATCCGTGCGAGCTTCGGAAGACTCCTGCGGGCGGACCTGGCCCACGCCCGGGCGCTCGGATGGAAGGGCGCCGCGCTGCCGCTGCTCGTTTGGCCGCAGCTTCCGCTCGAAGCGCTGCGTTTCCGCCGGGAGCCGCGGCGCCTGCCCGACTGGCCGGAGGCGGCGGCGGCCGACGGGCGCCATCCGTAGAATCCGCGGGTGGACGAGATCGGGATCATCGTCGTCTCCTGGCACGACGCGCCGGATCTGTACGCGGCCGTCGAGTCGCTGGCCGCGGCGCGCGCCCGCGTGCCGGCGGACGGTCCGCGCGCGCGGCTGACCGTCGTCGTCAACGGCGGCGACGCCTCACCGCGCCAGATCGCGGCCCGCTGGCCGGATGCCGAGGTGGTCGTGAACGCCGAGAACCGCGGCTACGCCGCCGCCGCGAATCAGGGCGCGGCCGGGACGCCATCGAACATCCTGCTGTTCCTGAACCCGGACACGCGCGCCGAAGGCGATCCCTTCACGGCCATCGCGCGAGGTTTCCGCGAGCGTCCCGAGGCGGCCGCGCTCGCGCCGCGCCTTCTCGACGCCCACACCGGGACGCCGGACCGCGCGGCCGGAGAGGAAACGCGGCTCGCGCCTCCGGGAAACGAGAACCAGTTTACGTTCCAGCTGCGCGCGCTCCCGACGATCCTGTCCGACGCGCGCGAGCTCCTCCTCATCGACCACCTGTTTCCGAACAATCGGGCGCGCCGCCGCGATCGGTACGCCGACCGCGACCCCGAGCGTCCGATTCCCGTCGCGCAGGCGGCGGCCGCCGCTCTGGCCGTGCGCGGGGAGGCGTTCCGCCGGGTCGGCGGCTTCGCGGAAGACTTCACGCCGGCCTGGTTCGAGGACGTGGATCTCTGCGCGCGCCTGGCGCCGATCGGACAGATCCTCTACTGGCCGGCGGCGCGATTCCGGCATCGCGGCGGCGCCGCCTCGGCGCGCCTCGGCTACGCGAAGTTCCTGCCGCTCTACTACCTCAACGCGATGCGCTACCGCCGGCGACATTACGGCTTCGCGGCGCGGGCGGTGTACCGGCTGCTGCTTCCGGCAGGCATGCTCCTGCGCCTCGCGGCGCTGCCGCTGCGGCGTTCCGATCCCCGACCGAAGGGTGAATCGGCGCGCGCCTATCTCTCCGTGCTGCGGCTCTCGCTCGGCCTCGGCCCGTCCTCGCGATGACGGCGATCGTCGACGTCTCGATCGTCCTCGTGACGCACGATTCGGCGGCGGATCTTCCGGCGTCGCTCCCGAGCGCGTCCGCGCAGCGCGGCGTTTCGACCGAGACGATCGTCGTGGACGGCGCCTCGCGCGATGGCTCCATCGAAATCGCCCGGCGGCTGGCGCCGGACGTCCGCGTGATCGCGCTGCCCGGAAACGTCGGCTTCTCCGCGGCGATGAACGCCGGCATCGAGGCTTCGAAGGGCCGTTACGTGCTCGCGTTGAACCCTGACTGCCGACTGGCTCCCGACTTCGCGGCGCGGCTGGCGGCGCGTCTCGACGAGCGGCCGGACGTCGGCTCGGCGTCCGGGAGGATCTACCGGGCGGAGGGAGCCGCGCTCGCGGCGACGACGCGGCTCGACTCGACCGGAATCGTCTTTCGGGCGTCGGGCCGGCACTTCGACCGCGGCTCGGAGCGGGAGGGGGCGGGGCGATACCTGATCGAGGAGGAGATCGCCGGCACGACGGGCGCGGCGGGCTTCTATCGGCGCGAGGCCCTCGAGTCCGTGAAGATCTCGACCGGCTACTTCGACGCGGACTTCTTTCTCTACCGCGAGGACGCGGACCTCGCCCTGCGGCTTGCCCGCCTCGGTTGGAGGTGTCTCTACGTGCCCGACGCCGTCGCCTGGCATCGGCGCACGAACCTGCCTTCCCGCCGGCGCGACATGTCGCCGCTCGCCAATTACCATTCGGTCAAGAACCGCTTTCTGCTGCGGATCAACAACCAGACCGCGGGCGGCTTCTTCGCGACGCTCGTCCCGACGCTCGCGCGCGACGTCGTCGTCCTCGGGGCCTGCCTCACCGTCGAGCGCTCCTCGCTTCCGGCATTCGGATGGCTCTGGAGGAATCGCCGCCGTCTGTGGGCCAAGCGGCGCGAGATCGCGGGGCTCGCGCGCCGGCGCGGTTAGAATCCGTTCCCGGAGAGCAATCCTTGAAAGAGCTCATGTTGCGCCGCATGGCGCGGATCGGCCTGGCCCTCGCCTTCATCGCGGCGCCCGCCGCCGGGGCGGCGCAGACCGACAAAAAAGACGTCCACGAGATGCCGGTGCGGGTGATGAAGGACGTCGGCGGGGATTTCGACGCGCTGCGCAAGCGGCGAATCGTCCGCGTCCTCGTCGTCTACAACAAGACGAACTACTTCATCGACAAGGGCGCCCCGCGGGGAATCACCTACGAAGCCTTCAAGATGTTCGAGGACGAGATCAACAAGAAGTACAAGACCGGCAACCTCAAGATCCACGTGGCCTTCATTCCGACGCGGCGCGCGGACCTGGCGGACGCCCTGCTCTCCGGCCGCGGCGACATCGCCACCGGGAACCTGACCATCACGCCGGAACGCCTGAAGGTGGTCGATTTCTCCAGTCCGGTGTTGAAGAACGTTTCCGAGATCGTCGTCTCGGGCCCGGACGCGGAGGCGATCGCGAGCGCGGACGACCTTTCCGGCAAGGAGGTCTTCGTCCGCGAGAAGTCGATCTACCACGAGAGCCTCCAGGCGCTGAACGCCGAACTCGGGAAGCGCGGCAAGGCGCCCGTCAAGCTGCGCTTCGCGCCGGCGGACCTCGAGGACGAGGACCTTCTCGAGATGACGAACGCCGGTCTCGTCCATTACGTCGTCGTCGAGGACTTCGTCGCGAAATTCTGGGCCGGCGTCTATCCGAAGCTCGTCCTCCACCCGGAGGCCGTGTTACGCAAGGACGCGGACATCGGCTGGGCGATCCGGAAGAACAGCCCGAAGTTGAAAGCGGAGCTCGACGCCTTCATCGCCAAGTATCCGGCGGGCTCGGCCACGTACAACATGCTCTTCCAGAAGTATCTGAAGAACACCCGGTTCGTGAAGAACGCCGCGTCCGACACCGAGCGCAAGAAGTTTCAGCAGACCGTCGACTTCTTCCACAAGTACTCGGACCAGTACGACATGGATTACCTGCTGATGGCCGCTCAGGGCTATCAGGAGTCCCAGCTCAATCAGAACGCGAAGAGCCAGGTCGGCGCGGTCGGGGTCATGCAGGTGATGCCGGCGACGGGCAAGGACCTCAAGGTCGGAGATATCACGCAGATCGAGCCCAACATCCATGCCGGCGTCAAGTACATGCGGTTCATGATCGACCGCTACTACGCCAACGAGCCCATGGACAAGCTGAACAAGGGCCTCTTCGCCTTCGCGTCCTACAACGCGGGCCCCGCGCGGATCGCGAGCCTCCGGAAGGAGGCGGCGAAGCGGGGCCTCGATCCCAACGTCTGGTTCAACAATGTCGAGATCGTGGCGTCCGAGAAGATCGGCCGCGAGACGGTGACTTACGTTTCGAACATCTACAAGTACTACATCGCTTACAAGCTCATCACCGAGGACGCCGAAGCGCGCAAGAAGGCGCGCGACGCGGTGGCGAAGCCCTAGAGATCGAGCGGGTGAGAATCGCGATCCTCGGCACCCGCGGGATCCCCGGACGGTACGGCGGTTTCGAGACGCTCGCCGAGGAGCTGTCCGCCCGACTCGCGGCATGGGGACACGACGTGACGGTATACGGGCGGCCGCGCTACGCCGAGCCCGGGGTGTCCGAATGGCGGGGGGCGCGCATTCGCGTCCTGCCGACGGTGCCGACGAAATATCTCGAAACGCTCGTTCACGGCGGGATCTCGGCGCTCGACGCGATGTTCGAGCGCTACGACGCGGTCCTCTTCTGCAACGCGATCAACGCGGCGGCCTGCTTTCTCCCGCGACTGTCGGGCCGGACGCGCGTCGTCCTGAACGTGGACGGGCTCGAGCGGAACCGCCGCAAGTGGAGCGTCGCGGGACGCTGGGCCTACAAGGTCTCCGAACGGCTCTCGACGATCGTTCCGGATGCCGTCGTCTCGGACGCGCGCGTCATCCAGGATTACTACCGGCAGCGCTACGGGCTCGACAGCGTCTTCATTCCGTACGGGGGCGATCTTCCGCGGCCCGCCGGGCGCGCGGCGCTGGACCGGCTGGGGCTCTCTCCCGGACGCTACGTTCTCTACGTCTCGCGCCTCGAGCCCGAGAACAACGCGGACGCGGTCGTGCGCGCCTATCGGGACGTGCGCGGCGACACGCCCCTCGTGGTGGTGGGGGATGCGCCCTACGCCGCGAGCTACATCGCGCGCGTGCGCCGCGAAGCGGACGCCCGGGTGCGGTTCCCGGGCGCGATCTACGGAGAGGGCTATCGCGAGCTCCTGTCGAACGCGGCCGTCTACGTTCAGGCCACGGAGGTCGGCGGAACGCACCCGGCCCTCGTCGAGGCGATGGGGTTCGGGCGCGTGGTTTGCTATAACCGGTCGGCGGAGAATGAGGAGGTGGCCGGGGGCGCGGCGCTGCCGTTCGACGTAACGAAACCGGCGTCGCTCACGTCCCTGCTCCAGGCGATCCTGGACGATCCGTCGAGCTCTTCCGAATGGGGGGAGAAGGCCCGCCGCCGCGTCGAGGAGCGCTATCGCTGGGAGGATGTGGCCCGGCGATACGAGGCCGTTCTTGATGGAAAGGCGGTCATCTCATAACATGCGAACGGTTTAGCGGCCTGCAAGCCGCGCCCGGCAAGGCATGCTGAAGCAGAAAGCTCGTGCGGTGGCGTTCGGGGTCCTGGCGGGGGACCTCGCCCTCACCGCCGTTTCTCTCCCCCTGGCCTACCTGCTCCGCGAAGGCGTCCTCGCGCGATTCCTTCCCCGGCTCTTCCCGCAGCCCCTCTATCCGTTCGAGCAGTACTTCTTCCTGCTGACCCTGATCCTGCCGATCTGGGGGCTCCTGCTGTACGCGGCGGGCTTCTACCGCAGCCACCGGACCCTGCCGCTCGGGGAGGAGATCTGGGCCGCGGCGCGCGTCGCCTTCGGCGGGACGGCGCTGCTCGCCCTGATCGTGTACGGATTGCGCCTGGAATTCGTGAGCCGCTGGTTTCTCGTCGTCTTCGGCTCGCTCAACTTCGCCTTCCTCGCCAGCGAGAAAGTGGCGCTGCGGCTCGCCTCGCGCTGGGTGCGCACGCGCGGTTTCAATTTCCGGACCGTGCTCGTCGTGGGGACCGGCAGCAAAGCGGCCACGATGGCGGACTTCTTCGAGGCGCACCCGCACTGGGGCTTCCGCGTGGTCGGGTATCTCGACGACGAAAACGGCGGGCAGATCCGGCAGGGCAACCGCTGGCCCTGCCTGGGCAAGATCGCGGACCTCGAGACCGCGCTCGCCGGCAACGTGATCGACGAGCTGATCTTCGTCATCGAAAAGGGCAAGCTCGGCGACTACGAGGAGGCGCTGCTCGTCGCCGAACGCCACGGCGTGCGGGCCCACGTATCGCTCGACATCTTTCCGCACGTTCTGGCGCGGCCGGTGCTCGAGGAGCTCGACGGCGTGCCCCTCCTGTCGTTCACGACGACGCCGTCAAATCCCGTTCAGCTCGTCGTCAAGCGGGCCGTGGATCTCGCCGTCTCCCTCTTCCTCTTCCTCGTGACGCTGCCGATCCAGGTCCTGGCGGCCCTCGCGATCAAGCTGTCCTCGTCGGGCCCCATCTTCTTCCGCCAGACGCGCTGCGGTCTGAACGGCCGGCACTTCACGCTCCTGAAGTTCCGGACGATGCAGGACGGGGCGGAGGAGCGGCTGCCGGAGATCTCGCACCTGAACGAGATGTCGGGGCCGGTCTTCAAGTCCTCGCACGACCCGCGGCTGACCCTCGTCGGGCGCGTCCTGCGCCGGCTGTCGATCGACGAGCTGCCGCAGCTCGCGAACGTCATCGTCGGCGACATGAGCCTCGTGGGCCCGCGGCCCCCGCTGCCCGAGGAGGTGGCGCGCTACCAGCCGTGGCAGCGGCGCCGGCTGTCGATGAGCCCCGGCCTCACGTGCCTCTGGCAGGTCTCGGGGCGCAACGATCTGGATTTCGACCGCTGGATGGAGCTCGATCTCAAGTACATCGACACGTGGTCGCCGATGCTCGACCTGAAGATCCTTCTGAAGACCGTGCCGGCGGTGCTGTCCGGTCGCGGAGCGAGGTAGCCGGGAGCTAACAGCTAACCGCCAACGTTGCCGGTCCGTGTCCGGCTGTCAGCCGTCAGCTATCTATTTCCGTCCATCGGACCCCCCTCCGCCTCCTTGAACAGGTACTTGATCGAGGTCTTGGGGATCAGGAGGTTCGGGCCGCGCTCCCGGTTCACCTTCAGGCAGTTCTTGTCGTACCACTCGATCCAGCCGCGGACCTCCTCGCCGTCGTTCAGCACGACGACCATGGGGGTCTTCGCCGCCATCTGCTTGAGGTAGTAGTAGCTCTCGGCGTTCGTCTGCTCGGGCGGAACCTGCTTGCGCTGCTGAAACGTGCGCGTCGGGTACCGCTCGGAGAGCTCGGAAAGATTCGGGCGAATCAGCTTGCGATTCCCGGGAGCGTCCTCGCCCGGTCGAAATGCGCTCCCGGTCGAGTTCCTCTCTGCCACGGATGTTCCTCTGGCCCCGTGAAAAAGGCGGGACGCTGTACCCCCTTAAACCGGGGCTTCGGAGGAAAAATTCTGATTCTTCCGCGGGGCAGCCGAGGTGTCTGCGGCCGGCCGCCCCCCTTCGTCTTCATAGGCGAGACAGCACATGAGCCGGCCGCACATCCCCGAGATTTTGGAAGGGTTTAGCGACAGGTTCTGGCTCTTGGCCATCTTGATCGTCACGGGGTGAAAGCCCTTGAGGAAGGTCGAGCAGCAGAGGGTCAGCCCGCACGGCCCGAGCCCTCCGCGCATCTTGGTCTCGTCCCGCGGCCCGACCTGCCGGACCTCGATGCGGACGGGGTACTTCATGGCGAGGTCGGCCACGAGCTTGCGGTAGTCGATCCGCTGCTCCGAGGTGTAATAGATGGAGTACTTGCGCCCGTCGAAGCTCTCCTCCACGCGGATGAGCTTCATCGTGAGCCGCTTCTCCGTGGCCATCTCGCGCGTGTCCCGGTAGAACTGTTTTTCCCGCTCGAGCTTTGCTTGGTAGCTCGCGAGGTCCGAGTCGGTCGCGACGCGCACGAGCTTGCGGGCGTCGCGAAGCTGGCACTGCTTGAGGATCAGCGGGTGGAGCGTCGTGACCTCGGCGTACTCGTAGCCGCCGTCGCCCTCGATGACGAGGCGCTGGCCCTTGCGGACCTCGGCGCCGTTGGTCTCGCAGAACACGACCCGGCCGTCCTCGTTCTGGTTGATCCGGACGCCGATGTAATGGCCTCCGGGATTGAACGAGTTGCCCACGGTGCAGCCGCCACAGCCCGACATAAGAACGGGTTAAGTTATCACACGAAACGGGTTGACCGAGGACTGAGCCGGAAGCAGGAAGGATTAGGGACTTCCTCCGCCGAGCGCGTCCACGATCTCTCGGAGAAGGCCGGCGATGTCCCGGGCCGCCGCGAGCGACCTCGCGCCGGGGACGGACGGGGCGGTGGACGCAAGAAAGATCGGCGGCGGCGCGACGACGTCCTCGCGGATTGCGGCGACGGTCTCCGCGGCGGGGTCCGCGTCGAGCACGAGGACCGCATCGATCCGCCGGTTCCGGCCGAGCTTCTCGACCGCCTCGTCGGCGTCGCGCGCGTGGAGGACTTCGACCGCGGACGACGGCTCGGTCTCCTCGGATCCCGGGCCGCCGACGACGAGGATCGCGAGCACGCGGCCTCCTACTTCTCCGCCCGGAAAACCGCGGAGCCGAGCGGCCGGCCCCGGTCCTCGCCCTTGCGCGCGAGCCAGAAGACGAACGTATAGAGGCCGGGCCCATCGGCGGCGTATGCGATCTCGAAATCCCGGTCGTGGCCGAGACGGATGCGGTCTTCCGTCGTGACGCCTACGATCTGAATGTCCCGATGGCCCTCCGGCACGAAGGCGAGCGAGGCCTTCGGGTAGCGGTAGGACGTGCGGCCGCTCGCCTCCTCGGCGGTCAGCGGACGCGGCAGCGCTTCCCACGCGAGGGTGACGAAGGCGACGCGGTACGGCGATCGGGCGGACGCGCTGACCCGGACGGCCGCGCCGCGCTCGTCGACGCCGACCGCGACGCGCTCGAGACCGCGCGCCAGGAACTCCTGCGCGATCTGGAAGCGGCCTCCCTCCATCGCCCAGCCCACGCCGACGTGCGTGGCCTCGGGATCGAGAATCGTCCGCCGGTGCCCGTCGTCGGGAGGCGTCTCACCGATCATGGAACGGTGCGCCGAGAGCGCCAGGGTCAGCGGCGTGTCGGAGAACGTCTTGGCGGTCGTGCTCCACGACGCGACGTTCTCGGCCTGGTATCCGAAGACGCCGGCGAGGCCGGTGCGCGCGTAGGGCGGCACGCCGTCGCGCAGGAAATGGCCGTGCGTCTTCTCGGCGACCTGCGCGGCGCAAAACGCGCCGGCGACGCGCGCCGCTCCCTCGTCCCACGCCACCGGAGCGAGCCCCTCCGCGGCGCGGTCCGCATTGATGCGCTCGAAGACGGCGCGCCGGACGGGCTCGTCGGGGGAAGCCGGCGCCGGGTATTCCTCGGCGAGCGTCCGGCCCGGCGGCGGGAGGACGATGCGGGCCACCGGCGGCGCGGGAGGAGACGGCGCCGTATGCGGCCCGGCGCAAGCAGCCGTCAGCGCGAGCGACAGCCCGGCGAGTCCCGACGTTCGTGTTAGCTTCACGCGGCGATGACCCAGATCCGATTCGGCACGTCGGGCTGGAGGGCCGTCCTGGCCGACGAGTTCACGTTCGGAAACGCCCGGCGGGTCGTCACGGCCATCGCGCGCGTGCTCGCCCGCGACGGACGCGCGGGGCAGACCGTCCTCGTCGGATACGACACGCGGTTCCTGGCCGACCGCTTCGCGTCCGAGGCGTCGCGCATTCTGCGCCGCGAGGGCTTCGCGTCCGAGATGGCGGCGCGCCCCGTTCCGACTCCGGTCCTCGCATTCGAGATTCGCCGCCGCGGCGCGGCCGGCGCTCTGAACTTTACCGCGAGCCACAACCCGCCGCGTTATCTCGGCATCAAGGTCTCGACGTCCGACGGCGCGCCGGCGCTGCCGGAGCTGACGGATCGCGTCGAGAAGGAGATTCCGGGCGTCGCCGAGATGCCGCCGCCGGAGGAGACCGACGTTCCGCGGTTCGATCCGGTCGCGCCATACCTCGCGGATCTCGGTCAAAAGGTCCGTCCCGAGGACGTCGGCCGCGGCGCGCCGCACTTCTCCCTCGATTTTCGATACGGCACCTCGTCGGGCTTTCTCGACGCGTTCGTCGAGAAGACCGGCGCGCGTCTGGATCGTCTCAACGCCAAGCCCGACCCGCTCTTCGGGGGCGAGTCGCCGCAGTGCGGCGAGAAGGAGCTCGTGCGCCTGGGCGAGGCCGTGCGGAAAAACGGATCGCGCCTCGGGCTCTCGTGCGACGGCGACGCCGACCGGTTCGGCGTCTGCGACGAGACGGGGACCTACGTCACGCCGAACCGCCTCCTCGCGCTGCTTCTCTTCGACCTGCTCGGCCGGAAGGGGCGCCGCGGCGGCGTGGCCCGGAGCGTCGCGACGACGCACGCTCTCGATGCGGTCGCGAAGAAGTTCGGCGTGCCGCTCTACGAGACGCCGGTCGGATTCAAGTACATCGGCGAAAAGCTGATCGCCGGCGAGATCATCTTCGGCGCGGAGGAGAGCGCCGGGCTGACGATCGAGGGCCACGTTCCGGAGAAGGACGGGATCCTCGCGGATCTTCTCGCCGCGGAGATGGTCGGGGCCACGGGGAAGACGGTCGTGCAGCTCACCGCCGACCTCGACCGCGAGATCGGGCCCTTCCACACGAGCCGCCTCGACCTGCCGCTCTCCCCGGGCGACAAGGAGGCCCTGAAGGCCCGGCGCGCGTCGCCTCCTTCGACCTATGCGGGCCGGCGCGTGACGTCGGTCAACCTCCTGGACGGTCTCAAGTTGCTTTTGGAGGACGGTTCGTGGATTCTGGTCCGCGAGTCGGGAACGGAGCCGGTCGCGCGCGTCTACACGGAGGCGTCGTCGGAGAAGAATCTGGACGCGCTCTCGCGCGCCGGGCGCGAGCTGCTCCAGAGATGAAGATCGAGAAGAGATGAGCTTTCAGATCGAACAGGTCATCGCGCGCGAGATCCTGGACTCGCGCGGCAACCCGACGCTCGAGGTCGAAGCGCTCCTCTCGGGCGGCGCCACCGGCCGCGCCGCGGTCCCGTCCGGCGCCTCGACGGGGGAGCGCGAGGCGCTGGAGCTGCGCGACGGCGACAAGTCGCGGTACGGCGGCAAGGGAGTGCAGAAGGCGGTCGCCCACGTCAACGGCGAGATCGCCGAGGAGATCCAGGGCGCCGACGCGCGGGACCAGGTGCTGCTCGACCGCATCCTGATCGAGCTCGACGGAACGCCGAACAAGGGACGCCTCGGCGCCAACGCGATCCTCGGCGTCTCGCTCGCCGTCTGCCGCGCCGCGGCGGAGGCCTCGGGTCTGCCGCTCTACCGTTACCTCGGCGGCGCCGGGGCGCACGTCCTTCCGGTGCCGATGATGAACGTCATCAACGGCGGCGCCCACGCCGACAATCGGCTCGACCATCAGGAGTTCATGGTCTGTCCGGTCGGCTTCGCGACCTACGCGGAAGCGCTGCGGGCGGGCGTCGAGGTCTTCCACGCGCTGAAGTCGATCCTGAAGAAGAAGGGTCTCTCCACCGGCGTCGGCGACGAGGGCGGCTTCGCTCCCGACATCGCGTCGGCGCGCGAGGCGCTCGACCTGCTCGCGTCCGCGATCGACGCGGCCGGCTACGCCGCCGGCAAGGAAGTGGCGATCGCTCTCGACCCGGCCGCCTCGGAGTACTACGCGAAAGGGAAGTACGTTCTCGAAGGCGAGAAGAAGACGCTGTCTTCCGATCAGATGGTCGCGTACTGGGCGGCGCTCATGCGCGACTACCCGGTCATCGTCTCGCTCGAGGACGGGATGGCCGAGTCGGACCGGAAGGGCTGGATCGCCTTGACGAAGGAGCTCACCGAGCGCATTCTGCTCGTCGGGGACGACAACTTCGTGACGAATCCCGAGATCCTCGCCGCCGGGATCGCCGACGGGATCGCCAACGCGCTGCTCGTGAAGCTCAATCAAGTCGGGACCGTGACGGAGACGCTCGAGGCCGTGCGACTCGCGCAGACGAACGGCTACAAGACGGTCGTCTCCCATCGCTCCGGCGAGACGACCGACGACTCGATCGCCGACCTCGCGGTGGCGATCAACGCCGGGCTGATCAAGACGGGCTCCGCCTGCCGCGGCGAGCGGCTCGCCAAGTACAACCGGTTGCTCACGATCGAGGAAGATCTCGCGGGCGTCGGCGCCTTCGCCGGTCGCGGAGCCTTCGGCGCGTGATCGCCGCTCCGGACCCCGCGCGCGAGCCGCGCCCGTTCGCGGCGTTCCTCGTCTCGCTCGGCGTCTCGGCGATCCTCCTCTGCGTGCTCCTCTTCTCGGACCGCCGTGTCTTCGAGCTCGCCGAGGCGCACGCCCGCGTGCGGCAGCTCGATGCCGAGATCGCGGAAAAGGAGCGGGAGAACCGCCAGCTCCAGGCGGATCTGCAGGCGGCCAACACGCACGAGTTCCCGGCCGAACGTATCGCGCGGGAGGAGCTCCAGCTCGTCGGTCCTTCCGACCTCGTGCTCCTCTATCCGGCCGGCAGTCTCACCGCGAAGCCGACGCCCGCCGCCCCGCGGTCGAATCCGCCCGCGCGCTGAACCCTCTCCGCGCGCCGCGTCGGCTCCGTCGGCCCTTCAGCTTTTCTTCAGCGTCCTCGTGAGCGCGAGGCCGACGAGCAGCACGGCGGCCGCGACGGCGGCCCAGAGCCAGACCGGTGTGCGCGGCGTCGGCCTCTCGGCGGTCACCGGAGGACCGAGCGTCGCCCGCTCGGCCGGCGCGGCGAGGATCTCTCTCGACAGCAGCGCGAAGTCGTAGCGCGGCGCCCCGACTCCGCGGTTCCCCGCGAGGAGGAAGAGCTTCGCACCCGGGCGGAAAGCGAAGTCGATGCGCGAGACCGACGTGACGAGGCGCACCGCGCCGAGAGCGAGGGGCGGATTGTCGCCGTTGGCGACTCGGATCCGGATGGCTTCCTTCCCCGCGAAGCCGAGGGGTACTCGCAGGGGCTCCGGCGCCCGGCCCGATCGCCGCTCCCAGGTCGCTCCGCCGATGGGCTGCGAGCCGGCGGCCCCGCGCGCGTCGCGGAGGAGCGCCTCGACGAAGACACCGCGGGAGAAATCGGCCGGTCCGCCCGCATCGATCTCGATCGCCTCGAGCGGCGCGGCCGGATCGCGGTCCGAGATCTCGGCGACGGACTCGGAGCCCAGCGTCTTCCACGACGGATGAACGGTCCGCGTCACCTCGCGTGCCGAACGCTCCAGGAGGTAGGGCACCTGCCGGTTCTCGCCGTCCACGACGCGGACGCCCTCGGGCGGCGCGTCGGGCGGCAGGTCGCAATAGGCGAGGCCGCCCGCGGCCGGGAGCGCGATCTCGTACCGCGTCGGCCAGACGGTCGGATCGATCGCCGGCCCGAGCGACGGCGTGAACGCGGGAGCGGCGGCGGTCTCGGTCGCGGGGCCCAGGCGGGCGTCGGCGAAAGCCGGCGGCGCGCCCTTCCGCAGGGCGGCTTCGACGTCGTAGCGCGGGGCCTGCACCGCCGCGGATCCGTACCGCAGAGTCAGGCGCGCGCCGGACGGCGCGAAGAACCGCAGAGTCTGCGGCTCGACGAGCGCGGTGACGCGCAGGTTCGCGAGCGCCGCCGCGTCGCCGTCCGCGATCTCGATCTCCAGGGCGCGGCCGGCGACCGGATCGGAGGGCAGCTCGATCGATGGGGCCGTTCCGGGGGACTTCGTCAGCACGCCGCTCGCGAGGAGCCGGCGCCGGATCTCGTCGCGGAAGAGAACGCGTTCGTACACGCTCGCCGGCCGGGCGAAGGCCGCGTCGTCCGCCTCGAACCGGAGCGTGCGGATCGGAAGGTTCGCCGCGGGGAGCGCGATCCGCGCGAGGGTCGTCCCCTTGGGGGCATCGGGGAGAATCGTCGGGGCGAGCGCCCGTTCGGCAGCCGGCGGCGGAGCGGGGGAGGCCGCGCCCAGAACGACGGCCGTCGGCCGGATCGGGTCGCCGTTGCGGTCGTCGAAGCGAAAACGGAGGAAACGCCGATCGCTGGGAGGGAAACGCACCGTCAGCATCCGGGTCCCGCCGGCCGCGAAGATCGACCCGCGGGCGATCTCCTTCCAGTCGGAGCGGTCGTCGGAGGCCTCGGCCGTGACCGGCTTGAGGAAGTCGTTCCCTTCGACGGCGAAGGTCGCGCGGTCGGCGAGCGGCGGCCGCGCCCCGCGGTCGAGGACCGCCGTCGTCTCGGATTTCGGAACGGATTCGACGTCGGTGAGCGGCCGCGGCGCGGATTCCGCGGATTGGACGGCGGTCCCGAGGGCGTACGGCACTTCGGTCCCCGTGTCCGCCTCGATGCGGAGGTCGGGAAGCCCTCTCCGGCAGGCGTCGAGGACGTCGTCGGGCAGCTCGATCCGCGTCCAGCCCGAAGCGCCTTCGATCGGCCGGGAAAAGCGGAAAGCGTCCGCCGCTCCCGAAGCGTCCAGAGCCGCGAGAAGAGCGGCGGTCCAGAAGAGCCCGCGCTTCACGGCGCCTCCTTCGAGAAGACGTATCGCTGCGTGAGGAACGACACCGCCAGCAGGGCGACGGCCAGGCCGACGATCGATCCGACGCGGTAGAGCGCCCCGAGGTTCCAGAGATCGTGGAGGAAGACCTTGCCGATCGTCAGGATCAGGACGGCGAGCGCGGCGGCGCGCGCGGGTTTCGCCCGGCGCGCGATGCCGAGCGCGAGAAGCGCGAGCGCGAAGAGGCCCCAGGCGAGCGAGTAGGTCATGTCCTCCGCGAGGCCGCCGCCCGACAACCGGAAGCGCAGCGTCGGTCCGGTCGAGTAGAAGTCCGCGATCTCGACGTTCACGAGCACGAAGAGCAGGATCCCGGCGGCGGCCGGCATCAGCGCGGGCAGATGCAGCTCGCGCGCGCGGGTGTTCTCGCGATACCAGCGCGCGGCTGCGAGGAAGGCGACCGCGGGAACGGCGAACGTGTAGAGATACCAGTTGAAGACGGGAGTCCCGCTGCGCGGGTGGTAGCTCCAGAGCTCGGCGTTGAAGAGCAGGCGGATGAAGGCGGCGCCGGCGAGAACCGCGGACGCCGGGACGAGCCAGGTCTCGGGAACGCGCGTCGCGAGCCACGCGAGCGCCGCCGCCTCGAGGGCCCAGGCGACGGTGATCCACTCGTTGTCGAGGAGGATCGGAATGGCGGCCGTCAGGAAGAGCAGGGCCACGCCCCCGAAGAGCGACGCGACGAAGCGCCGTTCGGCCGGCTCTCCCGGCGCCGCGAGCGCGCGCCGCAGCGCGAGGAAGGCGAAGGCGCCGAAGGCAACCGCGATGGCGCCCATCCATCCGGTGCCCCAGACCGGCTTGGCCATCGCGTAGAGCAGCGGGTAGTGGAGCACCGGAGCGAGCGCCGCCGAGATCCAGCCGAACCGGTCCCTGTGGAACCGCGCCGAGAGAAACGGCAGGGCCCAGTACACGGCGATCGGCAGGAGGACGAGCGGCAGGTACTCCGTCAGCCGCCGCTGCTCGAAACGCGTCGACAGAAACAGCAGCGCCGCGAGATGGAGCCCCTGCGAGCCGAGAAGCCAGAGACCGGAGACGCTCGATGCCGCGATCACGAGGAGTCCGGCGGCGTGCGCCGCCGCGTAGATCCAGAGGTCGCGGACGGGCTCGGCGCGCGGCTCGACCTCGAGCACGCGCTCGAGGATCGCGAGCGATCCGAAGAGCAAGATGCCCGCGGCGACGAGGAGCGGGCCCGGCGATCCGAGCGCCGACCGGCGTCCGGTCCACCAGAGAAGGAGGAACGCCAGGGAGACCACGGCGAAGAGCGCGAGCGTGAGCGGCCGCTCCGCCGGGAAGAGGTCCTTTCCGACGCGGAACGCGAGGGTCGCAAGGGACAGTCCGGCGGCCACCGGAACGAGCGGTTCGAATCCTTCGCGGCGGGCGACGAACGCCGCGCCGGCCGACAGCACGAGCAGGTAGATCACGAGCAGGGCCGGCGGCGTCGCGAGGCGGTGATCTCCGGCGGCGCGGAGCGCCAGCGCGAAGGGAACGATGACGGCCAGGACCGGGACCGCCCGCGAGAGCTCGCGCTTTTCGAGGTCGGCGCTCTTCGGCGTGGCCGCGGCGAACAGGGCTCCGAGCGCGAGCGCGGCGAGAAGGGCGCCCGGCAGCTTGATCGCGTCGAGGTGCGCCGCCGACCATCCCGCGAAGAGCACGGCCGTGCCGGCGAGAGCGAGCGCGGGGATCGATGGCCACGGCCGGCGCCGCGAGATCGCGACGAGCCCGACGTCGAGGAGGAGGACGTAGGCGAAGAGAGCGATCGGGTGGTCCTCGCCGGTCGAGAGCAGGTAGGGCGTCAGGAAGCCGCCGAGAAGGCCGAGGACCGCGACGACGTAGCTGTCGCGCCGGACGGCAACGACGCCGGCGGCGAACGTCACGAGCGCCATGAGCGCGAAGGTCGGCGTCGTCGCGAGAAGGTGATAGCGCGCGTGCGCCGCGAAGAGCGACGCGTAGAGGATCGCGACGCCCGCGCCGGACGTCGCCTGACCGGCCCAGGTTCCCTTCTTCCGCAGGAAGTCGCCGCCGGCGAGCGCCGCCGCCCCGACCACGAGCCCGATCGCGACCCGCATCGCCGGCGAGATCAGGCCGCGCTGGATCGAGTACTGGAGGAAGAGCGCGGCCGCGAGGAAGAACGCGGCGCCGCCCAGCCAGGCGAAGAGCCGGACGCTGATGAGGTTCTCCCAGTCGAAGGGCTTGCGAGCGGCGGGAGGCGCGGGCGGAGGCGGGGGAGAGAGCGGCGGCGGAGGCAAGAATGGAAGCGGAGGCTCCGGCGCGAGCGGCTCCCGAGGCGGGATTGCCGGAAGGGGCGCGTGCTTGGGAGCCGGCGATGGGGGAGGAGGCGGTGGCTCGAGAATCGGCGCGGCTTCGGGCGGTTGTCGCCGGATTTCCGAGAGGCGGCGCTCGAGCAAGTCGAGCCGCCGAGACAGGCCGTCCACCTCCGCCCGGGTTTCGCGCCCCTCGCGCCGCGCCTTGCGCAGCTGCACGATCGCCGCGATCGCCACGATCGTGACGATGACGAAGAGACAACCGAGGCTCTCGGCGTCGGGCATGTCTTTGGGACTTTGGCGACGATTCTAGCGGGTAGGCGGAAACTGTGAAGCGCCGGCCGCCTCTCCCCGTCGAGCAGCGTGAGATCGCTGCGCGCGCAGCCCGGCGGTAAGGTGCTCGCCCCGCCGTTCCGAGAAGCGTACGAGCGACTTTCAGTAATGGGCGCGGGTCGGAACGACCGAGGTGTGGTCAATTACTTCGTCAACAAAGCCGAAACCCAAAGAGCGTTTGAGGAAATGACAACTCGCTTCTCGACAAAATGCAACGAGCTATGCCCCGACTTTCCCTCAACCGCTCCGCAGTCGGTTCGCCCGACTTTCCCCTGACCTGAAGGAAAAAGGGGTCAGGCCGTGCGCCTAACCCCTTTGCTTTCTGGTTGCGGGGGAAGGATTTGAACCTTCGACCTTTGGGTTATGAGCCCAACGAGCTACCAGGCTGCTCCACCCCGCGTCAGGGAGGCGCACCTTATCGAAACGGTCCCGCCGTCGTCAAGCGCGGCGGGCTACCGCGCAAGATCGCGCGGATACGGAACCTTGCTTCGGATCCTCCCCTCCGCCGGCTAAACGCGCGGCCAGTCGATCGGGACCCTCCGCCCCACCTGGCGGACCTCGACCGGCGCCCGACACGCGACGGCGGCGTCGGCGTCCGCGCTGGCGGTCAATCCTTCCCCCGCAACCAAGAAAGTCGAACGCCGGGAGAAGGCTCCCGGCGGCCGCGGGAGACCCGGGCCGTTTTCTTGCTGGCTCGTCGCGACAGCCTGAGGCTTGCGCCTGCAGAGCAGCTCGGGTTCATCACTCCTGGCGCGGCAGACCGGCGGTCTCGAGGGCTCTGTTGAGAGCCGGGAGCTCGGCATCCAGAAACTCCTTCCAGAGTGAAAGCCCCCTCGAGATGTCCTCTTGCCGCCGCTCGAACCCGGCCAGGTAGTCCGGTGTCGGCGCGACATCGGCGCTCTCGATGGTCCGCTGGAACCGAGCCATTCCCGACGACAGGCGCCGGAGGTTGGTGCTCGCGGCTTCGTTTTCGTCGAACTCCTCGTCGGAGTCGATCGGAGGCCCGGCCGCCAGATCGAGGCTCCTCACGAACGCATCCAGCGCCCCCCGGGCTGCTCCCGAGGCCCTGGCGCGAAGGGCCGCGATTCGCTCCCGAAGGGCGTGAGCCCGAGTGAGCGCGGAGGCCAACCGCACTCTTTCCGCCTCGACCTGCTTCGCCAGGTCGAACTGCTGACGAAGGTCGGCTTCCGTCGAAGGAACCCGGGGATCCTTCGAGAGGACGAGGGGTTGGGAGATCGTTTGTCCGTTCGCGGCAAGACGGACCTCATAGCGTCCCGGCGGCGCCCAGATGCCGCGGGGCGGTTCCTGTCTCCGGGAGCGCGGCAGCTCCTTCGGCGCCGCGTAGCGAAGATCCCAGACGAAGCGGTGCATCCCCGCCGCGGCCGACGGAACCTCGGCCACGTCGACCCAGTCCGGAGTCACCGGGATCCTTTGCAGGTCCGGCAGCTCGACTCTGTCGTCGCTCGCGTATCGCCGGACGAGCTCTCCCCGCGCATCGAGGATTTCGAGGGCGACGGGAGAGGGCGAGGCGGTTCTCAAACTGTAGTCGAGGATCGCGCCGCGAGGAGGGTTCGCCGCGTTCGGCTCGTCCTTCGGATCGGGGGTTCCCTGGAACGGAGCCGGATTCAGGCGGATCGCCGTCCGCGGCGCGAACAGCCAGGCCGGCGCGGCGGCGACCCTGGCGTCGAGTTGCCGCAGGGGGGTCAGGTCGTCGAGCACCCAGAACGATCGGCCGTGCGTCGCGGCGACGAGATCCCCGTGGCGCACCGCGAGGTCGCGCACCGAGCAATTGGGCATGTTCGTCTGCAGGGGCTGCCAGTTGTCCCCATCGTCGAAAGAGACGAAGATTCCTGTTTCGGTCCCCGCGTACAGCAGCCCGCGGCGCTCCGGGTCCTCGCGGACGACGTTGACGTAGCTTCCATCCGGGATGCCCCGCGCGATGGACGCCCACGACTTCCCGCCATCGCGTGTCCGAAGAATGTACGCCCCGAGATCATCGAGCCGGTGCCGATCGATCGCGACGAAGGCGGCCTCGGGATCGAAGTGCGAGGCCTCGATCACGCCGATCTTGGACCAGGCGGTCAGGTCTCGAGGAGTGACGTTCTCCCAATGCTTCGCACCGTCGCGGGTCAGCCAGATCAACCCATCATCCGTGCCGCACCAGACCGACTCCTCGCGAAGGCTCGACGGCGCAATCGCGTAGATCACCCCGCGCCGCGGGCCCTTGACGGCGCTGTTCTCCGCCGTCACCGAGTCGATCGTGCCCGGCACGCCGGGCGCCTCGCGCGTCAGGTCCGGGCTCACCTTTTCCCAGTGCCGGCCCGCGTCCATCGTCCGGAATACGAACTGATTGCCGTAGTAGAGGGCGCGCGGGTTGGCCGGCGAGAAGGCGAGCGGCAGAGTCCACTCGCTGCGATAGTCGCCGGGGTACGCGACGGTGGGATCGACGTCCTGTTCCTGCAGCGTCCTCCAGTCGAAGCGCCCCACGCCGCCGCCGAAGACGATGTCGGGGTCGCGCGGGTCCGGCGCGATGTATCCGTTCTCGCCGCCCACGGCAACGGGCCGCCAGTCGCGCTGCGTCAGGCTCTCGTAGTCGCTGCGCGATGCCGCCGCGGCCGCTCCGCTGTCCTGCTGCGCGCCGTAGATCCAGTACGGAAAGCGATCGTCGGTCGCGACGTGGTAGAACTGGGCGGTCGGCTGGTTGTACCAGGAGCTCCAGGTCCGGCCTCCATCCACGCTGACCACTGCGCCCTGATCGCTGCCCACGATCATGCGCCTCGAATCGGCCGGGTCGATCCAGAGCTGGTGATAGTCGTCCCCGCCGGGCGCTCCCTTGAACGGCACGAAGGTCCGACCCGCGTCGGTCGACTTGTATAGAGCCGTGTCGCATGCATAAACGACGTCGGCGCTGCCGGGGTCGACCGTCACGCCGGCGAAGTACCAGCCGCGCTCCCAGATGCGGCGATCTCCGCTCGCGCGCCGCCATCGAGCGCCGGCGTCGTCGGACACGTACAGGCCGCCGGACTTCGCGTCCACCAGAGCGTAGACGCGGCCACGCAGGCTCGGAGCGAACGCGATTCGGATACGGCCGAGTTTTTCGGAGGGCAAGTCCCCGGTGACCGGCGTCCACGTGTCGCCTCCGTCCGTGGATCGATAGAGACCGCTCCCCGGGCCGTTGGAGGGCGGATAGACGTTCCAGGGCGGCCGGCGCGTTTGCCACAGGGCAGCGAGGATCGTTCGCGAGTCGTAGGGATCGAAGGCCAGGTCGATCGCTCCGGTGTTCTCGTCGTGGAAGAGGACGCGTGACCAGGTCTTTCCGCCGTCCCGGGAGCGAAAAACGCCACGTTCCGGGTTGGGCCCGTAGGCATGGCCGAGCGCGGCGACGAAGACGAGATTCGGGTCCTTCGGATCCACGAGAATTTTCCCGATCTGCCGGCTGTCCGAGAGCCCCAGGCGGAGCCAGGTCCGGCCGCCATCGACCGACTTGTACATGCCGTTGCCGTACGAGATGTCCGAACGCATGTCGGCCTCTCCGGAGCCGACGTACAGCACCTGCGCGTCCGAGGGCGCCACGGCGATCGCTCCGATCGATGCGATGGGCTGGCCGTCGAAGATCGGCTCCCAGGTGCGGCCCGCGTTGTCGCTGCGCCAGACTCCGCCGCCCACCGAGCCGAAATAGAAGCGGTTCGGTTGCCCCGGAACTCCCGCCACCGTGAGGACCCGACCGCCGCGAAACGGGCCCGCCATCCGCCAATGCATTTCCGAAAACAGCATGGCGTCGAAGGGTTGAGCCGCCAGTCGGAGCCCCGAGCCGGCGAGACACGCGAGCACCAGCAGGCATCGCCAAAGAAACATGCGCACCCCCGACAGAAAAATATATGCGGGTCCCGGATCGAGCAGGCGGTTTTCGCCTCCGGGGTGACGCCGTCGGCGGTTCGAAGTCGAGAGGACGCTCTCGATTCGCCGATCCGGCTCCCGAAGAAGTTGGTCGTAACCCCGCGGGGTCGCGCCCAAGCCTCGCAGGAGACCGCCTCGCATGATCTCGGCCCGAGAGCATGACACCGGTGCCAAGACGTCGACGAATGTCCTGTGGCCACTGCCGACGCTACTGGATGCATCACCGACGTCCATCCGACGGACAACCGGATCGGGAATCGGCGGCTGGCGAATCACAGAATCCTCGGCGCGGCGCCTCGCGAGGAGCTCGGATGGCTCGCGGCGCGGGGGACCGTTCGGCGGCTGGCGGCGGGCGACACTTCGGTGAAGGGTGCGCCCATGTCTGTTCGCCATTCTCTCGGGCCGCATCGCGATCAACGTTCGGCACGCGACCTCCTTCGGGCCGGCGACCCTGCTCGGGGCAGTTCGGGCGGTCTCCGGTGGGTGCGGCGTACCAGGGGAACACGGAATCGATCCAAGTCGCAAGGGATCGAGGGCGCGCCAAGCCGTCCCGGACGCTTTCCGTCGCCGGAGTGATTCGTGTGGTCAAGAGCCGGCAGGAGGAGGCGCCCGCTGCGGCCTGAGTCCCTCGTATCCTTCCTCCGGCCGAGCCGACACGCGGCTCGGCGTTTCTTTTCGCGTGGTAAGAAGAGGATGATGCGCGCGGACGGGGACCCCATTCGCGCCGAGCTCTTTTCGGCGGAGCACCTGGAGCAGTTCGCCGCGAAGCTCGCCGCCGAACAGCCCGTTCATCTTCGACAGAAGCGCGGCCGGCGTCTTCTGCCGCGGCTGCGCGAGAACGCCAGAGTGCTCGTCCAGGCACAGCGGGCGATCTCGGACGCCAGCCGAAGAGCCCGTGCCGTCTCCCCGGCGGCGGAGTGGCTGCTCAACAATTTTCACATCGTCGAGGAGCAGATCCGCGAGATCCAGCAGGACCTGCCGCCCGGGTTCTACCGGGAGCTGCCCAAGCTCGCCTCGGGACCGCTGGAAGGCTATCCGCGCGTCTACGGGCTCGCCTGGTCGTTCGTTGCGCACACGGACAGCCGTATCGAGCTCGAGACGCTGCGTCGCTTCGTCCGCGCTTATCAGATCGTGCAACCGCTCACGATCGGCGAGCTCTGGGCGCTGGCGATTTCGCTGCGCGTGGTCCTGGTCGAGAACCTCCGCCGCCTGGCGGAGCGTGTCGCCGCGCGGGGGATCGCGCGGGAACAGGCCGACGAGATCGCCGATGCGCAACTCTCCACGAGCGGTATCCCGAAGCCGGGAGGGGCGGGATTGATCCAAATTCTCGAGGCCCTGCCGTTCACATCGGCCTTTGCGGTCCAGCTCGCCCGGAGGCTCCGCGAACGGGACCCCGCGGTCACGCCCGTGCTCGAATGGCTCAATCGCCGCTTCGCCCGCGACGGGACCACCGCCGACGAAGCCGTCCACCTCGAGCATCAGGCGCAGGTGGCCAACCACGCGACGGTGCGCAACGTCATCACGAGCATGCGGCTGCTCTCTTCGGCCGATTGGGCGGAGTTCTTCGAGAGCGTGAGCCTCGTTCACGAAGCGCTCTGCGCGGGAACGCGCGTCGCGGATATGGACTTCGCGACGCGCGACCGTTACCGGCACGCGGTCGAGGATCTCTCGCGGGGGACCGTTCACGACGAGCTCGAGGTCGCCCGCCGTGCCGTCGGCCTGGCTCAGAAGGCCGCGGAATCGTCCGGAGGACCGGAGGTGACTCCCGACCCTCGGTTCGCCGACCCCGGCTATTACCTGATCTCCCGAGGGCGCCCGCGCCTCGAGGCCGAGCTCTCGTTCCGCGTGCCCGTACGACAATGGGTGCGCCGCGCCTGGTTCCGCGCCGCCACTCCCGGGTACCTGGGCACGATCGCCCTGGGGACCGCCGCGATCCTCGCCGTTCCGCTGGCGCTCGCGGCGGCGGCCGGCGCTTCCCGCGGCTCGCTCGCTCTTCTCGCCCTCCTTGCGCTGGTGCCCGCCTCGGACCTGTCGAGCACCCTCGTGCAGCGGATGGTCGCGGCGCTCATCGGGCCCCGGCGCCTGCCCAAGCTCGAGTTCGCCGCCGGCGTGCCGGAGGCGGCGCGCGCGCTGATCGCGATTCCCATGCTTCTGACCGACGACACCGAGATTCGCGATGTGGTGCAGCGGTTGGAAGTGCACTACCTCGCCAATCCGGATCCCGAGCTGCGGTTCGCGCTTCTGTCGGACTGGTCCGACGCGCCTTCGGAAAGCTTGCCGGAGGACGACGCGCTCGTCGCGGCGGCGCGCGCCGCGATGCGCGAGCTCAATGACCGGCACGGGCCCGCGGCCGGAGGAGGGGACCGCTTCTGGATCTTCCATCGGCGCCGACTCTGGAACGAGGGCGAGGGAGTCTGGATGGGATGGGAAAGAAAGCGCGGGAAGCTCCGCGAGCTCAACCGTCTCCTGCGCGGCGCGACGGACACGTCCTTTCTGCCTCTGGAAGGCGGCGCGCCGCCGCCCTCCGGCATCCGCTACGTCATCACCCTGGACGCGGACACGCGGCTTCCGCGGGAGGCCGCGCGCGGGCTGATTGGAACGATCGCGCACCCTCTGAACGTGCCCATCTTCGACGGTGCAGCGGAACGAATCGTCGAGGGGCATGCGATTCTCCAGCCGCGAGTGGCCCCCACGCTGCCCGAAACCGGCCTCGGCACGCTGTTCCAGCTCATCTTCTCGGGCCCTCGCGGCATCGATCCCTACGCCTTCGCCGTCTCGGACGTCTACCAGGACCTCTTCGGTGAAGGGATCTACACCGGCAAGGGCATCTACGACGTGGACGCGTTTGAGCGCGCGCTCGGCGACCGGGTGCCGGAGAACACGCAGCTTTCCCACGATCTCTTCGAAGGGCTGTTCGCCCGAGCCGGATTCGTTTCGGACATCGAGCTCTTCGAAGGTTTCCCCGGCCATTACGAAGTGGCCGCCTCGCGCCAGCACCGCTGGGTGCGTGGGGACTGGCAGCTGTTGCCTTGGATCGTCGGCAACGGGCCCCGATCCAGCCGCACACGAAGCGCGATTCCTCTCATGGGTCGCTGGAAGATGCTCGACAACCTCCGGCGGAGCCTCTTGCCGCCCGCGATGTTCGGGACGCTCCTCGCCGCGTGGTGCCTGCCGGGAGCCGGCGCGGGCCTCTGGACGCTTTTCATCCTCTTCGTGCTCGTTTTCCCCACATTGCTGTCGTTCTTCACGGGACTGCTCCCCGATCGCCCGGGCGTCGCCAAGCGCAGCTTCGTGCGGGGCGTCGCCTCGGACCTTGCCACCGGCCTGGCGCAAGCCGGGGCGCGCCTGGTTTTTCTGGCGCACACGGCCTGGCTCCGGGCCGACGCGATCGCGCGCACTCTCTGGCGGATGGCCGTGTCGCGGCGGCATCGGCTGGAGTGGGCGCCGGCCGCGCAGGCGCATCGCTCGCTCGATCTGAAAATCTCGGGTTTCTATCGCCGCATGATCTCGGCCGTCGGGGTGGGGGCGGCGGCGGGCCTTCTGGTGGCGGGATCCGGGCCCGCGGCCGGGAGATGGTGGGCCGCGCCCTTCGTCGCGCTCTGGCTTCTGTCGCCGCTGGCTGCCCGCTGGCTCAGCCTGCCCCCGCGCGAATCCGCGAGAGCCCGGATCTCGCCGGCCCAGGCGCACGAGTTCCGCCGGATCGCGCGCCGCACATGGCGCTATTTCGAGACATTCGTTGGTCCCGAGAGTCACCATCTTCCTTCCGACAACTTTCAGGAACTGCCGCAGGCTCAAATCGCCCGCCGAACCTCGCCGACGAATATCGGTCTGGCCCTTCTCGCGACGGTCGCAGCCAACGACCTGGGGTGGATCGGAACGGGCGAGCTGGTCGAGCGCCTCGAAGCGACCCTCGCCACGCTCGGCCGCCTGGCTCGCTTCCGCGGCCACTTCTACAACTGGTACGACACGGCGACCCTTGAGCCGCTCGAGCCCCGATACGTCTCGACGGTCGACAGCGGCAACCTGGCGGCCCACTTGATCACTCTTCGGCAGGCGTGCCTCGAGCGGGTGAACGAGCCGGTCCCCATCGAGAGCGCGCTCGAGGGCATTGCCGACACCCTCGAGCTCTTGCGCGAAGCGGCGATCGTCGCCGCGGCGCGCAGCCCGAGCCGCGTCGTCACGACCCGCCAGCTCGAGAGCGCTCTTCAGGAGACACGGGACTTGCTCGCGCGGGCCCCGGGCTCGTTCTCCGAATGGGGTGACCGTCTCGCCTCTCTGTCCCGGCATGCCGAGACGCTCGTGGACGCCGTCCTCGCGCTGCAACAGGAAGGCGAGGGACCGCAAACCGCGCTCGCGCTCGAGTGGGCGCAGGCTCTTCGGGACGGCGTCGCGAGCCACGCTCGCGACGGCGAAGCGATGCGGGGTCGCGACGAGCCGGCGGAAGCCTTCGCCCGGCGTCTCGCCGCGGCCGCCGCGGCTGCCGGCCGCATCGCGGACGAGATGGACTTTTCGTTTCTTCTGGATCCCCGCCGCGAGCTCTTCTCGATCGGCTATCGCTTATCGGAGCGCGCCGTCGACCCGGGGCATTATGACCTGCTGGCATCGGAGGCGCGGCTGGCGAGCTTCGTCGCGATCGCGCGCGGAGATGCGCCGGTCGATCACTGGTTCCACTTGAGTCGCCCCCTCACTCCGGTGGGCCGCGGATCCGCGCTGATGTCCTGGTCGGGATCCATGTTCGAGTACCTGATGCCCGATCTCGTGCTCGAGGCGCCGCCGGGCAGTCTTCTCGAGCAGACCGCCCGGCTCGCGGTGCGACGGCAGATTCGTTACGGAGAGGAGCGCCGCGTCCCGTGGGGGATCTCCGAGGCGGCCTACAACGCCTGGGACCTGAATCTCACTTACCAGTACTCCAACTTCGGCGTCAGCGGTTTGGGTTTGAAACGCGGCCTCTCCGAGGATCTGGTCGTGGCGCCGTACGCCACCGCGCTGGCCGCCATGGTCGAGCCCGTCGCGGCGCTGGCGAACTTCGAGCGCCTGACGTCGATCGGCTTGCTCGGTCGATATGGCTTCTACGAGTCGATCGACTACACCGCCTCGCGGCTGCCCCAGGGCGAGACCTTCGCGATCGTGAAGGCCTACATGGCGCATCACCAGGGAATGACGATCGTGGCGCTCGCGAACCTGCTGCTCGAATCGACGATGCGCCGCCGTTTCGGCGCCGATCCGAGCGTCCAGGCCACGGACCTTCTCCTCCAGGAGCGCACACCGAGCACGGTGGCCGTGGCGCGCCCGGTGCCCGAAGACGGGGCCGCGCGGCTTCACGTCCGCGAGGACGTCCCGCCGGTCCTGCGTCGTTTTCGCTCGCCGCACGATCCCACGCCGCGAACCCATCTGCTGTCCAACGGGCGATATTGCGTGATGATGACCGCCGCTGGGTCCGGGTACAGCCGCTGGGGCCGGTTGGCCGTGACTCGCTGGCGCGAGGACACGACGCGTGACCCCTGGGGCACGTACGTCTTCCTGACCGACGCGGAGTCGGGAAAGACCTGGTCGGCCGGATATCAGCCGGCGGGAGTCGAAGCGGACTCCTACGAGGCGGCTTACTCGGAAGACCGCGTGGAGATCCATCGCCGCGACGGCCCAATCGAGACGAACCTTCAGGTTCTCGTCTCGACGGAAGACGACGCCGAGATGCGGAGGATCTCTCTGACCAATCTCGGCGT
The DNA here is from genome assembly GCA_036558325.1 of Thermoanaerobaculia bacterium. Classification (GTDB taxonomy): domain Bacteria; phylum Acidobacteriota; class Thermoanaerobaculia; order UBA5066; family Gp7-AA6; genus DATBFU01. Next base: position 35,246 of record DATBFU010000062.1, on the reverse strand, counting down.
GCGCGCGCGGGAGATCGAGATCACGTCGTACGCGGAGATCGTCCTGGCGGCGCCCGAAGCCGACGCGGCGCATCCGGCGTTCTCGAACCTCTTCGTCCAGACGGAGTTCGCCTCCGCGACGGAGGCCCTGCTCGCGCGACGCCGCCCCCGCGATCGCGAGGCGCCGATCTGGGCGGCGCAGGTGATGACCGCGCCCGGAGAGTTGTCCGGCGTACTGCAATACGAGACGGATCGCGGGCGATTTCTGGGCCGGGGCCGCTCGATCCGAAATCCCGGCGCCATCGAGGACCGGCGGCCGCTTTCGAATACCGTCGGGACGGTCCTGGATCCGATCTTCAGCATTCGACGCCGCGTACGGGTGGCCCCCGGGGCGACGGCGCGCGTCCATCTCGCCACGATGGTCGCCGATTCGCGAGAGAAGGTGCTGGCGCTCGCCGACAAATACCGAGATCCGGCGACGTTCGATCGCGTCGCGAGCCTCTCCTGGACCCAGGCGCAGGTCCAGTTGCGGCACCTCGGCGTGACCAGCGACGAGGCGCATCTCTTTCAGCGCCTCGCGACCCGCATTCTTTATTCCGACCCGACCTTGCGCGCTTCCCCCGAGACGATCGAGCGCAACCGCAAGGGGCCCTCCGCTTTCTGGGGGCACGGCATCTCCGGCGAACGGCCGATCGTGCTCGTCCGGATCGATCAGGTCGAGGACCAGGGCATCGTTCGCCAGCTCCTGCGCGCCCACGAGTACTGGAAACTGAAAGGCCTGGCCGTGGACCTCGTCATCATCAACGAACAAGCGCACTCCTACTTGCCCGAGCTTGGCTCCGCACTGCAGTCTCTGGTGCGAGCCGGGTCCCGGCTGTCCGGCGCCGAAGCGGAAAACCCGATGGGAGAGGTGTTCGTCCTGCGCGGGGAGACTCTCTCGGAGGAGGAGCGCGACGCGCTCTCCACGGCCGCGCGGGTCATCCTCCTCTCACGCCATGGGACGCTGTCGGAGCAGGTCCTCCGCCATCTGCGAAAGACTCCCGCGCCGCCGGCCCCGGCGCCGATCCTCGCGCCGACGCCGGTGGCGGACGTCCCGCCGCCGCGCCTTCCCCTGGAGTTCTTCAATGGTCTGGGCGGCTTTTCCGGCGACGGCGGCGAGTACGTCACGATCCTGGGAGAGCGGCAGTGGACGCCGGCCCCGTGGATCAATGTCCTGGCCAACTCGACGTTCGGCTGTCTCGTGTCCGAATCGGGAGCGGGGTTCGCCTGGTGGGGCAACAGCAACCAGAACCAGCTCACGCCGTGGTCCAACGACCCGATCGGAGATCCCTGCGGGGAAGCCCTCTTCGTGCGGGACGAAGAGACCGGGGAGATCTGGTGCCCGACGCCGCTGCCGATACGGGACGACGGCTCTTACCTCGTCCGTCACGGCCAGGGGTACAGCCGTTTCGAGCATGAACACCACGGAATCGGGACGGACCTGCTGGTCTTCGTTCCGCTCGAAGATCCCGTCAAGGTCTCCCGCCTCATTCTCGAAAACCGGTCCGGAAAGGCGCGCACGCTGACGGTGACCTCCTACACGGAGTGGGCCCTCGGGGCGCAGCGCGGCGCGACGGCCCCGTTCCTCGTGACCGAGCTCGACGAGACCGGGGCCCTCTTCGCTCGCAACTTCTGGAACGAGCCGTATGCGGGCCGGGTCGCGTTCGCGGACGCGGAAGGCCGGCAGACGACCTGGACGGCCGACCGAACGGAGTTCCTCGGGCGAAACGGAGGCCTCGATGCGCCGGCGGGGCTCGCCCCCGGACGCGTGTTGTCCGGGAGCGCGGGGACCCGCCTGGATCCCTGCGCGGTTCTCCAGGTGCGGCTGCGCCTGGAGGCCGGGCAGCACGCGGGGGTCCGGTTCCTGCTCGGGCAGGGTTCCGACACGGCGGAGGCCCGGCGGCTGGTGACGCGCTATCGGACGGACGACCTCGACGCTTCTCTCGCAAAGGTCCGTCGCGAATGGGAGGACACCCTCTCCGCCCTCCAGGTGCGCACTCCCGACCGCTCGATGGATCTCATGCTCAATCGCTGGCTCCTTTACCAGGTGGTCGCGTGCCGTTATCGCGCCCGCGCGGCTTTCTATCAGGCAGGAGGCGCCTGGGGCTTCCGCGACCAGCTCCAGGATGTCCTGTCGTTCACGGTCGCGCGCCGGGAGCTGGCGCGCGAGCACCTCCTGCGCGCGGCATCTCGGCAGTTCGAAGAGGGAGACGTGCAGCACTGGTGGCATGCCCCCGAGGGGAAGGGCGTCCGGACCCGGATCTCGGACGATCTTCTCTGGCTCCCGTATGCCGTGCACCACTACGTCGAGGTCACGGGCGACGAGGGCGTGCTCGACGAGTCCGCGCCGTTTCTCGAGGCCCCGCCCCTGGAGCCGGGGGAGACCGACCGCTATTTCGAGCCGAAGGTCTCGGAACGGGTGGCCTCGCTCTACGAGCATTGCGCCCGCGCCCTGGACCGCAGCCTCGCGATCGGGTCCCACGGCCTGCCGCTGATGGGCACCGGCGACTGGAATGACGGGATGAATCGCGTCGGCGCCGAGGGTCGGGGCGAGAGCGTGTGGCTCGGCTGGTTCCTGCACACCAACCTGGTCGAGTTCGCCGCGCTCGCGGACCGCCGCGGGGAGAACGAGCGGGCCCGTGTCTGGCGCGACCACGCCGCCTCGTTGAAGGCGGCGCTCGACCGCGAGGGCTGGGATGGCGACTGGTATCGCCGCGCCTTCTTCGACGACGGCACCCCGCTCGGTTCGGCGGTCAACGACGAGTGCCGCATCGACTCGATCGCGCAATCGTGGGGAGTGATCTCCGGCGCGGCGGATCCGGAGCGGCGCCGCCGCGCCATGGCCGCCGTGGACGAGCATCTCATCCGAAGAGGCGACGGGCTCGTCCTGCTCTTCACGCCCCCCTTCGACCGCACGAAACTCGAGCCGGGCTACGTCAAGGGGTACGTCCCGGGAGTGCGTGAGAACGGCGGCCAGTACACCCACGCGGCCGTGTGGGCCATGATCGCCTTCGCGGCGCTCGGGGACGGAGACAAGGCCGGAGAGCTCTTCGCGATCCTGAATCCCATCAATCACGCGAGCACTCGATCCGGCCTCTATCGCTACAAGGTCGAGCCGTATGTGATGGCCGGCGACGTCTACTCCGAACGGCCGCACGCGGGGCGCGGCGGATGGACCTGGTACACGGGCGCGGCTGGCTGGATGTATCGCGCGGGCATCGAATGGATCCTGGGCTTCCGGCTGCGCGGCGCGGTGCTGCACGTGGATCCGTGCATTCCCCGCGCGTGGCCGCGGTACGAGATCCTCTTCCGCTACCACTCGGCCCGATACCGACTCACCGTCGAGAATCCTCGCGGAGCCATGCGCGGCGTCACGCACATATCTCTCGACGGCGGACCCGTCGATGGGCGCGAGATCCCGCTGGCCGATGACGGCCGCGAGCACCAGATCTCCGTTGTGCTCGGTGAGCCGCTCGAGCATTAGGCTCGGCTCGCTCGAGGCGTCGAGAGGCCCGTTGCATCGCGCCGCCGGCCGCCCGAATCGCCGCTCGCGCGCGGCCGGGAGGCGTACGGCGTACGCGCACCCGCGGACTTCGCGGCGGCCTTCGACGGCTTCTCGCCGCCGACCGCGTCGAGCCGCTCTCGGCGGAGGACCTCGTCTCGGACGGCGTCCGGCGGCCGTCCTGGAGTTCCTCTTCGAAGTGCGAGCGCCCTTTGCCGGTTTTTCTGGGAAGTGTCCCGGCGCGGCGTGTTTATTCGTGCCGCAATGCTCGGATGGGATCGATGCGCGAGGCGCGGAGCGCCGGCACGGCGCACGCCGCGATGGCGACGGCGCCCAGGACGAGAACGGCACCCGTAAACGTCACCGCGTCGGACGACGTGACTCCAAAGAGCATGCCCTCCAACATGCGCGTCACCGCGAATGCCCCCGCCAGGCCGACCGCGATTCCGGCAATGACCAGCCGCGAGCCCTGGCCCACGATGTATACGAGCATGCGTGACCGGCTCGACCCCAGGGCCATACGAACGCCGATCTCCTGTGTGCGCTGTGCAACGGAGTACGCAATGACTCCGTAGATGCCGATCGCCGCGAGCAGGAGCGCCATCGCCGCGAATGCCGTCATCAGGAGCGAACGGAAGCGCGGCATCGATACCGATTCGGAGACGGCCTCTGCCATGGTGGTCGAGCTCTCGGCGACCACGTTTGGATCGAGCTTGCGGATCTCCTCCCGAACGGCAGGAGCCAGCGCGTGGGCGTCCGTCTCGGTTCGAACCAGCAGCCACATGGGTCGAAAGGGTACCTGGTCGCTCAGCTCGTAATACACGGGCTCGGGCTTCTCCCCGAGACCCTGATATTTGGCATCGCCGACGATGCCAACGATCTCCATCCAGGGATTCTTCAGCGACCGTCCACCGTGCTTGAGACGCTGCCCGATCGGGTCCTCGCCCGGAAAATGACGGCGTGCCATGGTTGCGCTGATCACCGTGACCCGCGGCGAGTCCGCCGTGTCCCGCTGGTCGAAGACGCGGCCGCGCAGGAGCGGGATTCCGAGCGTCTTGAAATAGCCGTGGCTGACAAACGGCACCGGCACCGCGGGATGATCCGAGCCTGGCGGCAGCGGCTTGCTCTCGATCTCGTACCCGTCGGTGAACGCGAGCCGATCCGGCGGTGTCGTGTTCGCGATGCTCGCGGCGAGCACGCCGGGAAGACTCTGGACGCGCTCGAGCAGCTGCGTCCAGAAGACATTCAGTGCGGCATTGTCACGCCACCGCGGCCCCGTCGGCGACACGGGCATCGTCAACACGCGGTCCGGCGGCGCGGCGAATCCGAGATCGACATGCCCGAGCAGGTTGAAGCTGCGGATCAGCAGTCCGGCGCCGATCAGCAGGACGACGGAGAGCGACATCTGCGCGATCACGAGCGCACCGCGAGCGCGGCCGTGCCGTTGCGATCCTCCGGAGCGGCCGCCTTCCTTCAGCGCCTCGTTTGGCGCGGCACCGGAAGATGCCAGCGCCGGCGCGACTCCGAAGAGGACGGCGCCGAGAACCGATACGAGCACCGTGAACGCGAGCACACGCGCATCGACGGCGATCTCGCCCGCGCGCGGCAGGTCCTGAGGCCCGAGCCACTTCAAGGTTTTGATACCCCAGAACGCCAGCGCGATTCCGCATCCGCCGCCGGCGAGCGAAAGCATCAGACTTTCGCTCAGAAATTGCCGCACGATCTGCCCGCGACTGGCGCCGATGCTCACCCGCAAGGCGACTTCACGTTCGCGCGCCGTCGCGCGCGCGAGCGTCAGGTTCGCGACGTTCGAGATGGCGATGAGGAGGACGAGGCCCACGGCGATGGTCAGCAGCCAGAGGAGCGGACGGACGTCGCCAACGATCGTGTCGCGCAACGACCGAACCGGAAAACGGAGCTGAGTGTAATCCTTCGGATTGGCCCGCTCGACCCCGTGTGCGATCGTGTCCATTTCGGCGGCGGCCTGCTCGCGCGTGATACCGGGCTTGAGCCGCGCGATGCCGCGGAGGAAGAACGGACCGCGTCGGACCGGAGGCGTCAGCGTCAGAGGCGTCCACAGCTCGGTTTGACTCGACCCGAACACAAAACGGGACGGCATGATGCCGACGACGGTCGCGGGGCGGCCGTCCTGAACGATCTGCCTGCCGAGGAGTTTCGGATCGGATCCGTACCGCCGTCGCCAGAGGCGCTCGCTGAGGACGACCGTCGGGGGACGTCCGGGCTGGTCCTCGCCCTGCGCGAACGCGCGGCCGAGCAGCGGTCGGACGCCGAGCGTTTCGAAGAAGGTCGACGTGACGTCCATGCCGACGACCTGTTCCGCATCCCCGTTGCCCGTGAGCGTCGCGTAGCTCGGGGCAAAGGCGTCGAGCGTCGTGAAGGAGCGCGACTGCGCCTTCCAGTCCAGAAAGTCCGCCAACCCCGCCGACCCGTATTCCTCGCCCTGCTGGGGATACGAGTCGACGATCACGACCAGGCGGTCCGGATCCGCGTAGGGCAGCGGACGCAGCAGCACGGCGTTGACCACGCTGAACACGGCGGTGTTGGCGCCTATCCCAAGCGCCAAGGCGAGCAGGGAGACCAACGTGAATCCCGGGCTCCGGATGAGCGTGCGCAGGCCATACCGGACGTCGCGGAAGACGACGCCGGGTTCGAGCAAACGAACGATGCGCGGAACGAATCCCGGGACATCAAATCTCATGACAAGCTCCCCGGTTCTCCCGCAAGACCTCGTCGATTCGAAGGGCGCCGCTTGTCGCCCTCCCGAATCCACGTCACGACGTCATCGCGGTGGAGTTCACCGGCCGACGATACGGTCCGGACCGACAGGTCCAACGTGCCCTGCAGGAAGTTCATTGTTCGCGCCCTCCTTGCCTCCACGGACCGGCCTGTCACCTTGGACGCCGAGAGGCCAAGGAGGTTAGCTGTCGGCGGATTCAACCTCGACGGAGGGCCGACGCCAGGCACCCGGTCCCGGTTCGGGATCCTGAAACGGCGCCTGCCGACGGAGCCCCCCGAGGACGGCCCGTTGCTCGCATGAGCCGCGGCAAAGCCGCGACACCCGGCCGAACGCCGGCGTCAGCTGCGGTAGTCCGCGTTCAGAGAGACGTAGTCGTGCCCCAGATCGCTCGAGAGGACCCGGGCGGACGCCGTGCCGGCGCCGAGATAGACGGTGATCGGGACGCGCTCGCGGGCGAAGTGCCGGGCGGCGTCGCGCTCGCGATAGGCGGCCGGCGCGCCGGCCTCGACGAGGCACAGGCCGTTGACGGCGAGGCGGGCGCGCGCCGGCGCGACGCGGGCGCCGCTGCGTCCGACGGCGGCGAGGATCCGTCCCCAGTTGGGGTCGCCGCCGTTCAAGGCGGTCTTCACGAGGGGCGAGGTGGCGACCGCGTGCGCGGCGAGCTTCGCGTCGCGGCGGCTGGCGGCGCCTTCGATCGTGACCTCCATGACGCGGGTCGCGCCCTCGCCGTCGCGGACGATCCTCCAGGCGAGCTCGCGGCACACGTCGGTGAGCGCGCCCTCGAATTCGGCGCTCCCCGGACCGCTCTCTTCGAGCGGGGCGGTATCTGCAGCGTCCGCCGCGCCCGAGGCGAGGAGCAGGACGGTGTCGTTGGTCGACGTGTCGCCGTCCACGGAGATCGTGTGGAAGCTCTCGTCGGCCGCGCGGCGGAGCGCCGCCTTGAGGTACGCCGGCGAGGCGGCCGCGTCGGTCATCACGAACGCGAGCATCGTGGCCATGTCCGGATGGATCATGCCGGCGCCCTTTGCGAAACCCACGATCCGTCGCCGGCGGCCTCCCGCCCGGAAGCTCGCCGCGGCGACCTTGGGCCCCACGTCGGTCGTCAGGATCGCGTGCGAGGCGGCGTCGAGCCCGCCGGCCGACAGGCGCGCGACGGCGGCCGGAAGCGCCTTTCGGATTCGCGCGTCCGGCAGGACGACTCCGATGACTCCGGTGGAGGCGAGGAAGACCCGCTCGGGCGGGCAACGCAGCAGCTCGGCGGCGCGGCGTTGCACGCGGCGCGCGGCGTCGGCGCCGGCCCGGCCCGTGATGGCGTTGGCGCATCCCGCGTTGATCACCGCGGCGTGAACGCGGCCGCCGCTCGCGCGCAACGCCGCGCGGGATAGGACGACCGGCGCCGCGGGGAAGCGGTTCCGCGTGAAGAGGGCCGCGGCCGTCGCGCCCTTCTCGCAGACGACGAGCGCGAGGTCGGGCCGGCTCCTGCGCACGCCGGACCGCACGCCCGATGCCACGAACCCGGCCGGCAGCCTCACCGAGGCCTCCGGGCCCGGGCCGCCGCCGCCCAGCGCGCCGCCTCTCGCGCGGCCCGGCGGACGCGCGCGGGCGACGTGCCGCCGATGGCGCCGCGGCGCGCGAGCGCCCGATCGAGGTCCAGGGCCTCGAGGTCGCGCGCTTCGACGCCGCCGCCCGGCGGCAGAGCGGCGAGGCTCGCCCCGGCGCGCCGGGCCCGTGCGAGCCGGCGCCCCACGGCGGCGTGGGCTTGCCGGAAAGGGACGCCGCGCCGCGCGATCGCGTCGGCGAGGTCCGCCGCGAGAAGCGTTTCGTCGCCGGCGGCGGCCCGCATCCTCTCGCGGTCCAGCCGAAGCGAGCCGACGAGCTCCGCCACGGCCGGAAGCACGGCGGAGAGCGTCTCGCGCATCCGGAAGGCCGGCTCCTTGTCGAGCTGGAGATCCTTGTCGTAGGCGAGCGGCAGCCCCTTCACGAGCGCCAGGAGACCCGCGAGATCGCCCGCGGCCCGCGCCGCGTGGCCGCGCACGAGCTCGAGCAGGTCCGGGTTCTTCTTCTGCGGCATGCGCGAAGATCCGGTCGCCAGCCGGTCGGGAAAGGCGAGGAACGCATGCTCGTCGGAGGAGAACGCGATCACGTCTTCGGCGAAGCGCGACAGATGCGAGAGCGCCGTCGCGCCGGCGGAAAGGTAGTCGAGCACGGCGTCCCGATCGGAGACGGCGTCGAGAGAATTGGCCGTCGGCCGGGCGAAGCCGAGACGCCGGGCGAGCGCGCGCCGGTCGACCGGAAGGGGCGTGCCGGCGAGCGCCCCAGATCCGAGCGGGCACTCGTCCGCGCGCGAGCGCGCGTCGTCGAAACGGGAAACGTCGCGTCGGAGCATTTCCACGTAGGCGAGGCACCAGTGGCCGAACGTCACGGGCTCGGCGCGGCGGGCGTGGGTGTACCCGGGCATGGCGGTCCCCGCTTCGCGCCGGGCGCGCCGCGCGAGGGCGGCGGCCACCTCGAGCAGTCCCCCGCGGCCTTCCGCGAGTGCTCGCTTGACCCAGAGGCGCAGGTCGACCGCCACCTGATCGTTGCGCGAGCGGCCGGTGTGGAGCTTGCCCGCGAGCGGGCCCACGATCCGCGCGAGCGCGGCCTCGACGTAGGAATGGACGTCCTCGTGGCCGCGGCGGGGCGCCGCGCGCCGGGCGACCTTCTCGAGGCCGGCGACGAGGCGCCGCGTTTCCCGCGGGGAGAGCACGCGGGCGCGCCGGAGAGCGCCGGCCCAGGCGATCGAGCCCTGCACGTCCTCGGCGAGCAGGGCGCGGTCGAACGCGAGCGAGTCGTTGAGAAGCGACAGCCGCGCCGACGTCTTTTCCTCGAAGCCGCCGCCCCAGAGTCTGGCGCGGGCGGTCAACGGTTTCCCGCCGCGGCCCGGCCGGGCGCTTCGACTTCGACCGGCTGGGGCTCGAGGCGCTTGCGGCCGCGGTGCGGCAGGCCGAAGAGCCGGATGAAGCCGGCGGAGTCGGCCGCCGTGTACCCCGTCATGTCGAAGGACGCCAGGCCGGCGTCGTAGAGCGCGCGCGGCGAGCTGCGGCCGCACACCGTCGCGGCGCCGCGGTAAAGCTTGAGCGTGACGCTGCCGGTGACCGGCTCGCAGACGCTCTCGAAGAAGGCGTCGAGCCCCTCGCGGAGCGTCGTGAACCACTGGCCGAAATACACGAGCTCGGCGTAGCGCAGCGCCAGGCGCTCCTTCTCGTGCGCGGTGTCGCGGTCGAGCGTCAGGGACTCGAGGGCGCGCAGCGCCGTCACGAGGAGCGTCCCGCCGGGCGTCTCGTAAACGCCGCGCGACTTGATCCCGACGAGCCGGTTCTCGACGATGTCGCAGCGCCCGACGCCGTGGCGTCCGCCGATTGCGTTCAACCGGGCGATCAGCCGCGCGGGCGAGAGGCGCTCGCCGTCGACGGCCACCGGCCGGCCCGACGCGAACTCGATCGAGACGCGCTCGGGCTCGTTCGGCGCGTCCTCGGGCGCGACCGTCAGCTTGAAGAGCGAAGGCTCGGGCTCCCACGCGGGGTCCTCGAGGCGGCCTCCCTCGTGCGAGAGGTGCCAGAGGTTGCGGTCGCGGGAATAGGGGTCGCGCCGGGTCGCCGAGACCGGGATGCCGCGCGCCCGGGCGTAGTCGATCGCGTCCTCGCGCGAAGTGATGTCCCACTCGCGCCACGGGGCGATCACGGCGAGCTCGGGGGCGAGCGCCTGGTAGGCCAGCTCGAACCGGACCTGATCGTTTCCCTTGCCCGTGCAGCCGTGGGCCAGAGCATCGCAGCCGGTCCGGAGCGCGACCTCGACCTGCTTGCGGGCGATGAGCGGCCTCGCCGCCGCGGTGCCGAGGAGATACTCGCGCTCGTAGATGGCGCCGGACCGCAGCACGGGAAACAGGTAGTCGCCCGCGAATTCCTCGCGCAGGTCGAGAAGGTGGAAGTCGCAGGCGCCGGTGCGCCGGGCCTTCTCGGCGAGTCCCGCGGTCTCCTCCTCCTGTCCGACGTCGGCGGCGACCGCGACGACCTCGCAATCGTAGTTTTCGAGGAGCCAGGGAATGATGATCGAGGTGTCGAGGCCGCCCGAGTAGGCGAGCGCGACGCGGCGGACTTTTTTCATCGAGGCGACTCCTTCAAGACGGTTTCGAGGGCCCGGAGGAACGCGGCGAGCGCCGACCGGGGAATGACGTAGGGAGGCAGGAGGCGCAGGACCTTTTGGCGCGCCGTTCCGACGACGAAGCCGGCCTCGAGCAGGCGCCGGGCGACGGGTGCCGCCTCCCGGTCGAGCTCGATGCCCCACATCAGCCCGCGGCCCCGCACGTCGACGATCGCGGATGTGCGGCGGCGGAGGCGCTCGAGCTTCGCGGAGAGCCACTCTCCGAGGCGCGCCACGCGATCGAGGAGGCCGGCGTCTTCGATCTCGTCGAGGACGGCCAGTCCCAGCCGGCAGGCGACGGGGTTTCCCCCGAAGGTCGAGCCGTGCTGGCCGGGGCCGATCAGCGCGTCGAAGGCGGGACCGAGCAGCGTCGCGCCCAGGGGAAGGCCGCCGCCGAGCGGCTTGGCGAGCGTGAGGACGTCCGGCCGGACGCCGGCCGCCTCGAAAGCGAAAAGCGTTCCCGTGCGGCCGAGGCCGCACTGGATCTCGTCGAACACGAGCGTGGCGCCGAAGCGGTCCGCGAGCGAGCGCGCCGTCCTCAGATACCCGGCGGTCAGGGGGATGATGCCGCCTTCGCCGAGCACCGGCTCGAGGACGATGGCCGACGTTGCCTCGGACACGGCGTCGGAGAGCGCGGCCTCGTCGTTGGGCGGCACGAACCGCGCCCCGGGCAGAAGGGGCGTGAACGGCGCGCGGTAGGCGGCGTGTCCCGTGACCGAGAGCGCGCCGAAGGTCCGGCCGTGGAAGCTCTCTTCGAGCGCCACGATCTCGGCGCGGCCCGGGTTTCGAAGGCGAGCGAACTTCAGCGCGGCCTCGTTGGCCTCCGTGCCGCTGTTGCAGAAGAAGGCCCGCGACAGGCCGGAAGCCGCCGTCAGGCGCTCCGCGAGCCGTCCCTGGGCCGGGTGGTAGTAGAGGTTCGAGACGTGCCAGACGTTGGCGGCTTCGCCTCGTAGCGTCCGGACCAGGCGCGGGTGGCGGTACCCGAGCGCGTTGACCGCGATTCCGGCGAGCAGGTCCCAATAGGGCCGGCCCTCGGCGTCGATCAGCCGGGCGCCCCGCCCCGTCCGCGGGTGGAAGGGCGTTCGCGCGTACGTCGCGGCCACGTGGGCGCGCTCGCGCTCTTCGACGGCGGCCGGCGCTTCAAGCGGCGACAAGGCTGGTTCCTCCACGGCCGCCGGCCAGCGCCTCGTCGCGCCGGCGCGGGCCCGCGATGACGACTTCGCGGACCCCGGCGCGGGACGCGGCGAGACAGGCGGCGAGCTTTGGCCGCATGCCGCCCGAGACGGCGGGGCCGTCGAGAAGGCGCCCCGCCGAGGCGGGGTCGAGGCGCTCGAGAAAACAACCCGCCTCGTCGGCGACGCCTTCGACGTCCGTCAGAAAGAGGAGCCGCCGCGCGCCGAGAGCGGCCGCGATCGCCGCGGCGGCCGTATCCGCGTTGACGTTGCGCGGGAGGCCGTCCGGTCCTCGGGCGAGCGGCGCGACGACGGGCAGGCAGTCTCGCTCCAGCAGGCCGGCGAGACGAGCGGACTCGACGCCGGTCACTTTTCCGACGAAACCGAGCTCGATGCCGCCGACGGGCGGGTGATTCTCGGCGCGGAGCAATCCGCTTTCGGCCTCGGAAAGCCCGAAGGCATCGGCGCCGGCCGCGCGCAGCTCGCGGACGAGCCTCGCGTTGACGTCCGTGAGCACCGCGACGGCGACCTCGAGTGTTTCCCGATCGGTGACGCGCAGGCCCTCGTGCACGCGCCGGGCGATCCCGCGCGCCGCGAGCGCGGTGTCGATGCGCTTGCCGCCGCCGTGCACGAGAACGGGGCGCTCGCCGGCGAGCCATCGCCGCCCGATCGCCCGGACGACCTCGGCCCGGGCCGCGTCGTCCTCGAGCAGGCTCCCGCCGAGCTTGACGACCGACGGAGCCAGGCTCACATCAGTCCCGCGGCCTCGTCGAGGCCGAGCATGACGTTGTAGTTCTGGATCGCCTGCGAGGCGGCGCCCTTGAGCAGGTTGTCGAGGACAGACACCACGACCGCGCCGCGCCCGGCGCGGAGCAGGCAGAAACCGATGGCCGCACGAGGCGTTCCGACGACGGCGTTGAGGTCGGGAAGGCTCCCCGGCGGGTGCACGTCGACGAGCGGGTGCGCCGCATAGGCGGCCCCGTAGGTCGACGCCAGCTCGTCCGGCGCGACGGGGCGCGCAAAACCGACGTGGAGCGTCGAGAGGATGCCTCGGACCGTCGGCAGCAGGTGGGGCACGAACACGAACGAGGACTCGGAAGTCAGACCGAGTTGCTGGCGCATCTCGGGCTCGTGGCGGTGCGTGCCCGCGCCGTAGGCCCGGAGATTCCCGGAGAGCTCCGCGAAGGAGTACGCGAGCTCGGTCTTCTTGCCGGAGCCCGACACGCCGCTCTTGCAGTCGCAGACGATCGGCGCGTCCGGGTCGAGCAGGGGAAGGATCGGCTTCAGGCCGAGGAGGACCGAGGTGGGATAGCAGCCGGGATTGGCGACCAGCCGCGCGCCCGAGAGCTCGCGCTCGCCGTCGCACCATTCGGTCAGTCCGTAGACCGCCTCCTCGAGCAGCGCCGGACGGGGATGGCGGAACCCGTACCACGCCGGGTAGTCGTCGGCGCTGGCCAGGCGGAACGCGCCGGAGAGATCGATGATGCGCAGGGCCGGTTCCCGGTCGAGCAGAAGGGGCACGAGGTCGGCGGAGACCTCGTTGGGCGTCGCGAGGAAGACGACGTCGGGCGACGCTTCGACCAGCGAGTCCACGTCGAGCGGCCGCGCGGCGGGGCCCTCGCGCCCCCCGAGGCTGCGGTGGAGTGCGCCGAAAGGAACGGTCGAACCCTCGCGCCCGGAGTAGAGCTCCGCGATCGCGGCGCGGGGATGACGCGCGAGGAGGGCCACGAGCTCCGAACCGGCGTAGCCGGTGGCGCCCACGACGGAAACGGTTGGAGAGGAATTCGACATGGCTCGGGAGTGTCGCGAGGAAGGGCGGCCGCTCTAAGCGCGCCGGCCCGTCTTGTGCCGGCGCCGCGGGAAGCGCTTGAGGCTTTCGGTCGGCCGGGCGCCGATCGCCTCGCGGAACCGCCGGGCGAGATCCTCGGCCTGGTCCGCGGAGCCGGTCGCGAGGAAGATCGTGTCGTCGCCGGCGATGGTTCCGATGACGCCGTCGAGGGCGGCCGCGTCGATCGCGAGGGCCACGGGCTGGGCGTCGGCGGGAGGCGTCCGGAGCACGACGAGCGTGCCCGCCGCTTCGACCGAGAGGACGAAGTCGTTGACGAGGCGCTCGAAGGTCTGGAGCCGGCGGTGCGCGATGGAAGCCGAAGCGGCCGGAGGCGCCGGCGAGACGGTTTCCGGAGCGGAGTAGCCGCCGGGCCCCTTGAGAAGGCCGAGCTCCCGGATGTCTCGGGACAGAGTCGGCTGGGCTGCGGCCACGCCGCGGGCGCGCAGAAGCCGGCCCAGCTCTTTCTGGGAGCGCACGGCCCGCTCGGCGATGAGACGCCGAATCGCCTCGCGGCGGCGCATGGCGTTTCCAGAATGATCATTCATCGGAGAGAATATTTATAGAATATTCGGATTCTGTCAATACCCCTGCCATGCCGGCCGGTGCAAATTAGACTCGTCCCGTGACGTCCCGCCGCTCCCGGTCCTCGCGCCGCCCGCCCGGCTCCCCGCTCGCGCGCGGCCGCAAGGACTTCGAGAAGCGTCGGTTCGCCGACGCCCTCGAGGCGCTCTCGGCGGCCGACCGCGCCGAGCCGCTCGGCGCGGACGACCTGGACCGCCTCGCCGTGTCGGCCGGAATCCTCGGCCGCGACGAGGAGTTTTTCCAGGCTCTCGAGCGCTCGCACCACGCGCACCTCGCCGCCGGGAACGCCGCGTCCGCGGCGCGCGCCGCCTTCTGGCTGGGATTCCGCCTCCTGTCCCTCGGCGAGACCGGCCGGGGCACCGGCTGGCACGCTCGGGCGCAGCGGGTGCTCGACGAAGCCGGCCTCGACGGCGCCGAGCGCGGATACCTCATGCTGCCGGTCGCGCACCGGCATCTCGCGGCGCGGGAGTGGGACGCCGCCCGCGGCATCGCGGCGGACGCCGCCGGGACCGCCCGGCGCTTCTCCGACGCGGACCTGCTCGCCCTCGCGCTCAACCTCGAGGGCCGGGCGTTTCTCGGCGATGGGCGCATCGCCGAGGGCCTGGCGCTCATCGACGAGGCGATGGTCGCTGTCTCCTCCGGCGAGCTGTCGCCGATCGTCACCGGCCTCGTCTACTGCATGGTGATCCGCTCCTGTCAGGACGTGTACGCGTTCGGCCGCGCACGCGAGTGGACGGCGGCGCTCAAGGCGTTCTGCGACGCGCAGCCGGGGGGCGTCTCGTTCACGGGCCAATGCCTCGTCCACCGCTCGGAGGTCCTGCAGTGGAACGGGCAGTGGGAGGACGCGATCGCCGAGGCGCGGCGGGCGTCGGAGCGCCTCCTCGCGAGCGCCCCGGAGCGCGCGGCGGCGCCGGCCTTCTATCAACAGGGCGAGCTTCATCGGCTGCGCGGCGAATTCGACGCGGCCGAGGAGGCCTACGCGAGCGCCAGTCGATGGGGCGCGGAGCCGCAGCCGGGCCTCGCGCTGTTGCGCGCCGCGCAGGGACGGATCGAGGCGGCCGCCTCGGCGATGCGCCGCGTCGTGAGCGCGGCGACGGACTGGACCGAGCGGACGCGCCTGCTTCCGGCGCACGTCGAGATCCTGGTCGCCGCCGGCGACGTGGAAGAAGCGCGCCGTGCGGCCGCCGAGCTCGAGGCCGCCGCCGCGCGTCTCGACGCGGAGGTCGTGTCCGCGATGGCGGCGCGGGCCCGCGGGGCGGTGCGCCTCGCCGCCGGAGACGCCGCGTCGGCGCTCGAGCCGCTGCGGCAAGCCTTCGAAATCTGGAGCCGCCTCGGCGCGCCGTATCTCGCCGCCCGCGTGCGCGAGCTCCTCGGACGGGCGTGCCGGGAGCTCGGAGACGAGGACGGATGGCGCCTCGAGACCGAGGCGGCGCGCGCCGTCTATCGCGAGCTCGGCGCCGCGCCGGACCTCGCGCGCCTCGAAGCGCCGGCCCGCGGCGGGTCGGCCGCGCGGCCGCGAGGGCTCACCGCGCGGGAGCTGCAAGTGCTGCGGCTCGTGGCCGGCGGAAAGACGAACAAGGCGATCGCGGCGGAGCTCTTCCTGAGCGAGAAGACGGTGGACCGCCACGTCAGCAACATCTACGACAAGCTCGGCGTCTCATCCCGGGCCGCCGCCACGGCCTGCGCGTACGAGCACCGGCTCGTCTGAGCGCGCGCCGGCCCGCATGGGGGAAATTCCCCATGCGGTTTTCCGCGAAAATGGGGGATTCCACCGACGCGCGGCGACGCCGAAGCGCGTACCTTGCGCGGGCAGGAGAGAAGCAAGGAGGATGAGCTCATGAGTCATTTGAGAACGGAACGGACGGACGGCGACGGACCGCTGATCGAGGAAGGATCCGCGTTCCTGCGACTCGCGCCGCGGCCGGCGCCGGCCGAGCCGGCCGAACGCTTCGACGTCCTCGTCATCGGCGCGGGACAGGCCGGCCTGTCGGTCGGCTATTACCTCGCGGGCACGGGCCTGCGATTCCTGATCGTCGACGGGAACCCGCGCATCGGGCACGCCTGGCGGAACCGGTGGGATTCGCTGCGTCTCTTCACGCCCGCGCGCTACGACGGCCTCGCCGGGATGCCGTTTCCGGGGCCGCCGCACAGCTTTCCGACGAAGGACGAGATGGCGGACTATCTCGAGAGCTACGCGAAGCGCTTCTCCTTGCCGGTCCGGACGGGAATCCGGATCGACCGCCTCTGGCGCGAGGACGGCCGCTACGTCGCGACCGCCGAGGGTCCGGACTCCAAACGATTCCGTTTCGAGGCCGCCCAGGTCGTCGTGGCGATGGCGACGTATCAGAAACCGCGCGTCCCCGAGTTCGCGCGCGCGCTCGACCCCGGCATCGCGCAGCTCCACTCGAGCGAATACCGCAGACCGGAACAGCTGCGCGCGGGCGCCGTGCTGATCGCCGGCGCCGGAAACTCGGGCGCCGAGATCGCGATCGAGGTCGCGCGCTCTCACGAGACGTGGATGGCGGGCCGCGACACGGGGGCGATCCCGTTTCGCGTCGAGAGCCGCGCGGCGCGCCTCTTCCTGCTGCCGCTCGTTTTCCGGTTCCTCTTCCATCGGGTCCTGACTCGCGACAACGCGCTCGGCCGCAAAGCGAGGCAGGGCGTCATCTCGAAAGGCGGCCCGCTCATTCGCGTGAAGCGCCGGCAGCTCGCGGCGGCGGGCGTGAAACGCGTGCCGCGCGTCGCCGGAGTGCGGGACGGCAGGCCCTTCCTCGCCGACGGGCGCGTTCTCGACGTCGGCAACGTGATCTGGTCGACGGGCTTCCACACGGGCTTTTCCTGGATCGAACTCGATCTGCCCGGAGGCAAGGAGGAGCCCGAGCAGACGCGCGGGGTCGTCGCGGGGCACCCGGGCCTCTATTTCGTGGGACTGCACTTCCAGTACGCGTTCTCGTCCACGATGATCCACGGCGTCGCGCGGGACGCCGAGTTCGTCGCCGCGGCGGTCGCGCGCCGTGCGAAGGCCGTTCCCGCCCGGGCCGCCGCCGCCGTCTAGCGTTTCGTGATCGCGGGCTCGTCCGGTCTCGGCGCAGGATCGTTCGAGAAGAATCGGTCGAGAGTCGCGGCGAGGCGCTGGAAGGAGATCGGCTTGACGATGTGGTCCACGAACCCTGCCTCCAGGGACGCCCGCCGATCCTCTTCCATGCCGTAACCGGAGATCGCGATCCCGCGGAGGCCGTGGCGGTCGCGAAGAGCCCGCATCAGGTCGAGACCGGTTCCGTCCGGAAGGCCGAGGTCCGAGAGAACGAGGTCGAAAGGCTGAGAGGCTGCTTCCGCGAGCGCGTCGGCGACGTTCCGCGCCACGACGACGCGGTCGCAGGTCTCGCCGAGGAGCTCGGCGGCGGCGCGCGCCGAGTCGACGTGGTCCTCGACGAGGAGGACGCGGCGGACCCGGCGCCTCTCGGCCGCGGGCCGTGAAACCGGAAGCGGCGAGACGGCCTCGGGCGGCGAGCCCTGGGGCAGCTCGATCCGGAACGTCGCGCCCGCCCCCGGGCCGCCGCTTCGCACCGTCAGCTTTCCGCCCTGCGCATCGATGAGCGCGCGCGAGATTGCGAGCCCCAGGCCGAGGCCTCCCTTGCCGTGGGAGGCCTGCTCGAACGGCTCGAAGATCCGGCCCATTTCGGAGGCGGGAATTCCCGATCCGGAATCGGAGATCTCGACCGCCGCCGTCCCGGCGGGCGCCGCGCCCGAGCGGATGACGATCCGGCCGCCGCGCGGCGTGAACTTGATCGCGTTGTCGAGGATGTTCCAGCACACCTGGCGCAGCCGCGTGGGATCGGCGCGAACGAAAGCCGAGGCCGTGTTCTCCCGCACGATGGCGACTCCCGCCGCGGCGGCGTCGTTCCGGCAGACGTCGACCGCGTGGTCGACGATCTCGTCGATGGAGACGTCCGCCAGCTGGATGGCGAGCTTGCCGGCCGAAACCCGCGTCAGGTCCAGCAAATCGTCGATGAGCCGGGCCTCGAATCGCGCGTTGCGCGTCACGACCTCCAGCCGTTCGCGCGCGTCCCGCGGCAGGCTCTCGTCCTGCTCGAGCATCGAGCTGTAGGCGAGCACCGGGGTCAACGGCGTCCGCAGCTCGTGGGAGAGCGTCGCGAGGAATCGATCCTTCGCCCGGTTCGCGTCTTCGGCGCTCTCCTTGGCGGCGCGGAGCTCTTCGTCGGCCTTCCGCCGCTCGAGCGCCGTCGCGCCGAGGACGAGGAAGGTCGCCGACGTCAGCCCCATGAACGTCTGGAGGTGGAGCAGCCCCTCCTCGACGGACGCCGACGCGAACGGGCCGTGTCCGCGGGCCGTCGACCAGATGGCGATCGCCGCGGCGAGGAACGTTCCCCGAACGGCGCCGCGCACCTCGAAGCGGAGCGCGGCCCAGATGAGGAACGGCGTCAGGAGCGTCGTCGTCGCTCGGAGACGGACTTCGAAGAGCAGGACGCCGGCGAGCGCCAGGAGAAGCATCAACGCCGTGAACTCCGCGCGCGCGGCGGGCCCGCGGCGAGAGGGGCGGGCCTGCCAGGTCAGGCAGAGCGGCGTCACGATGAGAATCGCGATGGCGTCGCCCAGCCACCAGGCCCGCCAGGTCAGATTCATCGCTCCCGCGCCGACGATGCCGGCCGCCGCGAGGCTCGCCACGCCGACCGTCGCGCTGATGATCGGCGCCGCGACGCCTCCGAGGAGCACCAGCCCGAGGACGTCCGGCAGGCGGTCGAGCGCGGAGCGAAAGCCCGGAATCTTCCGGAGCGACCAGGTCGCGAAAGCGGCCTCTCCCGTGTTCCCGGCCGCGATCGCCAGGGCGACGAGGAGCGGCGCGCCGTTCCACAGGTTCGCCGCGAAGGCCGCGACCGCGACGGCCGGCCAGATCCTCGAGCCCCAGAGGATCATGGCCGCCACGGAGATGCCGCTCGGCGCCCAGACGAGCGTCGCGAACTGGCTGACCGCATGGAAGCCGAGCCCGACGCGGGCGAGAAGCAGGTAGAGGGCCGCGAGGCCCGCGCCGCGAATCCAGTCCGCGCGCCTGCCGGACGCGAGATTCAAAGGGATCGTTCCTCTTCGCTCATCGCTTTCCCGCGAAATGCCGGACGGCGGCCGGCCGCCCGGTTCGCCAGGAGGAATTCTAGGCCGGGACGGCCGGCGCGACTCTTGCTCGATCTCCCCTTCGTGAAGCCGCCGCCAAAGACCCAGCCGGAGGAGGAAGGGCCGCCGGAGCGCCAGAGGATCGAGCTGCACGTCCCCGCGGCCACGATTCTCCGCCTGATCGTCGCGGTCGCCCTCGTCTGGGCCGTCTTCCGGGTCCTCCCGGAAATTTTCCTGCTGCTCGTCGCCGTTTTGGCCGCGCTGGCGCTCGCGCCGATCGTCGGGCGGCTGCAGGAGCGCGGTCTTTCGCGGGGCCTCGCCGTGACCGCGGTGGGAACGGCGATTCTCGCGCTGGTCGCCGCCTTTCTCCTGTTCGTCGTGCCGCCGCTCGGCGGCCAGATCACCGCGCTCTCGCGGAACTATCCGACGTATCGCGCTCGGGTCGAGCGGCGGATGGCTGCGGACTATCCCGTCCTCACGGGCGTGACCCTGCAGATCATGGATTTGCCGTCCTCACCGGAGATCGCCGCCTCGCTCAAGAAGCCTCTGGCCTGGGGGCGCGTTGCGGTCACCGGCGTCGCCGGGGTCGCCGTGCTGTTCGTGCTCGTTCTGTATCTTCTCCTCGACGGGAAGCGCGCGTACGCGTGGCTTCTCGCCTACGTCCCGCGCCGCCATCGGAGCAAGATGGCGCGGACTCTGCCCGAGATCTCGGACGTCGTGAAGGCCTACGTTCAGGGGCAATTCCTGTTGTGCGCCCTGTACGGCCTGTTCTCGCTCGCGGTGTTGAGCGCTCTCCACGTCCCGGCGGCCCTCCCGCTCGCTCTGCTGGCCGCGATCTGCGACGTCATTCCCGTGCTCGGCGTCATCGTCTCGATGGTGCCCGCGGCGCTCCTCGCGGTCACGGTGTCGCCGATTGCCGCGCTGGCGGTCGTCGCCCTGTATCTGCTGTACCACCTGCTCGAGAACTCGGTGATCATTCCGAGGATCTACGGCTGGCGGCTGCGCCTCTCGGGCCTCGCCGTGTTCGTGTCGCTGATCGTGGGCGTGGGACTTCTCGGAATTCCCGGCGTTCTCCTGCTGCCGATCGTGGCGGCGTATCCGGCGATCGAGCGCGTCTGGCTCTCGGACTATCTGAGCGACGAGGTTCTCTCCGATCATTCCGCTCTCGAGAACGCGCCCGAGGAGCGGGCCGATCGCGTCGTGCAGAAGGTCCTGAACGGCGAACGACAGAGACCGCTCACGTCGCCGCGGACCGGATGAAGGAGAAAAAAAACGGGGCCGCTAACGCCCCTCTCGGGACTCGCGGCCGCTCATCAACATCCCCGGTTCGAGCAAGGAGCTTGCCAGACGCGCGCGCGCCGCGGCCGGCTCGGTCCGCGGCACGGAAAGTGCTTTGCGAAAGCCGAGGCCCGGCGTGCTCATTGCGATCGGTGTGTTCCTGCTGCTCGTCTGGAGCGTTCTCTTTCTCGTCCTTCACGTGGCGGCGGCCGGCGTGCATCTGCTGCTCATCATCGGTCTCGTGGCGTTCGGCATTCGCCTCTTCAGCCCGGGACGCCGTGCGTTTTGAGGAACCGCGCGCTGGCACGCCGTCTGCACCGGCGAAGTCGAGAAGGGCGAGCGGTTCCCCTTCGGGAGGATTGAATGAACCGTTTCGAGATCGGAAACGGATCTTTCGGGCCGGAGATCGGCAAGCTCGGTCGCGCAGACGAGATCGAGGATTCCGATCCCCGGGACGAAGACGGGTCCGAAGAAGAAGAGGACGGAGGTCGGCCGCCTCACCCGGTCACATCCCGAGATATCCCGATCCGGCTGCCGGGCTACCGCGAGCTCGACACGCGCGTTCTCCGGCGGAAGGAAGGATGAGGCCCCCGGCTGGCCCGGTACCGATCATGCTTCGAGACTCGTCGCTCGCATTTCTCATCGCGCTCATTCTCGGAATCTCGCTGTTCTTCCGGGTGTCGGGATTCGCCTACGTGGCGCTCGTTCTCGCGACGCTGCTGCTGAGCCTCCTCCTCGTGCGCCAGAAGCCCGCCGACCGCGGCGACTCCCGCGGCGGCGGCGGCGAGGTGCGTTCCTTCCCGGCGCGCTCCGAGCGGCCGGCGGGGAACGTGCGGTCCGCTTGAGGGCCGCGACGCATCGGCTGAGAATCGCCCAGGTCGCTCCCCTCTACGAGAGCGTTCCGCCCGCCCGCTACGGCGGGACGGAGCGCGTGGTCTCCTACCTCACCGAGGAGCTCGTCTCCCGCGGTCACGACGTCACGCTCTTCGCGAGCGGGGACTCCCGCACCCGGGCGCGTCTGGTTCCGGGCGTGCCGCGCGCCCTGAGGCTGGACGCCGGGTGCCGCGATCCGCTGGCGCGCCACCTCCTGCTTCTGGAGCGCGTCTTCGAGGCGGCGGAGAGCTTCGACCTCATCCACTTTCACGTCGACTACCTGCATTTCCCGCTCTCGCGGCGAATGCAGACGCCTCAGATGACGACGCTCCACGGCCGTCTCGATCTGCCGGATCTCGTGCCGCTCTACCGCGAGTTCTCCGAAATGCCGCTGGTGTCGATCTCGAGCGCTCAGCGCGTTCCGATTCCCGACGCGGGGTGGATCGGAACGGTTCCGCACGGTCTGCCGCCGGCTTCCCTTCGTTTCGGCGAAGGCCGGGGAGGCTATTTCGCCTTCCTCGGCCGGATCGCCCGCGAGAAACGCCTCGACCGCGCGATCGAGATCGCGAGGCGCGCCGGGCGGCGGCTGCTCGTCGCCGCCAAAATCGACCCGGCGGACGCCGAATACCACGAACGCGAGATCGCGCCGCTGCTCACCGACCCCCACGTCACGTTCCTGGGGGAGATCGGGGAGGAGGACAAGAGCGCCTTCCTGGGCGAGGCCGAGGCCCTGCTCTTTCCGATCGACTGGCCCGAGCCGTTCGGGCTCGTCATGATCGAGTCGCTCGCGTGCGGCACGCCGGTCATCGCCTACCGCGGCGGCTCGGTCGAGGAAGTGCTGGAAGACGGCCGGACCGGGTTCCTGGTCTCGAGCATCGCCGAGGCGATCGACGCCGTGCGACGGCTCCCGTCGATCGACCGGAGGCAGTGTCGCGAGGCTTTCGAGCGGCGTTTCACCGTCGAGCGCATGGCGGGCGATTACGAGCGCCTCTACGAACGGATCGTACAGGCGCGGGGAGCCGGACGGCCTCCGCAGCCTCCGAGGCTCGCGGCCGCGCCGCGCGTCGCCGAGGCCGTCTAGCGCCGAGCCGCTGCCGGAGGAGAACGTGGACGAAGTCATCCAGGTCGACAATCAGTTCTACATCCGGGCGACCTCCGCGCGCCTGGACGGCCGGACCCGGGTCCTCAAGCGCAACGAGACGTTCGCCGTCTGCGACCGGTTCGGGGACATGCCGGCCGTGGGCTTTCCGGAGCTCGGCCTCTATCACGAGGGGACGCGATTCCTGTCGCGCCTCTCGCTGACGCTCGACGGGCAGCGGCCGCTGCTCCTGTCCTCGGGCGTGCGAGAGGACAACGCGGCGTTCGTCGCACATCTGACCAACGCGGACCGGATGGCGGACGGCCAGATCGCGGTTCCCCGCGGCACGTTGCACGTCACGCGGGAGTGCTGGACGTTCTCCGGCGGCCTCGGGCAGATCGTCTCTCTGCGGCATTACGGTCTCGAGCCGATGGACCTCGCGATCTCGATCGCCGTCGACGCGGACTTCGCGGACGTGTTCGAGGTGCGGGGCACGCCGCGCGTGCGGAGGGGCCGGCGTCTCCCCGCTCTGCCCGAATCGGCCGGACTGCGCCTCTGTTACTCCGGGTGCGACGGCGTCCTCCGCGAGACGCAGGTCCTCTGCGATCCGCCTCCTTTCGACGTCGAGTCGCAGGCGCTGTCGTTTCGTGTTCGTCTCGCCCCCGGGGAAAAGCGGCGGTTCCTGCAGACGATCTATTGCCAGGCCTCCGACGAGGAGCGCTCCACGATCCGGCTTCCGTCGGCCGCGCGGGCCTCCGCCGCGGCCTCATCGAAGGCCCGGGCGTCCGTCCGGACGTCGCACGAGGCGTTCAACGCCTGGATCGACCGCTCCGACGCCGACCTCCGGATGATGACGACCTCGCTGCCCTCGGGGCCCTATCCCTTCGCGGGCGTCCCGTGGTTCTGCACGCCGTTCGGCCGCGACGGCATCATCACCGCTCTCGAGACGCTGTGGCTCGATCCGGACCTCGGCCGCGGCGTGCTCTCCTTTCTCGCCGAGACGCAGGCCGACGATCTCGTGCCCGAGCGCGACGCGGAGCCCGGCAAGATCCTGCATGAGGCGCGCAAGGGCGAGATGGCCGCCCTCGACGAAATCCCGTTTCGACGCTACTACGGGAGCGTGGACGCGACGCCCCTCTTCGTGATCCTCGCCGCGGCCTACCACGAGCGCGTCGGCGACCGCGAGTTTCTCGAAGCGTTGTGGCCGCACGTGGAGCGTGCGATCGAGTGGATCGACGTCTGGGGAGATCGCGACGGGGACGGTTTCGTCGAGTACTTCCGTCAGTCGGAGGACGGGCTCGTCCATCAGGGCTGGAAGGACGCAAGCGACTCCATCTTCCACACGGACGGATCGCTGGCCGAGGGGCCGATCGCGCTCTCGGAAGTGCAGGGGTACGTCTACGCGGCCCGGCGCGGGGCGGCGACGCTCTGCGCCGCGCTCGGCCGCGACGCGGACGCCGCGGCGCTCGACCGGGCGGCCGACTCGCTGCGCGCGCGCTTCGACGAGGCGTTCTGGTGCGACGACATCGGCGCCTACGCGCTGGCGCTCGACGGGCGGAAGCAGCCGTGCCGCGTCGTCGCCTCCAACGCCGGTCAGGTTCTGATGTCGGGCATCGCGCTCCCCGAGCGCGCCGCGCGCCTCGCGCGAACCCTCTTCGCGCCCGCCTGCTTCGGCGGGTGGGGCATTCGCACGGTCGCCTCCGACGAGAGACGCTACAACCCGATGTCGTACCACGACGGTTCGGTATGGCCGCACGACAACGCGCTCATCGCCTGGGGTCTCGCGCGCTCCGGTTTCCGCGATCTCGCCGCGCGGCTCATGAGCGCGTTCCTGGACGTGAGCAAGGAAGTGGAGATGCGGCGCTTGCCGGAGCTCTTCTGCGGCTTCGAGCGCCGCGAGGGCGAAGGGCCGACCCTCTATCCGCTCGCGTGCGCGCCGCAATCCTGGGCCGCGGGCTCCGTGTTCCTGTTCCTCCAGTCGTGCCTGGGGATCCGGATCGAGGCCGAGACCCGCAGGATCGTGCTCGACCGGCCGCACCTGCCCGCATACCTCGACAGCGTCCGCTTCGAGAACGTCGGGGTCGGGGATCGCACCGCGGATTTCACCGTCCGCCGCGAAGGAGATCGCGTCCGGGTGGACACCCGGCGCCTCGGCCACGGAATCCAGGTCGCGCTCGAGCGCTGACCCCCGTCCAAAACCGGCACGAGTCTTGAAAGAACCTCTTTCGGCTTCTTGAAGAAGCCCTTCGTAAAGGAGAGGAAGATGAAACGCACGTTTCTGCTGGCTGCGGGTGTGTTGGCTGCCGCGAGCTTCGTGGCGGCCCAGGACGCACAGCCGCAGACCACCACCCATACAGAAACCACGGTGAAGCATTCGGGTCCGGGGCCCGACTCGAAATCGAAGATGGAGTCGGTCGTCGGAACGGTCAAGGAGTACGAGGCCGGCAAGAAGATCAAGGTCGAGGGGCCCAAGGACAAGACGTATTCCTTCGACCTCGACGAAAACGCCCGGGTCAACGGCGCCGTCGTCGTCGGTCAGACCGCCAAGGTCGAGTACTGGAAGGACACCGACGGGCACGAGCGCGTGTCGGTGATCTCGGAAGCCTCCCGGAGCGCGACGATGGGCGCCACGATGCCCAAGTCGCACACCGAGAGCACCACGAAGAACGAGCACATGAACGCTCCGGACACCAAGACCAAGTCCGAATCGGTCGTGGGCGTCGTCAAGGAGTACGAGGCCGGCAAGAAGATCGTCGTGACGGGTCCGAAGAACAAGGACTACACGTTCGACCTCGACGCCAACGCCGCGGTGACCGGAACGATCGCCGTCGGCGAGCGCGTGAAAGTCACGCGGCGTAAGGGCGAGTCGGGCGAGAGCGTGACGGCGATCGCGCGGTACAGCGGAAAAGTCTGAGCCCCCGCAAGGTAAAGTCTCGACGTGAAAGGCCCCGTTCCGGCGGGGCCTTTTTCTTTCGAACCGGCGGGACCGGGCAGGGTAGGATCGAGGGCGTGGGAGTCGAAGAAGTCGCGGGCCGCTCGGTCGAGCCGGCGAAGCTGCGCCGGTTCCTCCACGACGTGTCGGCGCCTCTGTCCGCGGTCGCCCTGAACCTGGAGACCGCGAGCCGGCGGGCCGCCAAGGGCGAGGATCCGTCCCCGGTCCTGGAAGTCGCCCAGCGCGAGCTGGCGCGCTGTTTCGAGCTCTTCGAGCGGGGACGGGGCGAGCTTCTGGGCGACCGGGAAGCCGAGGCCCGAGGGAACCAGCGTTGAAGACGCTCATCGTCGAGGACGACGCCTCCCTCCGCAAGAGCCTGGAGACGGCGATCCGCGATCTCGGGGGCGATCCCCGGGGCGTGGGGACCGCGCGGCTGGCCTCGGACGCCCTGCGCGAGTCGCCTCCCCATCTCCTGATCGTCGACATCACGCTGCCCGATGGAGACGGGCTGGAGATCCTGCGCGAGGCACGACAGGCCCAACCCGATCTCGACGCGATCGTCGTCACCGGATCGAGCGCCATCGACCATGCCATCGAAGCGCTGCGGGCGGGCGCGGATGACTACCTTCTGAAGCCGCTCCGGCCCGCCCAGCTCGATGCGGTCTACAAACGTGTCGCCGAGCGCCGGCGCCTCGAGCTCGAGCTCGACGAGCTTCGGACCGAGCTGCAGGAGACCGGGCGCCTCGGCGAGATGGTCGGCCGATCGAAGGCCATGCAGGGCGTCTTCGAGTCGATTCGCAAGGTCGCGCGAACGGCGGCGCCGGTCCTGATCTCCGGGGCCTCCGGCAGCGGCAAGGAGGTCGCCGCGCGCACCATCCATCGCCTCTCGCGGAGGGCGGGGAAGCCGTTCGTCGCCTTCAATTGCGGCGCCGTGTCGCCGACGCTCATCGAAAGCGAGCTTTTCGGGCACGAGCGCGGATCCTTCACGGGCGCCGACAAGAAACGCGTCGGATACTTCGAAGAGGCCAACGAAGGGACGCTCTTTCTCGACGAGATCACCGAGATGAGCGCGGAGCTGCAGGTGCGTCTCCTGCGCGTTCTCGAGGAGAAGAGCCTGCGGCGCGTCGGCGGGAATCAGGACATCCGCGTCGACGTGCGGCTCCTCTCCGCCACGAACCGCGATCCGGAGGCGGCCCTGCGCGAAGGCAAGCTTCGCGAGGATCTCTACTATCGGCTGAACGTCTTTCCGCTCAGCCTGCCGCCGCTCAAGGAGCGCCGCGAGGACGTCGCTCTGCTCGCGGAGCACTTCCTGCGCGAGATCGATCATCAGGAGAAGTCGGGCGTCAGGCAGTTCGAACCCGCGGCGATCGAGCTCCTGAAGACCCGCGATTGGCCGGGCAACGTGCGGGAGCTTCGCAACATGGTGCACCGCGCTTACATCCTCACGGAAGGGGACACGGTGCGCTCCGAGACCGTGCGCGGCCTCCTGTCGAACGGGGAGTCGAAGAAGACGTCGCGCAAGACGCCGCCGGCCATCCGCAAGTCCGGGAAAACTTCGCAGGCGCGCCGCTGACACGCGTCGCTGGCACGGATTTCGCTCCTTCGGTCTGCGCCGGACGGTCGTGGACGGTCCGGGCGCAAACAAGGAAGGAGTAAGTCAATGCTCTGGACGATCTTCGTCATCCTGCTCGTCCTCTGGCTGCTCGGCCTCGTGTCCGGCTACACGCTGTCGGGCTTCATCCACATCCTGCTCGTTGCCGCGGTCGTGATTCTGGTGATCCGGCTGATCCAGGGACGGCCCGTCGCCTAGACGGCGGACGGCCACGCAAGAATCGGAGCGGTTCGGGGGGCCGGCTTCGCGCCGGCCCTTTGCTCTTCTCCGGAGAGCTCAGGCGGCGCCGGCCTTGCGCGAAGCGGACCGGCGAACGCCGCGGCGGGACCGGCCGGCGACGCTCCTGCGCAGCGCTTCCATGAGATCCACGACGTTTTCGCCCGAGGGCCTCGCGGCCTCTCCGGGCGCGCCGCGGCCCTTCTTCGAAGCCAGGAGCTTCTCGAGCGCCTTTCGATAGCTGTCGGGGTGACGCGCCGGATCCCAGCCGTTTCCCGACAGGCGGTCCACGAGCTGCTCGGCCAGCGCGACCTCCGCGGGGCGGGCCGAAGCTGCCGGAATGCCCCATCGCGAGGGCTTTCGCATCTCCTCGAACGGGCGCAGGGTCACGAGCGTCAGCGCGTCGCCACGCGGAGAGAGCGCCGCGAGATGAGGCCTCGTCCGGAGAGTGACGCGGACGATCCCCGTCCGGCTTCGCTCCGCGAGCGCGCGCCGCAGCAGCACGTACGCTTTTTCGCCGCCTTTTCGGGGCACGACGTAGTACGGCTCATCGATCGAGAGAAAATCGACCGCGTCCGGCGAGACGAACTCCAGAACCTCGATCACGTCCCGGCTTTCCTCGGGCGTCGCCTCTTCCGCCGCCTCGTCCAGGTCCTTCTTTTCGACGACCGTCCAGTGATTCTTCCCGGACTTTCGGCCGCGCACGATCTCGTCGTTGCCGACCTCGACGTCCTCGAGGCTGCAGAACTTCTTGTAGTGGATGGGCGCGAGGTCCTTGCGGTGCAGGAGGTGGAAGGAAATGCGCTCCGAAGCTTCGACGGCGCTCGAGAGCGCGACGGGGATCGAAACCAGTCCGAACGAAATCTGACCCGTCCAGATCGGCCGGGGCAGGGCGGCGGCGCGCGAAGGGTGCGCGAGTCGTT
Organism: Thermoanaerobaculia bacterium; assembly: GCA_036558325.1. Lineage (GTDB taxonomy): Bacteria > Acidobacteriota > Thermoanaerobaculia > UBA5066 > Gp7-AA6 > DATBFU01. The sequence goes on along the minus strand of DATBFU010000062.1, from coordinate 7,168 downwards.
TCGGCGTCGCCGCTCGCTTCCGGGCCATCGAGAATCCTCCCTACTCCCAGTAGGGATCGATGCCGTAATACTTGTAGACCTGAGTTCCCCAGGCGCGATCCGCCATGTCCGGCCAGTGGTCCTTGTCGAAGCCGGGAGCGTTCTTCAGGAGCGCCTTATCGACGTTCAGCACGAACTCGTGCTTGTCCGTGTCGAGCGCGAGCGCCTGCCACGGCACGGCGAACAACTTGTCTCCGACACCGAGGAACCCTCCGAACGAGAGGACCGCGTAAGCGATCCGCCCGGTCTCGAGATCCATCATGAACTCTTCGATCCTGCCGAGGTCCTCGCCGATAGAATTGCGCACCTTGTCGCCCTTGAGCGTCGTTGCGGACAGCACGCGGGGTTGTTCTGAAACGGACTTCATTTGGGACTCCTCCTCCGGATGGGGTTGTTGTTTTCGGGCGACGTTCGCCCGATTTCTCGACGAATCGTGACTTCAGACGGCGGCGCAGTCGGGGTGACCGCAGGTGCAGGGCGCGCCCTTTCGATCGGTCGCACCGTCCGCGCAGGCTTCGCTGCAGAAGCTTCTTCCTTCCCGTTCGACGCGGGCTTCATTGCACCGACAACCTTCGTGCTGACAGGCCATGACGCACCTCCCTCTCCGGACCGAGCAATTCGCCTGCCAGACACTCGGGGTGAGCATTTCCGGCACGGTTTCTGCAGTCGAAGGAGGAAGTGACGATCCGAACTCCTGCGGGACGCCGCCGATTCCGCGGCGCGGCTCGGGAGCGCCGGAACGATCCCGCCGGCTCCCGATCCGCGATCGACGTGTTTTTCGAAGCGCTCGCTTCGTCGCCAACTCGGGTTCTGCTCACCGACTACGACGGCACGCTCGCTCCCTTCCGCCGCGATCGCGAGGACGTGTTTCCGGATCTGCGTGTCGCCGGGGCTCTCCGTGCGCTCGCCGAGGAGGGGCGCACGCGGCTGGTCATCGTGAGCGGTCGGGCGCTCTCGGACCTCGCCCGGCACGCGGAATGGCTGCGGCCTCGGCCGGAGCTCTGGGGCTCCCACGGCCTCGAGCGCTGGACGCCCGGGCGCGGCCGCGAGGCGCCGCCGGTCGCGCGGCCCCTGGGCGACTTGCTCGACAACCTCGAGTCCTGGATGTCCGGGCGCGGAGGAGCCGACCTCTTCGAGCGGAAGCCGTACGGCTTCGCGCTGCACGAGCGCCCGGATCCGTCGCGGTACCCGGAGATCCGCGACGGCCTTCTCCTCGAGTGGAGCGCGGCGTGCGCGCGGGCGGGGCTCCGGCTGTTCCCGTTCGACGGGGGGATCGAGTTTCGGACGGCCGCGGCGACGAAGGGCAACGTCATCCGCACGATCCTCGGGGAGGCCGGACCCGAGGCGGCGATCGCCTACCTGGGAGACGACGCGACCGACGAAGACGCATTCGAAGCGCTCGCGGAACGGGGCCTGTCGATCCTGGTCCGCGCGCGGCCGCGCGCGACCAAGGCCGACGTTCGGCTGCGTCCTCCCGACGAGCTCGAGGCGTTCCTCGAGCGGTGGCTTCGGATCGATCGGGGCTCCGGCCGCGCCCCGGCCAGCGGAGCGCGGGCATGAACCTCGTCGTCGTGTCGAACCGCCTGCCGTTCACGCTCACGCGCGAGGACGGGGGGGAGTGGCGCGTCGAGCGCGGAACCGGAGGACTCGTCACCGCGCTCCGTCCGGTGCTCGAAGGCCGCGGCGGCCGATGGATCGGCTGGAGCGGTGCGGTGGAGGAAGAAGTGCCCGATGCCCGCGCCGCGCTCGCGGGCTCGGGGGACCGGTTCGGCTATGAGCTCGTTCCGGTCCCGCTGACGTCGAGCGAGCGCGACCGCTTCTACCACGGCTTCTCGAACGAGGTCATCTGGCCGCTCTTTCACGACCTGGTCTCGATGTGCCGGTTCGACCCCGACTACTGGCGCGCCTACGAGTCGGTGAACCGCAAATTCGCGGAGGCGACCGCGCGCGGGGCGCACCGCGACGACTTCATCTGGGTCCACGACTACCACCTCATGGCGATGGCCGGCGAGCTCCGCCGGCTCGGGGTCGCGTCGCGTCTGGCGTTCTTCCTCCACATCCCGTTCCCGCCGCTCGACATCTTTCTGAAGCTGCCGTGGCGGTTCCCCGTTCTTCAGTCGCTCCTCTCTTACGACCTCATCGGGTTCCAGACGATCCGGGACCGCCGCAACTTCCTGCAGTGCGTCCGGCTGCTCCTGCCCGGCGCCCGCTTCTCGGGGAAGGGAACGGTCCTCGGCGTTCGCTGGGAAGATCGCGACGTGCGCGTCGGCACGTTCCCGATCTCGATCGACGCGCGCGCGCTCGAGCGCCGCGCGCGGGAGGCCCCGGTCGTCGAGAAGGCGGCCAGCCTGCGCGCGGACGAACCGGGCCGGCGCATCGTGCTCGGAGTCGACCGCCTCGACTACACCAAGGGCATCCCGCAGAAGCTCGAAGCGTTCCGAAAGCTCCTCGAGACGTCGCCCGAGCTGCGCGGCCGCGTCACGCTCGTCCAGATCGCGGTCCCCAGCCGTGAGGAGATTCCGGGGTATCGCGAGCACCGCACGTCGATCGAACGGCTCGTGGGCGAGATCAACGGCACGTTCACGCGATCGGGCTGGGTCCCGGTGCACTACCTTCACCGTCCGCTCGAGGGCCCGCGTCTCTCGGCCTACTACCTCGCCGCCGACGTCGCGCTCGTCACACCGCTCAAGGACGGCATGAATCTCGTGGCGAAGGAATATTGCGCGACGCGCGTGTCGAAGGACGGCGTGCTCGTCCTCTCGGAGTTCGCCGGGGCGGCGGCCGAGCTGCAGCGCGCCGCGCTCCTCGTCAACCCGTACGACGTCGAGGGCGTCGCCGACACGCTGCGCCGGGCTCTCGAGATGCCCCGCGCCGAGCAGAGGGCCCGGATGGTCCGCCTGCGGCGCACGATCCGGGATCGTGACATCTACCACTGGCTCGACGCGTTCCTGCGGGCGGCGATCGCCCGCGATCTTGCGGAATTTCCGCGGGTGGCCGACTATCTGCCGACGGCGATGGCCTCATGAGCGACGTCCCGATCGAGCACCACGGCGTCATCGGCGACCTCCACACCGCGGCGCTCGTCGCGATAGACGGAACGATCGACTGGTTGTGTCTGCCGCACTTCGACTCGCCGAGTCTCTTCGCCGCGATCCTCGACGGCGAGAAGGGCGGCCACTTTCGGATCGCGGCGGTGTCGCCCGAGGCTCGCCGGCGCCAGATGTACCTGCCCGACTCGAACGTGCTCTTGACGCGATTTCTCACGCCCGACGGAGTCGGCGAGATCGTGGACTTCATGCCGGTCCACCGGGCGGAGGGCAGAAAGAAGCACGAGGACCACGCGGTGGTGCGCATCGTGCGCGGAGTTCGCGGCACGATTCCCTTCGCGCTGGAGGTCTTCCCGGCCTTCGACTACGCGCGCTGCGCCGCCGATCTCGAACGGACGCGCTCCGGCGTGCGCTTTTCCGGCGGCGGCCGCTCCGTGGACCTGGCCACGCCGCTGTCCTGCACGATCCGCGGAGACCGCGTGGTCTCGGAGTTCCTGCTGAAGGAAGGCGACGAGATCCCGGTCCTCCTCTGCCAGGCGGATTCGAATCCGCCGCCGCCGCTCGAAAAGGTGGCGTCCTTCTGCCACGATGAGTTCCGCGCCACCCTCAACTACTGGCAGAGCTGGATCGGCCGAAGCCACTATCAAGGCCATTGGCGCGAGATGGTGAAGCGCTCGTGCATGACGCTGAAACTGCTCACGTATGCGCCCACGGGCGCGATCGTGGCGGCGGCCACGACGAGCCTGCCGGAGCGGATCGGCGGGAACCGGAACTGGGACTACCGATACAGCTGGATGCGCGACACGGCGTTCACGGTGTACGCGTTCCTGCGCGTCGGCTTCACGGAGGAGGCCGAGCGTTTCATGGAATTCATCGAGGCGCGATGTCGCGAAATCGATCCCGACCGCGGGCTGCAGGTCCTCTACGGGATCGACGGCCGCACGGAAATTCCCGAGCAGACGCTCGATCACCTCGAGGGCTACCGGGGCTCCCGCCCCGTGCGCATCGGCAACGACGCGGCCAAGCAGTTCCAGCTCGACATCGCCGGCGACGTGATGGACGCGGTGTACCTCTACAACAAGTACGCGAACCCGATATCCCACGGGCTCTGGGAGGGCGTGCGCGCGCTCACGGACTGGGTCGCCCAGCGATGGCAGGAACCGGACGAAGGGATCTGGGAGGTTCGGGGAGGCCGGCACCAGTTCACCTTCTCGAAGCTCATGTGCTGGGTGGCTCTCGACCGGGCGCAGCGCATCGCGGACAAGCGCAGCTTTCCCGCCGACCTGCCCCGGTGGATCGCCGCGCGCGACGCCGTCTATGACACGCTGATGTCCCGGGGGTACTCGCGCAAGCGGCGGTCCTTCGTGCAGAGCCTGGACGCCGACATTCTGGACGCCGCCATGCTTCTCGCGCCGATGGTCAAGTTCGTCTCCCCGACGGATCCGCGGATGATCGGGACCCTCGATGCGATCCAGCGGGATCTCGTGAGCGACCACCTCGTCTATCGCTACGATCACCGCGTCTCGCCGGACGGCGTCGGCGGCCAGGAGGGGACGTTCTCGATGTGCACCTTCTGGCTGGCGGAAGCGCTCGCGCGCGCCGGGAGGCTCGAGGAATCGCGACTGACATTCGAGAAGATGCTGGGCTACGCGAACCACCTCGGCCTTTACGCGGAGGAGATCGGGTTGACCGGCGAGGCGCTGGGAAATTTCCCGCAGGCGTTCACGCATCTGGCGCTCATCTCCGCCGCCGTGAACATCAGCCGGGCCCTGGATGGAAAAAGCGGGGGAGTCCACTCGGGACCTCCCCCGCAGGCCTGACTTCGAGACCGCCGATCAGTAGGGCTTCTTCGGCGCCTGCACCTGGATGGTGGTGGCGAACGTCTTTCCGTCCTGATCCTTGGTGTCGACCTTTACCGTCGACCCTTCCCGCAGCTCGCCCCCGTCGACCTTCGACGCGTCGTTCCAATAGACCGTCGTCTCGGTGCCGGCGGTGTCCTTGACGACCATCGACTTCGACGCGTTGTCGATCCGCGTGATCGTGCCGATGATCGTCTTGTTGGTGTCGGGCGCCGCCACGGCAACGGCCGCGAGGCAGACGACAGCGATGGCCATGATCGCAGCGACTTTTCTCATTCGGGTCTCCTTTCGACCTCCGGAACGCGCTGTGCGCCCGGAAACGACGAGACGGAGCAAGTTGCGTGCCGCCCGGGACGGGCAGCCCGGTCCGGCCGGAGGGGCACGCCTCCTGCATGCTGCGGTGCGGGGCGCGCCTCCGCGGCGCTTGTCCCGAAAGAAGGAGGAGTCATGAAGAGGAAGCTGGCCGGCCTGATCGCGGCGTTGGCGCTCGGGTCTCTTCTCGCCGTGGCATGCGGGAAGAAAACGGAGACGACGACGACCGAGACCACCACCACGAGCTCCTCGGCGCCCACGCCGGCGATGGAGATGACCCCGGCGATGTCCGAAACGGCGCCCCCGATGGCGACGCCGACCGCCGCGCACTGATTGCGGGCGAAAAATTCGAGAGCGGGAGAGGCCATCGGCCCTCCCGCTCTCTTTCTTTTCGCTTTCGAAGCTAGCGTGCGGCGATCTTGCTCGCGGCCGTCATGCCGAGGAGCAGGAAGACGAGGAACAGCACCAGGAAGATGAGAGCGAACACCTTCGCGATCGCGAAGGACGCGCCGGCAATGCTCGTGAAGCCGAGCAGAGCGGCCACGACCCCGATCGCGAGGAAGATCAGCGCCAGTCGAAGCATGATCGTTTCCCTCCCTTCATCGAGTCATCAGGAAACCGGAGGATTCTTGACCTGAAGGTTGTTGACGACGCGGACCACGCCCTTCACGCTCTTGGCCTCGGCCCCTGCGTCGGCCTTCACCTGGGCGTTCGGCACTTCGCCCGCGAGTGTCACCACGCCGTTGGTGACGTTGATGTCGACGTTCACGATGTTCGAGAAGTGATCCGTCGTCAGCTTGGCCTTGACCGCGGTGTGAATGGCCGCGTCGTCGATCTGCTTGCCCGGGCTCTGCGTCGTCGTGCAGGCGCCGAGCGAGACCATGAACGCGAGAAGAACAGCGACCCCCAGGATTCCGCTAAGACGTCTCATGTCTTTCCTCCATTGTCCGAATCGGACCCGAAAGGGTCCGCAGCCCCGATGGAACGCGGCCCGCCGGGCGAATCCGCGGCGGCCGTGCCCGCCGGACGATGGAGCACGCCGCGTGCCAACGCGGCGCCGGCTCTCACGTCCGCGCCGGACTCTTCTCGGCCTTGCCTCGCGCCTTGGCCTCGCTGCGCGCGCGGGCCTCGTCGATCGAATGCGACTCGAGAAGAGTGCCGCCTTCCTCGGCGAGGCGCGACATCTCCGCGTAGTGCTTGCGCAGCACTTCGATCTCTTCCTCCGAGAGGCTCTCGACGTCGATCAGGCGGTTGCTCGCGCCCTGCATGGCGGCGACGATCTCGTTGAGCTTGATCTGGACCGCCTTGGACTCCTTGTTCTGCGCGCGCTGGATCAGGAAGACCATGAGGAACGTCACGATCGTGGTGCCCGTGTTGATGACGAGCTGCCACGTGTCGGAGTAGTGGAAGATCGGGCCCGTCAGAGCCCAGACGAGGATGACCGCGACGGCGATCCCGAACGCCCAGGAGCTGCCGGCCCACTCCGTCGCCGCGAGCGAGAACCGCGCGAGCCAGCCGCCGAGCGGCGATCGGCTGGCCGGCTGGTCGGCCTTCGGCGTTCGCGTCCTGGCGGCCACGGATTCTCAGGAAGCCGCGGCGCGCTCGTTCTTGTGCGGCGCCGGCTTCTTCACGATGTTCAGTCTTTCAATGACGCCGACGCGATGCTCGTGCGCAATGCTTCCCCCCAGCCATCCCGTGACGGCGAGCACGCCGAAGCCCATGAAGCCCAGAGCGGCCGCGACGACCCAGCGCGAGCCGCCGGCGGCGGCGCCGTGGCGGCGAAGGAAGAAGCTCGTCGCGTAGAGGGCCACCATCAGGACGTTCAGCAGGCCGTGCCACGTGGCGAGCCGGAAGGCCCGGCCGCTCATCTTCACCGAGAAGTAGTCGATCGCGCCGGCGACGGCGCCGAAT
>DATBFU010000061.1:0-78926 GCA_036558325.1 Thermoanaerobaculia bacterium | reverse complement strand
GAGTTGGTGCGCCCGGCGCGATTCGAACGCGCGACCTTTAGCTCCGGAGGCTAACGCTCTATCCGGACTGAGCTACGGGCGCAAAGATCGTCTGGGGTGAGTGGAGGGATTCGAACCCTCGACATCCAGATCCACAGTCTGGCGCTCTAACCAGCTGAGCTACACCCACCGCGGGAACCGCGGAGTCTACCCGCCCCCGGAGGGGGAATCAAACCGCGAAGGCGGGCGCGCGGCTCAGAGGGCGAGCTGGAACTGGACGCGCACGAAGCGGTCGTTGGCCGGCTCGGGCGGTTTCTGCCGGTGAAGCGTCGAGTACTCGAGAAGCAGCTGCGCGTTGTGTTTCCGGAAGTACCAGATGGCCGATCCGTTGACCTCGCTCTGCTGGTCGCCGGAGGCGGATCGGTTGCTGTCGAGCGAGGAATACCGGCAGGCGAGCCCGAGGCGCGGCAGCACCAGCGCGCTCACCTCCGTGTAGTAGCCGCGGGCGTTCAGGTTCACGCCGCTCGTCGCGCCTTTCGCGTGGCCGATCAGGTACTCGCCCTGGAACGTCAGGCCGGCCCACGCGGCCTGCGCGTCGATGCCCGCCGATCCGATCTCCACGTCCTCGCCCGTCTGGAAGAGCCCGACGTTCTGGCCGAGCCAGCCGGTCGCGCTCGCGTAGGACGGGAACGTGCTCTCGAAAGCGGTCGCGGTCGACTTCTTCAGGGTGTTGTAGAAGGCGTTGGCGCCGATCGAAAAGCGCGGCACCGGCGAGCGCGAGAGGTCGGGCTCGCCCACGCGGGGATCGCCGAAGGTCGACCAGACGACGCGCGCGGCCGGCATCACGTGGTCCGTGCCGCGCAGGGTGCCCTGTCCCGCGCCGCCGAAGACGCCCACGGCGTACTGGAAGACGGAGCCGGGAGAGAAGCCGAGGAGCGAGACGCCGATGTCGCGATTCGCCTGGAACGCGTTGATCGCGATCGACCGCTCGGCGAACATGAGCACGGCGCCGCCCTGCAGCCATTCGCGGCCGAACCACGTCTTCGATTGCCCGGCCTGCAGCTGCAGCAGGTTGTCGAACTTCCATCCAAAGAACGCGTCGTCGAGCAGCCGCACGTTGTTCGGGTTCTCGAAGGCGATCTGAAAGCGATAGGTCAACCGCGGGTCGAAGACCGACCCCGTGAAGGAGAGCTTGAAGCGTCGGACGCGGAACTCCGTCGACGTCCCGACGCCGTCCACGTCCAGGTCGGAGAAGCGCACCTGCAGGTTGGCGCCGATCGCGAGATCGAAAAGACCGTCGGACGTCTTGAAGTCGAAGCCGCGGCCCTCGATGTACGTGGGGTTGGAGGGAGGCTTCGCCGCGGCGTCGCCGGCCGGCGGATCGGCTTCGGCGGTGAACGCCGTTCCGGAGTCGGCGTCGGCCGCGCGGAGGGCCGGAACCGCGAGGAGACACGCCGCGAGCGCGAGGAAAGTCTCGAGCGTCTTCATGAGGTCCGAACCTTGCCGCCCGGCGCCGCGATTTGTCAACCAACAAATCGTATTGAATCGTATAGAATCGATCGAATGAACCGCCGACCGCCCGACCGAATGACCGCCGCGGCCGCCGCCCGGACCCTGGGAGTCAGCTACTCGACTCTGAAGCAATGGATCTACCGGAAGAAGATCCGGTCCGTCCGGACACCCGGAGGCCATCACCGGATCGCACGGTCCGAGGTCGCCCGCCTTTCGGGCGGCGGGATGGCGCCGTCCCGGGACGATCTGGGCGCCATCAGCGGGAGGAACAAGCTCGCCGGCGTGGTCGTCCGTGTGCGGAAATCGGGCCTGCTGGCCGAGGTGACCATCGACATCGGCGGGCAGAGCCTGACGGCGATCATCACGAAGGCGGCCGCGGATCAGCTCCGCCTGCGCGCCGGCCGGCCCGCGATCGCGCTCATCAAGGCGACGGAAGTCATGGTCATCGGCTCGTAAGCAATCCCTTTCGCTTCCAAGGAGGCATCGTCGTGAAGAAGCTGCTCTCACTCGTCTCGAGCCTCGCGCTCGCGGGGTTCGGGGCCGTCTCGAAGCCCGCCGCGGCCGCCGACGCGCCGAAAGCGCTCCTCGTCTTCGCCGCGGCGAGCCTGACCGAATCGCTTCAGGAGGTCGGGAAGGCCTTCGAGGGGAAGATCGGGACGCCCCTGAGCTTCTCGTTCGGCGCCTCGAGCGACCTCGCGCGCCAGATCTCGGCCGGCGCGCCGGCCGATGTCTTCTTCTCGGCCGACACGGCCAGGATGGACGGCCTCGAGAAAGCCGGATTCGTACACAAGGAAGACCGGCGGGAGTTCCTGAGCAACGAGCTGGCGGTCGTCGTGCCGCTCTCCTCGTCCGCGAAGGTCGCCGGGCCGCGCGATCTGCTCCAGTTCTCCAGAATCGCTCTCGCCGATCCGGCGGGCGTTCCCGCCGGCGTCTACGCGCGGCGCTGGCTCGAGAACGCGGGACTCTGGAAGGAGATCGAGCCGAAGGTCGTGCCGACGCTCGACGTTCGCGCGGCGCTCGCCGCCGTCGAGACGGAGGCCGCTCCGGCAGGCGTCGTCTATTCGACGGACGCGCGCGTCTCCAAGAAGGTGAAACCGATCTTCGAAACGCCGACCGATCCGCCGATCCTGTATTCGGTGGCCGTCGTCGCCAAGAGCGGAAATCCCGCGGCGGCGGCGAAGTTCGTCGAATTCCTTCAGTCGCCGGAGTCGCTCGCCGTCTTCCGGCGCGCCGGCTTCGCGTCGGCGAAATGAGATGACCGGAGAGGACTTCTCGATCCTGCTGCTGACCCTGCGCGTCGCGGCGGTCTCGACCGTCGTCATCCTTCCGCTCGGGATCGCGGCCGGCTGGGCCCTCTCCCGCGGAGGTGGACCGGTGCGGCACGCCGTCGAGACCGTTCTCGCCCTGCCGCTCGTCCTGCCGCCGACGGCCGTCGGACTGCTCCTTCTGCAGCTTGTCCGCCCGGGCGGCTTTCTCGGACGCCTCCTCGACCGCGCGGGAGTGGAGCTTCTCTTCACCTGGAAGGCCGTCGCGCTCGCGACCGCCGTCATGTCCTTCCCCCTCCTCGTGCGGCCGGTGCGCGCCGCGTTCGCGGAGGTGGACCCGCGCCTCCTCGGCGTGGCGCGATCGCTCGGCCATGGGCCTTTCGCGGTCTTCCGCCGCGTGGCGTTGCCGCTCGCCTGGCGCGGGATCCTCGCGGGGACCATGCTCGCCTTCTCGCGCGCGCTCGGCGAGTTCGGAGCGACGATCCTGGTCGCCGGGAACATCCCGGGCCGGACGCAGACCCTCGCGCTCGCGATTTTCCACCGCACGCAGATCGGGCAGGACGGCGCGGCGTTGCGGCTCGTCGGCGTCGTCGTCGCGATCGCGTTCCTGGCGATCCTGGTGACCGAGACGCTCGAGCGCCGCCGCGCCCGGCCCTCCGGAGCTCCCGCCTGATCGACCTCGACCTCCGGCTGCCGCTCGCGCGGTTCCGGCTGGAGGTCCGGGCGCGGCTCGACGCGGAGGCCGTCGCCGTGATGGGCCCGTCGGGAGCGGGGAAGACTTCGCTGCTCGAAGCGCTCGCGGGACTGCGCCGCGCGAGCGGACGGATCGAAGTCTCGGGCGAGCGCCTTCTCGATTCGGCCGCCGGCATCGACCTTCCGGCCGAGAAGCGCCGCATCGGGTACGTGCCGCAGGACTCGCTGCTCTTCCCGCACCTGACGGCGGAGGAGAACGTGCGCTTCGGCCTCGCGAAGCGCGGGCCGGCGGCGGCGCGGCTTTTCGACGAGGCCGTCGGGATCCTCGAGATCCGCGATCTGCTCGCGCGCTACCCCGCGACGCTCTCGGGCGGCGAGCGGCAGCGGGTCGCCCTGGCGCGCGCGCTCGCGACGCGGCCGCGGCTTCTGCTGCTCGACGAACCGCTCGCGGCGCTCGACGTCGCGCTGCGCGAGCGGATCCTGCCGTATCTTCTCCGCGTGCGCGACGAGATGCGGATTCCGTTCCTCTACGTCACGCACAACGCGGGCGAGGCGCTCCTCCTCGCGCGGGCCGTTCTGCTGCTCCGGGACGGCCGCGTCCTGGGGTCGGGCCCTCCCTCCGACGTCCTCGCCGCGCATCGGGTCGAGGCGGTCGATCCGGGCGCGAGCTTCGACAACATTTTCGACGGTCTCCTCGAGAAAAAGTCCGACGAGGACGGCGTCGGCCGGCTCGTCACGCCGCGCGGCGCCGACCTCCTCGTGCCGCTCGATCCGAGCTTTCCGCTCGGCCGCGCGGTCTTCTCGGTCGCGCCGGAGGACGTGCTCCTGTCGGTGCGGCCGCTCGACGGCGTCTCGGCGCGCAACGTCTTCGAGGGGGTCGTGGCGGGAATCGACCGCTTTCCGAGCGACGCCATCGTGCACGTAACCGCGGCGGGTCTGCCGTGGCGCGCGCATCTGACGGCGGGCTCGGTGAGGGAGCTCGCACTTGCGGCCGGCCGGCGCGTCTGGATCGCGGTCAAGACGCAGGCGTTTCGCCGGCTTCGGTAAGCTTGCCGGCGATGCGCCGGCGCCGGATCGGATTTCTCCCCCTCATCCTCGTTTTCGCCGCGTGCGGCCGGTCCGAGTCCGCGCCGCCATCGCCCGAAAAGAAAACGTCGGCCGGGGCGGGTGCTCCGGCCGTCGTCGAAGCCTCGGACACCGAAACGCGGACCCGGCGCGCTCCCGGCGGCCGCCCGCCGGTCTTCTGGATCGGGCTCGACGGTCTCGACTGGGAGCTCCTCGACCGCCTCGCCGCCGAGGGCCGGATGCCCAACTGGAAACGCCTGACCGCCGAGGGCTGGTCGGGAGTCCTCGAAAGCGAGTACCCGCTCATCTCGCCGATCCTCTGGACGACGGCGGCGACCGGCGTCCCTCCGGACGTGCATCGCGTGCTCGACTTCCAGGAGACGGACCCGAAGACCGGCGCCAAGAACCCGATCTCGGGATTCTCGCGGGCGGTCCCTGCTGTCTGGAACGAGGCGTCCGCCGGCGGGCGCAAGGTGGGCGTCGTGGGTTGGTGGGCGACGCATCCCGCGGAGGAGGTGGACGGCTTCTTCGTCTCCGACCGCGCGAGCCCGATCCTCTTCTCGGGCCTGCCGCTCGCCGGCGCGGCGTATCCGGTGTCGCTCGAGACCGCGGTCGCACAGGTGCTCGCGCGGGACGGAAAGGTCTCGGCCGACGACCTCGCCCCGTACCTCGACGCGGCGTCCTCCGACGTCGCCGCGGCTCTCGGAAGCGGCGCCGGAATGGAGAACCGAATCGTCGCGCTGTCGCGCGTCGTCGCCGCGACCCGCGTGACGCAGCGGCTGGCGCGCGACCTCTACGACCGCCAGCTCCCGGATCTCCTCGCCGTGTACTTCGAGGGCACCGACGAGGTGGGCCACGTGTTCGCGCCGTTCACGCCGCCGCGTCCGGACTGTCCCGCCGTCTCCGACGAGGACTTCGGAAAGTACCGCCGCGTCGTCGGGGCCTACTACAACCTGGTCGACCGGCTGCTCGGCCAGTGGATGCGCCGCGCCGAGGAGGACGGCGCGACCCTCCTCGTGCACTCGGACCACGGTTTCAAGTGGGGCGCCGACCGGCCGTGCGGCCTGGCGTCGGGCAACTGGGCGACGGCGGCGTTCTGGCACCGGCCGCAGGGCGTGATCGCGGCCTGGGGCAAGGGCGTGCGGCGCTCGGCGGATCGCGGCCGCGCGCGCATCCTGGACGTCGCGCCGACGGTCCTGGCGCTCCTCGGGCTTCCAGCCGACCGGACGATGCCGGGCGCGCCGGTCACCGGCGCCTTCGATGGCCTGGCGCCGCCGCCGCGCGCGGACGTCTATTCGAAGATCGCGGTGCGCCGCCTGCCGGCCGCGTCGATGTCGGCGTCGGAGTCGAGCGAGTACGCGAAGAAACTCCTCGCGCTCGGATACCTCTCGCCGGCGCAGGCGAGGCCGCTCGCGCCGGCCGGAGGCGATCGGCCCGGCATGACCGAGGGCGCGTGGAACAACCTCGGGATGTACTACCTCGAGACGCGCCACGATCCGACCGACGCGCGCAAAGCCTTCGAGAAATCGCTCGCACTGAGGCCGGACTACTACTCGCCGATCTACAACCTGGCGCTGCTGTCCCGGCAGAAGGGCGACACGCGCGCGGCCGAGGACTGGCTCTTCAAGGCGCTCGCGATGACGTCCGCCTCGTCCGACCCCGCGGTCGCCGTCGGCGGCTGGGCGCGCGACTACGACAAGGCGGGGAATTCGGCCGCGGCCAGGTCGCTTCTCGACCGGGCGGCCAAGACCTGGCCGGGCAACGAGGGAATCGCCCGGGATCGCGCGATCTTCCTCTACCGGAACAAGGATTGCCGCGGCGCCGTCGCGGCGCTCTCGCCGTTCGAAGGCACGACGACGACGCCGCAGACGCTGAATGCACTCGCGATCTTCGAGACGTGCCTCGCGGACCGCGCCGCGGTCGAGCGACTGCTCGCGAAGTCCCTCGCTCTGAACCCGAACCAGCCGGACGTCGCGCGGTCGCTCGCGCGGGTGCGACAGAAGGACTGAGTGCGGTCATCCCGAGCGACAGCGAGGAATCCCGAGCTCGGCAGACCCTGAGCCGGGCGGCATCGCACCCCGCCGTCATTCCGAGCGACTCCTCGGAATGACAGGCCAAGGCGCCTGTCAGCTCGGGATCCCTCGTCGAAGACTCCTCGGGATGACCCGGGGACGGGTCACTTCTTCGCGGGATTCTCCGCCAGCAGCTTCACCTCGACGCGCGCGAGCCCGTAGGCCGAGCGGGCGCGGTCGCCGTAGACGAGGAGTCTCACCGGCCCCTCGTTTTCGGGGAGCGGACCCGAGGAGCTCTCGGCGACGAGGAAGACGCGCGGGTCGGCGCGGTGCATCAGGAGCTCGCCAACGGAGAAGACGACGGTGTAGCCGTCGCGCGCGGTGACGACGGCGACTGCGGGCGCGAGATGCCGCTGCGACGCCATCGCCTTCGTCTCGAGGCCGCCCTTCTCGAGGACGTCGAGGAGCGGCTGGCCGTGGAAGACGGTGACGTCGCCTTCCGAGCCCTCGCGACGGACGTCCATGCGGCCCGGGCCGAGAATCGCCTCCCGCGAGATCGCCTTGTCGGCGCCGCCCGGGAGGCGGAGCACCGGCGGCGGCGAGGCGGCGGCGGCGCCGAAGGAGAGGGAAGCCGAATTGAGGCAGACTGCGAGCGCGGCGGCGATTCGAAATTTCATCCCGAAATGATAAGGCCGGGAGCCCGAAGGCTCCCGGCCGAAGACGTATCGAGGCGAAGCGGAATCTAGAAGGAGTAGATCGCCGAGATGAAGAACCGGCGCGGCTGCGCGTACGACGTGGGCCGGCCGAAGTTGGGGTTGACGATCGAGGGATCGACCGGGATCGACGTGCACGTGTCCGTACAGAGATCCTGATCCACGGTCAGTGGCGGCTGGCTGTTGAAGAGATTCAGGACGCGTCCCTCGATTCGCAGCATGTTCCCGCCGAGCGGGATGTCCTGCGAGACCGAAAAGTCGAAGTTCGTCCAGGTCGGCGTCGTGCGCGTGCCGGCCGGCTCGAGGTAGACGTAGTCGGTGCCATAGACCGGGTCGATTCCGCGGGCCTCCCACGGCCGGCCGCTCTGCACGCGCAGGTAGCCGCCGATGTTTGTGTTGGTCGGCAGGTGATAGGTCGCGAAGACCTTCCCGACGTGCGTGCGGTTCCCGATGAGGGTGCCACGGCGATTGGGCGTCTCGACGTAGAGGAACGGCCCGTCCTCGATGTAGGAGGAGGAGTAGAAGAGCTGCGTCGCGTAGTCGAGGTCCCAGTTGCCTTCGAGCTTCGAAAGCGTGTACGAGACGTCCATCGTCCAGTTGGAGCCGTAGGCCTTGCGGACCTGGAGCGACAACGCCTTGTACTTGCGCCAGCCCGGGATGTTGCCGTAGCGGAAGTCGCTCGGACCATCGACCTCATCGTCGCGGTTGTTCGCGCCGAAGTCCTCGATGATGTCCTCGGTCTCGCGCCAGATGCCGGTGAGCTCGGCCGACCAGCCGCCGCCCAGGGGCCGCGCGTAGCCGGCGGAGATCTCGTCGGTGTAGGTCGGGTCGATGTTCGGGAGGACGATCTTTCCGGTGTTGTTCGAGCGCGTGAGCGAGATGCCCTGCTGGCCCGTCGCGATGTCGAAGTACGTGTCCGTCCGCACGAGACGGACGGGCGCCGCCGCGCGCGCGAAGGACTGATTGTCCATGTTGTCGTAGCGCGCGTAGTTCGCGTAGATCTTGTCGTGGACCCTGGAGTCGGCCTCGTACGCGATGCCGACGCGCGGCTGGATTTGCTTGGAGATCGGGAAGACGTAGCGGCCCGTGTAGGTGCACGCGGCCGGGTCGTGCGCCGGGTCGCTGCACGGAAGCGCGCCGCTCACGTGAAAGTCGCCCTGGATGAACGTGAACTCCCCGTCGTCGTTGGGGATGAAGGTGTCCTTGTTGAGCAGGACGCCCAGGTTGACCGTCAGGCGGTTCCAGGTGGCCTGGTCCTGCGCGAAGAGGCCGAGCGTGCGGCCGCGCGAGATCTGCGCCGGCTGCTCGGGGTTGTAGCGCGTGCGGTAGCAGGGCGAGGAGCGGGTGGGGTCGTCGTTGCCCTCCGCGTCGACGAGGCAGTTGGACGACGACGTGCGGACGATCGAGCCCCAGCCGTTGGCGACGGTGAGCTTGTCTTCTTTGTTGTCGCTGTAGTACGCGCCCGCCTTGATCTCGTGCGAGGCGCCGCCGAAGTGCGAGAGCCACGTGCCCGTGAGGCGGTACTCGTCGCGGCGGAAGGCGTCCTCGTTGACGAGGAGCGGGTTGACGCCGAAGCAGGAGATGCTGCCCGGCGGGCACCAGTATCCGGAGTTGGCCGGGTTCGCCGCGTCGAACGGCCCGTGGAACCCGATCGCCAGGGCCGGCTGCGCGCCGCTCGGGTAGTCGTTGTGGTTGAACTTTGCCTCCACGTTGAACGACGGCGTGGCCGTCCAGAAGGCCGAGAGCACGCCGACGCGGTCGATCTCGAACGGAATGTCGCCGGTCGAGGCCTCGTCGAGGTTGATGTCGGCGTTGGTCTCGTTGATGCCGCGATACCGGAACGAGCCGTCGATGAGGACGTTCGATGACGGGTTCGCGGTCAGCTTGAGGAAGTACTCCTTGATCGAGAGGACGCCGTCCGGCAGGTCGCCGGTCGGGTTGACGCGGTCCGTCTCCTTCGCGCGGTAGTAGTTGTACGAGCCGTACGCGAAGAGGTGATCCTTCCACAGCGGGCCGCCGATTCCGACGCCCGGACGGAACCGCTCCGTCTTCGTCTGGAGGTTCGGGTCGTTGCTGTCCGCGATGAACGAGGAGGGCTGGAACTCGACGCGCACGTCGCCGTGCCACTGGTTCGTTCCGGACTTCGTCACGCCGTTGACGACGAAGCCGCCGGTGCGGCCGTATTCCGGCAGGATGCCGGCACGCGTGATGTTGACCTCCTGGATGTCGAGCTCGGCGAAATCCTGATACAGGTCGCCGAAGAACGGGTTCCCGACGTTGACGCCGTCATAGAGGTAGGTGTTGTCCTGGCGTCCGCCGCCGGCGTTGATGCCGACGTTCGTGTTCGAGATCGCGACGCCGCTGTCCACGACTCCGGGCGCGAGCTGGAACGTGCCGGAAAACGTGCGCTCGAGCGGCAGCTTTTCGAGCGTCGGGCGCGTCGTGACCTGCGACGTCTCGGTGGACTTCGTGTCCACGAGCGGGACCGCCGCCGTCACTTCGACGGACTCGGCCGCCGTCGCCCGGAGCACCGGGCGCACCTCGGTATCCTTGGCGAGGTTGACGACGACGTCCTGCGCGAACGTCCCCAGGCCCTGCAGCTCCGCCTTGAGCTGGTAGGTCCCGGGAATCAGGCTGAAGAACTGGAAGACGCCGTCCGAACGCGTCGTGACGGTGCGGGCCACCGGCATGGACGGGCCGGTGATCGAGACGAGCACGCCGGGAAGCGGGGCGCCGTTGGAATCCCGGACGACACCGGACATGGAACCGGTCGTCTGCGCGATCACGGGCGCCGCGACGGCGAGCACAGCGATGCCGAGAACGAGGAACAGGGGGCGCAATCGCATACTCTCTCCTTCGAAGCGAATTGAATTGGCGAAACGGAATCGGACGCGATTCTATACGTGTTCGAGCCGTGTTAAGTCCTCGAAAGTTTCCCGCTTTCGAATCAAGCGGGCCGTGCCGTCTTCGACGAGGACCTCGGCGCCGCGCGGCCTGAAGTTGTAGTTGGACGACATCGCGAACCCGTAGGCGCCCGCGTCGCGGATCGCGAGCAGGTCTCCCTCCGCCGGCTCCTCGATTTTCGCGTCCCGGAGAAAGGTGTCGCCCGTCTCACAGACGGGTCCCACGACGTCGGTCGTGAGGATTTGTCCTCTCGGGGGGCCAACCGATTCAATTGGATGGATCGCCTGATAGAGCGCGGGCCGGATCAGGTCGTTCATTCCGGCATCCGTCACGACGAAGCTCTTGCCGCGCTCGCGCTTGACGTAGAGGACCTTCGTCACGAGAACGCCGGCCGGGCCCGCGATCGCGCGGCCGGGCTCGATGAGGATCCGAAAGTGGCCGCCGGTCAGCTCCGGCAGAACCGCGGCGGCGTACGCCTCGGGAGAGAGTCCCCTCTCTCCGATGCCGATGCCGCCGCCGATGTCGAGGCTCTCGATCGGGTGGCCCTTCGCGGCGAGGCCGCCGGCGAGCGCCGCCAGCTCGCGCGCGGTCTCGGCGAGCGGCTCCGTCTCGCCGATCTGGCTCCCGATGTGCGCCTGGAGCCCGATCATGCGGACGCCGGAGAGACGGCGCGCCTTCTCGAAGATCTCGCCGGCGCGCGCGATGTCCACGCCGAACTTGTTCTGGCGGAGGCCGGTCGAGATGTACGGGTGCGAGCGTGCGTCGATGTCGGGATTGACGCGCAGCGCGACGCGGGCGACGGCGCTGGACGCGCGCGCGATCGCGTCGATCTTCTCGATCTCGCGCTCCGACTCCGCGTTGAAGGCGAGAATTCCGGCGGCGACCGCGGCCGCAATCTCTTCTTCCGTCTTGCCGACGCCGGAGAAAACGATGCGATCGGCCGGAATGCCGCTCTCGCGCGCGGCGCGGAGCTCGCCTCCCGAGACGAC
The DNA here is from genome assembly GCA_036558325.1 of Thermoanaerobaculia bacterium. Lineage (GTDB taxonomy): Bacteria > Acidobacteriota > Thermoanaerobaculia > UBA5066 > Gp7-AA6 > DATBFU01. The sequence continues at coordinate 67,794 of DATBFU010000061.1, read as the reverse complement.
GTCGGCGCCGGCGCCGAGCGCCGCGAGGCGCTTCAGGATCGCCAGGTTCGAGTTGGCCTTCGTGGCGTAGCACACGAGGTGCGGCACGGAGGCGAGCGCCGCATCGAAGCGGCGGAAGCTCTCCGCGATCGAGGCCCAGCTGTAGACGTAGAGGGGTGTGCCGTGTGCGCGCGCGATCTGCGAGAGCGGCACGCCGTCGCAGGTCAGCTCGCCGTCTTTTCGGAAGAATCCCGTCGCCACGGGGCGGGAAAGATAGCGCAATCCCCGATCGCGACGCGAATGGCCTCTTCTCCCCTCTCCCGGTGAGGGGAGAGGGTCGGGGTGAGCGATTCCCTACTCGCTGTCATCCCGAGGAGTCTTCGACGAGGGATCCCGAGCTTTCCCGCGTCGGATGCCGACGTCACCCCATCCGCTGCCGGCACGCGGTCTGCCGAGTTCGGGATCCCTGGCTCTCGCTCGGGATGACAGCGAGAGGTTCGGGTCTGACCGCGCATGACGGCTAGCCCTCTTTGCGGCCCTTCAGGATCACGCGCCGCTCTCCGGTCAGAGGGTCGAAGCGGACGAGGCCGCGGATGTCGCCGGTCGAATAGAACAGCTCGGTCGCGTCGGATCCCGGCGCGACCGGAGCCAGCCGGGTCGCAAACCAGAGGACGGGATAGAGGCCGTCCGCGACGCGCCGGACGTCGCCGGAATCGAGGTCGGCGAGGTAGAGAACCGTTCCGCTGGTGTCGCCGCTCCAGGTCGCGAACACGAACTTTCCCGGCGCGACCTCGCCTCCGGGGAGCGCGCGCCGGCGCGGAATTTCGATCGAGCGCTCCGGCCGGCCGTCGGCGGAGAAGAGCCGGAGGCTTGCGCCATCGTCCCCGGCCGTCAGGTAGACGATGCGTCCGTCGGAGAGGAAGAGGGCCCAGCTGCTGTTCTGCGGAGGTCCCTCGGCGAGCGTCGCGATCGGATTTCCCGTTCCGATTTCGAAAAGGCGCAGGCGCCTTCCGCTCTTCTCGCGGACGAGCACCCGCTTCGCGGAGGCATCGAACGCGAACGTGTACCAGCCCTCGAGCCCGGAGATCGTCGTCCGCCGCGCGATCCGCCGGGCCGTGATGTCGAGCTCGAAGAGGTCGAGCCGGTCCGAGCCCCAGATCGCCGCGAGAAAGCGGTCAGATCCGAGGAAGGCCCCGACCATGGTCGGGTACGTGGCCGACAAATGCTCGGCAGTGAGGAGACGTCCCGTCGCCGCGTCGACGATCTCGACCCGACCCGAGCCGACGAGCGCAACGCGGTTTCCGTCCGGCGATAGCTCGAGATCGTCGGGAAGGGACATCGTCTCGAAGCCGCTCCGGCGCGCCGCGGCGCCGTTGGCGGACAGCGACGCCGTGACGAGCTCATAGGTCGCGCCACCCGCCGGTTCGAGCCAGGCGGCGGTCCGGCCGTCGGCTGAGAACGAGGGGCCCTCCCACCATCTGGTCTCCGGCCGGGCGGAGCCTGCGGGAGAGTATTTGCCGGTTGCGGTGTCGATGAGAAAACCGGTCAGCGCTCCGCGGGCGCTTCCCGCGACGGCGACCCAGCTCCCGCGCGGTGCCGCGACCGCGCCGACGAGCTTCAAGTCCGACGGTCCGGCCGACAGCACCCACAGCGTCACGGCGCCGAAGCCCATCGCGCCGCACGCGAGGCCGCTCCAGATCCGCGGCGAGAGGGCGCGGTGCGCGGAGCGGATGTCGCTCCTTCCGCGCGTCACCGCGGCGAGGCCGCCGGCGAGCGCGCCGAGCAGGACGGCGGCGGCGACGACGGCGCCTCCGACGCGGAGCGGCCCCCAGGCGGACCGCCGCAGGAGGAGTCGCGCGAGCCAGGCGATGGCGCCCGCAGAAGACGACAGCACCAGGAGGTCGACGAGCAGGAGACCCGACCGCGACCGCAGCGCGATCGACGCGGCATGCGCCAGGACGACCAGCACGGCCGCGGCCGCGACAACCGCCCACCCCGACCAGAGCGGCAGATCCACGAGCGCGGTCCGGCCCCCGCTCGCGAGCCACGAGGGGAGCCAGACGATCGCCGCCGCCGCGAGCGCCAGGAGCCAGGCGCCGCCGAGCCTTCCCGCCCAGAGCGCCCCGCCCGGAATCGGGCGCGAGAGATAGAAGCCGAGACGCCGCTCGGCAAGATCGCGCGATAGCGCGGTCCACCCGAGGGCGAGCGCGAACACGATCGCAAACGACGCCGCGACGAGAAAGGCGAGCGACTCCCGAGCTTCGCGATAGACGCCTCCGTGGAGACCCCGGGCGAGCGGGACGAGAAACGGCATCGCCGCCGAGAACGCGGCCGCCGCGAGCGCCATCCGATGCTCCTGGAACTCCCTGCGGACGATCGCGGCAACGGTCGTGGTCTTCATGCGGCGCCTCTCTCTTTCACGGACTCGCCGGCCACGGCGAGAAAGATCTCCTCGAGCGACATTGCGGAGGTCGCGGCGTCTTCCACGCCTTCGATGCCCCGGAATCGCTCGAACGCGGCGTCGTCGAAGTTCGAGACGACGGCGTCGATGCCCCAGCCGCGGACCTTCACCTTCACCGCCTCGAACGCGTCGAGCTCCGTACCGAAGGCCTCGCGCGTCTCGGTCTGGCGGTTGCCGTAACGGATGCGGCGGAAACGGCGCTTCAGCGCCTCGAGCTCCTCGTCCAGCACGAGGCGCCCATCCTTCAGGATTCCGACCCGCGTCGCGATGCCCTCGATGCCGGCGAGGTCGTGCGTCGTGAGGAAAACGGTCGTCCCGCGATCGGCGAGCTCGACGACGATCTCCTCGAAGAGGGCCTTGCGGGCGACGGGATCGAGCCCGAGCGTCGGATCGTCGAGCACCAGAAGCTCCGGCGACGGCGCGAGCGCGAGGGAAAGGAGCAGCATGCCTTTCTGGCCCTTCGAGAGCCTGCCGAAGGGAACGCCTCCCGGGACGCCGAAGCGGTCGAGGCGCGCCGCCGTGCCGGCGGAGTCCCAGGAGGGATAGAGACGGCGGCAGAAATCGACGAGCGCCTCGCGCGTCATCGCCGGCGGAGCGTCCGGCTCCTCCGGCACGACGCCGGTTCGGGCCATCGCGCGCGCCCGCGTGCGCCACGAATCCTCGCCGAAGAGGAGCGCGCGTCCCGAGTCGGGCTTGCGCTGCCCGAGGACGCACTGCACGAGCGAGGACTTGCCGGCGCCGTTGCGGCCGAGGAGCGCATAGACGGCGCCGCCCGGGACGGAGAGGGAGACGCGGTCGCACGCGACTTTCCGGCCGTAGCGCACCGTGATCTCCTCGGCCGCCAGGATCGGGGTGTCGCTCACCGTCGGCCTCCTTTCGACTCCGCGAATTCCTTCCAGGCCGTTTCGAGCTGCTCCTGCGCTTCCTCGAGGCTCGCGCCGAGCGTCGCGGCGAGGCTTCCGTATCTCGCGGCGCCCTCTCGGAGCGCGCGCGTCCGCTCGCCGCGCGGCGGCGCGGGAGGCGAGTCGGCGACGTAGGTCCCGTCGCCGCGGCGCACCGAGAAGATGCCGGCGTCGGTCAGGCGCTGGTAGGCCTTCGCGACGGTCGCGGGGTTGACCGAGAGGTCCTTCGCGAGATCGCGCACCGACGGAACGGCCGCGCCGGGAGCGAGCGCCTTCGAAGCGACGAGGCGGCGCATCCCCTCCTCGATCTGCGCCCAGATCGGCGTCGCGTCGGATGGGTCGATCTGAAGGGTCCGGATCATCTGGACATTGTATCAGTGTACTAATACACTATAACACAGCCGGCACGATCCGGCGACGACAAGGAGGTTTGCGATGACGAAGACCCTCTCGATGCTCCTGCTCGCGGTCGGGGCGTTCGCACCCGCGTCCCTCTCGGCCGGCGATGCGCCGCCGTCCTGCCCGCGGAAGCTCGCCGACCACGTCTTCCAGTGCAATCCCACGCTCATGGACATGCGCGCGATCCAGACGGCGATCGAGGCCTGGGCCGTCGACCACGGCGTCTATCCGAAGGCGGCCACGATGGCGGAGCTGCGCGATCTCGTGCAGCCCCTCTACATCGCCCGCACGCCGTTGACCGACGCCTGGGGAACGGAGTTCCGTTACGTCGTCTCGTCCGATGGCCAGAGCGACCGCCTGGTCAGCGCGGGATCGGACCGCGTCTTCGACGAATCCTCCTGGAGCGCGTCCGGCTTCCTCAGCGACTCGAAGCAGGACGCCGTTCTTTCTTCGGAGGGCGCGGCGGGCTCGCGGGAGTGGGTCATCCAGGAGTGAGCGCCGGCCGGTCCGGCAACCGTCCTACGTCCCGATCGGCGTTCCGGCGCGGCCCGGCGTGGGCTCCTTGACCGGGAAGCGCGGCACGTACTCGGCGTGCTGGCGGAAGTCGTAGCGGCGGAGAACCGGCGCGGCGGCGGCGATGGCGCCGGTCAGGATGAGCGTCGCCGCGCCGCCCGAAACGATCGAGACGGTCACACCCACGACCGCCGATGCGAAGAACGAGGCGAGCAGTCCCGCTTCGAGCTCTCCGAGCTGCGGGCCGCCCATGAAGAAGATCATGTTGACCGACGTCATCCGCCCGCGCAGGCGGTCCGGCGTCAGCAGCTGCCGGAGCGTCTGGCGGATGACGGTCGAGATCGCGTCCGCGAATCCGGTTCCGGCGAGCGCGAGGAGCGTGAGCGGAAAGCTCCGCGAGAGGCCGAAGACGACCGTCGCGGCGCCGTAGGCGGCGACGGCCGTCAGAAAGACGCGTCCCTGGCGCGACGGAAGCGGCCGGATCGAGATGAGGAGGGAGCCGAGGAGCGCGCCCGCGGCGGGCGCGGAAGCGAGCACGCCGTAGCCTCGGGCGCCGACCTTCAGGACCTGGTCGGCCACGATCGGCAGGAGCGACATGGAGCCGGAGAAGAACGTCGCCAGGAAATCGAGACACATCGTCCAGACCATCAGCGGCGTCGAGAAGACGAACCGCAGGCCTTCCTTGAGCGACTCGAAGGGCGGCGCGGCGTCGGAACCGGCCTCGGGCGCCCCCGAAGTGTGCATCCGCGCGAGCACGCCGATCACGGCGAGAAACGACACCGCGTTCAGGAAGTAGATGAGGGCGAGACTCCCGTTCGCGATCGGCGCGCCGGCCGCCGGGAGGCCGTGTCCCGGGCCCGACCGGGCGCCGATGATGAGCCCCGCGAGCGCCGGTCCTCCGATCAGAGACGCCTGGAAGACCGACAGATTGAGCGACAGCGCGCCCGGCAGATCTTCCGACGGAACGAGCCGCGGGATCAGGGCCTGACGCGCCGGACCGTCGAACGCGACGGCCGTCGAGGCGAGCAGGTTCAGCCCGTACAGCATCCAGAGCGTCTCGCGCCGGGCGTAGGTGAGGATCGCGAGCAAGAGCGCCACGACGGTCATGGCCGACTGCGCCGCGATCATGACGCGGCGCCGGTCGCGGCGATCCGCGACGACGCCCGCCCAGAGAGAGAAGAGAACGATGGGTACGACGCGCGTCAGGCCGACGAAACCGAGGGCGAGGGGCGATCGCGTCAACAGGTAAATGTGCCAGTTGATGGCGACGACCTGCATCTGCGACCCGATCAACGAGAAGAACTGCGAGGTGAGCAGCCGCCGGTAGTCGCGGTGGCGCAGAGACAGATACGGGGCGCGGGGCGTCGCGGAGGTCACGGTGGCGGCCGGATCATAACGGCAGGCACGCGGTGCCTCGCCGGCGCGGACCGGAAGCGTCGCTATCGATTCGACTTGACGCGGGTCGGCGAGGGAGCAGGCGCCGGCGCCTCGGGGAACGGCGTTCGGGCGAAGAGGATGGCCTCGAAGGGAATCTCGACGGTTGTGAACGTCCGGACCGGCCGGCCGGCCTTCGTCGCGGGCTCGAAGCGCCATTGCCGGACCGCTTCCCGCGCGGCGTCCGTCAGGCCCGTTCGTCCCTTCTCGACGCGGATTTCGACCGGCTCTCCTTTCTCGGAGACCAGCACGCGCAGCACCACGAGCCCGCGAACTCGCTTTCGGAGCGCCTCCGGCGGGTAAATTGGCATCACGCGCCGGATCGGACGAGGCGGCGTGTCGACCTGGCGCGGAGGGACGAAGATCGCGGGCGCCGTCCGGGTCGGCGAAGGCCTCGCCGTCGGGATTGCCGTGGCGGTCCGGGTCGCCGTCGGAGCGGAAGTTCGAGTCGAGGTCGGGGTCTCCGACGGCGTCCGTGTTCGTGTCGAGGTGAGGGTGCGAGTCGGCGACGGCGTCGAAGTGGGAACCGGAGTCGCAGTGCGGGTCGCCGAGGGACGAGCGGTCGCAGTCGCAGTCCGCGACGCCGTCGGCGTCGAGCTCGCCGTCGGAGTGGGAGTTCGAGTCGAAGTCGGCGTCTCCGACGAGGTACGCGTAAGCGTCGAGGTGGCCGTCAAAGTCGGCGACGGCGTCGAAGTGGGGACGGCCGTCGCGGTTCGGGTCGGCGAGGGTGGAACGGTCGCGGTCGGCGACGGAGTGTCCGTTGCCGCCGGCGGGAGAGTGAAAGTCCGCGTGGGCTCCGGCGTGGCCGCGACCGTCGGGATCCCGGTAGTCGCCGCCGAAGGAGCCGCCGGCGCGTGAGTTGAAGAAGGGGCGGTGGTGGTGGCCGGCGCCGGCACGAGCCCGAGTTCTTCGGCCAGACGCGGAAGTCGCTCGATTCGCTCCCTCGGCGTCGAGCGCAGGAGAACGTCGTGGAAGGCCTTCCGGAAATCGGGCTCCAGCGCGCTCGCCGAATAGCCTCCCTCCATCTCCTCGATCGAGAGAAAGCGCGTGAGAGTCTTCTCGACCTCGTCGCGCTTGCCCTCGGCGTCCAGCGCGACGACCAGACGGGCCAGGGATTCCAGGTAACGACTGGCGTCGTTCAAGGAGGCGAAGGCGGCCTGCCGGAACTCCTCCTCGGCGCGGCGGAAGTTCCCGGCCCGGTACTCCTCGACGCCGGCTTCCTGCCGCTGCCGCGCATAGTCCTCCTGCGCGAGGGCCGGAATCGCGAGCAGCATCAGGATCAGGATCGCGCCGCCGCGTGCGATCCCCACGAAGAGGCCTCCGTTCACGCTTTCGGGCACGTGGACGACATCGGTGCCTTCCTTCCGGGCGTGCACCGATGCGGCGTTGCAAGCTCCCCGCCAGGGCGGCGGCGGCGCGTTAGTGGGCTTTCTCGACCTGTCGGCGCCGCCCCTTCCCGTGCACGGCGGGACGTCCGAGCAGGTATCCCTGCCCGTACGGAATACCGAGCTCGACGAGGCTCGCGCGCTCTTCTTCCCGCTCGACGCCTTCGGCGATGACGATCGCGCCGATGCGGCTCCCGATCGCCGCGAGGCTGGCGATGATCTCGCGCTTGATCGGGTCCGTCTCGAGGCCGCGCACGAGGGAGTCGGCCACCTTGATGTAGTCCGGCCGCAGGTTGAGGATCGTCTCGAGGCCCGAGTAGCCGGAGCCCGCGTCGTCGATCGCGATCTGGAGGCGCGAGCCGCGGATGCGCCGCACGATCTCGGCGAACGAGGAGTAGTCGCCGACCATCTCCTTCTCCGAGATCTCGACGACCACGTCCGCATGGCTGCGGTTGATCGCCTTGAGGTTGCGGTCGTCGAGGAAGATCGGATGGCGCAGGAGCTGAGACGACGCGTTGACGAAGAGACGCCCCGTCGAGACGGCGCGCGGAAGGCTCTTGAAGATCGTCTCGAGGCAGAGCGTCTCGAGCTCGACCGACATCTCGTTCTCGTGGGCGACGGCGAAGAGGACGTTCGGCCGCTCGAGCGAGCTCCCCTGAGGGCCGCGGATGAGCGCTTCATAGCCGTGGATCTTGCCGTCGGGCAGGGACCGCACGGGCTGGAACGCCGCCTTGAGGCGCCGCCGCCCGATCACGCCCTTCAGCTCGGCGCAGAGGTCCAGTTTCTCGCGCGTCTGGCGCTGCGAGACGATCTTCGCCGCCTCGAAGAGGTTGCGGATCAAGTGCCTCGACGGGCGCACGCGCGGGTTGTCGTCCGCCGAGAGGCTGGAGACGTGGACGCTCATGAGATCGACCGTCGTGCCGCCGAAGGTCTCGCGGAGCCGCCGCATGGCGGCGAGCTGGAACTCGAGTCCAACCTCCTCGAGCGAGGGCACGGAACGTCCCCGCGGAGACGACGGCAGGTCGAAGAGGACGTAGAAGCCGTCGGAGCCCGAGTAGCGGAGCGAGACGAAGTGCGGCGCGAGACGGGACTTCGCGACGTCGGCGCGCAGGCCGTCCGCGACGGCCACGAGCACGCGATCGTAGAGCTCCCAGCCGTAGAGCTCCTCGAAGCCGAAGAACTTGCCGATCTGGAGATAGATCACGCCGAGGCGCTCGACGCGCTCGACGGACGCGACGCGGTCGGGCTCCTCGAAGGGATGGAGCGGCAGGCCTGTCACCCCGTCGTACACCAGCCGCTCCTGGCGCAGGCGCTCGACGCTCTTGCCGGACGGGTCGGTGGAGAGCGCCGCCGCATGAGGCTCGATTCGGAGCTCTCCGGTCCGGCGTTTCGTGCTCATGGCTCCTCCGCTTTCTCGCGCGGCGGTTCGTCGAACACCGCGTGGACCTTGCGGCGCAGCTCGTCCGCGCCGAAGGGCTTGGCCAGATAGTCCGAGCCGCCGAGCTGCATGGCCGTGATGCGGTCCTTCAGCTCCTGGCGGCCGGTCAGAAACAGGATCGGGACGCCGCGCGTCGTCGTCTGGCGGCGCAGGATCGCGCAGAGCTCCCAGCCGCTCATCCCCGGCATGCCGACGTCCAGGATCACCAGATCGGGCACCGCGCGGATCAGGTCGGGAAGCGCGGCGCGCGCGTCGCCGGGAGTCTCGACCGTGTAACCGTCGGCCGCGAGCACCTCGCGCACCGCCGCGCCCACGCCGGGCTCGTCGTCCACGACGACGATGCGTTTCATCGTTCTAGCGCGCCCCCCGCGCGAAGGGAAGAAGGATCGTGACCTCCGAGCCGAAGCCCGCCTCCGAGGAGAGGCTGATCCGGCCGCCGTTGGCCTCGAGAATCTGTTTCGTCACGGCGAGGCCGATGCCCTTGCCGCGCGTGCCGGACGTGATCGCGCCGGCGCCGCGGAACGCGTAGTCGAACGCGTGCGTCCGCTCCTCGGGGCTCATGCCGATCCCGGTGTCCTTGAAGACGACGAACGCGTGCGGGCCGGCCGGGCCGGCGCGGATCCGGATCTCGCCGCCCTCCGGCGTGTACTTGACCGCGTTCTCGAGCACGTTGCGGAACGCGCGCTGGAGCGCGACCGCGTCCGCCGCGACGACGAGCTCGGGCTTCTCCGCGATGAACTCGATGCGCCGCCGGCCGCCGAGCGAGAGCCGGTACGCCGTGGCAAGCGAGCCGAGGATCTCGACGAGGTCGGCCGAGGCGTTCGAGTCGGCGGCGGGCGCGGGCGGTCCTCCGGACGGTCCGGAGGCGGGCTGTCGCGTCGCGGACGCGAACCCTGGCTCGGACGCCTCGCCGACGAGCCTCTCGGCGAGATCGAGCTCGCGGGAGAGATTCGAGAGGTGCTCGGGATTCGGAAGCTCGCCCCGCTTCGCCCCTTCCGAGATCAGATCCGCGTAGACCCGCAGCACCGAGAGGGGCGACCGGAGATCGTGCAGGATCGCCTCGTCGCGCCGGTCGGGCGCGGTCTCCGGCTCTTCCGGCTCGAAGACGGCCTCCGGCGCCGCCGCACGGATCCGCGCCGGCTCGGTTCGCCGGGCCGCGGCGGCCGCCGTTTTTCTCGTACCGGCGGCGGCCTCGAGCGCGACGAGGAGCGCCGGCGCGGCGAGCGCCGAAAGAATGAGGGCGAGCTGCGAGGCGCCGGCGGTCGGAAGCGCCCGGTCCGCGACCATCGCCGCGGAGCCCGCGACCGAGACGACGGCGTAGAAGCGCGCGGCGGCCTTGCCCTCGAGCGTCCAGGCGAGCGCCACACCGGCCGGAAGGAGGAGCGCGAAAAGGCTCTGACCGCCGGCCGCGGGCGCGATCGCCGTCCAGAGGAGCGCCTGGTCGACGAGGATCGCGAGCGGCGACGTGAAGGAGCCGAGCCCGGCCGCGAAACCGCGCGTCGTGAGGAAGGCGGAGAGGAGCGACGCGCCCGCGAGCGCCGCGAAGAGGCGCGGGTCACCCGCCGAGAAGACGATCGCGAGCAGGCAGAAGAGGGAAAAGAGCGCCCCCGACGCCGCCCGATGTGCGGCGAAGGGCGACGTCAAACGAGCGCCCTCCGCTGCGGTTCAGACATAGGCGCAGCCTACCCGGACGCCGCCGTCCGGAAGCGGGGCCCAGTTGATCGCCTTGAGACGCACCGGGTGCCGCTCGGAGTTCAAGCGGCGGAAGATCTCTCCTGTCCACCGGCGCGGCCACTTCTCCGGCTGCGGCGCGCGCAGAGCCACGCCGCCGTAGCTCACGTCCACGACCGGCACCGTCCACGGATCACTGCCGTGTCGGATGAGGCGCACGCTCGTGTCCGCCGGCGAGAAGCGCGGATATTCGCGCCGCTCGGCTCCGGGGAAGTTGGCCTGCTCGCGGCACTGGTAGAGGCGCAGGTCTGCCACCTTGAGGAGGAAGTCCACGGTCTTGCCGTCCGTCGGGTACGTCGCGATTCCGTAATGCACGCCGACCTTGAGGTCCGAGCGGTACGGCAGCGACAGCGCGGCGACACGCTTGCGGATGCGCTCGGCGACGGCGACGGCGAAGAGCAGGTTCGTGTTCGGAAGCACGACGACGAACTCATCGCCGCCCCAGCGGCATCCGGCGTCCACCGTGCGCAGCGACTGGCGCACGACGCGCGCGGTCCGGATCAGGACGTTGTCGCCGACGGGATGCCCGTAGCGGTCGTTGACCGCCTTGAAGTCCTTGAGGTCGAGCATCACGACCGAGACGATGCCCTCGGAGCGCTCCGAGCGCGCGATCTCGCGGGCGAAGTGCTCGAGGAGGAAGCGGCGGTTGTAGAGGCCGGTCAGCGGATCGGTCAGCGCGGAGAGCCGCAGACGCGCGAGCTCCCGCGCGGGCACGACGCTGGGATCGACGATCTTGCCCTTCCGGCTGTGGAAGTGGTGGAGGAGCGCGGTCTGCAGCGACAGCGGCCGCCCGAGCGATTCCCGCATGCGCGGGTAGAGCGCCTCGATCTGCTCCCACGACGACTCGGCGTCGGACGCCGAGAGCGAGAGGCCGACCCAGTCGGAGAACAGACGCCGCAGGATGTCGGCGCGCTTCGCGTTGCGCGACGCGGACGTGAGCGTTCGCTTGAACCGCGGGAGGGAAAAGTCCCTCTGTCGTCCGAGCCGCACGAGCGCGGCGACGCGCGGATTCGCCTCGTCCTGATCCAAAACCCACCGCCTCCTGTGCCGCCCCGCGGAGTCAACCCGAAGCCCGAACCCGAAACTCGAAACTACTTCTGTCGCCGGCTCCGCCGCGGCGCCGGCAGAGGGCTCTCGGCTTCCCGAGCGAGACGCGCGACGGCGCCGGCCGTCGCCTCCACCGCGTCTCCCACCGGGAAAACGAGAACCATCTGCCCGTCGTTCAAGAGGTCGATGAGCTCGCGCTCCGAGCGCGCCCAGAGCACGCGATTGCCGGAGACGAGAAGACGCGCCTGCCCGAGATCCGAGACGGCGGGATCCAGTCGTCCGAGCTCCTCCGCACAGCGGCGGATCCTCGCAAGACCCACGCCCGCCGCGCGCAGCATCGCCGCCACGCGAAGCCGCACGACGTCAGCGAACGAGTAGCGTCGCGCGGAGCCGTAGCCCGCGGCGCGCTCGAGCGAGGGTTTCAGGAATCCCTGGCGGTCCCAGTGGTCGAGCTGCCGTGGCGAGAGACCGGTCAATCGGGCCGCCTCGGCCGTAGAGAAGCTCTGCCGGAGAACACCGCTGAAATTCATCGATGTATTCTCGTAATCCTAACACAGGACAGAGTTTGCTGGAATGGATAGGCATCCGGCAAACGCGAGAACTCTTTCGCCGACTCCCCGTATGACATACTGAAACTGACCGGTCAGTGTCGAATTGACCGGCTCGATTTGTCTTTGGGGAAGGCCAGGGCCATGCCGCGCGCCAAGACGGACGAAAAGCTCGAAGAGATCCTGGAAGCCTCGACCCGGGTCTTCTCGGAGAAGGACTTCCACGAGGTCCTGATCGACGAAATCGCCGAGAAGGGCGGCATCGGCAAGGGCACGGTCTACCGCTACTTCCGCACGAAGGAAGACCTCTATTTCGCTACGATCGAGCACGGCCTCGAGCGGCTCGACGCGGTCCTCTCCGAGGCGCTGCCGCAGGAAGGCTCGCCGACCGAGCGCCTCGCGCGCCTCGCCCGCGAGATCCTGGCCTTCTACTGGGACCAGCGGTCGCTCCTCATGCTCCTCTACCGGGACGAGCGGATGGTCCGGGGTCGCCGGGGGGTGCTGCGCGAGCGGCACGATCACCTCGCGGCGCGGGTCCAGGAGGTCATCCTGGACGGCATCGAGCAGCGGGAGTACCGGGGCGTCGACCCGCACACGACGGCCGAGCTCTTCCTGGGAATGATTCGAGGCATCAACGTCTTCCGCAGGGACGGAGACACCCTGGACGACCTCGTCGCGGAGATCGTCGGGGTCTTCACGAAAGGCATCGCGCGGTCGAACGCATGAGAGGTTCGGAGAGAAGTTTCGTCTCCATGGCCCTGGCGTCGGCGGTCCTCGCGGCCGGCTGCTCGCATTTCACGCCCGACAAATCCATCGCGGGCTCCGTGGCGCCCTCGCCCGGAGTTCCCTGGACGCCGCCGCCCGAGGGCCGCGCGCCGCAGGCGCCCGAGTCGGAGAAGAAAGTCGATATTCCCGAGGAATACACGAAGCCCGGCACGACGCTCTCGCTCGCCCAGCTCGTGGACGTTGGGCTCCGCAACAACCCGCGCACGCGCGAGGCCTGGTATTTCGCGCGCGCCCAGGCGGCGGACGTCGGCGTCAAGCGCGCCGAGTACTTCCCGGTCGTCGAGATCGACGGCTCGATCACGCGCGAGAAGACCTCCGACGTGTTCGGCCTGACGAACTTTCTCCAGACGACCTACGGGCCGGCCGCGTCGCTCAACTGGGTCCTCTTCGACTTCGGCGGCCGGACCGCGGACGTGGCCGAGGCGCAGGCCAATCTCTATGCCGCCGACTGGGGCCACAGCGCCGCGATCCAGGACGTCGTCCTCTCGATCGCGCAGGCGTACTACGGATACCTGAACGCGAAGGCTCTGGTCGCCGCGCGCGAGGTCAATCTCGACGAGGCCAAGCGCAATCTCGAGGCGGCCGAGGAGCGGCATCGCGCGGGCGTCGCGACGATCGCCGACGTTCTCCAGGCGAAGACGGTCGTCTCGCAGGTGCAGCTGAATCTCCAGGACGCGCAGGGTCAGGTGCAGGTCATCCGCGGCGCGCTCGCGACGGCCGTCGGTGTGCCGGCCACCGTGCCCGTGGACGTCGGCGAGCTGCCCGAGAATCTGCCGCTCGACCGCGCGCAGCAGAGCGTCGACGATCTGATCAACCGCGCGATGACGGAGAGGCCGGATCTCGCGGCGCGGCGCTTCGAGGCGCAAGCGGCGCAGTCGCACATTCAGTCCGTGCGTTCCGACGGGCTCCCGAAACTCCTCGCGATCGGCTCGGTCGGCCGGACGTACTACTACCGTCCCGTCGGCCCGTCGTTCACGGATGACTACGCCGGGACTCTCCTGCTCCGCATCCCGGTATTCCAGGGGGGCGACACCGTCTATTCGACCAAACAGGCTCAGGAGCAGGCGAAGCAGGCGGGCGCGACCGCCGAACGCACCGCCGACCAGGTGATCCTGGAAGTCTGGACGAGCTACTACGACGTCCAGACGTCGTCCCAGCGGGTCCGCACCTCGCGCGACCTGCTCGCGAGCGCGAGCCAGTCGGCGGAGGTCGCTCAGGGCCGGTACAAGGAGGGCGTCGGCAGCATCCTGGATCTGCTGACGGCGCAGGCGCTGCTCGCCGACGCGCGCGCGCAGGAAGTCGAGGCGCGGTCTCTCTGGTTCCTGTCGATGGCAGAGCTCGCGCACGCGACGGGCGCGCTCCTGCCGCGGGCCTCCGAGATCATGAATCCGGCGCGAAAGCCGAGCGGGGGAGCTCCATGAAGAAAATCGTCATCGCCGCGGCCGTTTTCGGCGCGGCGCTCGCCGGGGCCGCCTGCGCGGGGAAGGGCGGAGCGCCGCCGAAGGAGACCGTGCCGGTCGTCGCCGCGACGGTCGAGACGCGGACGGTCCCGCTCGAAGTGCAGGCCATCGGACACGTCGATCCGCTCTCCACCGTCGCCGTCAAGACGCGCGTCGGCGGCGAGATCACCGAGGTCGGATTTCGCGAGGGCCAGGACGTGAAGCCGGGAGACCTGCTCTTCGTGATCGATCCGCGGCCCTACCAGGCCACCGTCAACGAGGCGCGCGCGCGGCTCGAGCGCGACCGAGCCCTCGCCAAGACGGCCGCCGAAACCGCGGCACGTTACGCGGAGCTCGTCAAGAAGGACTTCGTCACGGCGCAGCAGAACGATGAAACGCACGCCAACGCCGCCGCGTCGCGCGCGACCGTGCAGGCCGACGAGGCCACCGTCCAGAGCGCCGAGCTCGACCTTTCGTACTGCCGGATCACGGCGCCGATCGCCGGGCGGACGGGCAGCGTGCTCGTCCACAAGGGCAACATCGTCAAAGCCAACGACGACCGGACGCTCGTGACGATCAACCAGATCCGTCCGATCGCGGTCACCTTCACGGTGCCCGAGGCATCGCTCGGAGCGATCCGCGGCAGCTACCGCGCCGGCGGCAAGCTCGAGGTCCGAGCGGCGCCGTCGGACCAGGCGCCGGCGACCGAGTCGGGCGAGCTGTCCTTCCTCGACAACGCCGTGGACAGCGCGACCGGAACGATCCGCCTGAAGGCGACGTTCCCCAACGAGTCGGGCGTGCTCTGGCCCGGCCAGTACGTCACGGTGTCGCTGCTCCTCGCCAACGAGCCCGGCCGCATCGTCGTTCCGACACAGGCCGTGCAGGCGAGCCAGAAGGGGACGTACGTCTACGTCGTGAAGCCGGACCTCACCGTCGAGCCGCGGCCCGTGACGATTCAGCGCACGCACGGCACGTACTCCGTCGTCGCGAAAGGCCTCTCGGCCGGAGAGCGGGTCGTCACGGACGGCCAGCTGCGTCTCGCGCCCGGATCCAAGGTCGAGATCAAGACTGCCCCGGAGGCCTCCTCGTGAACATCGCCGAGATCTTCATCAAGCGCCCCGTCATGACGACCCTCGTCATGGCCGGCATTCTCATCTTCGGCCTGATGAGCTACCGGCTGCTGCCGGTCTCCGACCTGCCCAACGTGGACTTCCCGACGATCCAGGTGGCGGCGCAGCTTCCCGGCGCGTCGCCCGAGACGATGGCCTCCTCGGTGGCGACGCCTCTCGAGCGGCAGTTCTCGACGATCGCGGGCCTCGACAACATGAGCTCGTCGAGCTCCCAGGGCTCGACCGCGATCACGCTCCAGTTCAACCTGTCGCGCAACCTCGACGGCGCCGCGCTCGACGTGCAGTCGGCGATCTCCTCGGCAGGCCGGCAGCTGCCGCCCGACATGCCGGCGCCGCCGTCGTACCAGAAAGTGAATCCGGCCGACTCGCCGGTGATCTACCTGACCCTCACGTCGGCGACGCTGCCGCTCTCCGACCTCGACGAGTACGGCGAGACGATGATGGCGCAGCGGATCTCGACCGTCTCCGGCGTCGCTCAGGTCCAGGTGTACGGTCCGCAGAAGTACGCCGTGCGCGTGCAGCTCGACCCGCAGAAGCTCGCGGCGCGCGGCATCGGCATCGACGAGGTCTCGAAAGCGGTCCAGAACGCCAACGTGAACCTGCCGACCGGCATCCTCTATGGGCCGCTGACCTCCTTCACGGTGGCGGCGACCGGGCAGCTCTACCGCGCCGACTCGTACAAGCCGATCATCGTGGCCTACCGCGACGGCTCGCCCGTTCGCCTGGCGGACATCGGCAGTGTCGTGGACGGCGTCGAGAACGACAAGGCGGCCGCCTGGTACAACGACGAGCGCTCGATCTCGCTCGCGATCTTCAAGCAGCCCGGCATGAATACCGTCGCCGTCGCGACGGCCGTCCGCAAGCTCCTTCCGACCTTCGAGAAGCAGCTGCCCGCCGCGGCGAGCCTGCACGTGCTCTACGACCGTTCGGTGTCCATCAAGCAGAGCGTGAACGACGTGCGCTTCACGCTGCTCCTGACGCTCGCGCTCGTCGTCCTCGTGATCTTCCTCTTTCTGCGCAACCTCTCGGCGACCGTCATCCCGAGCCTCGCGCTCCCGTTCTCGATCGTCGGCACGTTCGCCGTCATGTACCTGATGGGTTACAGCGTGGACAACCTGTCGCTCATGGCGCTCACGCTGTCGGTCGGCTTCGTCGTGGACGACGCGATCGTCATGCTCGAGAACATCGTGCGCCACATCGAGCGGGGCGAGAAGCCTTTCGAGGCGGCGCTCCGGGGATCCCGCGAGATCGGCTTCACGATCCTCTCGATGACGATCTCGCTCGCCGCCGTCTTCATTCCCGTGCTCTTCATGGGCGGCGTCATCGGCCGCCTGTTTCACGAATTCGCGGTCGTCATCGGCGCGGCCATCCTCGTGTCGGGCTTCGTCTCTCTGTCTCTGACGCCCATGCTCTGCAGCCGGTTCCTGAAGCCGCCGAGCGAGGAGCGGCATGGCCGGCTCTTCAAGATCACCGAGAAGGGCTTCGACTGGATGCTCGGGATGTACGCGCGCACGCTCGGTCCGGCACTACGCCACTCGGGTCTGGTTCTCCTTCTCTCGGCCGGCGTGCTCGTGGCGACGGGGTGGCTCTTCGTGAAGATCCCGAAGGGGTTCCTCCCCACGGAGGACCAGGGCCTGATCTTCGGTTCCACGGAGGGCGCGCAGGGGATCGGGTTCCCCGCGATGAAGGAACACCAGCTCGAGGTCGAGAATACGGTGCGCCGCCACCCGGACGTCGCCAACGTCCTGTCGAGCGCCGGGCCTCGCGGCAACGTCGCGATCGGGAACTCGGGGATCATCCTCGCGCAGTTGAAGCCGCTCTCGGAGCGCAAGCACTCGGCCGACGAGATCATCCAGCAGCTCCGGCCGGAGCTCGCGAAGATCACCGGCATCCGGACCTATCTCCAGATCCCGCCACCGATCCGTCTGGGCGGCAGCCTGTCGAAGAGCCAGTATCAGTACACGCTCCAGGACTCCGACACCGACGAGCTGTACCACTTCGCGCCGATCCTGCTCGACAAGATGAAGACGTTGCCCGGGCTGCAGGACGTGACGAGCGACATGCAGATCTCGAACCCGCAGCTCAACATCGAGATCAATCGCGACCAGGCGGCGACGCTCGGCGTGAGCCCGCAGGCGATCGAAGACGCGCTCTACACGGCGTACGGGACGCGCCAGATCTCCACGATCTATACGCCCAACAACCAGTACCGCGTGATCATGGAGCTCGCCCCCGAGTTCCAGGCCAATCCGGCGGCGATCGCGATGCTGTACGTCCGCTCCGCGGGCGGGCAGCTCGTGCCGCTGTCTTCTCTGGGCAAGGTCACGAAGGGAACGGGCCCGCTCCAGGTAGCGCACGTCGGCCAGCTGCCGGCCGTGACCATCTCCTTCAACGTCAAGCCGGGCATCGCGCTCGGAGACGCCGTCAAGGAGGTCGAGAACGCGGCACGCGACATCCCGAGCACGATTCAGATGAGTTTCCAGGGCACGGCGCAGGCCTTCCAGAGCTCCGTGCAGGGGCTCGGTCTCCTGCTGATCGTCGCGATCGCGGTGATCTACCTCGTGCTCGGCATCCTGTACGAGAGCTTCATCCACCCGCTCACGATCCTGACCGCTCTGCCGTTTGCGGGCTTCGGCGCGCTCGTGACGCTGATGATCTTCGGCCTCGACCTCTCGATCTACGGCTTCGTCGGCATCATCATGCTCGTCGGTCTCGTCAAGAAGAACGGCATCATGATGGTGGACTTCGCGATCGAGGCCGAGCGCAACGAAGGCATGCCGCCGCAGAAGGCGATTTACGAGGCCTGCGTCGTGCGGTTCCGTCCGATCATGATGACGACGATGGCCGCGCTCATGGGCACGCTGCCGATCGCGCTGGGCCTCGGCGCCGGCGCGGAGTCGCGGCGGCCGCTCGGCCTGGCGGTCGTCGGCGGACTCCTCTTCTCGCAGACGCTGACGCTCTATGTGACGCCGGTCTTCTACATCTGGATGGACCGGCTCCAGAAGCGACTGAAACGCCGCAAAGGCGAAGGACGGCCCGCCGGGCCGGCGGTCAGCGAGCCGGAGAGCGGACGTGCGCGGGAGCCCGAGGAAGAGGCCGCGCCGGCGACGGTCGCGCTGCGCTCGGCCGAGAGCTAGGTCCCGGCTCGCACGGTCTCCTCAGGGCAGGACGGCCTGCCAGATGTCGGCATTGTTGTGCACCTGCAGCAGGTACACCGCGTCGCCGGGGGCCGCCATGACTCCTGAGTAGACTCCGGTCCGCGGATTCGGCAGGAGGAGCCTGGCGCTCGGCGCGGAGAGCGGCGCTCCATAAAGTCCGTCCGGGCCGACGGCGAGCAGATATCCGCCGACGGCGTCGACCGGAAGGGCGCCCGCGATTCCGGACAGGCGCGGCAAGAGAGGGGCCGGTTCCCATTTTCCGTTCGCCGGGGAATAGAGGCCGAGCCGCTCGAAGGAGAAATCCGGGCGGGTCAGGGCTGCGAGCAGGCGGCCGTCCGGCATCCAGCCGAGCCCGAGGACCGAGAGGTTGTCGGGCGGCCGCGGGACTTTCGTCGTCGCGCGGACGGCATCGCCTTTCTCGTCGAGCGCCAGGAGCAGGACGTCCTGGCCCGTGCTCGCCGCGATCGTCCGGCCCTCCCGGGACCACAAGGGAGTAAAGACCGACTCCGGTATCCGTGACAGCTGGGAGAGGCCGCTGCCGTCCAGGCGAATCGTCCAGAGGTTCCATTGACCGCCTCGGTCCGACATGAACACGAGGCGCTGGCTGTCCGGCGAGAACGATGCGAGGCGGTCGCGCGGCGCGTCGTCCGTGAGCTGCCGGAGCCCGGACCCGTCGGGATGCATCAGGAAGAGATCCTCCTGCGCCGTCCCGATCGTGTCGAAAGCGATCCACTGCCCGTCGGGGGAGATCACCGGGTTGGAGATTCGCTGCGCGGTTTGCAGGGCTTCGGCCGGCGCTCCCGAAATCATGCCGGCCGATCGGTCGAGAGTGGCGCGCAGCAAGGAGAACGTCTCGTCGACGACGACGTAAGCAAGCCGCTTTCCGTCCCGGGAGAGCGAGAGCCCGCCGACGTCGGCCGCGGGCAGAGTCTCCGGCTCGGGCGGTCCGAGCGTCTTTCCGGTCCGTTCGTCGATCGGCACTCGCCAGAGATTCATCGACCCGTTGCGGTTGCTCAGGAACCAGAGGAACTTTCCGTCGGGCGACCAGACGGGATTCCAGTCGACGGCCGAGTCGTTGGTCACCGCCGTCGGCTTTTCTCCGGCGGCGAGGCCCTTCAGGGGAACCGTCCACACGTCGCGCTGGCTTCCGTGGTACGGAAGACCCCAGTAGGCGACGCGCAGGCCGTGCGGCGAGACGCTCGCCTGCACGGCGTCGCCGGCGAAGAGCCGCTTCGTCGCGCCCGTCGAGACGTCGACGGTCCAGAGCTCGCTCGTAATCGAGCGGCCGTAGGGGGTCCAGCCGATCTCCGTCGTGTAGACGAGGCTCTTCCCATCGGGAGTCCAGGCCGGATCGTTCCCGACGTTCGTGAGCTTCCGGACGTTCTCTCCCGTCGCGCCCATGAGGAAGATCCCGCCGCCTCCGCAGGCCGATCCGTAGGCGATGAGGTTGCCGTCGGGCGAGAAGGCCGGAGCGTAGCTGTCCTTGTCGCAATCCGCGGTCAGATTCGTGGGCTTTCGGCTGCCGGCGCGCTGCACCCAGATCTCGAGCTTCCCCGAAGGCTGGCGGACGAAGGCGATGTCCTTGCCGTCGGGCGAGAGAGAAGGGCTCGATTCGCTGCCGCCGAGGCTCGTCAGCCGGCTGTAGGTCGTGATCGTGGAGGACGTTCCCGAGCCCGCGGAGGAAACGCCGCGTCTTCCCGCGAAAAACGCCGCCGCGGCGACGGCGAGGAGTCCCGCGCCGACGAGCGCCGCCCGAAGCCATGGGACGCGATCGCGGGTGGGCGGTGGCGCCACGGCGGTCGCCCCGGAGACTGTCGAAAACGACTCGAGCTCGAACGCGAGGTCGTGCGCGGAGCGGAGCCGGCGATCGGGATTCTTCTCGAGGCAGTGTCGCAGGATCCGGTCGAGCCCCGGCGAGAGTGTCTGGCCGGTCACCGACAGGTCCGGCGGATCTTCCTTCAGGATCGCGGACATCGTGTCGGCGGCGGAGTCGCCGTGGAAGGCGCGCTTTCCCGAGAGCATCTCGTAGAGGATCGCGCCGAGCGCGAAGATGTCCGAGCGCGTGTCGGCCGGGCGGCCGCGAACCTGCTCGGGAGACATGTAGCCGAGAGTCCCGAGCACGACGCCGGGCTCGGTGCCGGGAGCCACCGTCGGAATGTTTGTGGCGCCTCCGGCTTCCGGCTGTGTCAGCTTCGCGAGGCCGAAATCCAGGATCTTGATGCGCCCGTCGCTCGTTACGAAGACGTTCTCGGGCTTCAAGTCCCGGTGGACGATGCCTTTGTCGTGCGCCGCCGCGAGACCGCGCGCGATCTCGACCGCATTCTCGACAGCGCGCCGCTGCGGAAGCCGTCCTCCCGCGAGCGCCATTCGCAGAGTTTCGCCCTCGAGCAGCTCCTGAACGACGTATGGCGCGCCGTCGGTTTCGTTCGTTCCGAGGTCGTAAACGGCGGTGATGTTCGGGTGATTGAGCATTCCGGCCGCCCTGGCTTCTTGCTCGAAGCGGCGAAGGCGGTCCGGGTCGTTGGAGATCGAGGCGGGCAGGACCTTGATCGCCACGTCGCGCGCGAGCCGGGGATCGCGCGCCCGGTAGACCTCTCCCATTCCGCCCGCGCCCAATGGCGCGAGGATCTCGTAGGGACCGAGGCGGGAGCCTTCGGCGAGCGTCATGAGGCCGGACTCATCTCGACCGGCGCATTGCCGGTCCGCTTCCGCCGGCGCTCGGCGAGCGCGTAGAGGACGAGCCCCGCGCCGAGGAATCCGAAAGAACCGATGAACACCTGAAGAAACCAGGAGGTACGGTTCGCGGTGTCGGCCGGGGGGATGAGCGCGAGAACGATCGAGACCGCCGTCGTCAGGAACCCGAGACCGTTCCAGAAGACACTGCCCACACGCCCCCCGGGCACCGGCACCGCTTCGGGATTCCCCGCGATCTCGCGCCGCAGCCGCATGGCCGACGCGAACATGTACAGGTAAGGGATGAAGTAGACGATCAGCGTCGCGTTGACGAGCTTGAGATACGCGCCCTTGACGGTGTCCCCCTGCGTCGCGGCGACGATGAAGATCGCGGAGAAGGCCGCCTGGAAGGCCATCGCGAACCACGGCGTCTTCCAGCGCGGATGCGTTTTCGCGAAGACGGGCGGCAGGTAGCGGTCGAGGCCGCCGACGAAGAGGAGACGCGCCGTCGCGATGAGCCAGGCGCCGACGCCGCCGAGGCCCGCGAGCGTCATGAGAAGCGCGATCGGCGCCCCGAGCCACGGAAGACCGTGCGCCGCTCCCGCCTTTGTGATCGCCTGGTTGACGCCGGAGATGATCGAGATCTCGCTCCTCGGGAGGGCCCAAAGAAGCGAGATCGTCCCGGTCAGATAGCAGGCCGCGATCGACAGCCCGGAGATCGTGATCGCCCTCGGAAAGGTCCGACAGGGATCGACGCACTCGTCCGCCATCGTCGGCGCGAGCTCGAGCCCCGCGAAGCCGAAACAGAGGTTCGCGAAGAAGAGGACCGTCGGCAGCGCGGCGAAATTCGGCACGAGCGACGCGGCGGTGATCGGCGTCGCGGAGCCGGATCGCAAGAGCGCGACGAGGCCGACGAGAAGCAGCGCGGCCGAGGGCAGCCACTGCGCGAGGCCGCCGATGTTCTGCACCCACTTGCCCGTCCTCATTCCGACGATGTTGAAGAAGAGCGCGATTGCCAGGAGCGCGAGCGACGCGCCGGCCGCGTAGGCGGGGCTCTGCTCGAGCGCGGCGAAGCGCGTGCCGAAGACGTAGAGCGCGAAAACGACCGTCGAGAGGGTCAGAGTGGGGAAGTACGTGATGTTCGAGGCCCAGTAGAGCCAGCCCGCCAGGAATCCCTGCCGTTCGCCGAAGGCGCGCGACGTCCAGACGTAGAGGCCGCCTTCCTGCGGGATCGCCGAGGAGAGCGCGGTGACGGCGAATCCCTGAGGAATGAAGAAGACGAGCGCCGCGAGCACCCAGAGAAAGAGCGACGAGGGGCCGTTGGCCGCCGCGAGCGCGATCCAGCGCATGCCGACGATGGCGGCCACGTTGAAGAGCACGATGTCGCGGGTCTTGAGCGCGCGCTCGAGGGCCATCGGCGATCCTTTCGGCTCAGTGGAGGCCGCTGATGAGATAGAGGTCCGACGTCCCGGCGCGCCCGAAGCCGTAGGCGTACGACCGGGCGTCCGCGGCCAGGAAGATCGGAAAGATCTCGATCAAGCCCGAGCGCTCCGGAGGCGCGAGCGACTTCCAGGGCTCGCGGCGTCCCGTGTCGCGGTCCACGCGCACGATCTCGGCCGGAATGCTTCCGATGACGGCGAAGAAGAGCGACTTGCCGTCGGGCGACCAACGGATCAAGTCGAGACCCTTCGTGTCGGGGATCGCGCGGGCGGGCCCGCCCGAAGTGGGCAGGAGGAACGCGTCCTCCGTCCATTCGCCGTACGCGATAACCCAGAGGCCGTCCGGCGAGACGCTCCCGGGGGAAAATCCGTAGGCGCGGTCCGCGATCGCTCGGGGATTGCCGGAGGGCAGATCCTGCACGTAGAGGCGTCGCGGTTTTCCGGGCTCCGCAGCGAGAAGGAGAAGGCGCTTGCCGTCCGGGAAGAGCGTCTCGTCGGAAACGCGCTCGAACGAAGACTCCTCGATGGTCAGCGACGGCCCGGTTCCCGTCGGCTGGAGAACGAAATTGTTCTTGGAGCCCGGCGCGCGGGAGAGAACCCACTTGCCGTCGGCCGAGAGCGCGGTGGCCCCGCCTTCGCCGAGCTTGACGGCCGGCGAACCGTCGGTCGCGCGCAGGTAGTGCGCTCCGTCGCGGCCGGCGGCGTCCCCGATCTCGTTGATGAGAAGGAGCCGTCCGTCGTCGGACAGGCCGGCGAGGCGGGATCCGTCGAACCACGAAAACTCGCGCTCGGACGACCCGCCCGGCGGAAGGGCCTGGATTCCCGGCTGGCTCTCGTATCGCTCGACCAGGATCCGCCCATCCTTCGCGACGTCGTGCACGATCATTCCGACGGGGGAACTTTCGAGCGTCCGCACGCGTCCCTCCAGGTCGACGGCCTTGATCAGGAACTGTCCGCGCTCGCCGCGGTCGTCGAAGAAAATCTCCTCGCCGGAGGGGCTCCAGGCGAGCCCCTGGCCCTGGACTCCGCCCGGGACGAGAGCCCGGGCCTTTCCGGCGAGATCGATGACGACGAGCGCGAGATAAGGAGGCGCTCGCTGAATTATCGCGAACCGGTCGCCCTTCGGCGACATCCGGAGGAAGCGGATCGTTTGCTCGGTGGAGTAGATCGCCTTTCCGGGCGGCAGCTCGACGCGGTACTTTCCTTCGGCGAAGCGAACGACCGCGAGCTGTTTCCCGTCGGGCGTCCAGTCGGCGCGCTCGACGAACTCGGCCAGTTGCCGCGGCGCGCCTCCGCCGAGCGGCATCGTGGCGAGCGTGCCTGGCCCCGCCGGACCGGCCTGGAACCGCTCGCGCAGCGAGATCGCGAGATCGCCCGAAGGGGAGACGCCGTACAGGTCGGCGCTCTTCGAGCCGATCGGCGTCGATTCCGGTCCCTCGAGCCGCGTCGTGTAGATCTCGATCGGCTGGCCTTCGAAGGAGGCGCCGTACACGATGCTCTGCCCGTCCGGCGCGAAGCGCGCCGTCCCGATGTTGCCGCGGCGGAACGTGAGACGGCGGTACGTCGGCGCGGCCGGTTTCGCGGGTCGCCAGAGGAAGTGGCCGGCGGCGATCCCGGCGGCGACGGCCGCCGCGCCGAGGACTCCCGCGCGAAGGCCTCCGATCCGCGCCGGCGGTTTCCGGAGCGCGCCGACCGCGCCCGCGGCGCTCGGCGACGAGATTCCGGTCAGCGCCTCGAGCGCGAAGGCCACGTCGTGGGCGGAGTGGAAGCGCTGCTCGGGGTTCTTTTCGAGACAGTGCCGCACGATCCGCTCGAGCCCCGGCGAGACGGCCTGGTTCGTCGCCGAGAGGTCCGGCGGGTCTTCGCGGAGGATCGCCGACATCGTGTCCGCGGCCGAGTCGCCGTGAAAGGCGCGCCGGCCCGACAACATCTCGTAGAGGATCGCGCCGAAGGAGAAGAGATCGCTCCGCGCGTCGGCGGGCCGGCCGCGCACCTGCTCGGGCGCCATGTATCCGAGCGTTCCAAGGACGACGCCGGGTTCGGTCCCCGCCGTCGCGGTCGGGAGGTTCGTCGCCTGCGAGCCCTCCTCCTGGTGGGTGAGCTTCGCGAGCCCGAAGTCGAGAATTTTGACGCGGCCGTCCTTCGTGACGAAGAGGTTCTCGGGCTTCAGGTCCCGGTGGACGATCCCCTTCTCGTGCGCCGCCGCCAGGCCGTGCGCGATCTGGAGCGCGTAGTCGGTCGCGCGGCGCGCCGAGAGCCGGCCTCCGGCGAGCGCCGAGCGCAGCGTCTCTCCCTCGAGGAGCTCCGAGACGACGTAAGGCGCGCCGTTCCCTGCGTCCGCTCCAATGTCGTAAACGGCCGTGATGTTCGGGTGGTTCAGGATGCCGGCGGCGCGCGCCTCCTGCTCGAAGCGGCGCAGACGGTCCGGGTCGGCGGAGAATGAGGAGGGGAGGACCTTGATGGCGACCTCTCGTCCGAGGCGCGGGTCCTTGGCTCGATAAACTTCTCCCATCCCGCCGGCGCCCAGTGGCGCCAGAATTTCGTACGGGCCGAGGCGCGATCCCGGCGGTAGGGCCATTCGTTGTCCGGAGATTCTAATGTGCCGCCGGTATCGGCTCGGAGCTCGGCGGTTCGGCTCTAGTGCACGCCCTTGGCCGCGTCCCAGGAGCCCTGCTGCTTCCGGACGTACAGGATCTGCCCCGTGTGGTACGCGTTGTGCGCGGCGATGTGCGCGATCGTTGAAGCGTTCTTCTGCAGCTTCGCGTCGTCGGCGGCCTCGACGGCCTTTTCCCACTCCGTCATCACGGCGTCGAGCTCCCGCACGGAGGCGTCCCAGTTCGCTTTGGTCACCATCTGGAACGTGTCGTCGTTCTTCCCGCTGTAGGCGGGCGGCTTCTCGCCCTTGAACGTGGCGAGCTGCTGCTTGTCCCAGAAGAGGAGGTGGCTCACGAGCTCCGCGGCGGAGTGGTCCGCGTTGCCCGGCTTCCAGAACGCCTGTTCCGCCGTCAGGCCCGCGACGGCCTGCTTGGCGGGGACGAACCAGTCCTGAACGTCGTGCGTCATCTTGAGCTGCTCGAGCAGCAGCGCCTTGAGCGGCGGGGCGGCCGCGGGCGGCGGCGCCGCGGCGAGGCCGACATTGCCTCCGAGAAGCAGAACGGCGGCGAGGGTGCGTTTCATGACTCTCCTTCCTTCGTGCGATGCGAAGCGACAAGCCTCCTTCGGCGGTCGCCCTCTTGCAATATCCACGTGGGGACGGGCGCCCATGACCACTCGGCGCGGCGTCACAAGTCCTTTCGGTAACAGCGGACGAGGCCGACGTCGGCGAATCCGGCGGCCGCGTGGGCCTTCGCGCTGGCCGTGTTGCCGGCCTCGGAGTCCGAGGCCAGCTCGGAGCAGCCCTGCGAGCGGGCCCAGTCCTCGGCCGCCGCGACGAGATGCCGGCCGACGCTCCGTCGGCGGGCTTCCGGGGCGACGAACCAGCCTTCCAGGAATCCCACGCGATCCGTCCGGCATTCGTGCGCCGAGGGTCGAATCGAAAGCTCGACGAAGCCGACGGCGTTCCCCTCCGGATCCTCCGCGATCAGGACGGCGAGCGGCTCGCGCGCCCTTCCCGAGAAGAACTCCTCGATCTCTTCGGCGTGCTCGGTCTCGGAGCCGCCGGGCCACAGCTCCCGGCGCATCGCCAGCCAGGCCGCGGCGTCGGTCCGCCGGACGGGACGAACGAGGGCGCTCGCGGGCGGCGGGGCCATGAGGCCGCGCATTGTAGCGGCGGGGCGGGAAGGGACGAAACTCCGGCGCCCATCCGGCGTCTTGCTATTGGAATCCCATAGGAGTCGTGGAAGAATCCCTATGGGGAGGCCATAGGAATGACCGACGCCGACGAGAAGAGCGAAGTCTGGCAGGGGACGCTGGCGCTGATGATCCTGAAGACGCTCGAGGCTCTGGGCCCGCTCCACGGCTACGGCATCGCCCGGCGGATCGAGCAGACGAGCGGCGACCGCCTGTCTCTGAACTACGGCACGCTCTATCCGGCGCTCCTGAAGCTCGAACAGGAAGGGAGCGTCGTCTCGGAGTGGGGCGTCTCGGAGAACAACCGCCGCGCGCGCTTCTATCGGCTGACGCGCACGGGCCGCAGAGAGCTCCGGCGCGAGGCCGGCGAGTGGGAAAGGACCACCGCGATCCTCATGCGTTTTCTCCGGCCCGAGGCGGGGCGGACGTGAGATCCCTCCGCGCCTTTCTGGCGCGCCTCCGCGGCTCGTTTCCCGGCGGCAAGCGCGCGCGCGAGCTGACCGAAGAGCTCGAGAGCCACATCGCGCTCGACGTCGACGAGAAGGTCCGCTCGGGCATGGACGAGACGGAGGCGCGGAGGCAGGCGATCCTGCGTCTGGGCGGACTCGACGCGACGGCGGAGCGGTGGCGCGACCGGAGGGGATTTCCGCTGCTCCAGGAGCTGCGGCAGGACCTGCGCGGCGCCGCCCGAGCGATCGCCCGCCACCCGGGATTCGCCGCCCTGACGGTCGCGATGCTCGCCGTCGGAATCGGGGGAGCGACGGCGATCTTCACGATCGTCCACGGCGTGCTGATCGCCCGGCTGCCCTTTCGCGACGCCGACCGCCTCGTCGTGCTGTGGGAGGAGAACGCCGACCGCCCCGGCCGGCGGAACACGGTCGGCCCGGCCAACTTCATCCGCTGGACAGAGCGCGCGACGTCCTTTTCGAAGATGACCGCGCTCTACGACACCCGCGTGAGCCTCGCGGGCCGTGCTCGCCCGGAGCAGCTCGTCGCCCAGTACGTGACGGCGGGCTTCTTCGCCACGCTCGGCGTCGCGCCGATGATCGGGCGGGGATTCGCACCGGACGAGGGTCCCGACGGCCACGACGCGGTGGCCGTCCTCTCGTGGGGCGTCTGGCAGCGACTCTTCGGCGGGGATCCGGCGATCGTCGGCAAACCGATCCAAGTGAACGGACGGCCGGTCGAAGTCATCGGCGTCGCTCCGCGCGACTTCAACTTCTATCTGAAATCGGGCTCGCTCGTCGGCAAGGCGCCGGACCTGTGGATGCCCATGGCTTTCGATCCGGACACGACGGTCGATCCCCGAGGCCGATACGTTTCGGCTTTCGCGCGGCTGAAGGACGGCGTATCGATCGCGGAGGCGGGCCGGGAGCTCGGGGCGATCGCGGCGCGGCTCGCCGTCGAATGGCCTCGCCTCGACGCGGGATGGACGGCGCGGGTCTTCCCGATCCGCGACGAGGTCTCGGGCGACCTGCGCCCCGCGCTCCTCGTGCTCTCGGGAGCCGTCGGATTCGTCCTGGTGATCGTCTGCGTCAACGTCGCGAACCTGCTCCTCGCGCGGGGCCTCGCGCGCCGGCAGGAAATCGCGATCCGCACCGCGCTCGGCGCCGGACGGTTTCGCGTCGTGCGCCAGCTCCTGACCGAGACCCTTCTTCTCGCGCTGCTCGGCGGCGCCGCCGGCTGGGGAATCGCGCGGGCCGCCGTCGTGGTCCTCCTCGCAAAGTCTCCCGTCGATCCCACGGTTCTCTCTCGCGTGCGGCTCTCGCTGCCCGTGCTCCTGTTTTCGGTCGTCGCCGTCGTCGTGACCGCCGTCGTGAGCGGGATCGTGCCGGCGATCGAGAGCGTTCGCGGCGCCGTCGGCGAAGCGCTCCAGGAAAGCACCCGGTCGCCGACCGGCGGAGAACGCGCTCGCCGCATCCGGCAGGGTCTCGTCGTGGCGGAGGTCGCGCTCGCGGCGGTGCTTCTCGTCGGCGCCGGCCTCCTGCTCCGGAGCTTCGGGCGCCTTTCGCGGATCGATCCCGGATTCGATTCGGAAGGCCTCTTCACCGGGCGCGTGATCCTGCACGGGGCGGCGTACAAGGACGACGAGAAGGTCCTCGCCTTCTTTCGCGACGTGACCGCGAGGGCGCGCGCCATCCCCGGCGTTCGTGCGGCGGGAATGGTGAGCTTTCTGCCTTTCGCGGGTCTCGGCGCCGCCACCGACTTCACGGTGGTCGGGGAGCCGCAGCCGCCGGCCGGCCGCGCTCCGGTCACCGACGTGCGCGTCTGCGACAACGGGTTCTTCCAGGCGATGCGCATTCCGCTCGTCCAAGGCCGGCTCTTCGACGAGCGCGAAATGCGGACGCGGTCGAACGTCGTCATCGTCAGCGAGGCCTTTGCGCGGAAGGCCTTTCCGCGCGGCGGCGCCCTCGGGCGCCGCGTCACGATCGAGATGGCGCACGTTGCCGAGGAGAAGCCCGCGCCCACCGAGGTCATCGGAATCGTCGGCGACGTCAAGGTCGAGACCCTGACCGCCGCGACCCGGCCGATGGCCTACTGGCCGCATCCGCAGCTTCCCTACAGCGGGATGACCTTCGTGTTGCGAAGCGACGATCCGAGCGTCCTCGCCGGGCCTCTCCGCGCGGCGGTCGCGGAGTCGGACAAGGACCAGCCGCTCGGCGACGCCCGTCCGATGGAGGACTGGATCGGCGTCTCGCTGACCGGCGCGCGCTTCAGCGCGATGCTCCTCGCGACGTTCGCGGCGATCGCGCTTCTTCTCGCCGCCGCCGGCATCTACGGCGTCATGTCCTACGTCGTCGGACAGCGACGGTCGGAGATCGGGATCCGGATGGCCCTCGGTGCGCCGGCCGAATCTATTCGACGGATGATGGTGGCGGGCGGAGCGCGCCTCGTCCTTCTGGGGCTGGCGATCGGCATGCCCCTGGCCCTCGCGCTGTCGAGCGTGCTCTCGTCGCTCCTCTTCGAGACTTCCGGCCGGGATCCGGCGACTCTCGCGGGCGTGATCGCAACGCTCGGCGTGTCGGCGGTCGCGGCGAGCTACGGTCCGGCATGGCGCGCTTCGCGCATCGAGCCGGCGGAGTCGCTGCGGAACTCCTTCTGACCCTCGACGCTTATTGCGTCGTCACCAGCGGGCGCGCCAGGATCGCCGGCTTCGGCGCGAGGTCTTTCGGGTCTTTCGCGATCTTCGCGAGCAGATCCTTGATCGCGTAGTCGATCTGCGCGTCCTTGCCCGAGAGGAAGCCGTCGGGCGGCAGATCGAGCACGACGTCCGGATCGACGCCGTGTCCCTCGATGAGCCACACCTTGCCCTTCGGGTCCCAGCCGCCGCCTTCGGGCTGCGTCGTCAAGCCGCCGTCGCGGAACGTCTTGTCGCCCCGGATCCCGACCCAGCCTCCCCACGTGCGCGTGCCGACGACCGGGCCGAGGCCGAAGTCCTTGAACCCCTGCGCCAGCGTCTCGCAGTCGCTGCCGCCCTGGCGGTTGATGAGGCAGACCATGTAGCCGTGGAAGGCGCGGTCGGGCGTGGTCGAGTAGAGGCCGCGCCGCGACGATCCGACGGCGAGCATCTTGCGGTCGAGGTGCGCGAGGATCATCGGAGCCACGAACCCGCCGTGATTCCAGCGGTCGTCGACGATGAGCCCGCGCTTGTTCCACTGCGGCGGGTAGTCGCGCGAGAACTGTTTCAAGCCGAGGCCGCCCATGTCGTAGAGATGGAGGTAGCCGATCTGACCGTTGGACGCCTTGTCCACGAAAGCGCGCGTCTCGCGGATCCAGTCGGCGTAGCGGATGCGCGTATCCGACGGGACGGTCTTGACGACGACGCGGCGCGCGCCTTCGATCTTCGGCGTATCGCTGATCGAGAGCTCGACCTCCTGGCCGGCGCGATTCGCGAGGCGCGCGAGATAGTCCTGACCCTTCTGCAGCGGCACGCCGTCGATCGCGACGAGCCATTGACCCGGCTTGATCCGCAGGTCCGCGCGCGCGAGCGGCGAGCTCCACTCGGGGTCCGGATAGTCGCCGCGATAGATCTTCTTGATCTGCCAGAAGCCGGTCGCCGCGTCGGGCTCGAGATCCGCGGCGAGCAGGCCCGTGCCGACCGACTTGCCGCGCCGGACGTCGCCGCCGAAGTGGTACGCGTGGCCGACCGACAGCTCGCCGAGCATCTCGCCGAGCATGTCCTCGAGGTCGTCGCGCGTCGCCATGCGGTCGGCGAGCGCGCCGTACTGCTTCCAGACGCCCGGCCAGTCGACGCCGTGCATCGCGGGGTCGTAGAAGAAGTCCCGCTGCAGCCGCCACGCCTCGCGCAGCATCTGCTTCCACTCCTCCCGCGGATTGACCTTGAGCGACCAGCCCGAGAGGTCGATCTTCGAGTCGTCCGCCTCGCCCGGCTCGGGCTTCGGAGCGCTCGTCGCGTCGGCGCCGACCCGCGTGAAGCCCTCCTTCGTCTGGAAGACGATGACCTTTCGGTCGCCCGAGAGGTCGTACCCGAGGACTCCGGGGGAGATCGTCGAGAGCTTCTCCTTCTCGAGGTCGTAGGTCTGGAGCGTTCCGCCGCGCGGGCCGTCGCCGTCGTCGGGAGGCTGCATGCCGCGATTCTCGAAGGAGACCCAGTGGAGCCGGCCCGGGCTCGCGGCGAGGCCGTCGTAATTGCCGGGGGCAACGGGGACCTCCACGATCCGTTCGGCGATTCCGTCGAAGTCGATGCGGATCGGCGCGGCCTTGTCGTCTTTGTCCGAATCCGTCTTCGCCTTGTCCTTGTCCTTGTCCCTCGCGTCGGCGGCTTTCTTGTCGTCCTTGGCCTCGTCTTTCTTTTCCTCCTTCGGATCGCTGTCGCCCCGCGCCGCGAACGGCAGCTTCGTGTCCCCCTGCAGCGCCACGACGACGGGAAGCGTCGCCTGGTTGACGATGTAGCGCGCTTCCCACCGGTCGAGGTAGGGGTTCACGAAGCGGTCCGAGAGGTAGTAGAGGAATTTGCCCTTCGGATCCCACGCCGCCGAAAACGAGTTGACCATCGGGTCCGAGATCGCGTGGACCGTCTTCGTCTGGCCGTCCCAGACGCGGACCTGCGTGAACTCGTTGGAGAGAGGGGCCGAGTAGGCGAGGTAGCGGCTGTCGGGCGACCAGGTGTACTGCGTCGTTTCCCAGTCCGCGGTGTCGACGGGCGAGGTCGTCCCGCTCGCGACGTCGGTCACGGCGATGTGGAGCGTCATGTCGGACCAGGCGAGCCTCTTGCCGTCCGGCGAGAAGACGGGGCTGAAGTGCCAGGCCGGGTCGACCTTGCCGAGCTGCCGCGACGGCGCGCTGTTGTCGGAGGAGAAGAGGAGGAGCTGTTCCTCGCCGTCCGCCTCCGACCAGGCGGCGACCCACTTGCCATCGGGCGAGAAGACCGGGTCCTTGGTTCGCGCGAGGCTCGACTCCGTCAGGCGGCGCACCAGTCCCTTCTTCTTCGTGCGCGTCACGAAGACGTCGCCGCGCGTCTCGATCGTGATGCGCTCGCCGTCCTTCGAGAGCGCGAAGCTTCCGATGTTCGCCTTGGGATCCACGAAGCGCTCGCGTACCTGGATCCGGTCGCTCGGGAGCTGCACCGGAACGAGCGCGTTCTTTCCGGTCGCCAGATCGTAGAGCCAGAGGTCGGCCGCGTGCTGGTAGACGATCTTGCCGTCGCCCATGGAGGGCCACCGCACGTCGTAGTCGGAGAAGCTCGTGAGCCGTTTGACGTCCGAGCCGTCCGGCTTCATCGAGGCGAGGTTCGGACGCCCCCAGCGGTCGGTCACGAAGTAGATGCGCCCGTCGGAGGCCCACATCGGAAAGGCGCTCTTGCCGTCGTAGGCGGTGCCCTGGTCGAACGCGAGGGGCGAGAGGGTGCCGACGTAGATCTTCTCGGCCTCGCCGCCCTTGTAGCGCTTCCAGTTGTGGAACTCGAGCCCCATCTTCTGAAGCGCGAGCCGCGGACCGTTCGGCTCGAACGCGAGCCACGCGGCCGGCTCGAGCGGGATGAGCTTCGGGATGCCGCCCGCCGGATCGACGGTGTAGACGCGGAAGTCGGCGTGCGGATGGTCGCGCCGGCTGCGGAAGAGGATCTTTCCGTCGGGCGTCCAGCCGAGCGTCTGGTCGGGCATCGGGTGGAAGGTCAGCCGGCGCGGCTCGCCGCCCGACATCGGCATGACGTAGACCTCGTCGTTGCCGTCGTACTGCGCCGTGAAGGCCACGAGCTTTCCGTCGGCGGATACGCGCGGGAATTTCTCATCGCCCTCGTGGGCGGTCATCCGCTCCGCGACCCCTCCCGCGGCCGGGACGCGCCAGAGATCGCCTTCGGAGGCGAAGACGATGACGCCGCCTCCGATCGAGGGGTAGCGGTAGAAGCCGTCGGGACCGCCATCGGCAGCGGCCCGATGGGCGACGAGCAGTCCGGCGAGCGCCGCGGCGCAGAACGAGGCCCTTTTCATGGGGTTTCTCCTCGCGGATCTTACGTTCGGACCGGCCGGCAAGTTTCGCGAACTTGCGCGGGAGAGGGCCGAAGGAGCCGTCTGGAGGGTTCCGCGGCCCGCGGACGCGTGCGGGCGGCTCATTTCCGTTAGGCTCCCGGCGAGCTTCTCGAGCATGAAGGAGGTCTCCCGATGATGCGTCCCCTGGCGGTCCTGCTCGGCGTGTCTCTGCTCGCGGCGCCCGGCGTCGGGGAGGAGGTCACGGCGATCCGCGCCGGCGTCCTCATCGACGGAAAGTCCCCCGCGCCGCGGCGCGACCAGGTGATCGTGATCCGCGGCCACCGGATCGAGGCCGTCGGCGATGCGGCCTCCACGCGGATTCCGGAGGGCGCGCGCGTCGTGGATCTCTCGCGGGCGACGGTTCTGCCGGGCCTCATCGACTGCCACACGCACATCTTTCTCCAGGGCGAGGATCCGGCCGAGGGCGGCTACGACGTGCAGCTTTTGAAGCAGGGGATCGCCTTCCGGGCCGTGCGCGCAAGCCTCGCGGCGCGGCGGGCGCTCGAGCAGGGCTTCACGACGATCCGCGATGTCGAGACCGAGGGCGCCGGCTACGGCGACGTCGGGATCAAGCAGGCGATCGAAGGCGGGTACATCCCGGGACCGCGGATGTTCGTCGTGACGCGCGCGATCTCGACGACGGGCGGCTATCCGCTCGAGGGTTACGCGCCGGGCGTCGTCGTGCCCAAAGGCGCGCAGATCGTGGACGGGCCCGTCGAGGCGCGCAAGGCGGCGCGGGAGCAGCTCGACAACGGCGCGGACTGGATCAAGGTGTACATGACGCACCGCTCGTGGGTGGACAAGCAGGGCAACCTCGTCTCGCAGCCGACGCTCACGCTCGAGGAGATCAAGGCCATCGTGGACGAGACGCACGGCTGGGGGAAGAAGGTGGCCTGCCACGCCTACAACGGCATCGGGCTTCACCGCGGCCTCGATGGCGGCTGCGACTCGATCGAGCACGGGCTCGAGCTCGACGACGCCGCGGTGGCGCAGATGGTGCGGCAGGGCACGTGGCTCGTACCGACGATGAACGTCTACTACGACCACTGGGCCCCGGAGGGCACGGCGCAGGGGACGCTCGACCGCAAGCGCGCGGCGGTCCACGGCCCGTCGCTGCGCAAGGCGGTGCAGGCCGGCATCAAGATCGCGTTCGGCACGGACGTCGGCGGGTTCTCGTGGAGCGATCCGATCGCGGCGGAGTTCTCGCGGATGGTGGAGTTCGGCATGACGCCGATGGCGGCGATCCAGGCGGCGACGTCGAAAGCCGCAGAGCTCCTGGGGCTCGTCGGCGACGCGGGCGTCGTGGCGCCCGGGGCCTACGCCGACGTCGTGGCCGTGAGCGGGGACCCGCTCCAGGACGTGAAGGTCCTCGAGCACGTCGGGTTCGTCATGAAAGACGGCGCGGTGTTCAAGAACGAGGTGCGGTGACCCGCCTTCGGGTCACCGCATTCCGAGGAGTCCACGACGAGGGATCCCGAGCTTCTCGCCACGGATGCCGCCAAAGATGCCGTCCGGCTCAGGGCCTGCCGAGTTCGGGATCCCTCGCTACCGCTCGGGATGACAGGAGTCACCGCGGCATCGGCTCGAAATACCCGGTCCGCACGAAGACGTCGATCTTGCGGCGCGCGACCTTGACCTTCAACGGATGGAACCGCCCCGGCGTGCCGGGCGACGTCGGCGCGAAGTTCAGCAGATAGATCCCCCGCGTCTCTTGCATCAGCTGCTCGAGCAGCGGCGTGTACTCGTTCGAATCCATCAAGAGCTTGCCGCCGGTGCCGCGCGCGATCGCTGCGAGCGACTCGCGGGTCCGGCCGAACGGCCCGACGCGTTTGTCGAGACTCTGCGCGATATCGGCGGCCACGCCGCCCACGTCGATCGCGTAGATGACGGCGTCGTGCTTGCGGCACGCCTTGACCATCTCGTCGAGCTCGGCGCGCAGGCCGGTGTCGCCGAACGTATCGGTGTCGCCCCAGGGATCCGTTTGAAGGTTGCGCGGCTCGGCCGGCATCTGTGTCGAGCCGGAAAGGAGCTCGGGCTCGAAGCCGTGCGAGAAGAGAACGACGTACTTTCGCCCCGGGACGGTCTCGAGCGCCGCGGCCAGCTTTCCAAGCTGACTGATCTGGCGGGATGCGAGCTGGGTCCGGTACCGCGCGTGGTCCTGAGCGAGACTCGTCCGGACGTCCTGGGGCGTCTTCTCGCTGGCGTTCTCCGAGGGCGCCGTCGTCTTGTCCCACGCGTCGCTCGGAGTGTCGCGCTCGAGGATCTCCGCGAGCCGCGCCCGGTCGGGCGTGAACTTCTGGGCCACGGTCAGGCCGCCGCCGGCCGACATCACGGCGATCGCGGCGGAATCGTAGTCGCCCATCTGCTCGCGCACGAATCGCGCCGCGGCGGGCAACGCCCGCTGGATCTCCGCCTGGGTCGCGAAGGTGCGGTCGAAGAGGAGCAGAAACTTCCGGACGCCGGCGGCGGTCGAGACCTCGGGGTCCGGCTCGGCCGCGGCGGCGCCGGCGTCTTCCGGCCGGCGGCGCGGATAGAGGATGACGTCGACGGAATCGAGCGCGATCTTTCTTCCATCCTCGCGCACCTCGAAGTCCGCGGCCTTGAGGTCGGGAACGAATCGACCGTCGCCGTCCACGACCGTGACGGGCACCTGCACGAGCGTCACGCGGACGTTCTCGCTCGCCGACGGCGGGGATGGCGGCGCCGGCGTCGGAGGCGCGGGCGCCTGCGCCGCGGCCAGCGCGGGGAGAGCGATCACGACCGAGACAGCGAGAAGCCTTGAGCAGGGCATGATCAGACTCCGTCGGAGCGCTGCCGGAATCCTAGCGCGGACCTCGACAAGAATCGCGTCGAGGAGTATGAGGGACGGTATCGGGGGGAGGGCCGAATGATCGAGCTGCAGGTCAACGGGAAACGGCATCGGCTGGACGTGCATCCCGACACGCCCCTCCTGTGGGTGCTGCGGGAGGACCTCGGCCTGACCGGAACGAAGTACGGCTGCGGGATGGCGCTCTGCGGGGCCTGTACGGTCCACGTGGACGGCCTTGCCCGCCGCTCCTGCGTCGCGCCGGTTTCTTCCGTTCAGGGGAAGGCGATCACGACGATCGAAGGCCTTCCCGACGGACCCTGGCGGGTGGTCGAGGAAGCCTGGGTCGCCGAGGACGTGCCGCAGTGCGGCTATTGCCAGCCCGGACAGGTGATGGCCGCGGCGGCGCTCTTGAAGGCCCGCGCGCGTCCGACGGACGACGACATCGACGCGGCGATGTCCGGCAACATCTGCCGCTGCGGCACCTACCAGCGCATCCGCGCCGCGATCCATCGGGCCGCGTCCGGTGCGGCGCCGGTCGAAAAGAAGTCATGAGCGCGCGGGAAAGAGACCGGCTCGATCGCCGGACGTTTCTCAAGACGTCCGCGGGGCTCGTCATCGGGTTCACGGTCGTGCCGCGCTCCGTGCTCCGGGCGCAGACGGCCGCCGGCGCCGCGAAGCCGATGCCCGATCCGAACGCCTTCCTGCGCATCGGCTCGGACGAGAGCGTGACGGTGCTGCTCGCCCATTCCGAGATGGGACAGGGAGTCTGGACGACGCTGCCGATGCTGGTCGCCGAGGAGCTCGGATGCGACTGGTCGAAGATTCGCGTCGAGCACGCGCCGGCGGCGCCGGCGTACGCTCACACGGGATTCGGGATGCAGATGACGGGCGGCTCTACGTCGACCTCGTCGGAGTACGACCGTTACCGTCAGGTCGGAGCGATCGCGCGCGAGATGCTCGTGGCCGCCGCGGCGGAGCAATGGAAGGTCGACGCCGCGGCGTGCCGCGCGGAGAACGGGTTCGTCACGTCCGGCGACAAGAAGGCGTCCTTCGGGCAGCTCGCGGCCTCGGCGCAGAAGCGCAAGCCGCCGGCGGCCGTGAAGCTCAAGGACGCGAAGGAGTGGAAGATCCTCGGCAAGCCCACGCGCCGCCTCGACGCCGCGGACAAGGCCGCGGGCCGCGCCGGGTTCGGGCTCGACGTGCGGCTGCCCGGCATGCTGACGGCGCTCGTCGCGCGCGCACCCGTCTTCGGCGCGACCGTCAAGAGCTTCCAGGCGGACAAGGCAAAGGCGGTTGCGGGAGTCCGGGCGGTCGTGCAGGTGCCGTCGGGCGTGGCGGTCGTCGCCGACCGCTTCTATGCGGCGAAGCTCGGCCGCGACGCGCTCGTGATCGAGTGGGATCTCGGGCCGGGGCGCGATCTCTCGACCGACCGGATGCGCGCGGAGTACCGCGAGCTCGCGAAGACCCCGGGCGCGCAGGCCGCCGCGGGCGGCGACCTCGAAGCGGGCTTTCGGTCCGCGGCGAAGACGATCGAGGCCGAATACGAAGTCCCCTATCTCGCGCACGCGACGATGGAGCCGCAGAACTGCACGGTGCGGCTCTCGGACGGCAAGTGCGAGATCTGGACCGGCACGCAGTTCCAGACGATGGACCAGAGGATCGCGGCCGAGATCGCCGGCCTGAAGCCCGAGCAGGTCGAGATCCACACGACCTTCCTCGGCGGAGGCTTCGGGCGGCGCGCCACGCCGACGAGCCAGGTCGTGGCCGAGGCGGTTCACGTGGCGAAGGCAGCCGCCGCTCCCGTGAAGGTTGTCTGGACGCGGGAGGACGACATGCGCGGCGGCTACTACCGCCCCATGTGGCGGAATCGCCTCAAGGTGGGCGTGGACGCCGCGGGCTCGCCCCTCGCGTGGCAACAGGAGATCGTCGGACAGTCCATTCTGGAGGGGACGTTCTTTGCTCCGATGCTGGTGAAGAACGGCATCGACGGCACGTCGGTCGAGGGCGTTGCGGACTCGCCCTACGTCCTGGGAACTCCGAACCATCGCGTCGGTCTCCATTCGCCGAAGACGCCGATCACGGTGCTCTGGTGGCGCTCGGTCGGCCACACCTCCTCGGCCTTCGTCATGGAGAGCTTCATCGACGAGCTCGCGAAGTCCGCCGGGCAGGATCCGGTGGAGTTCCGGCGGCATCTGCTCAAGGACCATCCCCGGCATCTGGGCGTTCTGAACCTCGCGGCCGAGAAGGCGGGCTGGGATCGTCCGCTTTCCGCGGGCCGCTTCCGCGGGATCGCCGTGCACGAGTCGTTCGGCAGCTACGTGGCGCAGGTCGCGGAAGTATCGGTCGATCGCGATCGGATCCGCGTGCATCGCGTCGTTTGCGCCGTCGACTGCGGCGTCTGCATCAATCCGGCCGGAGTGGCGGCGCAGATGGAAGGCGGCATCGTCTTCGGTCTGACCGCGGCGCTCCACGGAGAGCTGACGTTCCGGAACGGGCGGCTCGAGCAGTCGAACTTCCACGACTATCCGATGGTGCGCATGCGCGAGGCGCCGTCCGTCGAGGTGCACATCGTTCCGAGCGCGGAGAAGTCGGGCGGCGCCGGCGAGCCCGGCGTGCCGCCGATCGCGCCCGCGGTCGGCAATGCCGTCTTTGCCGCGACGGGAAAGCGGCTGCGCCGCCTTCCGTTCGAGCTCGCCTGAGAGGACGACGCCATGACCAAGATTCGTTATCCGCTCCTCGCCCTGGCGGTCGCCGCCTTCTCCCTCGCGCTCGCGCCGGGCCGGCCTTCGGATTCGGAGGGAATCGCGGCGTTCGAAACCGTGCGGGCCGTGCTCCAGAATCCGCGCTGCCAGAACTGCCATATTCCGGGAGACGCCCCCCTCCAGTTCGACGACGGGCGCGAGCACGCTCAGGAAGTGCGCCGCGGCCCGGACGGGACCGGATCCGCGGGCCTCGTCTGCGGAACCTGCCACGGCACGGCCAACCCGCCGGCGAGCTGGGGACCGCATATGCCTCCCGGCGCGCCGAACTGGCACCTGCCTCCACCCGACCGGAAGATGGTCTTCATCGGCCTCGGCAGGGGCGATCTGTGCCGGCGCCTGAAGGACCCGAACGAGAACGGCGGCAAGGATCTCGAAGCCCTCGTTCGCCACGTCCGCGACGACCGGCTCGTCCTGTGGGGATGGAGCCCCGGCGTCGGGCGCGCCCCCGTTCCGGTTCCCCACGACGAGTTCGTCGCGAAGTTCGAGACCTGGGTCGCGGCCGGCGCGCCCTGCCCGGCGCCCTGAAGGCGACGCTACTTGCCGGCGGCTTCGGCAGCCTTCTGGAAGTCTCCCGCCTTCACGACCGTGAATCGGGACGGGTCGATCCGCTTTCGCATCGCCGCGCCGATCTCCTCCGGCGTCAAAGCCGCCAGCTTCTTCTCGATCTCGGCGTCCCACGCGAGCGTGCGCCCGAGATAGAGATCGAGAGCGAGCGTGCGCGCGAGCGCGCCGTCCTGTGCGCGGCTGACCTGGCGCGACTGCAGAAGGCCCTTCTTCGCCTCGGCGACCTCGGAGGCCGTGAAGCCGTCCTTCAGAACGCGATCGACCTCCTCGTGGAAGGCGGTCTCGAGCTTCGCCGCGTTCTGCGGCGCGTAGATCGCGTAGGCGACGAGGCTGCCCGATCTGTCGAGCGGAGAGGCCGCGAACTGAGAGCCGACGCCGTAGGAGAGGCCTTCCTTCTGTCGGATCCTCGTCGCGAGGCGCGAGTTCAGGAAGCCGCCGCCGAGCATGTAGTTGCCGAGCACGAGCGCCGGGTAGTCCGGATCGTCGTCGCGGATCTCCAGGTTCTCGCCCGCCATGAAGAACGCATTCGCTTTGTCGGGCGTCTCGAGCGACTTGTGGTCCGCCGCGATCTCGCGATACGGCCGCGGCACGCGCTCGAAGCTCCGCGGGCTCTTCCAGTCTGCGAGGAGCTTGTTGGCGAGCGCGAGCGTCTCCTTCGCGTCGAAATCGCCGACGATCGCGAGCTCTCCGACCGAAGCGCCGTAGTAATCGGCGTAGAACTTCCTCGCGTCGTCGAGAGACGCGTCCTTATAGCTCGCGAGCGACTCGTCCGGCGTCTCGACGTAGCGCACGTCGCCTTTGGGATACGGGTTCAGGTGGCGGTTGAAGGCCGTCGAGGCGACGGAGTCGGGCTCGGTCTTCTGCTGCTCGATGGCCGTGACGTTCTCCTGTTTGAGCTGCGCGAACTCGTCGGCGGGCCAGGCGGGCTGGCGCAGCACTTCGGCCACGAGCGTCAGCACCGCCGGCAGATTCTCGCGGATCGTCTCGAGCGAGACCGCGACCTGCGTCGGCCCTCCCGAGATCCCGACGCGGGCTTTCAGGCGGTCGAACTCGTCCTTCAGCTGCTGGCGCGTGTGCTTCGTCGTGCCGCGGAGCAGCATGTCCGCGGCGAGGTCGGCGGCGGCGGACTTGCCGACGAGACTCTTCTCGTCGCCGAAGCGCAGCGTCATGGTCGCGACGACGGTCGCGCCTCGCGTCTTCTTGGGGAGCAGCGCCACCGGTAGCCCGTCCTCGAGCTTCGTGCGCGTCGTGCGCGACTCGATGTTCGCCGGCGACGGGTCGAAGGCTTCGCCCTGCGCCACGGCCGCCTCGCCCTTGTAGTCCTTGAGGATCGCCGCCACGTCCGGCGAGGCGGGGACGTCGGAGCGGTCGGGCTGCGCGGTCGGTATGAAGAGGCCGACGGTGCGATTGGACGGCTTGAGGTAGGCGAGCGCCACGCGCTGCACGTCCTCGGCCGTCAGCTTCTTGACGCGGTCGCGATTCAGGAAGAAGAGGCGCCAGTCGCCGGCGCCGATCCACTCCGAGAGCTCGAGACCCACGCGGTCCGCCGAGTTGAGCGTCAGGTCGATGTTCTTCAGCATCTGCGTGCGCGCGCGGTCCACCTCCTCCTTCGTGATGGGCGTCGTCGCGACCGCGTCGATCGTCGCG
Source organism: Thermoanaerobaculia bacterium (assembly GCA_036558325.1). Classification (GTDB taxonomy): domain Bacteria; phylum Acidobacteriota; class Thermoanaerobaculia; order UBA5066; family Gp7-AA6; genus DATBFU01. Next base: position 27,273 of record DATBFU010000061.1, on the reverse strand, counting down.
AGCATCGTCTTCTCGGCGTCGTCGAGCGAGGCGTCCTTGGGCACCTGCGCCTGGAACATCAGAAACCCCGGATCGTGCAGGAAGAGAAAGAAGTCGCCCACCGACGTCGCCTTCTTCGTCTCGACGAGCGCCCTGTAGAGGCGCCCCGACGGCGTGTCCGAGAGAATCTCGCCGAGGAGATCCACCGCCGCGGAGTCCGGATGCGGGCCGGAAGGCACGTGGTACGCGACCGCGAGCGCCTGAACCTCGCCGACCCGCCGCAGCGTCACCGACCGCTCGCCGTCCTGCGTCGGCTCAGCGGTGTACGTCTTCTGGATCACTCGCGCCGGCCTTGGAATCGCGCCGAAGATCCTGTTGATCCGGGCGAGGGTTCTCTCCTCGTCGAAGCGGCCGGCGACGAGGAGGTACGCGTTGTCCGGCTGGTAGGAGTTCCGCCAGAACGCCTGCAGCCGGCCGATCGGAACGTTCTCGAGGTCCGCGCGATCGCCGATCGTGTCCTTGCCGTAGTTGTGCCAGAGATACGCGGTCGAGAGCACGCGCTGGGAGAGGACGGCCTCGGGATCGTTCTCGCCCTCCTCGAGCTCGTTGCGAACGACGGTCATCTCGCTGTCGAGGTCCTTCTTCGCGATGAACGAGTGGACCATGCGGTCCGCTTCGAGCTCGAGCGCCCAGTTCAGGTTCTCGTCGCTCGCGGGGAACGTCTCGTAGTAGTTCGTGCGGTCGTACCAGGTCGTGCCGTTGGCGCGGCCGCCGTGGGACGCGAGATCCTGGGGGATGTTCGGATGCTTCGGCGTGCCCTTGAACATCAGGTGCTCGAGCAGGTGCGCCATGCCCGTCTCGCCGTAGTTCTCGTTGCGCGAGCCGACGAGGTAGGTGATGTTGACCGTCACGGTCGCCTTCGTCGGGTCGGGGAAGAGGAGGACATGCAGGCCGTTGCCGAGCGTGTACTCCGTGATGCCTTCGACCGAGGTGACGCGGACGGGGGCGGACGGCGCGGCTTGCTTCGGGGCGGCCGCGCCAGATTTCGGCGCCGGCTCGACCGGCTCGGCGGCGAGAAGCCCTGCGAACGCCAGGCCGATCGCCGCGAAGGCGAAGAACGTCGATCGCGCGGGTCTGACCCTGTTACTCATCGGAATCCTCCGGCGAGGCGAGGCGGTCCGGATACGCTGGCGCCGGCCGCGAGCCCCGAAAACTCGAGTTACAACGCGCGGGAGAGCGCGCCGATTCCGTCCTCCGCCGCCGCGCGGCGGGGTTTCACCGGGAATAGCTGATCCGGTAGATGGCTCCCGCGTCGTCGTCGGAGACGAGGAGCGCGCCGTCCGGCATCACGAGCACGTCCACGGGGCGGCCCCAGACCGAGCTTCCGGAGAGCCAGCCCTCCGCGAAGGTCTCGTAGCGCACCGCGCGGCCGCCTTCGAGCCGCACGAGCGAGACGCGATATCCGATCTTCGTGCGCCGGTTCCAGGACCCGTGCTCCGCGATGAAGATCTGGTTCTTGTACTCGGGCGGGAACATCGCGCCGGTGTAGAAGCGCATGCCGAGCCCGGCGACGTGGGGGCCGAGCCTGATGGCCGGCGGCGTGAAGTCGCTGCAGGGATGCTTCGATCCGTACTCGGGGTCCGGGATGTCGCCGCCGTGGCAGTAGGGGTAGCCGAAGTGGAGGCCGGCGCGCGGCGCGGTGTCGAGCTCGTCGGGCGGACGGTCGTCGCCCAGCCAGTCGCGGCCGTTGTCGGTGAACCAGAGCGCCTGCGTCTCGGGGCTCCAGTCGAAGCCGACCGTGTTGCGGACGCCCGAGGCGTAGAGCTCGCGCGCCGAGCCGTCCGGCTTCAGGCGATGGATCGCCGCGTACACGGGATCCTTCGACTCGCAGATGTTGCACGGCGCGCCCACGGGCACGTACAGCCAGCCGTCGGGACCGAACGCGATGAACTTCCAGCCGTGGTGTTTGTCCCTGGGGAAATCGGCCCGGACGACGGCGGGCTTGCCCGGATCTCCGAGGTGCGACTCGATCGCGTCGTAGCGGAGGATCCGCGAGATCTCGGCGACGTAGAGGGCGCCGCCGCGCACGGCGACGCCGTTGGGCGTGTCGAGGCCCTTGAGAAGCGTCACGACCTCGCCGCCGCGCTCGGGCGTTCCGCGACGCACGGCGTACACCTCGTGCTCGCGCGTCCCGACGAAGAGCGTGCCTCCCGGCGCGAGCGCCATCGAGCGCGCGTCGGGGACGCGCGAATAGACCGCGATGTGGAAGCCCGGCGGGAGCTTGATCTTCTCGAGCGGGAGCGCCTTCTCGCCCCCGGCCGCTCCCGCCGCCGCCAGGACCGACGCGGCGAGGACGATCGCGCGAAGCGCGGGGCCGCGAGTCATGAGCCTCCCGCTAGGAGTCGATCCCGACCATCTTCAGGATGAACGCATCGTCGAAGGCCGCTTCCTTCAGGCGGTCGTAGCGTCCCGACGATCCGCCGTGGCCGCCCGCCATGTTGATCTTGAAGATCAGCGGGTTCTTGTCGGTCTTCGTCGCCCGCAGCTTCGCGACGTACTTGGCCGGCTCCCAGTACATGACCTGGCTGTCGTCGAAGGACGTCTTCACGAGCATCGGCGGATAGTCCTTCGCCGTCACGTTGTCGTAAGGGCTGTAGGTCTTCATGTAGGCGTACTGCTCGGGGATCTTGGGGTTGCCCCACTCCTCGAACTCGCCGACCGTCAGCGGCAGCGATTCGTCGAGCATCGTGTTGATGACGTCCACGAACGGCACATGATTGACGACCGCGTGGAAGAGGTCCGGCCGCATGTTCACGACGGCACCCATGAGGAGGCCGCCGGCGCTCCCGCCTTCGATGACCAGCTTGTCCTTCGTCGTGTACTTGTCGGCGATCAGCGCTTCGGCGCACGCGATGAAGTCGGTGAAGGTGTTCTTCTTCGACATCATCTTTCCCTGGTCGTGCCATTTCTTCCCGAGCTCGCCGCCGCCGCGGATGTGCCCGATGACGTACACCATGCCGCGGTCGAGGAGACTCACGCGGTTCGAGTTGAAGGTGGCCCAGTTGGTCGAGCCGTAGGATCCGTAGCCATAGAGGAGCGTCGGCGCCGGACCCTTGTCGATCGCCCCCTTGCGGTAAACGACCGACATCGGAATCTTCGTGCCGTCGGAGGCCGTCGCGTAGCGCCGCTCGGCCTTGTAGCTGTTCGGGTCGTAGCCGCCGAGGACCTCGGTGCGCTTCAAGAGCGTGCTCTTTCGCGAGGCGAGGTCGTAGTCGTAGACGGAATTCGGCGTCGTGAGCGACTGGTAGTTGTAGCGGACGGTCTTCGTGTCGAACTCGAAGTTGTTGTTCTGGAACGCGGCGTAAACGGCCTCCGGGAACTGGATGCGATGCGACTCCCCCGAAGAGAGCATGGTGATGCGGATCTGCGGAAGCCCGTCCTCGCGTTCCGAGAGCAGCATGAAATCGCGGAAGAGATCGACGCCGGAGACCATGACGCTCTCGCGGCACGGCACGACCTCCTTCCAATTCTCGCGGCGAGGATCCGCGAGCGTCGTCTTCACAACCCGGAAATTGCGGCATCCGCCGCTGTTCGTGCGGATATAGAGCGTGTCGCCCCACGGCTCGACGTCGTACTCGAACTCCTTCTCGCGCGGCACGACCATCTTCCACTCGCCCGCGGGCTGCGACGCCGGGAGCGTCCGCCACTCGTCGGCCGTGTGCGAGCTCGAGGCGAGGAGCAGGAGCTTGCGGTCCCGCGAGCGCCGCAGGTAGGTCCGGAACATCTCGTCCTTCTCCTCGTAGAGGAGCGCGTCGGAGGAGGTCGGCGAGCCCATCGCGTGGCGGTAGAGCCGGTACGGTCGCTTGGCGCCGTCGTCCTTGCAGTAGAAGAGCGTCTTGTTGTCCGCGGCAAACGCGACGGTCGACACCTTCTCGACGGCCTCGGGAAGAATCTTTCCGGTCGTCAGGTCCTTGACGTGGAGGGTGTAGTCGCGAAAGCCCGTGTTGTCCGTCGTGTAGGCGAGGGTCGTGTTGTCGTCGGAGACGTCCCAGTCGCCGACCGCCATGAACCGCTCGCCGGCCGCCATCGCGTTGAGGTCGAGGAGCACTTCCTCCGCCGCGTCGAGCGAGCCCTTCTTCCGGCAGTAGATGTTGTACTGCTTTCCCTTCTCCGTCCGCGTGTAATAGAAGTAGCCGTTCGACCGGTACGGGACCGAGAGGTCGGTCTCCTTGATGCGCGCGAGCATCTCGTCGTAGAGCTTCTTCTGGAAGCCTTCGGTGCTCTTCATGAACTCGTCGGCGTAGGCGTTCTCCGCCTCGAGGTACTTGCGCACCTCCGGGTTCGACTTCTCGCGCAGCCAGAAGTAGTCGTCCTTCAGGGTCTCGCCGTGAATTTCGGTGGTCTTCGTCTCTTTCTTCGCCATGGGGGGATCCGAAGCGGGGGCGGCGCTCCCCGCCGGAGAGAGGGCCCAGAGTGTGGCCGCCAGTCCGACCGCGAGCGGCGTCGTTCGCTTCATGCTTTCTCCTTCCGCGGAGGCGGATTCTAACAAGCGGCGCCCCGGCCCGGCGTCGCTCCTCGGACGTAGAATTCCGGCGACCGGACCGGGAGGTTTTGCGCGATGAAGCGACGGTTTCTCCTGACCTCGGCCGCTGTTTTCCTGTCCGCCGGCGCGCTTTCGGCGCAGCATCACCACGGCGCGCCCGCCGCCGCGGCCGAGCCGGCGTCGAAGCCTGTGACGCTCTTCGCGCGCCTCGGCTCGCATCGCCATCCGATCGCCACGGCGAGCCCCGAGGCGCAGAGGTTCTTCGATCAGGGCGTCGTGCTCCTCTTCGGGTTCAACCACGAGGAAGCGATCCGGATGTTTCAGCGAGCCGCGGAGCTCGACCCGAAAGCCGCGATGCCGCACTGGGGCATGGCTCTCGCCCACGGCGCGAACTACAACGATCCCGCGCCGCCCGCGGAGCGCCTGCAGAAGGCGCGCGCGGAAGTGGACAAAGCGCTCGCGCTCTCCGCCTCCGGCCCCGCGAACGAGCGCGCGTACATCGAGGCGCTGTCGAAGCGGTATTCGGCCGATCCGTCCGCCGACAAGGAGCCGCTTCTGCGCGATTACCACGCCGCGATGAAGGCGCTCTCCGAGAAGTACCCGGACGATCTCGACGCCGCGACCCTCTACGCCGAGTCCGGCATGAATCTGCGTCCCTGGAAGCTCTGGCGGCCGGACGGGACGCCGGAGGAGGGCACGTCCGAGATCCTCGCGACGCTCGAGTCGGTGCTCAAGCGCGATCCGATGCACCCGGGCGCGAATCACTACTACATTCACGCCGTCGAGGCGTCGCCCCACCCCGAGCGCGCGATCCCTTCGGCCGAACGCCTGAAGACGCTCGTGCCGATGGCCGGGCATCTCGTCCACATGCCGGCGCACATCCAGATGCGGACGGGCGACTATCTCGGGGCCGAGAAGGCGAACGCGGTGGCCGCGGACGTGGACCGCGCCTACATCCGCGACACAGGCGCGTCGGGTCTCTACCCGATCATGTATTACAACCACAACGTCCACTTCGAGTCTGCCGCCGCGGCGATGGCGGGCCGCCACGCGGTGGCGAAGAAGGCCGCGGATCTTCTCTACGCCGACGTCCTGCCCGTCGTCTCGCTCGACCCGATGCTCGAGGGATTCCTCGTCCAGCCCGTCGTCGTCGCGGTCCGCTTCCGCAAGTGGGCCGACCTGCGCGCGATGCCGGATCCCGGCGGCGAGCTGCCCACGACGCGGGCCTTCTGGCTGTACGGGCGGGCGGTCGCGGCGGCCGAGACCGGCGACGCGAAGGCGATGAGCCAGCGCCAGGCGGAATTCGAGGCGGCGGTCCAGGCGATTCCGGAAGATCGCCACTTCGGCCCGATGAACACCGTGCGGGGAGTCCTCGCGGTCGCCGAGGCCGACCTCGAGGCGCGGATTGCGGAGACGCGCAAGGATCGCCGGGCCGCGATCGCCGCGTGGACGAAGGCCGCGGCCGCGGAGGACCAACTCAGCTACGACGAGCCCCCCGCGTGGCAACAGCCGATGCGCGAAGCGCTCGGCGCGGCGCTTCTCGCCGACGGTCGGGCGGCCGAGGCCGAGACGGTCTTCCGCGCCGACCTCGACCGTCATCCGCGCAACCCGCGCTCGCTGCTCGGGCTCGCCGCGAGCCTGAAGGCGCAGGGCAAGACGGCCGACGCGGCATGGGTGCAGGCGCAGTTCGAGACCGCCTGGAAGCACGCGGACACGAAGCTGACGCTCGGACAGTTGTGAGTAAGGACGTTCTCTCTTAATGGAGGAGGTCGTCATGAGAGGGATTCGAACGGTCACGTTTTTCTTCGCCTCGCTGGCGCTCACCGCGGCGGGAATCGCCCAGGACGCGGCCAAGACTCCCTGGCACATGAAGGGAGAGCTCGAGGAGTCGTGCTCGTGCGACGCGGCCTGTCCCTGCTGGTGGGGATCGCACCCGACGCAGATGGCGTGCTCGGGCGGGCAGGTGCTCTTCATCGAGAAAGGCAACTACGGCGGCGTGCCGCTCGACGGCCTCGCGGTCGCGCAGTTCGCCCAAAGTCCCGAGGGCAAGACGATGGCCGAATCCATGGGCGACTGGAATTTCGGCTATTTCTACATCGATGAAAAGGCCGACGCGAAGCAGCGCGCGGCGCTCGAGCAGATCGCGCGCCAGACGTTCCCGCCGATTCCTCCCGACCGCACGAAGGTGCGCTACGTGGCGATCACGCGGACCCGGGAAGGAGAGACGCACCGGATCACGCTCGGGCAGTACGGGAGCTTCTCGGCGCACCTGTTCCCGGGCGGCCGCGGCGGCGCGCCGAAGATCTCGAACCCGATCGTGCCCGAGCCGATCCACAAGGAATGGAGCCAGGGGATCACGGAGAAACAGACCTACGACGACGCGAAGAAGTGGGACTTCGCGAACACCAACTACATGTTTGGCTCCTTCGACGTCACGAACACCGACTACGAGAAGTTCGCGGCGGAGATGGAGAAGGCGATGAAGGAATCGAAGAAGTGAGCACGGTCGGCAACTCACCCGAGGAGGTCTCGCGCCTCCTGGACTACAACCGCTGGGCGAACGCGCGGGCGATCGAAGGCGCGGCGGCGCTCACGGCCGAGGAGCTCTCGCGGTCGGTCGGCGGCAGTTTCACGTCGGTCCTCGGAACGCTCACGCACCTCGTCGGCGCCGAGTGGGTGTGGCTCGAGCGCTGGCACGGGCGCTCGCCGCGCGCGCTCCCGTCGGAATTCGCGACGGTCGAGGATCTGCGCCGCCGGCTGGCCGAGGTCGAGGAGGGGCAAAAGGCCTTTCTGGCCGGCCTCACGCCGGAGCGCCTCGCGTCGAAGATCACTTACGTCAATTTCGCGGGGCAGACGTGGACGTACGCGCTGGGCGAGGCCATGGTCCACATCGTCAACCACGGCACCTATCACCGGGGCCAGGTTGCGACACTCCTGAGACAGCTCGGAAAGAAGCCGCTGTCGACCGACTACCTTCTCTACCTGGACGGCGGCGGGGCCGCCGGGGCAGCAGCGTCCACGGCGCGGCGCTAGGATAGGGGGCACCTCCCCCTCGCCCGGGAGGATCGGCGTCAGGAACAGGAGGTGTCCATGAAACCCACGATTCGACTCGGCGTTCTCGTTTCTTTCGCGGCGGCGCTCACGTTCGCCGCGGCGTGCTCGAGCTCGACCCCGACGACCTCGACTTCGTCGGGAAGCTCCGGCACCACCACCGCGGCCAACACGCCGCCGCCCGCCTCGACCGCATCGGCGCCCTCTTCGACTTCTCCATCGACCTCGACGGCCGGGACGACTCACACGGCGGATACCGGCACGATGTCCGCCGCCGCGGGAGCCGCCACGGCCGCGGCCGGAGGCGACGTCGCGAGCCTGCTCGGCTCGAGCCTCGGGCTGACGGGCGATCAGGCTTCCGGCGCGGTGGGATCGGTTCTCACGCTCGCGCAGGAGAAGCTGCCGGCCTCGGACTACACGCAGGTCGCCAACGCCGTTCCCGGCGCGACCGGCTACGTGCAGAAGGCCAAGGATCTCGGCGCGGTGACGGGTCCGATCGGCGACGCGAACGGGCTCAATGCGGCCTACGCGAAGCTCGGCATCAGCCCGGAGGTGGCTTCGAAGGTCACGCCGCTCGTCACGCAATACATCGGGAAGGTCGCGGGCCCCACGGTGGGCGGCCTCCTCTCGAGCGTCGTCCAGTAGCGCGGTCGTCCAGGAGATCGTCGCCTCGAGCGGCGGGAGGGCGAGGCTCCCGCCGCCGCGAGACTTTCCGGCTCGACTCAGACCCCGAGCGTCTTCGACGCCATCTCGTTTCCCGCGACACGCGCCTTGATCTTCGCGAACGCCGTGTCGCGTGACGTGGACGTGTCGTCGCCGAAGGGCGAGAAGCCGCAGTCGTCGGTCGAACCGAGGTGGGAGGCTGGGATGAATTTCGCGGCCTCGAGGATGCGGTCGCGCACGGTCTCGGCCGACTCGACGCGCGGATCGATCGGGTCGATCACGCCGACGAAGATCCGGCGGTCGCCGGTGGCGTGCTTGGCGAGGATCGCGAGGACGCGCGGGCGGTCCTTCTCGCTCGCGAGCTGGACATAGAAGTTCCCGACGTTGAGGCGAAAGAGCGCGGGAAGAAGATCCGCGTAATCGACGTCGGCGCTGTGCGTCGAGTCCTTGTCGCCGCCCGGGCAGGTATGGACGCCGATCTTCCTGCGGTCCGCGGCGGAGAACCTGTCGAGCACGCGGTTGTTCAGATCGACGAAGGTATTCAGAAGACCCTTCGACGGATCGAGCTTCACGGCGAGCCGTCCTTCGGTGAAGTCGATCTGTACCGGCGCGCCGCGGTCGAGACACTGGCGGATGTCCTTCGCCGCTTCGTTCACGAGATCGCCGAGGAAGGCATCCTGCGAGTAGCCCGGGATGCCGGACTGCGGGTAGAGCAGCGACAGCGCCGAGGCCGAGATGACGGCTTCCTTGAGAGGCCGGTGCGCGTGCTTCTTCGCGGCGTCGAGGTAGCTCGCGGCATACGTCGTGTAGCGGAACGGGCCCGCGGCGATGACCGGGAGCTGGCGCTCGTGGCCGTCCGCGAACTTGATCGTCACACCTCCGGGCTTGAGGTTCGTCGCGCCGTGAATCGGGTACGTCGCGAAGGACGGCTTGCGCTGCTCGCCGTCCGTGATGATGGGGGAGCCGGTCTCCTCGAAGCGGCGGATCGTGTCGCCGACGGCGTCGTCGAAGAGCGCTTCGAGGCGCTCGGGGGCGACCCCTCCGGCCGCCGCGCCCTGCATGGCTTCGATGAGGGCCCTCGGCCGGGGAATGCTGCCGATCGGTTCGGTGGGGAGCGTCATGGCGCGACTCTATCGCGCGTGCTCGCGCCGTCGCGCGGCTATGATCCGCGCGTGATCCTCCGGGCGTCGCTCTCGGCGCTGCATGTTCTCGCGCTCGGGCTCGGGCTCGGGGCTGTCTTCGCGCGGGGAAGACGTCTGCGCGACCTCGTGCGCGCGCCGGAAGACGCCGTCGCCCGGAAGCGGCTTCTCGTCGCCGACAATCTCTGGGGCGTCGCCGCGCTGCTGTGGATCGCGACGGGGCTGTTGCGCGCGTTCGGGCACATCGAGAAGACGCCGGACTTCTATCTTCGCAACGGATTCTTCTGGGTGAAGATGGGGCTCTTCGCGCTCGTGCTGGCGCTCGAGATCCTTCCGATGGTCACGTTCATCCGGTGGCGGATCGCCGGGTCCCGCGGCCCCGTCGATGTCGCCGGAGCGCGCCTGCCTTTGCTCGTTCGCCTGAACGACCTCGAGGTCGCGATCGTCGTCCTGATTCCGTTCGCCGCGGCGCTCATGGCGCGAGGGGCGTGGATGTTCTGAGCGGGCCGGGCCGCCGCTGGCCGATAATGAGGTTCCCTGCCCGTAGCTCAGCCCGGATAGAGCAACGGCCTTCTAAGCCGTAGGTCGGCGGTTCGAATCCGCCCGGGCAGGCCATCTCGTCTGGCTGCTTCTCGGGTACCCGGATCGGCGGTTCGAACCGAGCGTGGCGCGAGCGCAGCGAGCGCAAACACGCGACAAGCGGCGGGTACGCCCGCCGCTCATCCGCCCGGGCAGGCCAGATTCGACGAGTCGCCGGCTCTCTCCTCAATTCGTCGAGTCCGGCGGCATTTCATTGCCGCGGAAGGCGGCCAGCGCCGGCTGGCGCAAAGCGCCTCCGGCTGTCTGAGGAGCTCCGCTGGAAACGGTGAAGCCGAGTCGCGAGCCAAGCGCCGAAGCCGCTCGACCCCGGCCCTCCTGGCGAGCATTTTGCTATCTGAAAAAGCGCCTTTCGTCTGGGGGCCGCGAGTCCGCGGGGGCGTTAGCGGCCCATTTTTTCCCGCCGCGCAGGAGCCGCGCCGCCCGTCCGGAAGTGCCGGCTCACAGTTCCCGGATCCACCCCTCGAGGCGCTCCGCCTCGGCGTCGATGAGGCGAGGATCGTAGGAACGTCGACGACGATCCCGCCGTTCGAGGACGCGACGTTCCAGACCCCGACGATTCTCTTCTTCACGCCGGGAAAGGAAGGCGTGCGCCGGAGGGTCAACGCCTGGATCCGCGGGGGCTCCGGCTTCGACGCGGTGGTGGATTTCGACGAAGCGGTCCCAACGACGGAGGCTATGTCGCGACGGGCAACCTCATCCCGCTGTCCCTGTTCCGGCGGCGCCGTCCACGAAATAGGACGTCGCGCGGCTCGAGGCCATTTCCCGACCCCCGGCGGAATTCACCGCCGTTATAGGATTCCGCCGCTTTTCCGCGACATTCGAAGGGGGGCGCCTTGAACGATCGGACGAAACGGGTCCTCGGATTCCTCGCCGCCGGTCTCGCGGTCTTCTTCTCGGGTCCGGGGCCTTCGCTCTCGCAGACGCTCGACCGCACGGTGCTTCCGATCCCCGAGCCCGCGCCGCCGACGATCACGGATCTTTCCGCCCGCGATGCCAAAGCCCCGGCGCGCTTTCAGGTCCGTGCGCCGGAGGGCGCCCCGAACGTCGTCGTCGTGCTTCTCGACGACATCGGTTTCGGCCAATCGAGCGCCTTCGGCGGTCCAATCCGGATGGCGACGCTCGACCGTCTCGCGTCCGAGGGGATCCGGCTCAACAACTTCCACACCACGGCGCTCTGCTCGCCGACGCGCGTGGCGCTCCTCACAGGCCGCAACCACCACGTCAACAACGCGGGCGCCATCATGGAGCTCGCGACGGCCTTTCCCGGCAACACGGGCATTCGGCCTCAGAACGTCGCGCCGCTCGCCGAGATCCTGCGCCTGAACGGCTACAGCACGGCGGCCTTCGGCAAGTACCACGAGACGCCGCCATGGGAAGTCTCGGTGTCCGGCCCCTTCGACCGCTGGCCGACGCACTCCGGCTTCGACAAGTTCTACGGCTTCATCGGCGGCGAGACGAACCAGTGGGCGCCCGCCATCTACGACGGCACGATCCGCGTCGAGCACGCGATGACTCCGGACTACCACTTCACCGTGGACATGACGAACCAGGCGCTCGCCTGGATGCAGGCGCAGCACTCGCTGACGCCCGACAAACCGTTCTTCGTCTACTTCGCCACGGGCGCGCTCCACGCGCCGCACCACGTGCCGAAGGAGTACATCGACCGCTACAAGGGCGAGTTTGATCGGGGCTGGGACTCGCTGCGCCAGGAGACCTTCGCGAGGCAGAAGAAGATGGGCGTCATTCCGGCGAACGCGGACCTGACCGTCCGCCCCAGGGAGATCCCCTCGTGGGACTCGCAGACGCCCGCGCAGAAGAAGATCGAAGCGCGGCAGATGGAGACGTACGCCGGTTTCGGCGAGCATACCGACGAGCAGGTCGGACGCCTCGTGAAGGGCCTCGAGGACATGGGCGTGATGGACAACACGCTCTTCATCTACATCGTCGGCGACAACGGAGCGAGCGCCGAGGGAGGGCCCGAAGGCGCCTACAACGAGATGATGGCGTTGAACGGCATCATCAATACGGCCGAGATCAACATGCCGCATCTCGAGGAGTGGGGCACCCCGAGCACGTTTCCGCACTACGCGATCGGCTGGGCCTGGGCCGGGGACACACCGTTCCAGTGGACCAAGCAGATCGCCTCCCACTACGGCGGCACCACCAACGGCGTCGTGATCCGGTGGCCGGCCCGGTTCCAGAAAGGCGGGACGGTGCGCTCGCAGTTCACGCACGTGACCGACATCGCGCCGACGGTGCTCGAAGCGGCGAAGCTGCCTTTTCCGAAATCCGTCAACGGAAGCGTTCAGCGGCCGTTCGACGGCACCTCGTTGCTCTATGCGATGGACGATCCGGCGGCCCCGGAGCGGCACACGACACAGTACTTCGAGATGTTCGGAAATCGCGGCATCTACCACGACGGCTGGATCGCCGCCGCGCGCCATTCGATCCCGTGGCTCGTCGTGCCGCTGCCGCCGCTGACGGCAGACACCTGGGAGCTGTATCACACCGCGGAGGACTTCTCCGAGGCGCACGACCTCGCGGCCAGGAATCCGGCGAAGCTGAAGGAGATGCAGGACCTCTTCCTGAAGGTCGCGGTCGAGAATCACGTGCTGCCGATCGACGACCGCCGCTCGGAACGCCTCGACGCGAAGATCGCCGGACGGCCCGACCTCTTGAACGGGCGCACGACGATGACCGTCTATCCGGGCATGACCGGGATCGCCGAGAACGCCTTCATCAACATCAAGAACACGGCCTACACGATCACGGCGCCGGTGGAGCTCTCCGACGCGAAGACGAACGGCGTCATCATCGCGCAGGCCGGCGCGTTCGGCGGCTGGGTGCTCTACATGAAGGACGGCGTCGTCCACCACGAGTACAACTATTTCGGCGTCGAGCGGACCAACATCGCGGGATCGGCGCCCCTCGCGGCTGGCAAGCACGAGATCCGCTACGAATTCGTCCCCGACGCACCGAAGCCGGGCGCCGGGGGTACGGGAACGCTCTTCCTGGACGGCCAGAAGGTCGCGCAGGGGCACGTCCCGAAGACCGAGCCGTATTCGTTCTCCGCCGACGAAGGGATCGACGTCGGCATGGACGGCGAGACCGCCGTTGCGAACGATTACACGCCGATCAACAGCCGCTTCACCGGGAAGATCATGAAGGTCACCGTCGAGTTGAAGCCGTCGGGCCTGTCCGGCGCCGACCGGAAGGCCGTCGAAGACGCCGTCGAGGCCGCGGCGATCGATTCGGAATAGGTCGAACGGAGGCGCTCCCGCTCGGTTGACATGGCGACCAGATAGTTCTATGGTTTTCGATGTATGGATGAGCGAGGAGTGCTGCGCAGGGCCGAAGATTCGGATCGGGACGGCATTTCGGCGCTTCTGCGCGAATGCCGGCTGCCCGTGGACGGCGTGGCGGACGCGCTGGCGCACGCGGTGGTCGCGTCGCGCGGGGGGCGAATCGTCGGCTGCGTCGCGATCGAAGTGTACGGCGGCGTGGGCCTTCTCCGCTCCCTGGCGGTCTCCCCGGCCGCTCGCGGCCAGGGGCTCGGAAGGGAGCTGACCAGAGAAGCTCTCCGCCTGGCCGAAACGCTCGGCGTCCGGGACGTCTACCTGCTGACGGAGACCGCTCGGGACTTCTTTCCGCGCTTCGGCTTCGCCGTCGAGGACCGGGCGGGCGCTCCGGCGGCGCTCCAGTGCGCGGTCGAGTTCCGCTCGGCTTGTCCGGCGAGCGCGCTGATGATGCATGCGAGGTTGACGTCATGAACGACGAGGCGGCCGTCGCCGCGCTCAAGGCGCTCGCCGACCCGACGCGGCTGAAAATCCTGAATCTCCTCAAGGCGAAAGGACGGTCCTGCTGCGATCTCATTGCCAGGGGCGAGCCGGGTCTCTGCGCCTGCGACATCGAGGCGGCGGTCGGGCTGTCGCAGGCCGCCGTGTCCCACCATATGGGCTTGCTGCGGCGGGCGGGGCTCGTGGAGGCGGAGAAGCGAGGGCGCTGGATGTACTACCGGCGAAACGAGGCGGCGATCGCGAGTCTCGCCGAGCGGATCGCGAAGGCGGTGTGACCCTTTTTTCGAAGAACAGTTCGATGGTTGTCGATGTGTCCATGAAAGGAGCCCGATCATGTCCTCGTCCGTCCACATTTCCCTGAACGTCTCGGATCTCGACCGGTCCGTCGACTTCTACCGCGGCTTCCTCGGGGAGCCGGTCAAACTCAAGACCGACTACGCGAAGTTCGTCACGGCGAACCCGGAGATCCATCTGGCCCTGCAGCCGTCTCCGGTGGCGCCGGGCGCCGTCGGCGCGCTGTCGCACCTCGGCATCCGGGTCGACTCGAGCGACGAGGTTCGCCGATGGCACGCGGCGCTTTCAGAGCGGGGCGTGGCGACCGAGGGCGAGAAGCGGGAGTCGTGCTGCTACGCGGTGCAGAACAAGTTCTGGTTGAGCGACCCCGATGGGAACCGCTGGGAGGTCTACACGGTGCTCGAGGACGTCGATGCGCCAAAGGCCGACAGGAGCGCTTGCTGCGCGGCGGACTGCTGCACAGCGTGAGTCGGCGGCTCGAGAGTCCGGCTCAGTCGGCCTCTCGGGCTTGCCGATTCACCTCTGTGGAGTCTCCGGTCCGGTGGTCCTCGATCTGGAACCGGAGAAAGTCGTGGATCGCGACGAGCGACCTGGGGTCCGCGGTCGAGATCGCGATTCGCGCGCCGGTCGGTGTGTCCTCGTACGCGTAGCAGATCGTCTTCTTCCGATCCTTCATGACCGGTACGCCGGGCGGCGTCCGGCCGTGAATCAGCATCGGCGCCTCGAAGTCGCCCGCCGTGAACATCTTCGCGATGTGCGCCAGATGGCCGCGGATTGCCTGGCGGCTCTCCATGTCTTTCCCGTCGTTGGCCGACACGGCGATGACGCCGCCCTCCGCCGTCAGAGTGAAGTGATGGGTCGTCTTCTCGTGGTCGAAACCCATGACCGCGTCGCCTCGAGCGTCGACACCGGCGGGATGATGCATGTCGCAGGAAGGAGCGCCCTGCCCTGCGGTGACGGCCGCCAGGAAGCCGAAGGTTGCGGTGATGAAGAGAAGCCTCATGTGCGCCTCCGTTTGGACTTTCCCTTGTGGACGAAGCGGTTCTCGTGAAAGGCGATGCCGGCGGCCTCCGGATGGGCGGTGAGCGACTCGAGCAGCTTGGCCGGCGAGCCCGCGGGCGTTGCCGCGAGGCGCTCGTTCCATTCAACGAGGAGCCGCCGGAACTCGTCGCGGAAACGGGTGAGGTTCTCGATCCGACGCTCCGTTTCGGCGAGCCGTTCGGCGGCGAGCGCCTGGACCCGCTTGCAGGGCGGCGACCCGCTCCGGCGGTCTCTCAGGAAGACGCCGATCTCGGCGAGCGTGAAGCCGATCGCGAGCGCCCGTTGGATGAGCCGGACGATGTCGAGGGTCTCCGGCGCGTAGACGCGGTAGCCGTTCGCGAGACGCCGCGGCGCCGGAAGGAGTTCGGCGCGCTCATAGTGGCGGAGCGTGTCGGCGCTCACGCCGGCCGCCGCGGCGAGCTCGCCCGACCGCATCTCCCGCGCGGAGCCTTCCCCGGACTTCACGGCCGGCAGTCTAGACCCCGGAATCGGTTCCGGAGTCAAGGGCGGCTTCGAGCTAGACGGCGATCTCCTTCGCCGTGATCTGGTACTTGAAACTGTCGGCGTCCAGGGGATCGAGCCGCCCGTCGGCCGTCTCCGCCTGGGGATACATGAAGTAGTTGCACGGCGCGCCCTTCGAGCCGGGCAGCTCGACGTCGTGGCCGTAGTTGTAGGCGATCCAGTTCATTTCCCAGGATCCGAAGAGGCGCGTCCGGGCCTTCTGGACCATCTCGTTGTCGATCGGCAGATTCCCGGGCGGCTCCTCGAGGACGACCTTGCGCACGTCGGCCGGGTCGACGGGGACCCAGCCGTAGTCGCGCAGGTGGACCTCGGCGCGGCAGTGCTGCGCTTTCGTCGCGTCCTCGGACTTGAGGCCGAGGCTCTTGTACCCGAGCTGCGACGGGGCGACACGAACTCCGTAGACGTCGCGCGCCGGAAGGCCGGAAGCGCGCGCGAGCCCGACGTAGAGGGCGTTCAGGTCGGCGCATTTGCCGCCGAGGTCCTTCGATTCGACGAGGAAGCGGATGTCCCCGACGCCGCAGCCGCGAGTCTTGGGGTTGCGGTACGTATGGTCCACGATCCAGTCGTAGATCGCTCGGGCCTTCTCGACGTCCGTCGACTTCCCGCGCGTGGCGTCCAGAGCCAGGACCTTCACGGCGCCGTCGGTCGGGATCATCTTCGTCGGCTCGAGGAAACGGGCGAGCTCCGCCCCATCCGGCCGCCGCTCTCCACCCGGCTCCGAGAGGAGGACCGCGAAGTCCCGCGTCGAGACTCGGCAGGTCAGCGTCAGGAGCGGCTTGACGCCTTCCGGGAACTTCGCCGTCACGATGCCGAGCGCGTCCTCTTTCCTCTTGATCAGCTCGGCGGTGCCGCCCTCGGCATGGAACTCGTTCGCGAGCGTCCTCTGGAACGGGGTCTCCCCGAGCAGCGCCGCCGGCACCCAGACGAGCGTCGGGCCGGACGGCTTCAGTACCTCGACGCGCGTCGTCACCTCGAACGTGCGCCAGGGGCCTTCCCGCGTCTCGGGGAGTGCGAAGAGGCGCCTCGTCCCGGGGATCGCGAGCGTGGCGGAAACGGCTCCCGCGGACTTCAGGAAATGACGGCGGTTCATGCGTTTGGCTCCCATGGGCTCCTCATGCCGGCGTGATCTCTCTCGCGCCGATCTCGTACTTGAAGCTCTCGGCGTCGAAGGGATCGAGCCGGCCGTCGGCCGTCTCGCCCTGGGGGTACATGAAGTAGTTGCAGGGCCCGTGCTTGGAGCCCGGCAGCTCGACGTCGTGCCCGTAGTTGTAGGCGATCCAGTTCATCTCCCAGGATCCGAAGAGCCGCTTGCGGGCCTTCTGGACCATCGCGTCGTCGATCGGGAGGTTTCCCGGCGGCTCTTCGAGCACCACCTTGCGCACGTCGGCGGGATCCACCGGCACCCAGCCGTAGTCCTCGAGCCAGACCTCGACGCGGCAATGCTGTCCGTGGGTCGCGTCGTCGGACTTGAGGCCGAGGCTCTTGAAGCCGAGCCGCGACGGGGCGGCGCGCAGGCCGTAGATGTGGCGGGCCGGAACGCCCGCCGCGCGCGCGAGGCCCACGTAGAGCGCGTTCAGGTCGGCGCACTTTCCGCCGAGATCCTTCGACTCGAGCATGAACTTGATGTCGCCCAGCCCGCATCCGCGCGTCTTCGGGTTGCGGTAGGTGTTGACGACGATCCATTCATAGATCGCGCGCGCCTTCGCGACGTCGGTCGTCGCGCCCTGGGTCGCCTCGAGCGCGGTGATCTTGACCGCGCCGTCGACGGGGATGACCTTCGTGGGCTGCCGGTAGTAGTCGAGCTCCGCCGGGTCGGCCTTCGGAGCCCGTCCGGGCTTTGCCAGATCGACGGAATGGCCGCGCGTCGAGGCGCGGCAGGTGAGCGTCAGGACGGGTTTCACGCCTTCCGGAAACTTCGCCGTCACGATGCCGAGCGCGTCCTCCTTGCGCTGGACGAGCTCCACCGTGCCGCCTTCGGCTTTGAAGTCGTTCGCCAATGTCTTCTGGAATGGCGTCTCGCGCAGGATCGCGGCGGGAAGCCAGACGAAGGTCGTCCCGGCGGGCTTCAGGATTTCGACGCGGGTCGTGACTTCGAACGTGCGCCAGGCGTCGGTATCGGAAACGGCGAAGAGCCGCCGCGTCCCGGGAATCGCGAGACTCGCGGAGACGGCGCCGGCGGATTTGAGAAAGCTGCGGCGGTCCATGGACTCCTCCCGGTCGGAGGCTACTTCCGGACCGCGGCAACTTTCAAGCCGCTCGGGACGGAGGCGAGCCGACTTCAGTCGGTTTTTGCGGTCTTCGACTTCGGCTTGCCGCAGCTCGCGACGTACTTGGACTTCACCTTGACTGAATCGACGTGCACCGTGCCGGCCTCGGCGTTCATCGTTCCCGTGAACTCCACGTAGTCGCTCTCGATCCCGCGCGTCTTCTCGGGGTTGTCCACGACGAAGCTCGCCTTGCGCTTCTCGTCGAGGAAGACGACCTTGGCGCCTTCCTTGATGCACTTACGGGCGCATTCCTGGCCCGCGGGCCCGACGTCTCCGTTCTTGACGCGGCCCGCGGTGCACCGGTCGCAGTCGAACCAGCCCGTGGCCGTGACCGAGACGGCGCCGGAATCTCCGAGGAGAGTCGGGGCCGCGAAGAGGAGAAGGGTCGCCGCGAGTTTCCAGCGAGTCATGGAAGCCTCCTTAGAGTTCCGCCCTCGAAGGCGTTCAACGGTGCTAAGTGACTTAGCATTCCCGGCCACAAAATCAGCCGCCGCAGTGAAAGACGAAGCGCTCGACGAAGAGCAGGACCGCGGGGTAGAGCGCCAGGCCTGCGGCGGCGGCTACGACGGCGGTGACTCGGGCGTCCGCGGTCCGGGAGCCTCTCTCGGGAAAGATCAGCCGCCGCACGCGGCCCTCGAGACCGTCGGGCTCGGCGAGAGACGACGGCACGGGGACCCGGGCGGCATTGCGGGCGAACCGAACCAGGACGCCGGCCACCTCCGTCCGGCCGACGTATCGCGCCGCCTCGTCGTCCGCGAGCGACTCGCGGCTCGCGCGATAGATCCGGAGCGCCTTCGCGGAAGAGATCACCGCGAACTCGGCCATTCCGCTGACGATCGCTGCGCGGAGGGCGTCGCGGTGCCGCAGGTGCGCGCGCTCGTGGAGGAGCGCCGCGCGCAGGTCCTCGTCGGACAGCGAGGCGAGGGCTCCGGTCGAGACGACCACGCGGGGCCGCCGGAGCCCCGACACGAAGCACAGGGAAGAATCCGCCGGGAGCTCCTGGACGGAGACGCCGATCTCTTGCGCGATTCGGGCGAGCCGCGGCGAGGGCGGAGCGGCGAAGCGGAGAAGCCGCGCGACGCGGATCCGGCGGACGGCGAAGAGCCCGCCCGCCCGGAGCAGGGCGATCCCCGTGACGGCGAGCGGGCCGTAGAGCTTGGCGTAGCAGTTGAGCGATTCGGGCTGCGTCCCGCGGAACCGGAACCCGAGCGCGGCGACGAGGCTCAAAGTGATGAGCCCCGGCACGCAGGCGGCGATCGTCGCGACGCGCGCTTGCCGCTGCGGGTCGAGGCCGCTCGCCTCGATTCGCGAGAGCGCGCGCGAGAGCGCGGCGACCGCGAGAAGAGGCAGGACGAAGAACGGCCACACGCGGCTCCAGGGGCCGGTGACGAGCTCTTCGCCGATTCCCTTCAGGATTTCCATCAGGAGAGACGCCGGCGCCTCTCGGCGATGAGCCGTTCGAGCTCGTCGAGCGAGGCGCGGTCGCGGGCCACGCGTTCGACCAGATGCGCGAGGAGCGGGTTCCGGTAGTCCTTGACGAGCGATCCCACGACTTCTTCGACGACGCCCTTGCGAAACTCCTCGCGCGTCTGCACGGGCGAGAAGACGTTGCTGCGGCCTTCGCTGCGTTTGCGCAGGAGCCCCTTGCGCGCGAGGTTCGTGAGGACGGCCTTGACCGTCGAATAGGCGAGCTTCCGCTTGCGGGCGAGGGCGCGGTGCACGGTCGCCACGGAGACGGGCTCCGACTCGGACCACACGATCTCCATGATCTCGTCCTCGAGAGGTCCGAGAACCGTGCCCGCGCGGCGCTTCGACAGGCGAAAGACGCGCATCTGCTATCGAGCTTAGCAGTGAGGTGGTTGGGCTGCAAGCCCCGTTTTCCGGAGGTTTTCGGGTTATTCGGGCTTCTTCCGGTCCGACGGCAGGCGCCGGAGCGGGTGGGCCTCGGTGTTGAAGACGACGCGGCCGAGGTCGAGCGTGTCTTCCGGCGCGAAGAGCAGGTAGAGGTACTTGAGCGTCTCGGCGAGAAAGTAACTCGGCATGAGGTCGCCCTTCTTGCCGGTCACGACGTTTTCGAGGACGGTGTAGCCGCCGCCTGCGTCCACCCGGCAGCACCGCCGGAGGTCGTCGAAGAACCGCCGGCCCATGTCCCGATAGGCCGACTCGTGCGTCGCGCGATACAGGTAGAAGGCCGACTCCATGATCTCGGGCCGCAGCGGATATCGTGCGTCCGTCACCTGCATCGTCCGGTAGTCGATCGCTTCGGGCTCGACGCCGTGGAGCGTCCACATCCGATAACAGGAATCCTGGAGCCGGCGCGCCCGCGGGAGATCGCCCGCGAGCACGAGGACGGCGGGGAGAAAAGCGGAGAGCGCGCCGAACGTCGATCCCTCGCGCTTTCCCGTCGTCATGTTCACGGCCCCGTACCACAGCCCGGTCGGCGTGTCCTCCGCGAGGTGCGCGTCGATCGCGCGGAGGCTCTCTTTCGCCATGTCGGCGCAGCCCGAGTCGCCGAAGAGCCGGGCGCACTTGACGAGGTACTCGTAGTAGGAGTCGATTCCGCCGTCCACGTGGCTCGTCCGCGCCGTCCATTCGCCGGTCTCGACGTCGATCTGCTCGCCGACGAGGCCGAGCTTCGAGCGGCGTTCGTAGAGCGCGGACAGCGCGTTTCGCGCGCGATCGAAGAAGACCGGCTTCCCGGTCAGGCGGGAGAGCGTTCCGAACTCGAGCACGAGCGTGCCGATCTCGGCGGGATTCGACTCGCGGCCGTCCACCTTCCCGGTCTTCAGATTCACGAACATGTACGGCATGCCCGTCCGCGATCCGAAGGCCGGCAGGAGCCGCGTCCCCAGATCTTCGGCGAGCGCGAGCAGCCGCCGGTCTCCGGTCATCTGGTACCCGGAAAGGAGGCCGCCCAGGAGCCGGATCGTGATCTCGAAGTTCTTGACCGAGACATCGCGGTCGAAAGAGAGCTTCTCGAGGATGAGCGCCTTCGCGTCGTCGGCCTCGGTCTTCAATCCCGCGAGGAGGAGGGTGTCGAGCGCGTCCACCGGCGTCATGAGGAGAGAGGTCGCGCCGTACCAGTCGCGGGCGGTGCGGCTCACGGGCTTCGCCTCGTCGTGGCCCCAGGCGATCGTCCGATAGGCGTTCCAGGAGAAGCGGATCTCGTCGCGGACCCTCGCGGCGAGCTCGGCTTCGGGCGGCGCCGCCGGCGCGGCGGCCGAGGCCGCGAGCGCCGCCGCGAGAGTCAGCCGCAACCCGATCATCCGGCCGGAACCATGCGGTGAAAGACGTCGTCCATCTCGTCCGGCGATTGCACCATGCCGCGGTCGAGCCACCAGCTCATGAGGGACAGCAGGGCGCCCGCGAGCGCCTGCGCCGCGGCCGGCCGGTCGTCGGGCGGAATCGCGCGGCCGCGCAGAGTCTCGGGCAGGCGCGCCTCGATCCCGCGGGCGAAGTGGCCCTGCGCGAGCTCGAGGAAGTCCTGCAGCTTCGCCGACCCGGCGAGCGCCGCGTGAAACTTCTTCCACTCGGCGACGTGGGCGAAGAGCTCGCGGACCGGCGCGACGCGGTGGGACCGTTCGCCCCGGCGCGTCAGAAGCGACGCCATCGCCTCGAGAAACTCGTCCATGTCGCTGACGAAGAGGTCCTGTTTGTCGCGGAAGTGCGCGTAGAACGTCGAGCGGGAGACGCGCGCCCGCGCGAGCACGTCCTGGACCGTGATCGCCTCGAAGGGTTTCTCGAGGATGAGCGCGACGAGTGCGTCGCCGAGGCGATCGCGCGTGCGCCGCTCGCGCGGGTCCATCTTCCGGGGCTTCCGGAAAGCGGCGGGCGCTCTTCCGGACACCGGGCGCCGCGCCGTTCGGTTTCTCTCTCTGCGCGCCAACATGTGGGAACCTCGTCCGTATTCTGACGCGGACCGCAACGAGGAGGAATCGAAATGCCGCGAGCTCGCATTCTCGCCTTGATTCTGACTCTCGCTCTCCTGGCCGCCGCCGCGAGTGCCGGAACAGCGCCGGCCAGCCCCTACGCCCCGTACGCCTTTCTCATCGGGCAATGGAACGTCGCGCCCGAGGCCGGCGGCGCCCATAAGAACCTCGACGTGCTGATCGCGCTCGACCTCGAAGGCGGACGCATCCAGGAGAAGGGCGTCCTGCGGGTCCAGCCGGACGGGTCGCTCGTCCGCGAGATCACCGCGTCGTACTCCGAGCGAGCTCGTCCGATGGGGCAACCCGCCGCGGGACCGGCCGGCGCGACGGCGCGCTTCCGTCAGACCTTCAAAGCCGACGGGCCCGATCGGGTCCGCACGCAGGTCCTCCGGGAGACGAAGGACGGCTGGGTCGCGACGTTTCCGGGGAGCGACCGCCTCGTGATGACGCGGCGGAAGGCCTAGCGCGAGACGCCCGGAATCACTTCGCAGCCGCCGGCGCCGGCTCGCCCGGCAGCACGGCCGCGCCGGTGCGCGGGTCGTACCGGCTTCCGGCCGGGAGGACCTGCATCTTTACGCCGGCGGCTCCGAGTGTCGCGCCGGGCGGCGTCACGAGCGCCTGGCGCGCGTCGAGGACCACGACGACGCTCTCGCCGAGGACCGTCCATTTCCCGTCGGGCCCGACCTCGAGCACGGTCGATTCGTCGATGCCGGCGCCGACGAACGTCGGGTGCTCGAGCACGGCGCTGATGAGGCGGTTGAGGCGGCGGCGGCGCACGAAGTGCTGGTCCACGATGGCTCCGGGCAGGAGCGCGAAGCCTTCGGTCGTGATGACGTTGTCGCGGTCGATCGTCATGAAGGCCGAGAGCGGGCTCTTCGGGTCCGAAGGCGCCCGCTTGCCGCCCACCCGGCGCTCGTCGCCCGTGATCATGGGCGTCGTCATCACGGCGGCGCCGGCGGACGTCCCGCCCACGACGGCGCCCGCGCCGAACCGCTCGTGGATCGCCCGCTCGACGCGCGAGCCGCCGATCGCGGCCGTCAGCTTCGCCTGATCGCCGCCGCCGAACCACACGCCGGTCACGCCGTCGAACTTGCGCACCGACGCGTCCTGATCGGCCGCCCTGCGGTCGAGGACGACGCGCTCGGCGGACGCGCCGAGCTTCCTGAAGTCGGCGGTCATCTCGATGCCCGCCTCCGGGTCTTCGCTCGCCATGGGAAGCACGACGATCTTCGCCTTGCCCGGGCCGCCGGCGAGCTCGACGAACCGGCGCTCGAGCGCGTCGGAGATCGGGCCGCCTCCGACGATGAAGAGCGTGCCGGCCGCTCCTCCTCCGGCCGCCGCCATTGCGCCCGGGCCGCCGATGGCCTTCCCCGGCCGCGCGCCCGATGGCTTGCCGTCCTGCCAGACGGCCACGCCGTTGACGAAAACGAGCGAGATTCCCGCCGCGAGCTCCTTCGGCTTCTCGAACGTCGAGCGGTCGATGACCGTCCTCGGATCGAAGAGGACGAGGTCCGCCTTCATCCCCGGCGCGATCCGCCCGCGGTCGGCGAGCTTCAGGCGCTTCGCCGGGAGCGACGTCATCTTGCGGACGGCTTCCGGGAGCGAGAACCAGTGCTTCTCCCGGCAGTAGAGCCCGAGGACGCGCGGGAACGTGCCCGCGCCGCGCGGATGCTCGGCGTCGATGCCGCCGTCGCTCGCGACCATGACCCAGGGCTGCGTGTAGAAGACCTTCACGTCCTTCTCGATCATCGAGTGGCCGATGATGTCGGCGCCGCCCTCGGGGATCATGCGGATGTAGAGCTCGACCGGCGTGATGCCCTCGGACTTCGCGATCTCCTCGAGCGTCTTGCCCTGGTATTCGGGGTGCTTCCTGCAGTGCGTGATCGTGATGTGGTCCGCGCCGGCCACGTCGGCGAGCGCCTTCGCGACGCTCTCCGGGTCGTCGTACTTCTTGTTGGGGACGAGCACCTCCATGTTGGAGTGCCAGGCCTCGTAGGGATAGCAGTCCGCCGTGACGTCCTGGCCCGTGGCCCGCGCGCGGTCGAAGAGCGCGACGGCTTCCTTCGCCTTGCCCCAGACCCCGACGGTGCCGAGCTTGATGTGCGAGATCTCGACGGGCAGCTTTCCCTCGCGGCCGATGCGGATCGCCTCCTCGAATGCCGAGAAGACCTTGTCGGCCTCGTCGCGCACGTGGGTCATGTAAAAGCCGCCGGCGCGGCCCGCCGCCGCGGACATCGCGATGAGCTCCTTCGTCTCGCTGTAGCTGCCGACGTCGTACTCGAGGCCCGAGGAGAGCCCGGCGGCGCCCTCGCGCATCCCCTGATCGACGAGCGCGACCATCTTCGCGATCTCCTCGTCGGTCGCGGGCCGGCGGTAGTCCTTGCCCATGACCATCTCCCGGATCGTCGCGTGGCCGACCATCGTGAGAACGTTCAACGCGGGCGGCGCGGCGCGCAGCTTCTGGAGATAGTCGGCGATCGGCCATGCCGACTCGCCGTCCGGCCCCTGGACGACCGTCGTGATGCCCTGCGAGACCTGTGTCTCGGCGAGCGGCTGGGTGAACAGTTCCTCGGTCGAGTGGTTGTGGACGTCGATGAAGCCCGGCGCGAGCACGAGGCCCCGGCCGTCCACGACCCGCTCGCCGTCGCGCGGCGAGAGCTTGCCGACGGCGACGATCGTGTCGCCCTCGACGCGGACGTCCTCGATCTTGAGCGGCGCCCCGGTGCCGTCGGCGACCTGCGCGCCCCGGACGAGGAACCCGTCGGCCGCGACGGCATGCGGCGCGGCCGGGGCGAGCGCCGCCGCGAGCGCGGCGAACAGAAGCGGTCGGATGCGATGCGTCATCGATTCTCCTTCGCCGGCCCGCCGGCCCGATTCATGGCGGCGAGAACGGTCTTCACTTCCGCGATGTCTTTTCCGTAGCGCGACGGCGGCGCGGTGGCGGCGAAACGCTCGAGCGCCGACCGTGCGGTCGTCCAGTCTCCCAGATTGCCGGCCACGCGTCCCAGGTTGTACAGCGCGTCGTATTGCTGCGGATCCACTTCGACGCAGCGCGACCAGGCTTCCATGGCTTTCGCCGGCTCGCCGAGGCGCGAGTAGACGACGCCCAGCGCATTGAGGCTGCGCGGGCTCCGGCGGCTCGTCGCGAGGGCCGCCTCGAGCTGTTCGCGCGCTTCGGGAAGCCGGTCGAGGCGGAGGAGCGCGATTCCGGCGTTCTGGTGCGCCTGGGAGTTTCGCGGCTCGATCGTGAGAGCGCGCTCGAAGAGGGTGAGCCCCTCGGCGGGGCGTCCCGCGTCGGTGAGCGCGATGCCGAGGGCGTTCAGGGTCTGGAGGTCCTCGCTCTGGCGGTACGGCTCGAGGAGCTTCGCGCCTTCCGCCGGACGGCCGACCTCGCACAGGAGGAGCGCCTGCTTCCGGCGCAGTCCCTCGCCCGCGAGCCCCCGCGCGGCCGCCTGCTCATAAACGGCAAGCGCGCCCTTCCGGTCTCCCTGGTGCGCGAGGAGGAAGGCGAGCTGAAGGTAGCCGGTCTTCATCGTCGGGTGCTCGGCGACGAGCCGGCGTGCGATCGGGATCGCCTCCGCGGCCTTCTCCTGCTGGAAGAGCTCCACGACCTGGTGGAGCTGCTGATCCACGCCGACGAGGTTCTTCGGATCGTCCTCGGGACCGTACTTCGTTTTCGGCGTTCCCTCGCCGGACAGGTAGCCGAGGTTGCGGAGCTTCTCGGCTTCTTCGGAACCGATCGGGCCGCGGTCCACGGGCCCCACGGGCGTCTCGAGGAGGAGCTTGCGTGTGCGCCGCACCGCGTCCCGGTCCGTCTCGACGAGGTTTTTCGACTCGGACGGATCGGAGGGCAGGTCGTAGAGCTCCGGCAGGGGGAGGTCGATGAACTTCTTTCCTCCGAGGAGGAGCCCGCGCAGGGGCGCCCAGCCGCGGTTGAAGTTGACCGAGAGCGACTCGAAGTAGGAGCCCGCCGGGTCTTCCTGCGGCGGACCGAGGAGCGAGCGGCCCTTCCGATCCGAAGGCGCCGCGGCGCCGATCGCGTCGAGGACCGTCGGCACGATGTCCACATGCCGGGCCGCGCGGGCGTCCCTTCCCGGCTTCACGAGATCCGGGCACCAGAGGAGGAGCGGGACGTGGAGCGTCGCCTCGTAGGTGAAGAGGCCGTGCGTCAGCTCGCCGTGGTCCCCGCGCGCCTCGCCGTGGTCCGCCGTGACCACGAGAAACGGCGCGGGCTTGCCGGCCTGGACGGCGTCGAGAAGCGGCCGCAGGGACGCGTCGGTGAATGCGACCTCGCCGAGATAGGCATCTTCCGCGAAGCGCGTCTTCCACGGCTCGGGCGGGTCGTAGGGCGCGTGGGGATCGTAGAGATGCACCCAGAGGAAGCGCGGCTTTCCAGCGGCCTTCGCCTTGCCGAACCAGTCGAGCGCCCGCGCGATCGTCTCCTCGGCGCGCGCCTGCTGGATCTCGAAATCCTCGGGCTCGTCCACCTGCTTGTACATCTCCTCGTAGACGTCGAAGCCCGGTGTGAGGCCGAACCGCGAGTCGAGCGGGAAGGCGGAGACGAAGGCGCCGGTCGCATAGCCGCGGCTCTTGAGCATCGTCGCGAGCGTGTCCACCTTGCGCGAGAGCCGGAACCCCGCGTTGTCGCGCACGCCGTGCTGCCAGGGGAAGAGGCCGGTGAGGATGTTCGTGTGGGAGGGCAGCGTGATGACGTTGTGCGCGTGGGCGGACGAGAAGACCTCGCCCTCGGCCGCGAGCCGGTCGAGGTTGGGCGTCGTCCCTTTTGAGTTTCCGTCGAAGCCGACGGCGTCATAGCGCAGCGTGTCGATCGTCACGAGGACGACGTCGCGAGGGAGGCGGGCGATGGAAGCCGCGGCGGGCGCGGAGGGCGAGGGCGACGCCGGAGACGACGCCGGGGGCTCCGAGCGCCGGCAGGCGCCGAGGAAAAGGGCGGCGAAAAGGGCCGCCCGGAGCGTCCGTGACATGGAGGACGGAGTCTACAAAAGGAAAGGCCCGCCCGGATGCGGCGGGCGGGCCCGGGAAAACCCCTTTGGCGTCAGAACGTCAGAACGTGAAACGCGCGCCGAATCTCCAGATCCGCGGGCTCTGCGTCTCGTTGATCTGGTTGAAGAACTCGTACGGGATAAACGTCTGGTTCGACACGCTCCAGTCGCCGGCGCGGCTGACGCGCTGCAGGACCGTCCCGTTGTTGGTGACGTTGAAGCACTCGCCGATGAGGGAGAGCGCGACCGGTCCGAGGTTGAACGTCTTCTCGAGGCGCATGTCGAGCTCGAAGACGTCGTCCAGCCGGAAATCGTCGATCTTCCCGACGAGAGCCTCGATTCGAGCGCCGGCCTGCGGATCCGCCCGCTGGGTCCGAATGAAGTAGGACTGCGGATACCCCTCGCGCCCGAAGAAGTTGGCGCCGAGATTGAAGCCGAGCGGGAG
>DATBFU010000060.1:0-11084 GCA_036558325.1 Thermoanaerobaculia bacterium | reverse complement strand
TCCATGATCCGCGCGCGCCCGCGCCCGTCCACCATCACGTTGGCGGGCTTGAGATCCCGATGCAGCACCCCGCGGTCGTGCGCGGCCGATAACCCCGCACAGAGCTGCCGCGAGAGCTCCAGCGCCTTGTCCTGCGGGAGCCGTCCGATACGTCGCAGCAGCGACGCGAGGTCCTCGCCGTCCACGTACTCCATCGACAGGAAATGGCGGCCGTCCACGTCGCCGATGTCGTAAACGCGGCACACGTTCGGGTGGGCGACCGTTCGCGCCGTCCGAACCTCCGCGAAGAATCGTTCGAGAAGAGCCTGGTCCGACGACAGCCGGTCCGGCAGGAACTTCAGGGCGACGGGCTGGCCGAGCTTCAGGTCATCGGCGCGATAGACCTCGCCCATTCCCCCGCGGCCGATGAGCCCGATGACCCGATACCGCTCCGCCAGCATCGTCCCCGGCGTGAAGCCGCCCGCCTCGATCGAGTCCGAAGATGCCAGCCGCCCGACCGGAGACGACGGCGCCCGCCGCGCCGCCGCCGCCACCGACGGCGTCGCCAGGCCGGTCGGAAGCTGCGAGGCCGACGACACCGCCTCGCCGCACGACGCACAGAATCGCGCGGACACCGGAACCTCGGCGGCACAGGAGGGACAGCGCGTCGTCATCCGTCCCGTTCGTCACTCTTCATCGCTCTTCAAGCCTCTGCGAGAGCGACGGCCCGGACGGGCACCGCCATGCGATAACCCCAGATGGCGAGACCGAGGACGACGACGATCGCGATCGGGGTCGTGTAGAAGTACCAGGCCGACGGGTCCGCGGTGCGCACGAACTCGTACAAGCCGTTGAAAAGGAGATCCGCGACCAGCGCCGCCAGGAGACCGAAGCGGATCGCGACGAACACGATGGCCGCGATGTAGAAGGCGCTGCCCACGAGAACCGGCACGGGCGTGCCGACGAAGGTCAACGAGAAGAGCGTGATCACGATCACGGCCGCGAGCCATTCCGATCGCACCCAGCGAAGCGCCAGCGCGAGAAAGAAGACGATGCCCAGGGTCCAGACGAGAGTGGCGACCGGCAGACTGATCGCATAGGCCAGTGTCTCGCGCGCGCTCGCGACGAAGTCGGGAGCTCGCGGCGTCGTGGGAGGAAAGCCGAATGCGGTAGCCACCAACCGGACGGCCGGAATCCGAAAAAGCTCGATCAGGACTGCGGCCGCGGCGCCGACGAGTAGGTCGCGGCCGACGAGGGGGTCCCGAAGACGGCCGCCGAGCAGCCGTGCCCACGAGATCAGCATCTGGGGCCAGTTCCGCCGGGCAAACGGCTCGACCGCCATGTAAATGATCCAGATGAAGACGCCGAACAGGAGAGCATTCGAGAGTCCGTTGGGGAAAATGATCTCGAACTCCTGACTGCCCGACGTGTGGTGCGCCCCGAAGGCCCAGGCTCCGAGCTCGCAGAGGGTGACGGCCATCGCCAGACGCATCGCGCCGCGGCGATCGCCCCGGGCCGCCCGCAGATTGCGGCGGACGAGCCAGGCGCCGCCGAAGAAAAGCGTGAGGCAGATGAGGGCCCAGACGAGCTCCGCGGTCCGAGTGCCCGGGCTGCGAACATCGAAGATGTCGCGATCGGGCTGAGTCCATGGGCCGATCCAGCGAAAGGCGACGGGGCGCCCGCGATAAGCCGCCGCCTCGACGCGCATCGTCATGCCCGGCCGCTCCGGGTGCGGTCCCTGCCAGGCCGCCCGCGCATCGGCGAAGAGGCTGGGGGTCCAGGCGGGCTCGACCGGGGTGAACCGGCCCATGTCGAGCCCCGCGGCTCGGAAGAGCGCGCCCCAATCCGGCGAACGCGGAGGACCCGCCGGCTTCTCCAACTCGGGCGTCTGGATCGAGAGCAGCTTGAGCCGTCCGTCGCCATCGAGAACCATCGTGGCATCGCCGGACTGCATCGACGGCGCCGGATCGTAGGCCGTGATGCGGGGTCCGGGGTACGGATTCGCGATGGTGTCCGCGGGTATGAGGAATGTCGGGCTCTCGCGGTAAACGTAGTCGAAGGCGTCGCGAGAGATTCCGCGACTCCACCGATCCGGGGACCGATCGTGCTCCGTCACCCAGTCGACGAAGGGCCTGTCCTCAGCGACGTCCGCCGCCCAATCCTCCGGCCGGTCGGGCATCCCGATGCTGACGAGAATCTCCCGCGCGCGAGCGCGCAGAACGTCGGGTGACCTCTGCGAATCCACGGCCGCGAGCAGATGCGTCTTGCCGACGAGCGCCAGCAAAGCGATCGATCCGAGGACGACGGTCGCGAGCAGCGACCGCGCGAGCCGGGGAGAAATGGCCTCCTCGCTGCCTGCCGCGGCGACCATTTCGGGCGACGGGGTCTCTCCGGCGGCGATCGCCGCCGCCAGCGGATCGCCCCCCGGCAGCGCCGCCGCGACCTGCGCCGCGGAGGAAGGACGCCGCCCGGGATCCTTCTCGATGCACCGCAGAATCGCCCGCTCGACCGCCGGCTCGATCCCCGCCACCAGCACGGACGGGCTCGTCGGCGGATCCTCCGCGTGCTTGCGCCGATAGTCCGCGATGCTGCCGGCGTCGAAGGCGCGCTTTCCCGTATAGAGCTCGTAGAGCACCAGTCCCAGCGCGTAGAGATCGCTCCGGACCGAGGCGCTTTTCCCGGCGAACTGCTCGGGCGCCATGTACGCCGGTGTCCCGCCGATCTCGGCCGCCGTTCCCGTCTCGGCCGCCGCCACCGCCAGACCGAAGTCCATGATCCGCGCGCGCCCGCGCCCGTCCACCATCACGTTGGCGGGCTTGAGATCCCGATGCAGCACCCCGCGGTCGTGCGCGGCCGATAACCCCGCACAGAGCTGCCGCGAGAGCTCCAGCGCCTTGTCCTGCGGAAGCCGGCCGATCCGCCGCAAGAGCGACGCCAGGTCCTCCCCATCCACGTACTCCATCGACAGGAAGTGCCGCCCGTTCACCTCGCCGATGTCGTATACGCGGCACACGTTCGGGTGGGCGACCGACCGCGCCGTGCGGACCTCCGTGAAGAACCGCTCGAGTAGAGCCTGGTCCGAAGAGAGCCTATCCGGCAGGAACTTCAGCGCGACCGGCTGGCCGAGCTTCAGGTCGTCCGCCCGATAGACCTCGCCCATGCCGCCGCGCCCGATGAGCCCGATGATCCGATAGCGGTCGGCGAGAACCGTCCCCGGCGTGAAGCCGCCCGCCTCGATCGAATCCGAAGATGCCAGCCGCCCGATCGGCGATGACGGAACCCGCCGCGCCGCCGCCGTCACCGACGGCGTCGCGAGACCCGTCGGCAGCTGCGACGCCGAGGTCGAAAGACCGCCGCAATGCGGACAGGCCGCCGCCTCCGCGATCTCCGCGCCACAGTGACGACAGCGCACGAAGTGGGAATCGTATGCCGGCGGCGGCCGCCGGCGCCTACATCTTCTTTTCCGCCCCCGCCTTCTTCGTAACCTTGCCTTCCATCATGGAGCCCCAGGTCTTCCCGTCCTCGGAGGTCTCGAACTTGAAGTCGTACGCCGTGGGCGACGTCTCGGTCATGACGTAACGACCCTTCATCATCTTGCCGTTCATCATGCTTTCGTTCATGTACGTCCAGGTCTTGCCGTCGACCGACCCGTTCGCCTTCTCGTTCTCTCCCATGCTGTTGAAGCCGTTGTACGTGTAAGCCTTCGCGGCGGCGTCGTAGCCGAGGACGCCCATGCTGTGCATCTTGCCCATGGGACCGGTGCCGGTCTCCGTGCAGACGAGAAAGAAGCCTCCGGACATCCACGTGCAGTGCGAGTCGCCCGTGAACTTCCCGCCGGCGCCCCAGGGGCCGGCCTTCATCTCGCCCTCCGAATGCCAGTTGCCGTTGAAGTAGTCGAGCCGCTTCAGCTCCGGACCGGGCTTGGGCGCCTCCATCTTCTTTTCCTGCGCCTGCGCCGCCGCCGCCGCGGCGAGCAGTCCCGCCGTCGCAAGGATGACCAGCTTCGTGTGCTTCATGACGCGCTCCTTTCGCTTCCGACGGGAAATCCTACGCCTCCTCGGATAGATTTTCGCCGTGCAGGCGCTGGTGTTCGAAAAGGGCCGGGCGTCCGTCCGCGAGATGCGGGCTCCGGCCGCCCGTGCGGGATCGGTGCGGGTGCGCGTCCTCTTCTCCGGCATCTGCAACACCGACCTGGAGCTGCGCCGCGGCTATCACGGCTTCTCCGGCATTCCCGGCCACGAGTTCGTCGGCGTGGTGGACGCCCCTGCCGGGTCGCCCTGGCTCGGCAAGCGTGTCGTCGGCGAGATCAACCTCGGCTGCGGACGCTGCGACTGGTGCCGGCGCGGCTTCTCGCGGCACTGTCCGAAGCGGACGGTCCTCGGCATCCGCGGCCACGCCGGAGCGCACGCCGAATTCCTCACCCTCCCCGAGGGAAACCTGCGCGAGGTTCCTCCCGAGATCCCGGATCGCGAGGCGGTCTTCGTCGAACCGCTCGCGGCGGCCTGCGAGATCCTCGATCAGGTCGAGGTGTCGGGCAAGACACGCGCCGCGGTGCTCGGCGTCGGCAAGCTCGGCACGCTCGCGGCGGCGGTGCTCGAGCAGGCCGGCGCTTCGGTCGCGCGCCTCGGACGATCGAGCCGGACGACGAAAGCGACGGGCTCGTTCGATCTCGTCGTCGAGACGACCGGCTCTCCGGAAGGGATGCCGCGGGCGCTCGCGCTCGTGCGGCCGCGCGGCACGATCGTCTGGAAGACGACGCACCACGCGCCCGCGCGGTTCGATGCCGCGCCGCTCGTCGTCAACGAGGTGACGGTCGTCGGCTCGCGCTGCGGCCGGTTCGAGCCGGCGCTCGAGCTCCTGCGCACGCGGCGGGTCGACGTTCGTCCGCTGCTCAGCGCCGAGTACCCGCTTTCGCGCGCCCGGAGCGCGCTCGCGGAGGCCGCGCGGCGGGGTGTGCGGAAGGTGCTGCTGCGGCCGGAAGACGCGCCGGTTTCCGGACGGCCGGGCGCGGGCGCGGCGCCTTCTCGGCGAGCTTGACGAGCCCCGCGGCGATGCGCCCCTGCTCGCCGCCCGCGCGTCCCAGGTCCTCCGACGGCGGCTTCTCGCGCCTGCCGAGCGACCACTCGAGCGCGTAGATCGCCGCCGACGCCTCGCCGATCCAGAAGCCCGACAGGCCCTTCACACGCTCGCGGATCCGCCGCACTTCGTCTCGGATTTCCCGGTCGTCACGGCTCATCGGAGATGGCCCCTTTCTTGCTTCGACTCGGCGCCGAGGGGGGAGAACCATGGTCGTCATCGAGGATTTCACCAAACTCCAATCCGGGGTTCGCGTCCCGATCGACGGGCAGGTCGTGGGTTGCCCGCGCTGCGGCCGCAACGGGGTTCGCCGCCAGAGGATGGACGGCAGCGTCCGCTACGTTCACGTCCAGACTTCCGAGCTCATGGGCGACGGCCTGCGCTCCGAGGCCGCGGACCTCTGCACGATCACGCCGGCCCCCGGCTCGCCCGAGCCGCAAGTCGCCGGAGCGATCCGCTGAATCACGGCTTTTCCGAAACCAACATTTCCGCGAGCGCGCGGATCGTCCGCGGAGAGCATCCCTCCGCCTTGTTGTTGACGAGGACGAAGACCTCGCGCCCGAGCGCCGCTCCCTCGGCGACGAGATCGACGACCTGCCGGCGCATCTCGGGGCTCTCCTCTACGATCCTGTCGAAGGGCAGGAACTCGTCTCGCCGCTCCTCGTAGCGCGTCCCGGGCCGCAAGAGCAGGCGGATCACCACGAAAGACGCGGTCGCGACCGGAAGCGCGAGCGCCTGGTCGGCCGGCATCGGCATGGCCGTCGCGTAGTTGTAGACGTGCGCGGCGCCGCGCGCCGCGAGGACGTCGCGATAGGCCGGCGTCAGGAGGGCGCGCTCGCGCAGCTCGACGGCGTAGCGGGCCTCGCGCGGCAGGGCGTCGAGGAAGCGGTCGAGCCGCTCCGGGAATCGGAGGGAGGCGCCGGACAATTCGCGGGGCGCCGGCGGCAGCTGGATCAAGAAGGGGCCCGAGTGCTCGCGAAAGACCTCGAGAAAGGGCCCGACCATCTCGTCCACGAAGCGTCCCGCGTGGAGGAAGTCCGGGCCGGCCGCGGACGTCACGGCCTCGGGCGCCTTCGCGCAGCAAGGGAAGCTCGGCGGGAGCTGCGCCGCGTATCGCCGCAGATCGTCCTTCGGGATCGGGCCGTAGTAGCCGCGGTCGATGCCGACGGTGGTGAGCAGCGGGTGCCGCGCGTATTCGGCGAGACCGTCGCGGGCGAGCTCCGCCGTCGTCGCCCGACGCGAGTACACGATGCCCGCCCAGCCCGGGAAGCTCCAGGTGCTCGTGCCGAAGGAGACGCCGCGCGGCAGGCGCGCCGCGACCTCCGCGCACTCGGCGTGCTCCCGCTCGACGCGCGCGGCGAGCTCGGCGTCGGGTCCCCGGCGGGGCGCGTCGATCGCGCCGAAGAGGCCGAGCTGCTCCATCCGGTCGGTCGCCACGGGGCCACGGATTCTGACATGGGCGGCGGCTCCGGGTTAGCATCGTGTCTTCATGGAACGGATGATCGAGCCCCGGGCGCCCGCCTCGGCGCGGACGACGCTCGCGGCCCGCTTCGCGGCGTTCGTGGCCGAGCAGTTCCCGTTCGCGCTCGCGTCGGCGCTCGACGCCTTCCGCTCCGCCTGCCCGGGCGACCCGGGCCGCGACGCCGCGGCGATCGACGCGCTGCGCCGGCCGGTCGGCGAAGCGCTCCGCCGCGCCTTCGCCGGCGCGCCGCCCGAGGGGATTCCGGAGACGACGCCGCGCACGCCCGCCGCCGAGCGCCTGGACGCGGCGCGCGCCGAGCTCCTCGACGCCTGCGACGGCTTCCTGCGCCGCGAGGCGATCGCGGCCTCGCTCACGCGCGACGAGCGGCTCGAGCTCCTGCGCGGCATGGTCCTGACGCGCGCGACCGACAATCGCCTCAAGGCGTTTTTCTCCGGCAACGAGGTCCGCTACCGCGGCGTGGCGTTTCAGGGAAAGGGATTCCGCTCGCTCGGCCAGGAGGCGATCTACGGCGCGCCGCTGCGCCTGCGCCGCGGGGCGGCGCACCGCGGAGGCAACGGCTCCTGGAGGGGCGACGTCGTCGCGCCGCTCATTCGGGACCTCGGCGCGGCGCTCGCGATGCGGCCGGACCCCGAGACCGTCCGCGGGACCCTCAGCGCGCAGATGGGCAAGGCCGGCCCGCCGATGGACGGCAAGGACCTGCACGTCGGCGACTTCGGCTGGGGCATCCTGCCGCCCGCGGCGCCGCTCTCGATCTCGTCGCTCACGATCGCCGGAATGGCGATGGCGTTCGCGCGCGAGGACTCGGGACGCGTCGCGGTCTCATTCATCGGCGAGGGAGGCACGTCGCTCGGGGAGTGGCACGAGGCGATCAATCTCTGCGCCGCACGGCGGCTGCCCGCGGTGTTCTGCGTCCAGAACAACCAGACGGCGCTCTCGACGCCGGTCGCCGACCAGTCGGCCGTTCGCGTCTTCGCGGAGAAGGCGCGCGGCTACGGCATCCCCGGCATCACGCTCGACGGCACCGATCCCGAGGCGATCGCCGCCGCTTTCGCGTGGGCCGCCGACCGCGCGCGCGAGGGAAGAGGCCCGGCGCTCCTCGAGCTCGTCTGCATGCGCATCTGCGGGCACGCGCACCACGACGACATGCTCTACCTCGGAAAAGAGCCGGCGATCTCCTTCGACTATCCGCCGCTTCACGAGGGCGGCTATGCCGATCGGGAGCTCTACGACTACTGGTCGCGCCGCGATCCGATCAAGCTCTACGCGGCGCGCCTCGCCGCCGACGGCATGATCGCGCCGGACGACCTTCTTCGGATCCAAAAAGAGGCGATGGACCTGGTGGAAGCGGAGGCCCGGAAGGTCGTCGATGCTCCGTGGCCGGAGCCCGAGAGCGCCGGCGCCCGCGTTTTCGCCAACGAGGCGCCGCGAAAGCCGTCGGAGCCGCTCGATCCTGCCGGGCGCGGCGCGGCCGAGGCCTCGCTGCCGCCTGTCGAGACCGGGCCGCCGTTCGATCCGAAGGGCCGCACGTTTCTCGAGGCGATCATGCTCGGCGTCGGCGACGCTCTGCGCGCCGATCCGCGCGTCTTCGTCTACGGCGAGGACGTGGGCGGCGACTACGGCAACGCGTTCCTGCTGCTGCGCCCGCTGCTCGCGGAATACGGTGACCGGATCTGGAACTCGCCGCTCGCCGAAGGCGCGGTGCTCGGCGTCTGCGTCGGCGCCGCGCTCGCCGGCCAGCGACCCATCGGCGAGATGCAGTTCAACGACTTCGTCGCCACGGGCTTCAATCAGCTCGTCAACAACGCCGCGAAGGCGCGCTACCGCTGGGGAGGCGGCGTCCCGATGGTCCTGCGGATGCCGTGGGGCGGGCTGCGCCACGCCGGGCCGTACCACAGTCAGAACACGGAAGCCTGGTTCTACCGCACGCCGGGGCTCAAGATGGTCATTCCCTCGACCCCGCACGACGCGCGCGCCCTGATGGCGGCTGCGGTCGCCGATCCCGATCCGGTTCTCTACTGCGAGCACATCGCGCTCTACCGGGATCCGCGGATCAAGCAGTCGCTGTCCGACGCGGCGCCCGCGCCGATTCCGCTCGGGAAGGCGGCGCTGCGGCGGAAGGGATCGGATCTCGCGATCGTCTCCTACGGCGCTTACGTGCACGTCGCGCTGCGCATCGCGGAGAAGCTCGGACGCGAAGGGACCGAGGTCTCCGTGCTCGACCTCAGGAGCCTGGCGCCGCTCGACAAGCCCGCGATCCTCGCCCTCGCGCGCCGCTGCGGGCGCGTTCTCGTCGTGCACGAGGACACGCGCACGGGCTCGATCGGCGAGAGCCTCGCCGCCGTGATCCAGGAGGAGGCGTTCGAGTATCTCGACGCGCCCGTGCGGATCGTCGGCGCGCTCGACACGCCGGTGCCCTACTCGCCGCCGCTCGAGGAGTTCTTCCTGCCGTCGGAGGACCAGATCGAGCGGGCGGCGCGGCTGCTGCTGGCGTACTGAAATGATTCATCGCCCTCGCTTGCTCGCGGATCTGCGCCGTCCGCGCACCGGAAGTGCTTCCTCGCCAACAGCGCCGGCCAGACGGAGAAGCCGCGCGTCGTCGTGATCTCCAACGGGGTTGCCGGGCTGAGGAAGTCGAGCGAAGCAGCTAGATCGGACCGGACACCGGGAGCGCCGCGCCGGCGGACCCCCCGACGCGGGACCGCACGAAATCGCTGATGGCGTACGGGTCGGCGAAGCCGGTCGCATAGATCCGATACCGGCCGCCGGGATGCCGCAGCTCGAGATCGCGCGCGTTCCGCACCGCCGCTCCCGTCACTTGCGCCCAGGACAGGAATCGCCCGTCCCCCAGGCTCGGCGTCCAGAGACCCTCCGACGTGAAAAAGACGTGGACGGCGCGGCGGTAGTCCCGGATCACGTTTCCGATCAGGAAGACGCAAAACGCCGAGACGATGAAGAAAAGCGTCCACCGTCTCGGAACCGAAAGCCCGGGCTTGAGGAACCCGTAGAGCGCCAGGCCGATCCACAACGTCGAAACGAAGTACGAGGCGAATCGAAGCCGGCCCCAGTTGATCGGAAAGTCGGTTCGCTCGCCCGCATTTCCTCGGGGCGGGGAAGCCGGCCGAAGAGGAGCTTCGGCGTCACTCGTCGCTGCCGCTCGGCGTCGCCGGCTTCTCCCCCGCCGCCGCCGGGGCCTTTTCCGATGCGCCCTGCTCCCAGGCGACGCGCCCGGCGATCTTGACGTAGTCGGCGCCGCTGCCGACGGACTCGACGGTGAACGGCAGGCCGGGCGGCATCTGAAAGATGGTCATGTCGGTGTAGCTCTTCGTGACGAGCGGCGCGATGAAGTTGATGACCCACCCGACGACCCCCTTGCACTTGGGCTGCACCTTGATGTTCTTCAACACGAAACTCCGCGACGGAGCGTCCACGACGAGGTCCGCGCGCCCCTCCGGCTCGCAGATCTGCTTGAACAGGCTCTTACCCGAAGACTTCTTCTTCTCGGCGGTGATGTCGAGGTCGACGAGGAAGCACGTCCCGCCGCACGGCCCGAAACGCTTCGGATCGATCGTGAAATCCACCTTGCGGATGACGGCCTTGATGTCCTGGCTCCAGCGCGCTCGCAGCAGCTCGACGGCCGCCTTCTCGACCGGCGGCCAGGGCACCTTGAAGGAGTAGTCCCCGGTCACCGTGCCGTCCTCGGTCCCCGCGTTCTCGAAATGAAGGCGCGTGGCGAAGGGGCCCTCGAAGACGAGGGGCACGCGGCGCGTGCCGAGCTCCTCGACCGGATAGTTGATGACGAGAGGGTATTCGACGCGATACGTGAACTGCAGATCGAGATCTCCGTCGGCGCGGCCCTTCGTCACCTTCGTCCCGAGCGTGCGCACGTGGATGTCCGAGGCCGAGATGACGGAGCCCGCGCGCGCGAGCCGCCCGGTCTTGCCGTAGAGATCCGCGTCGAGCAGCGCCGAGTACGTTCCGTCGGGCGCGACGCGGAGCTGGCGGAACCCGAGGCGCGAGGGCGGTCCGGCGGAGACCTCCGGGCCGCCGGGAATCTTGAAATTTCCCGAGACGCCGTCGATGCCGAAGGAGGCCGCGCCGATCTCCGTCTCGAGCTTGCCGGAGTCCTCGGACAGCAGATGGTAGGACCCACTGCGCAGCTCGCCCCGGTCGAACGCCGCATGCGCGCCTCCGAAACCGACGGTCCCGTTCTCGATCTCGCCGTCCACGCGGCCCTTCAGCTCGATCTTCGCCGCGGCGCCGCCATGGGCCGGCCGAAATCGGCCCTGATCGACCGTCACCCGCAGGGGAAACTCGCCCTGAGCGTGCGACGCGGTCTGGAAGCTCACCATCTCGCCGAGAGCGAGCGGCTTTCCGGGGAAGGCGACGATCGCGGAGTCCCGGATGCGGACCTCGTCCACCAGATCGAGGAACGACGGCCCCGGCGTCGGGGCGGCCGACGCGGTCGACGTCGAGGACGGCGGCGGTGTCGGGCCGGGTGCCGGCGCGGCGCCTGGCTTGGGCGTCGGCGTCTTCGCGCCGAGGATCT
>DATBFU010000059.1:0-18787 GCA_036558325.1 Thermoanaerobaculia bacterium | reverse complement strand
CGCATTCCGTTCCTTCGACGTCGTCAAGCCGGGCCCGATCCGCCGCCTGCAGGATCTGCCCGAAGGCCTCGGGGTCGTGGTGGACGACGTCCTGGCGGGCCTCCTGGCCGCCGGCACGACCGCCGCGGCCGCCTGGCTCGTCTCGGGAGGGCGGCCCTGGAGCTAGACCTCGACCTGCCGGCCGCGGACGGCGAGGTTCTGAGGGAGGAGCCGCTTGCCCGGCACACGACCTGGCGGATCGGCGGTCCGGCGCGGTTCTTCTGCCGCGTCCGCACCGAGACCGGCCTGTCGCGCGTGCTCGCCGCGGCCGACGGGGAGAAGCTGCCGCTCGCCATCCTCGGCAAGGGCTCGAACGTTCTGGCGGCGGACGAGGGATTCCCGGGCGCCGTCCTGCATCTCGAGGGCGAGTTTCTGGAAGTGGCGATCGAGGGCGAGCGGCTTGCCGCCGGCGGCGGAGCGATGC
The DNA here is from genome assembly GCA_036558325.1 of Thermoanaerobaculia bacterium. Taxonomy (GTDB): domain Bacteria; phylum Acidobacteriota; class Thermoanaerobaculia; order UBA5066; family Gp7-AA6; genus DATBFU01. The sequence continues at coordinate 18,324 of DATBFU010000059.1, read as the reverse complement.
TCGGAGGCGTCTGCGCGCAGGCCCTCCGCGCGGGCCTCTCGGGGCTCGAGGCGCTCTCGGGCATCCCGTCGTCGATCGGGGGCGCCGTTCGCATCAACGCCGGCGCCTACGGCGGCGAGATCTTCGACGTCCTCGAGAGCGTGCGGCTCGTGTCGCGGCGCGGCGACCGCCGGGAGGCGAAGGCCTCGGAGATCGCGCACGGCTATCGCCGGACGGCGCTCTGCGAGTCGGGCGAGATCGTCGCGCGCGCGACGATGCTCCTCCGTCGGGCGCCGCGCGAGCAGATCGAGACGCGAACCCGCGCGGTCTCCGACAAGCGGCGCGGGGCGCTGCCGTCGGAGCCGAACGCCGGGAGCGTCTTCAAGAACCCGCCGGGCGACTTCGCGGGGAGACTCATCGAGGCCTGCGGGCTCAAAGGCGAGACCTCGGGCGGCGCGGCCATTTCCGAGCGCCACGCCAACGTCATAATCAACCGCGGCGGCGCGCGCGCCGCCGACGTGATGGCTCTGATGCGGCGGATGCGCGACGCGGTCCGGGAGAAATTCGGGATTACGCTGTCGCCCGAGGTCGAGATGCTGGGCGCGAAGTGGGATCCGTGAAGCCCGAGAGCTGGCGCGCGCTTCTCATGGCCGGCGGAGGCGGGACGCGGCTCTGGCCGCTCTCGACCGACGCGCGGCCGAAGCAGTTTCTGAGCCTGCTCTCGGACAAGAGCCTGCTTCGCGAGACCTTCGAGCGCGTGCAGCCCGCCGCCGGGGACGTCTTCGTCGCGACCGCGGACCGCTACGTCGATCTCGTGCGGCAGGACCTGCCGGAGGTCCCGGCGGCGAGGATCCTGACCGAGCCGGCGCGGCGCAACTCGGGACCGGCGCTGCTCTGCGCCGCGATGGCGCTCGCCGTCGAGTCCGACGCTCCGGTCGCGGCGATCCCTTCGGATCAGACGGCGGCGGATCCGGAAGGGTTTCGGCGCGCACTCGCCGCCGCCGCGGCGCTCGCCGACCGGGCCTCGGTCGTCGTGCTCGCGGTCCCGCCCACGCGCCCCGACACGGACTTCGGCTATCTCGAGCTCTCGGAGCCGGGCTCCGGGGACGGACTCGAGGTCCTGAACTTTCTCGAGAAGCCTGGGGTCGCGGAGGCCGAGGAGCTCATCGCCGCGGGCCGCTTCTGGAACGCGGGCATCTTCGTCTTTCGTCCTTCGCGTTTTCTCGCCGAGGCGCGGCGCGTGGCGGGAGACCTGACGTCCTCCGTAGAAAGCTATCGGATGCTTCGAGAGCGGGGCGACGCGAACGCCGCGGCGGCCGTGTACGAGGCGCTGCCGGACATCTCGATCGACTTCGCCGTGATGGAGAAGGCCGGCAACGTCAAAGCCGTTCCGCTGCGGGCGGGATGGAGCGACGTCGGGACGTGGCGGTCGGTCCGCGAGATGCGGAAGGCGTCGGACGAGAGCGGCAACCTCGTCCTGTCGCCCGTGCCCGTGCTCGCCCTGGGCGTGCGGGATTCGGCGATCGTCGTCTCGGACAACGGCGTCCTCGTGCTGCCCTTCTCCGAGGAGCGGGAGCTGCGGGGGGCCGTCGAGCGCCTGAAGCGCGGCGAAAAGGGCCGTCCAAACCTCGAAGACACGGCCAGCCGTCGCGGCCGGCGCTGATTCCGGCGATAATTCGTCTGTCAAGGGAGAGAACAGTCCAATGACCGGAAAGGCCGCGCCGGCCCTCGACCGGCTGCGGGAGAACATCCGCCTCGCGTACCGGGGCCCTCGCCAGGCGGTCGACTTCGTGCTGACGGCGCTCCTCTCGCGCGGGCACGTGCTCATCGAAGACGTGCCGGGCGTCGGCAAGACGACGCTCGCGCGCGCTCTCGGAAAGAGTCTGGCTCTCGAGTTCCGGCGGATCCAGTTCACGAGCGACACGCTGCCGGCCGACGTGCTCGGCATCTCCGTCTTCCAGGCCGCCACCGATCGCTTCGAGTTTCACGCGGGGCCGATCTTCGCAAACGTCGTCCTCGCGGACGAGATCAACCGCGCGACGCCCAAAACGCAGTCGGCGCTGCTCGAGGCGATGAACGAGACCGCGGTGACCGTCGACTCGCAGCGCCGGCCGCTGCCGCAGCCGTTCATGGTCGTTGCGACGCAGAACCCGATCGAGTACCTCGGCACCTATCCGCTCCCGGAGTCGCAGATGGACCGCTTCTTCCTGAGACTCTCGCTCGGATATCCGGAGGCGGGGGAGGAGAAGAAGCTCTTGCGCCGCGGCGGAACCGAGCGCGCGCTCGCGGCGATCCCGTCGGTGCTGTCGCCGGAGGACGTCCTCGCGCTCCAGGACGAGGTCGAGCGGGTGACGGTGTCGGAGCCATTGCTCGACTATCTGCACGCCCTCGTCGAGGCGACGCGCAAGACGGGCGAGCTGCGGCTTCCCGTGTCGACGCGCGGCGCGCAGGCGCTCTACCGCGCCGCGCAGGCGTACGCGATGCTGCAGGGACGCGACTACGCGACCCCCGACGACGCGCAGGCCGTGGCCGAGCCCGTGCTGGCGCACCGGATCCTGTCCGTCGCGTCGGACGGGTTCGGGGCGGGAGGAAGAGAACGGGAGATCGTGAAGAAGATCCTCGCGACGGTGCCGGTGCCGGTCTAGCCGCGACGTCGCCATGACCCGCCTCATTCCGGACTGGGAAATCCGGATCACGAACTTCGGCCTCGGTTACATCCTCCTGTGCCTGATCGTCGCCATCGCGGCGACGAATACCGGCAACAACGGCCTCTATCTCGTCCTCGCCGGAATGCTCGCCGCCATGACCGTTTCGGGCGTCCTCTCGCGGCGCAACGTGCGTGGCGTCTCGTGCGAGATCGAGGCCGTCGGCGAGGTGCACGCGACGCGCCCGGCCTTCCAGAGAGTCCGCTTCGAGAATCGCCTGAGGGTCGGGACGGCGCAGGCGCTCTTCTTCCTGCAGGAAGGACTGCCCGGGCCGCTCTGGATCGATCCGCTGCGTCCGGGAGAGACGCGAGAGATCGTCGTCGAAGGCCGTTTCCCCCGGCGCGGCGTCGTGCGGGTCGCCGACGCGGGACTTCTCTCGCGCTTCCCGATCGGGCTCTTCCGAAAGTACCGGCGCGCCGCGCTCCCGCGCGAGATCGTCGTGCTGCCGGTGCCGGAGCCCTCGCCGGTCCCCGAGGCCCCGATCGACGAGGCGCGGACGGGACGGCCGCACGCCTCGCGGCGCGGCAGCGGGTTCGACATCCGGACCCTGCGCGAGTTCACGCCGGGCGACGACCCGCGCGACATGCACTGGAAGCAGTCGGCGCGGATGCGCCGCTGGATCGTTCGCGAGCGCGAGGCGGAGCGGGGCCGCGCGATCGTGCTCGCGGTCGAGAACGCGCTCGAGGACACGGCCGATCCCGAGGCCCTCGCGCGCTTCGAGCACGTCGTTTCCCGCGCGGCGGGTCAGGCGCTCGTGCTCCTCGCGCGGGGCGGCGAAGTGGGGCTCCAGGCGCGGGGCGTGCTCGTGGCGCCGCGCGGCGGCAGCGGCCAGCGGCGGCATCTGCTCGAGGCGCTCGCCCGGCTCGACGCGGTCCCCGCGTCGTCCGCGCCGCCCTTTCCGCCGCTCCGGCGCGGCGATCACCGGGCGCCCGTCGCATGAGCGGCGACGGGGAGTCCCGCGGACTGCCGGCCGGTCTGCGCCGCGCCTACGTTCTCGCGCTGGCGCCCTCGGCGTTCCTCGCGCCGATCCCGCTCTACTTCACCGGCGGCGCTTCGCTCAAGGCGATCGCGGTCTACGAGCTCGGCCTGGCGATGCTCTGGGCGCGCGCGCGCGCCGGCCGCACCGTGCGGATGTCGAACGGATTCCTCAACGTCGCGGGGCTCGGCTACCTGATCCTCCTCGGATTCGAGATCGCGGTGCTGCGCCACGGCCTGCTCCTCTGCGTCTCGCACCTGCTCCTCTTCACGGCGCTCGCGAAGATCGCCTCGCTCCGGAGCGCCGGTGAGGCGCGCACGGCGCTCCTCGTGCTGTTCCTGCTGTCGCTCGCCGCGGCGTCGTCCTCGACGCACGTGTCCTCGCTCCTCTACTTCGCCGCGATGGCGGTCGTGGGATTCCGGGCGCTCGCGCGGCTCGCGGTGCTCGCGGACTTCGACGCGGCGCCTCCGGAGCGCGTCCTCCGGAGCGTTCCCACGACGGCGGTGTCCGCGGCGGGGCTCGCCGGAGCGGCGCTGCTCGCGCTGCCGCTCTTCTACGGGCTGCCGCGCCTGAAGGGTCCCTACGCCGTCGCGCCGTTCCGGCTGGGCGACAACCTGTCCACCGCCCTGTCGTCGGACCGCGTGGACCTCGAGGCCTTCGGAGCGGCCAAGCGCAGCGACCGGATCGTCCTGCGTCTCACGGCGGACCGCGCCGACTGGAAGCGGGTCGTGCGGCTCCGCGAGGCGTCGTTCACGCAATACCGCGACGGCGAGTGGACGCGGCGCGCGTCGCCGGGCCGGCCGACGGCCTGGCCCGACCGTCCGGCGGCCCCGGGTCCGCGCGGCGAGCCGGTGCGGATCGATCTCAACCTGTTTGCGAAAGGATTCCTGTTTCTCCCTTACGGCGTCCAGACGCTCCGGCTCGAAGAGGGACGCTCCGCCCTGACGCTCTCCGACGGCGTCGTGCAGGCGTCGGCCGGACGGCGCGCCGTCCGGTACGAGGCGGGGCTCGGGCCCGTCGCGCCGGCGCGCGGTCCCGGGGAGAGCGCGATCGAGCCGGGCATCGTTCCCCGACCGGTGCGCGAGTACGCGGACAAGCTGCTCGGCGACGAGCGCGACCCGGCGGCGGAGTGGGAGAAGATCCGCGCGCATCTCGCGAAGAATTTCGTCTACACGCTCGAGCCGCCCGAGCCCCGCGGGGACCCGATCGTGGACTTTCTCACGCGGCACCGCGCCGGGCACTGCGAGTACTTCGCGTCGGCGACGGCGCTCATGCTCGCCGCGCGCGGCATCCGCGCGCGGCTCGTGACCGGGTCGTACGGCGGCGAGGTCGGGCTCTTTTCGTCGGCGATCGTGGTCCGCGGCGAAAACCTGCATGCGTGGGTGGAGGCGGATCTGGACGGGTCGGGATTCTCCGTGATCGATCCCACGCCGCCGGCCGGCGTTCCGGCGGCGGAGAGCCGCGGCTCGTTCTGGCGGCAGCTCGCGAGCTTCGGGCGCGAGGTCGAATTCTTCTACGACCGGCGGATCCTGGGTTTCGAGTCGCTCGACCAGCAGCAGTTCTTCGAAACGGCGCGCGAGCGCGTGCAGGGAATCGCCGGCGCGGCGTCGTCCGGATGGCGGGACGTCGTGGACGCTCCGGCGGCGCGCATCGGGGCCGGCGGCGTCATCGGCCTCGCGGCGGCGGCCATCGTGCTGCGGGATCTCCTGCGGCGCAGGAAACGCCTCGGCCCGGCAACCCGCGCCTACGTCGCGGCGCGCGGCCTCCTCGCCCGGCGTGTCGGGTTCGTCTCGCCGGCGACGCCGCCCGCGGAAGTGGCGCGGCGGCTCGCGACGCTCCTGCCCGACGGCGCCGAGGACGCGCAGGCGATCGTGTCGGCGTACACGGCGAGCGCCTTCGGCGGGAGGACCGTGGACCGGCAGACGGAGGAAGAGCTCCGGCGGCGGGTGCGCCGCCTGAGGAAGCTCGCCTAGCAGGTCGCTGAAAAAGGGTGTGGGTTGGCGTTACGACCGCCGCGTTCGCGAAGCGAACGCCCGCGGCTGACAGCCGGATACGACGCCCGTCTCCATTTTTCAGCAGCCTGCGAGCGCTTCCCGGCCCCGCGGAAAAGGCGCGCGGAACGTCCCCGAGCGGCAGCGTCGCCGCGCGCAGCCGGAACGGCTCGTCCGCGTCCACCCAGCAGACGAGGAGCCGATCGCCCGAGCGCGCGAGGCGCGGGAAGCCGCTCGACCGCGCGATGCGGATCGGCGAGACCGTCCGTGCCGGACCGAGGGCGCGATCCGGCCCCACGCGCCGCACCTCGAGCAGGCCCTCCCGCTCGTGGGCCGCGACCCAGGCCACGATCGCATCGCCGTTCGAATCGAGAAGGACCGCGACGCGGCCCGCGGGTCCCGCGGAGTCGATCGTCGTCGGCGCGCCGAACGAAGCGCCGGCGTCGCGGGAGTACGCGAGAATCACGCGCGGCCGGTCCTGCGCTCCGGTGAACCAGGCGACGGCGACGTCGCGTCCGCGCGCCGCGACCGCGGGGCCGTTGACGGGGCAGCCGGCGATCTTCCATCCGTCCGCGGCGACGGTGCGCGAGGCGGTCCATCGTCCGCCCGCGCGACGCACGGCGGCGATGTCCCGGATCTCCGCGCCCGAGCGGTCGCGGAAGACGGCGATCGGGCCTTCGGCCGTCTCCGCGGCCGAAGTCTGGCAGCAGTCGCAGACGCGCGCGTCGAGCCGCTCGGAGGCGGCGGCGCGGTCGCCCAGGAGGGCCGTCCGCAGCGTCATCGAGCCGGCGTCGCCGCGCATCTCGCGCCCGTCGAGCCAGAAGGCGCGGACGCCTCGCGGTTGCGGCAGCAGCGAGACGAACCCGTGCTCGCCCGGGCCGCGCTCGTGGAGGGGGCCGATGCGCCGCCAGGGCGCGCCGAGAGCCTCCGCCCGCGCGAGCTCGATGCCGTAGTCGGTCTCGCCTTCACCCGCTTTCTCGGGCCACGCCGCGTAGAGGCGGCCGGCCCCGTCGGCCGCGAGCGCCGGCACGTCCGCCCAGTTCGCCGCGATCCGGTCGCCCGAGACGACGGTCGCCGGCGCGCTCCACGAGCGCCCGTCGACGTCGAGGGCCGAGACCCGGAGCGCCATCGGTCCTTCGCCGGGCTTGCCGCCGGGACGTTCGGGCTCGAGCCAGGAGAGGAGGATCCGATCGTTCGCCGCCGCGAGATTCGGCGCGAGCGATCCCGGCGACGCGGGCGGGTCGAGCCGCCGGAGGGCGAGCGTCGGAGGAGCCGCCGGCGACGCCGCCGCGCGGGTCCCGAGCAGCGCCGCGAGGACGGCGCCGATCAATACGCGTTCCGGTGGAGGAAACCGTTCTTGAGCGTCATCCAGAGGATCTTCAGATCGAGCGCGAGCGACCAGTTCTCGATGTAGTAGAGGTCGTACTCGATCCGTTTCGACAGGCTCGTGTTCCCGCGCCACCCGTTGACCTGCGCCCATCCCGTGATGCCGGCGCGCACGCGATGCCGCACCATGTACTGCGGAAAGCGGTCCTTGAAGTCGCGCACGAACTCGGGGCGCTCCGGCCGCGGGCCGACGAGGGACATTTCTCCGCGCAGGACGTTCACGAGCTGCGGCAGCTCATCGAGACTCGTCGCGCGCAGCACCCGGCCGACGCGCGTGCGGCGCGGATCGTCCGGCGAGGACCAGACGGGTCCGGACTCGTCCTCGGCGCCCGGGCGCATGGAACGGAACTTCAGGATGTCGAACGGCCGGCCATCGAGACCCATGCGCGTCTGCCGGTAGAAGATGGGCTCGCCGTCTTCGAGGCGGATCGCGAGCGCGATCACGCCGAAGAGCGGCGAGAAGAACGCGAGAGCGCCGAGCGAGATCCCGATGTCGAGCGCCCGCTTGGTCAGGCTCATCCATCCGGTCAGCGGCGTCTGGGTGAGGTGCACGACGGGAAGGCCGTCCAGGTCTTCGACGCCCGCCCGGAACGTGATGTGCTGCAGCAGATCCGGCACCACGCGCACGTCGGCGACGGTGCGGCCGACGTCCTTGAGGACCGCGAACATCGCGCGGTGCGCCTCGAGCGGGAGCGCCAGGAATACCGTGTCGATCCCGCGCATCTCCACGATGCGCGCCACCTCGGCCGTCGTGCCGATGACGGGGACGCCGGCGATCGCCGTCTCGCGTTTGGCCGGATCGTCGTCGAGGAGGCCGACGGCGCGCAGGCCCGCCTCGGGATGCTCGGCGAGCTTCTCGACGACCGCGCGGCCGAGGTGGCCGGCGCCGACCACGAGGACCTGCCGTACGCCGACGCCGTGCCGCCACGCCTCTTCGAGATAGCGGCGCACGGCGGTGCGCGCGGCGAAGACGAAGAAGACGTCGAGACCGAAGAAGAGGACGAGCACGAGACGCGAGTACGTGAAGCCGTGCGAGAACGTGGCGATGCCGGTCAGAAGCAGCGTCGCGAGCCCGGTCGCGACGAGGATCGCCAGGCCCTCTTCCATCCGCGTGTGATGCCGGCGCACCTGATAGAGGCCGTAGAAGTAGTAGACGATCGGCCAGAGGACCGCCATCAACGGAAACAGGCGGTAGTAGTCGGACGGATCGGGAACGCCTTTCGTGACGGGCACGATCTCGGCGCGGAAGCGCAGGTCGTAGGCCGCCAGCAACGCGAAGAGCGTGGCCGCGAGATCGCAGACGAGAAGCATCAGCGCGATGCGGCGTGTGGACTTTCGGATCACGCGTCGGCTCTCGGCGTCGTCAACTCCCGAACGGCTCGGCGGAACTCGCGCGCGAAGCGCTCCGGCGCGAAACGTCCGGCGGACCGCCGCATTTCAGTGTAATCGAAGCGCTCGCGAGCGGCCCGCGCGACGGCTGCGGCGAGGCCGGCCGCGGTCGGATCCTCGTACAGCACGCCCTCGACGCCGTCGCGAACGATGTCGCGCACGCCGCCGCGCCCGAGCGCGACGACCGGAGCGCCGCAGGCGACGGCCTCCGCGGCCGCGATCCCGAAGTCCTCCTCGCCCGGCTGGACGAAGAAGGCGCAGGTCCGATAGAGCTCGCGAAGCCTCTCTCTCGGGAGGTCGCCGGCGATCTCGACCGCCGGGCCGGCGGCCGCTCTCGCCGCGGCCGCCAGGCGCGCGCACTCCGGGCCCTTGCCCACGAGCACGAGGCGCCGTTCGAGCTTCCGCGCCGCCTCGATCGCGAGATCGAACCGCTTGTACGGCACGAGCGCGCCGACGGCGAGCAGGAAGTCGCCGCGGGGGGCGTCGGCGGGTTGGAAGAAGGCGACGTCCACCGGCGGATGGCAGACCGCCGCTTCACGACCGTAGTGCCGCCGGATGCGCTCGGCCACCGCGGACGAGTTCGCGAGGTACCGCGTCGGCCGCGACGCGGTGCGCCGGTCCCAGTCGCGCAGACGTTCGATCAGGCGCCGCTTCACGGCGTACAGTCTCGTGCGGCCCTTCGGGAAGTACGCGTCGAACTGCTCGTACGCGTAACGCACCGGCGTGTGGCAGTAGCACAGGTGCGGGACGCCCCGCGGCGCGATCGCTCCTTTGGCGACGCAGTGGGAAGACGAGACGACGAGGTCGAAGCCCGACAGGTCGAACGATTCGACGGCGCGCGGGAAGAGGGGAAGGAGGTCGCGGTAGCGACGGCGGGCGAAGGGGAGGCGGTCGAGGAACGAGGTCCGGATCGGACGGCGCTCGATCTCCGGTGAGACGGAGCCCGGCGCGTGAAAGAGCGTGAAGACCGTCGGCTCCGGCAGGAGCGGCAGCATCGCCTCGAGGACGAGCTCTCCGCCCCGCATGCCGGTCAGCCAGTCGTGAACGACCGCCGTCCTCATGGGCGGACGGAGCCGAAGAGCGCCGTCCGATAGACCTCCAGCGTCTTCTCGGCCGCCTTGTCCCACGAGAAGTCGAGCGCGCGTTTCTTGCCGAGCTCGCGAAAGTCGCCCCGCATCTTCTCGTCGGTCGCCAGCGCCACGATGCCTCGCGCGATCGCCTGGACGTCCATCGGATCGACGAGATACGCGTATCCCCCCGCGATCTCCTGCAGCGCCGACGTGGAAGAGGTCAATACCGGTGTCCCGCAGGCCATGGCCTCGACGACCGGAAGGCCGAAGCCCTCGTAGAGGGTCGGATAGAGGAGCATGTCGGCTCCGGCCACGAGGCCGGGCAGGTCGGCTTCCTCGATCCGCCCCGGCCGCTGCACGCGGTCTTTCAGGTCGAGCGCGGCGATGAGCGCCTCCAGGCGCGCCGGGCTCTTCGGCGGCGGCCCGGCGAGCGCGAGCACGTGCGGGAGCGACGCCTCGCGGAGCGCCTCGGCGTAGGCCCGTACGACGGCCTGCAGGTTCTTGTGCGGCTTCTCGCCGCCGAGGAAGAGGAGATACGGCGCGGTGAGGCCGTGCGCGCGCGCGACGCGCTCGCGCTCCTCCGCCGGAACGTCGGGACGGAAGCGCGTCGAGACGCCGTTATAGATGACCTCGATCCGCGAGGCGGGAACGCCGAAGTAGTCCACGAGGTCGCGCTTGCTGTTGTACGAGACCGTGACGATCCGGTCGGCGCGCGAGAGCGCGCGCCGGATCATGTAGCGCGCGTAGAAGTGCGCCGCGCGGTTCGGGAGGAACTGCGGGTAGAGCAGATGAATGATGTCGTGGATCGTCACCACGGCGCGGCCGCGCAGGAGGGGCGGCAGCACGTAGTGCGTCGCGTGAAAGAGGTCGAGGCGGTCGCGCCAGAGGCGCCACGCGAAGCGGGTCAGCTCGGCGACGGAGTATCCGGGCGACTCTTCGGGGACGAGCACGAAACGCTCGGGCAGCGTCTCGAGGAGCTCCCGGTCGCCCGCCCGGAGGTAGACGCGGAAACGATAGCCCTCGCTCTCGGGCCGCGCCGCCATCGCGACGAGGAGCTGGCGGATGTAGGTTCCGATCCCGAAGTCGCGGAGCTTCCGGGCGTCGATGCCGATGAGCGGCGCACTCCTCATGAGGCGGCCGCCTCGGCGAGCACGGCGGCCGTCTGGGCCGCGGCCGTCTTCCACGAGAAGAGCGCTGCCCGCGCCGGCCCTTCCGTCTGGAGCCGGCGGCGCGTGTCCGGATCGTCGAGGGCGCGCAGGATCGCGGCGGCGAGCGCCCCGGCGTCTCCGGCCGGAGCGTAGAGCGCCGCGTCGCCGCCCACCTCGGTCAGGGCCGGCGTGTCGGAGGCCACCGTCGGCACCGCGCAGGCCATCGCTTCGACCACCGGCAACCCGAATCCTTCCGCGTGCGACGGATAGACGAACGCCTCCGCGCCCCGGTAAAGCGCGAGCGCGGCCTCGCGCGACGCGTAGCCCGGAAGGTGGATTCGGTCGCGGAAAGGGGACCGCGCGATCCGGCTCTCGAGCGCGGCGGTCTTCCAGCCGAGACCGCCCGCCAGCACGAGGTCCGGGCGGGCGCCGGGCGCGCTCCACAGGATCTCGGCGGCCGCGACCAGAGTCTCGACGTTCTTTCGCGGCTCGAGCGTTCCGAGGTAGAGGACATACGGCCGGCCTCCGGCGTACCGAGACCGGGCGCTTTCGCGCGCCGCCTCGTCCGGCGCGGGAGTGAACTCCGCATCGACGCCGTTCCAGACGACGCGCACGCGCGGGCGCGCCTCGGGATAGAGGCGCAGCAGATCGTCGGCCGTCGCGCGCGAGACGCAGAGGAGACGCGCGGCGCGCTCGACGGTCCGCTCCCAGAGCGGCAGGAATCCGAGGAGCGTGCGGTCGGCGTGCCACTCCGGATGCGTCCAGGGCGTCAGGTCGTGGACGACGGAGACGGCCGGAACGTCGCCATGCGCCGGCGCGATCGTCAGCGCCGCGAGGAGCGCGTCGGCGCCCCATGCCCGCGCGCGCCGGGGCAGCGTCGTCTGGACCCAGAGCGTTCCGAGAGGGCTCGCGTCGGCCAGCACCTCGGCGCGGCCGAGGCCGTCGGGGCCCGCCCCGGGAGCGCGCGGGAGGAAGAGTCCCACCGAGGTGTCCGGCCGCGCCGCGAGCTCCCGAGCCACGCCGCGCGTGTAAGTTCCGATTCCGGTCTGCGGCGCGAGCAGCGCCCGCGCGTCCACGGCGATGCGCATCGCGACGAGTCTAACGTCGGCCGCCGGTTTTGACGGTCCGGAGGCTCCCTGATAGGATCGCGCGTTCGTCATGAAACGACCGGAACACATCTCTCTCGAAGCGGTGCAGGACGAGCCGGTCTCCTTCGCGTTCGACCTGCCGTTCGGCCTGGCCGCTCTCGATCGGGAGCCCCTGAAGGACCTCTCGCCGGTGCGCCTCGAGGGGACGATCGCGCGGATCGAGGGCGGTTACGCGCTCGAGGGGCGGTACGCCTTCCGCGGCAAGCTCGAGTGCAGCCGCTGCCTCGTCCCGTACGCGTTCGCGGTGGACGAGCCGTTCACCCTGACGCTCCTGCCGCGCAAGGCCGGCGCGGTCGGGGAAGCCGAGCTCTCCCGCGAGGACCTGGACGTGAACTTCTACGAGGGAGACGAGCTCGCCGTCGCGCCGATCGCCGAGGAGCGCGTGCAGATGGCGCTCCCCATGAAGCCGTTGTGCCGCGAGGATTGTCTCGGCCTCTGTCCCAGGTGCGGCGCGGACCGCAACGCCGGTCCGTGCGGCTGCAAGGTCGAGGAGGCCGATCCGCGCTGGGGCGCGCTCGCGGACTGGAAGAACGCGACGAGATCGCAGAAAGTGTAGGAAGACGATGCCCAATCCCAAACGACGCCACAGCAAGGCCCGCCGCGACAAGCGCCGCGCGCACGACGCGCTGACCGCGCCGGCGCTCTCGGCATGCCCGAACTGCCACGAGCCCAAGCTGCCTCACCGCGTCTGCCCGCACTGCGGTTACTACAAGGGCAAGCAGACCATCAATACGTAGCTCGCGCTCGCCGAGGGGCGCGCTCGATATAATTCGCCGCACCTTGCCAAGCCCGAGGCGGAAGCCCTAGATGCGCATCGCGGTCGATGCGATGGGCGGCGATCACGCCCCTCTCGTCAACGTGGACGGCGCCATCGCGGCCGCCCAGGAGTACGGCATCGAGACGCTCCTCGTGGGCAAAACGGAGAGCCTCGAACGGCTTCTCGCCGACGCCGGCTATCGCGGCGGCAAGATCGAGATCGTCGACGCTCCCGAGGTCGTCACGATGGAGGAGCCCGCCACCGCCGTCCTCCGCAAGAAGCGCAACTCGTCGATCCGCCTGGCGGCCCACTGCGTCCGCGACGGCCGCGCCGCGGGGCTCGTCTCCGCCGGCCACACCGGCGCGGCGATGGTCTCCGCCAAGATGGTCATCGGAACGATCGAGGGCGTCGACCGCCCCGCGCTCGCGGCCATTCTTCCGAACCTCTCCGGACACTGCCTGCTTCTCGACGTCGGCGCGAACCCCGACGCCCGCTCGCCGCACTTCAAGGAGTTCGCGGTGATGGGCTCGATCTACGCGCAGCTCGTCTTCGGCCGCCGGTCCCCCACGATCGGTCTCATGTCGATCGGCGAGGAGGAAGGCAAGGGGAGCGCGAGCTCGAAGGAGGCCTTCAAGACGCTCAAGGAGACGGGCCTCAACTTCGTCGGCAACGTCGAGGGGCGGGACGTCTTCAACGGCAAAGTGGACGTGATCGTCACGGACGGCTTCACCGGCAATGTGATCCTGAAAGTGTCCGAGGCGCTCGCGGAGATGGTCGAGAGCATGCTTCGCGAGGAGATCAAGAAGACGCTGAAGGCCTCGGTCGGCTTCCTCCTGTCGCGGTCGGCGTTCCGCAGCTTCAAGTCGCGGATCGACTACTCGGAGTACGGCGGGGCGCCCCTGCTCGGTGTGAAGGGCTGCGTCATCATCTGCCACGGCCGGTCGAGCGCGAAGGCGGTGAAGAACGCGATCCGTCTCGCGGCGGAGTTCTCCCGTCAGGGTCTCGCCGGGAAGATCCAGTCGTCGATCGCGGCGCTCCACGCCAACGAGGCCCGCGGGCAGGTGCAATGATCCGCGCGCGGGTGACCGGCGTCGGCTCGGCCGTGCCGAAAAAGGTCCTGTCGAACGCCGACCTCGAGAAGCTCGTCGAGACCTCCGACGAGTGGATCACGTCGCGCACGGGCATCCGGGAGCGCCGGATCGTGGCACCGGGCGAGAAGTTCTCCGATCTCTGCACGCGCGCCGCCGAGACGGCCCTGAAGCGTGCCCGGGTCGAGCCGAAGGACGTGGACATGATCCTCGTCGGCACGATCTCGGGAGACATGCCGTTTCCCGCGACCGCCTGCCTCGTGCAGCACAACCTCGGGGCGTCCCGGGCCGCGGCGTCCGACATTTCCGCGGCCTGCGTCGGCTTCCTCTACGGGCTCCATCTGGCCGACGGCCTCGTCCAGTCGCAGAAGGCCGAGCGCGTTCTCGTCATCGGCGGCGAGATCCTCTCGCGCTACGTGGACTGGACCGACCGCTCGACGTGCGTGCTCTTCGGAGACGGCGCCGGCGCGGTGCTGCTCGAGGCCTCGAAGGGCGACCACGGAATCCTCGGCACGCGCATGAAGTCCAACGGCGCGTACGCCGACTTCATCCACATGCCCGGCGGCGGATCGAACCATCCCGCCAACGACCCGAAATCGATCGAGGCGCGGCTGCCGTTCATCAAGATGAAGGGCAACGAGACGTTCAAGGTCGCGGTCAAGCTCATGGCCGACATCAGCTCCGAGGTTCTGTCCGAGCAGGGCTTCACGCGCGAGGACATTCGCCTCTTCATTCCCCATCAAGCCAACGCGCGCATCATCGACGCCGTGGGGGAGCGGCTGAAGTTCCCCGAGGACCGCGTCTACAAGAACGTCGACCGCTACGGGAACACCTCCGCGGCGTCCATCCCGATCGCCCTCGACGAGTGCCATCAGAAGGGGATGCTCAAGGCCGGCGATCTGGTGCTCATGACGGCCTTCGGCGCCGGGCTCGTCTGGGGCTCGGTGCTGCTGCGCTGGTGACCGGGCGCGGGCGATGAGCCGGCTCGCGCTGCTCTTTCCCGGGCAGGGCTCGCAATCCGTCGGGATGGGGAAAGCGCTCGTCGAGGCGTCGCCGGCGGCGCGCGCCGTCTTCGAAGAGGCCGATGCGGTCCTGGGATTTCCGCTGACGCGGCTTTGCTTCGAAGGGCCCGAGGCCGAGCTCCAGGCGACGGCAAACACGCAGCCGGCGATTCTCACGCACTCGATCGCGGCGTTTCGCGACCTCGAATCGCGATTTCCCGAACGTCTGGAAGGGGCGGCCTTCGCGGCCGGCCACTCGCTCGGCGAATACTCGGCCAACGTCGCGGCGGGCGCGCTGACCTTCGCCGACGCCGTCCGCCTCGTGCGGCGCCGCGGCGAGCTCATGCAGGAGGCCGTGCCGGCCGGCGTCGGGGCGATGGCGGCGGTCCTCGGCCTCGCGCCCGAGGCCGTCGAGGCCGCCTGCCGGGACGCCGCACAGGGCGAGGTGGTCTCGCCCGCCAACTTCAATTCCCCGGAGCAGACGGTGATCGCCGGACACGCGGCGGCGGTCGCCCGCGCGTCGGCGCTCTGCACCGAGCGCGGCGCCAGGCGCGCCGTGCCGCTGCCCGTGTCGGCCCCGTTCCACTGCGCGCTCATGGCGCCGGCCCGCGAGAAGATGACTCCGTTGCTCGAGGCCGCCGCGTTTTCCGACGCGCGCTGGCCGATCGTGACAAACGTGGACGCCGCGCCGGCGACCGAAGGCGCGGCGCTGCGGCGCGCGCTCGTGCGGCAGATCGACTCGACGGTCCGGTGGGTCGAGTCGGTCCGGCGCCTCGCCGCCGAAGGCGTCTCGCGGGGGATCGAGATCGGGCCGGGGACGGTACTCTCGGGCCTCGCGCGCCGGATCGACAAGGCCGTCCCGGTCGAGGCCTACGCCGGATGAGAGAAGCGTTCCGGGCCGCCCGGCCGCTCGCCGCGGCGTGCGTTCTCGCATTTACCGCCGCGTGCGCCTCGACGCCCCGGTCGGACTCGACGTCGATCGACGAGGCCGTCACGCGGGCGTCCGTACAGTGCGGCTGCCGGATGGGGATCGCGGCCAGGCATCTCGAGAGCGGCCGCACGTACGAGCATCTGGCCGACGCCGAGTTCGAGGGCGCCTCGGTGACGAAGATCGCCGTGCTCACCGAGGCGATCGCCGCTTCGCGCGAAGGCCGCGTCGACCTCGCCGACCGGTGGACCATGACCGAGACCGGAAAGGCGGACGGCTCGGGCGTCCTCGCGATGCTCGACGACGGCCTCGCGCCCACGTGGAGCGACCTCCTGACGCTGATGATCGGTCCTTCGGACAACACGGCGACCAACGCCTGGATCGCGCGCCTCGGCACGGCGTCCGTCAACTCCCGCATGGAAGCGCTCGGATTTCCGCACATCCGGCTCCTCGGCTCCCTGCCGTCGTACGCGCGGCGCGACGAGGAGCCCTCGCCCTGGAAGGGGTTCCGGTTCGGGCTGCTGTCGCCGCACGATGTGGCGGCCTGGTACGAGCGCGTCGCGCGGGGCGAGCTCTTCGACGCCGACTCCTCGGGCCGGATCTTCGCGTACCTCGACAAGGACCCGACGCGGCTGCGCGCCGCGCGCCGCTTTCCGTCGGGCGACCTCTGGGCGGGCAAGTCCGGCACGATGAGCGGCGTGCGCAACGACTCGGGCATTCTGCGCACGAAGAAGGGGCGGTTCGTCCTCGTCGTCTTCACCGACGGCAGCGCCGCGTCGGCGCCCAACGGCGCCGATCATCCGTCGGTCCTCGCCATCGCGGACGTGTCGAAGGCCATCGTGGACGTCTGGAGCCGCAGCCTGCCGGACCTTCCCGAGAAGCCCAAATGAGCCGGGCCCCGGTAGACTCCGCCCCATGACCCGATTCGCGGGCCGCACGGCTCTGGTCACCGGCGCCTCGCGGGGCATCGGCGAGGCGGTGGCGCGCCGCCTCGCGGCGGAGGGCGCGCACGTCATCGCCGCGGCGCGAACGTCCGCGGCTCTCGAGAAGCTCGTCGGGGAGATCGCGGCGGCCGGCGGCTCGGCGGCGGCGCTGACGATGGACCTGTCGGACGCCGCGTCGATCGAAGCCGGGGCGAAGCAGGCGCTCGCGTCGCCGTCGGGCGTCGACGTCCTCGTCAACAACGCCGGCGTGACCGAGGACAACCTCATCCTGCGCATGTCGCGCGAGGCCTGGGATCGCGTCCTCGCGACGAACCTGACGGGCGCCTTCCTGCTGACCCAGGCCGTCGTCAAGGGGATGGTGAAGAAGCGCTATGGGCGCATCGTCAACATCTCCTCGGTCGTCGGGATCATGGGGAATCCCGGCCAGGCGAACTACGCGGCGTCCAAGGCCGGGCTCATCGGCCTGACGAAAAGCGTGGCGCGCGAGCTCGCGTCGCGCAACGTCACGTGCAACGCCGTCGCTCCCGGCTTCATCGAGACCGAGATGACGCGGAAGATGACGCCGCAGGCGCGCGAGGGCCTGGCCGCCCAGATCCCGGCCGGCCGGCTCGGCTCGCCCGAGGACGTCGCCCATGCCGTGGCGTTTCTCGCCTCGGAAGCCGCTTCCTACATCACGGGGCACGTCCTGACGGTCTCGGGCGGGCTCGCCATGTGAGGCCCGGGCGGCTCTTGCCTGCGGGGGGTATCTCGGGGAAGAATACGGCGGCCTGACCAGCGAGGGAGGATGAATGAGTGTCGAAGAGAAGGTGAAGAGCATCATCGTCGAGCAGCTCGGCGTGGACGCCAACGAGGTGACCGCGGAGGCGTCCTTCGTGGACGACCTCGGCGCGGATTCCCTCGACACGGTGGAGCTCGTCATGGCGTTCGAAGAGGCCTTCAACATCGAGATTCCCGACGAGTCGGCCGAGAAGATCCAGAAGGTCAAAGACGCCATCGAGTACATCGAGAAGCACTCCTCGAAAAACTGATCTCTCATGCCCCGCCTTTCCACTCCCCGCCGCGTGGCCGTGACGGGGGTGGGCCTCATCTCTCCGCTCGGGATCGGCAACGCGGAGAACTGGTCCGCCCTTCTCGCCGGCAAGAGCGGCATCGGTCCGATCACGCGCTTCGACGCGTCCGCGTTCTCCTCCCGCATCGCGGGCGAGGTGAAGGGCTTCGATCCCGGGCGCTTCATCGAGAAGAAAGAGATCAAGAAGATGGACACCTTCATCCACTACGCGATGGGGGCGGCGCACTTCGCGATGGAGGACTCGGGGCTCCCCGTCACCGACGCGAACCGCGCGCGCATCGCGGTGGTCGTCGGGTCCGGGATCGGCGGCCTTCCGGTCATCGAGGAGACCCAGAGGAAATACGTGGAGGGGGGGAACAACCCCCGGGTGATCTCCGCCTTCTTCATCACCGGCCTGATCGTCAACGAGGCCGCCGGGAACATCTCGATCAAGTACGGGCTGAAGGGCCCGAACCTCTCGACCGCCACGGCCTGCACGACCGGAGCCCACGCGGTCGGAGAGGCCTACCGCATGGTCCAGTACGGCGAGGCGGACGCCGCCGTGGCCGGCGGCACGGAGGCGGTCATCACGCCGCTCGCGGTGGGAGGCTTCGGGGTGATGAAGGCGCTGACGACCCGCAACGACGAGCCGGAGCGCGCGTCGCGGCCGTGGGATCGCGATCGGGACGGGTTCGTCATCAGCGAGGGAGCCGGGCTCGTCGTGCTCGAGGAGATGGACGCGGCCCGCAAGCGCGGCGCCCGGATC
>DATBFU010000058.1:0-2859 GCA_036558325.1 Thermoanaerobaculia bacterium | reverse complement strand
CGACGTAAGGCGCGCCCTCGTGCGTGCCGACGTCGTAGACGGCGGTGAGATTGGGGTGATTCAAGACACCGGCGGCTCTGGCTTCCTGCTCGAAGCGACGCAGGCGGTCCGCGTCGGCGGAGAAGGAGGCGGGGAGGACCTTGATCGCCACGTCGCGGCCGAGGCGCGGGTCCTTCGCGCGGTACACCTCCCCCATTCCGCCGGCGCCGATGGCGGAGAGGATCTCGTAGGGTCCGAGGCGCGAGCCGGGTGTCAGGGGCATGGGTCGGTGGGATTGTATGGCGAGGCTCGAGAGCTGCCGAGCTCGGGATCCCTCGCTATCGCTCGGGATGACAGGCGGATTCCGGGCGGCCGCGAGGGCCGCCCCTAAGTCTCCGCGTGGATGTGTCGTAGCGGCGGGGCTCGTCCCCGCCCGCCTGGATTTCGCGCGGCTGTTGCGGGCGGCCGCGAGGGCCGCCCCTACCGCAGGCCTTCGACGAGAAAGAGATCCGAGGTGGACGCGCGGTTGTAGGCGTAGGCGTATCCGGCTCCGCCTGGCGTCATCACGACGAAGCCGATCGCGATCACTCCGGAGAGACTCGGCGGCCCGAGCTCTCTCCATGGCGCCCGGCGGCCGGTTGCCAGGTCCAACTGGAGAACGCGGAGCGGAATGCTCCCGCGCTCGCCGACGAAGATGGATTTCCCGTCCGGGTGCCAGTCGATCGGCTCGAGTCCCCTCGAGTTCGGCACGGTGCGCCGCTCGCCCTGGCCGATAGGGAAGACGGAGAGATCTTCCTCCTCATAGTTGCGCGACACGACGATCCACCGGCCATCGTGGGAGACCGCTTGACCAGTCATTACGTAGTCCGGTGGTGTGAGGGGGGTCGGTACACCGGTCGGGCCGTCCACCAAATAGATTCGCGTCTCATTCGTCTTCGGGTCTCGCAGGGGGATGACAATCCTGCGGGTCCCTGGCAGGAACTTCCCGACAAGCCCGACTTCGAGCCCCTTCCGTGCAATCGCAACTTCGCTGCCGGTGCCCGTCGGAACGAGAGCGAGGCCGCCGGCAACGTCGCTGCCCGCCGCGAGAACCCATTGTCCGTCCGTCGTCAGATCGAACGCCCCCCCGTTTCCGAGCTTGACGGGAGGCTCGCCGTTGGTTCGGCGCAGATAGAAAGACGCATCCCGGAGGCTGCTCACGACCTGCAGGAGGAGCCGCTCGCCGTCGGCCGAGATCGCGACGGGGAACGAGATGTCGAACCACCCGAGATCGAGCTCCGAGCCGGCAGCATTGTGCCTGCACATCGTGCGAAGCTCGGGCTTGTACCGCTCGACGAGAGCCCGGCCGTCCGGAGACACGTCGTGCACGATCAAGGGGTCGGGCGAACGGAAAAGCACACGGCGGCGGCCGCGAAGATTGTTGGCGACGAGCGCCAACTCGCCGCTCTCGAGCGTCGTGTCATACCAGACTTCATCGCCGAGCGGCGACCACGCGAGACGAGCCACCGGTTCCGCCTCGTGGATCATTTCGACCTTGCCCGAAAGGTCCGTGATCCCGACGTCGGTGCTCACCGGAAATCCGACGAGGAACGCGATCCGCGATCCGTCGCGCGAAAACCGTGGCATGCCGATGTTCCTCGCGCTGGCATAGAGCACCTTCCCGATCGGATATTCGAGCTGAAAGCGGCCCTGGCTCATGCGAGTAACGGCGAGATCCTTCCCCGCGGCGGACCAGTCTGCGAACTCGATGCCTTCGGCCATCTGCCGGGGCACCCCGCCAGCCAGAGGAGCGCGAGAGAGCGTTCCGGGTCCGGAGGGGCCTCCCAGAAACCTCTCTCGAACCGACAGCGCCAGCTCACCGGATCGCGAAACCGAGAGAACGTCGGCGCCGCGGTAGCCGAGCGGCGTGGACTCGACCGAGTCCAGCCGTGCCGTGAAAACTTCGAGCGGCCGACCATCCCAGGACGCCGAATAGACGATGGCAGCGCCATCGGGCGTGAACCTGGCTCCGGCGATGTTGCCGCGCTGGAAGGTGAGCCTCTTGAATGAGACAACCCCTGGTCCCGGGGATCGGCGCAGGAAATAGCCGGCGGCGGCGGCCGCGGCGATCGCGAGGGCCGCTGCGACCGGGATCAGCAGGCGGCGAGCGCGCGATCTGACGGCGGCTTGCGGGCCCGAGGCGAGCGGGGCTTCCGAGATCGCTTCGAGATCGAAAGCGATGTCCGACGCCGACTGGAACCGCGCTTCGGGACTCTTCTCGAGGCAGTGCCGCACGATCCGATCGAGAGACTCGGGGACGCGCCGGTTGGTCTCGGACAGGTCCGGAGGTTCTCTCGTCAGGATCGCCGACATGGTGTCGGCGGCGGTGTCGCCATGAAACGCGCGCTTTCCCGAGAGCATCTCGTAGAGGACGGCGCCGAAGGAGAAGATGTCGCTGCGCGGGTCGGCCGGCTTTCCGCGCACCTGCTCGGGCGACATGTAGCCGAGTGTGCCCATCACGATTCCTGGTTCGGTGCCCCGGGACTGTGTCGGCAGGCTGGTCTGATTCGCGCCGGGCGCCTCCGTCTCCGTGAGCTTGGCCAGGCCGAAGTCCAGGATCTTCACGCGGCCGTCGTTGGTGACGAAGATGTTCTCGGGCTTCAAATCCCGATGGACGATTCCTTTCGCATGAGCGGCGGCAAGCCCTTGCGCGATCTGGAGCGCGTGGCCGATGGCTCGGCGAGGAGTGAATGCGTCGCCCGCGAGGCGGGCCCTCAAGGTTTCGCCCTCCAGGAGCTCCTGGACGACGTAAGGCGCGCCCTCGTGCGTGCCGACGTCGTAGACGGCGGTGAGATTGGGGTGATTCAAGACACCGGCGGCTCTGGCTTCCTGCTCGAAGCG
>DATBFU010000057.1:0-18891 GCA_036558325.1 Thermoanaerobaculia bacterium | reverse complement strand
ATCGCGAGAACGATGAGCGATGCGACGACGCCCAGCCCCGCGAGCGACGGAGGAACGATCCGGCCGCGGAGCATGATCCACGCGAAGAGCGTGCTGCCGACGGCGAAAAACGTCGCGCCGAGATTCGCTCCCCACGCCGGGAGACCGAACAGCGCGGCGCCGGCGGCGCTCGCCGCTGCGGGATCGGGCGCCTCGGCGCCCGAGGCCGTGGCGAGCCAGAGCCTTCCCGCCATCCGCGGTAACGACACCGCGCCGATGACGCCTTCGGCCACGCGGCACACCATCGCCAGCAGCGCGAGGTCCGGGTCCTGATCGCGCGTCATGGCGTAAAGCGTCACGGCGAGAACGAGCGCGCAGAAGCAGCCGACGAGCTGGAGCAGGACGGCGAGGCGCATCGTTCCGGCGTGCTGCGCGATGCTCGCGAGCTTCGCGGCGGCCCCTTGCCCGCCGGAGGCCTTCCCTTCGAGAACCATTCCGCTGAAGGCCGCCGCGATGTAGACGAGAAACGCGACCCCGGCGACTCGGGAGCTCGATCGGCGCGTCATGACCCCTCCTCGGCAAGACCCGAACCGGCTCAGTTCCCCCTGCTCGCCGGCGGGACGATGCCGTTCATGCGCAGATACTCCACCATCTGCCCGTAGTGATCGTAGGCGTGAGCCACCGCGAACGTCGCCAGGTGAAGGCGCGTCGACCTTCCGCCGGCCGGCGGCTGCATCAGGGTCTGGGGCGTCAGTGCCGCCGCGGCCCGATGGCCCAGCGCGAAGGACTCCTTCACGAGCTTCACGATGTCGGCCTTGGTCTTGATCTCCTCGGGGCCGTTGCCGCCGCGGAGGTTGTCCGGAATCTTATCGCCCGTGACGCTTCCCCACAGAAACCAGTTCGACGCGGCAACGTGCTTGAGCTCGAGCGCGAACGTCCGCACGCCTTTGTACTCGGCGCCGGGAATTTTCAGACTCTCGGGCGTGAAGTTGTAGAGCTCCTCCGGCATCGCCTCCGCGACGTCGAGGATCTGCTTTTCGATGCCGCCGATCTGATGATCGACCACGGACGCGACCGTCGCGGCGGTCGGCGCCGCCTCCGACGCCGCGCAAGCGCCGCTCGCCGCACTCTGTTCCCACGCAATCGCCACCACGGCGAACGCCGCCACGAGAAGGAGAGCCCGTGTCCATTTCATCGCATGACCTCCCGTCGGGGCGGCCCTTGCGTCCGCGCGCCAGGACTCACCGGAGTTCTGTTACGGGCGTCGGGGCCGCGAGTTTCGAGGCGGACACCCGGCATCCGCTTCCGCGATAGACTCGGCCGCAATTTCATGTCCCCGGAAGCCTCGGTCGGCCGGCGCGTCGGGACGTATCTCGTTCTGACGTTCGCCTTTTCGTTCGTTTTCTACTTCCTCATCATCCGCGCGGGGAATCTCGGGGCCGGCGGCGGACTGTTTGTCGCCGGGCTGATGTGGAGCCCGGCGGCGGCCGCGATCGTCGCTTCCCTTCTGACACGCCGGCGGCTCTCCGAGATCGGCTGGCGCTGGAGCTGGCCCTACGCCGGCGCCGCTTACGTCATCCCGGTCCTCTACGGCCTCGCCGCGTACGGCGCGACGTGGGCGCTCGGCCTGGGCGCCTTCCCGAACCGGAGCTTCGTCGCGACCCTGATGAAAACGGGCGAGACCTCCGCGACGACGATCGCCCGTTACGTACTGGTCCGGGGAACTCTGGGCGTCGTGCTCTCGCTCACCACGGCGCTCGGCGAGGAGATCGGCTGGCGTGGATTCCTCGTGCCCGAGCTCGCGCGCAGGATGCCCTTCGCGCGCGTGGCTCTCGTGTCCGGAGCGATCTGGTCGCTCTGGCACTACCCGGTTCTGCTCTTCGCCAACCACCACGGAGAGACTCCGGCCTGGTACAGGCTCATCTGCTTCACGGTGATGGTCCTGGGAATCAGCTTCGTCTTCGCCTGGATCCGGCTCGCCTCGGGAAGCGTCTGGCCGGCCGCCATCCTGCACGCGAGCCACAATCTCTGGATCCAGTCCGTCTTCGATCCGTTGACCGCCGACACCGGCCGGACAGCCTGGGTGATCGGCGAATTCGGCGCGGCGCTCGCGATCGCGGCGATCGTGGCCGCCGCGCTGGTGACCAGCCGAGGTCGAAGTCTTTCGGCGGCAGGCGCTTCCGGCCTCAATTCGTCTTTGCCGGCGTCGTCGGGCGGCGCGACCTAGGGCGGCGACCAGCGGACGGCGTTCGAGCGGCCTCCTAGCCTTTCACCGGGTTGGCGGCGATTGATTTTCGAGGGTTCCCGTCCGAGCTGTCCCCCCCTCCTCGCGGAATCTGTCTGGAAACGACAAGAGAGGACTTCATGGCGAGCGTCACGAAGACCAAGGGAGACCTGACCGTCACCGCCTACGTCGGCGACCGGAAGACGCTGCTGGCGTTCGACCTCGCCAAGAGCGCGACGAGCCGTCTGGCCGGCTTCACGATCCTCGTCGGACCTCCCGGCGTGAAGTCGTACTACATCCTGAACGAGCTCCAGTACAAAACGCCAGGCAACCACGCACAGGACGCGACGCTGCCGGCGAACTCCACGATCAACGCTCCGATTCACAAGTTCCGCTGGCTCCACATCCCGGGCTCCGCGCACCAGGGGCTCAAACCCGTCTACGGGAAATATACGTACACCGTGACGCCGCGGTACTTCGACGCCCACGGCTCGATGCTCCCGCTCGATCCGGGCAAGAGCGCTTCGGTCAACGTCGACGTCGGACCCTTCCAGAAGAAGGCTCTCTCGCTCGGATTCACCCGCGGTTTCGTGCAGTCGCAGGCGTTCGTGCGCCACTTCGGCCTGAACGCGCTCATCCGGCCGGCCGACGGCGAGCTGCTCTTCGATACGTCGAAGAAATCGGGCTTCAATGCGAACGGCGAGACCTTCACTTACGAGGCCGAGTACGAGTGGCTTGGCTTCAGCGCCCGCGAGATGGTGTTCGACGTGCTCGACGAGGTGCTGTCGAACACCTCGCGCCGCCTCGACGTTTTCGCGTACGACCTGAACGAGCCCGACGTCATCGGCGCTCTCCTGAAGCTCGCGGCGCAGGGGCGGGTGCGAGTCATCCTGGACAACGCCGCCCTTCACCACGGCTCGCCGCCGAAGCCCGAAGATCAGTTCGAGACGCTCTTTCGCAAGGCGGCGAAGGGAACGGCCGACATCCTCCGAGGCAAGTTCGGCCGCTACTCCCACGACAAGATCTTCATCGTTTCCGGAACGAAGGGGGCGATCAAAGTCCTCACCGGCTCGACGAACCTCTCGGTCACGGGCCTGTACGTCAACTCGAATCACGTCCTGCTCTTCGACGACGCCACCGTCGCGGCCAAATATGCCGAGCTGTTCGAGGAGGCGTGGAACGACAAGGCCTCCGCCGCGAAGTTCAGCAAGTCGGCTCTCGCCGCCCAGGCCTTCTCGTTCTCGAAGGGAGTTCCTTCGACGGACGTGACCTTCTCGCCGCATCTCAAGCCGTTCGCGCACGCGACGCTCGCCGACGTCGTGGCCCGCATCGAGAAGGAAAAGAAGGCGCCCAAGAGCACGGCGAGCGTTCTCTTCGCCGTCATGCAGATCGCCACAGGAACGGGGCCCGTCTTCCCGGCGCTTCGGGCGCTGCACTCGTCTCAGGACATCTTCACGTACGGCATCTCCGACAGTCCGGGCGGCATCGCCCTTTATCGGCCCAAGAGCCGGAAGGGAGTCCTCGTGACCGGGAAGCCCGGCAACACGATCCTGCCGCCGCCTTTCCGTCAGGTCCCCTCGGTGGGAGGAGGCCATCAGGTCCACCACAAGTTCGTCGTCTGCGGCTTCAACGGGTCCGATCCCGTCGTCTACTGCGGATCGTCGAACCTCGCGGAGACAGGCGAGGAAGTCAACGGCGACAACCTCCTCGCGATCCACGACGGCGACGTCGCCACCGCGTTCGCCATCGAGGCGCTCTCCCTCGTCGATCATTTCGACTTTCTCGATCGCTCCTCCAAACCGAAGGCTGCGAAGAGCGCTTCGAAGGTCAAAGCGGCCCTGGCGGCCGGCTGGTTCCTGTCGACGGACGACGGTTGGACGAAGCCGTATTACGACGCGAGCGATCTGAGGAGCGTGGACCGGAAACTGTTCGCCTAGGACGGGCGATCCGGGCCTGCGGTAGCCTCGTTCCGGATGTCGCCGGTCGTTCGCCGCCTCGCCTACGTTTTCGCCGGGCTCGCCGCCCTGATCGCGGCGCTCGTGCTCGCGCTCCCCTCCCTCCTGTCTCTGGATTCCATCCGTTCGCGCGTCCTGGCGGCGGCCGAGTCGTCGCTGCACCGCAAGGTCGAGGCCGGCGAGATCCGCCTCGAGATCTTCTCGGGCCTCGGCGCGGGCATCGAGAAGCTCGTCGTTCACAACCCGCCCGGCTGGGAGACCCCGGCGCTTGCGACGATCGACCGATTCTCGGTGAAAGTCGCCTTCTGGCCGCTTCTCCGAAAGCAGCTCGAGGTGCGCCGCGTCGTGCTCGACGGCGCGGCCCTCACGATCGAGCGGGATCCTTCGGGCAGGCTCAGTGTGAGCGACCTCCTGGAGACGCCGCCGCCTGCGGCGACGGAACCGACGGCCGCTCCGCCCGCGGCGATCCTTCTCTCGCGCCTGAAGATCTCCCGCAGCCGCCTCGTCTTCGTCGATCGCAGGATCTCTCCCGGAAAGAGCGTGTCCACGTCGCTCGACGATCTGACCGGCGAGATCGCGGACCTCGGCTCCGCTTCGTCCGGCCGCTTCGAGCTCTCCGGGCGATTCCTCGCCGACGGCGCCCGCAATCTGTCGCTCGCGGGCACGCTCGGCCCCCCGCCGCCGGGAAAAGGCTTCGCCGACGCGGCGCTCCACGCGAAGCTCGCGGCGAAGAATCTCGCGCTCGCGCGTCTCCGTCCGTATCTCGGCGCGTCCTCCACACTCGATCCGGGCGTTCTCTCGCTCGACGCGGCGCTTCAGGGCGCGCCGGCCGGCACGCTGAAGGTCGCCGCGAATTTCTGGCTCGTCCCGCCGCCGTCCTCCTCCGCGATCCCGGCCGTCGATGCGAAGCTCGCTCTCTCGTATGACGCACCGGGCGGCTCGCTGACGCTCGCCAAGTCGCCACTCTCCATCGCAAAGCTCCCGCTCACGGCCCAGGGAGGGATCGACGGCCTCCGCCAGACGGCGCGCGTGAATTTCCAGATCGCGACGCCCGGCGACGTCGCGATCGAAAGCGTTACCGGCCTGCCGGGTCTCGCCGGAATGCTGCCGGCCGGCACCCGGCTCGCCGGAAGGGTGCGGCTCGAGGCGACGATGCAGGGCACCGCCTCCGATCTCGCGGCGCGCGCCGCGCTCGACGCCGCACCGTTCTCCGTGAGTCGCGGAACCGAAGTGCTCTTCGCCGCGCCGGCGGTCCGCGCGACGCTCGCCGCGCCCGGAAAAGCGCCGATGACCGGCCGCGTGACGGCCGCCTCGGGAAGGATCCAGAAACTCCCCTTTCAGGACCTCTCCGCGGACTGGAGCTACGACGCCGGCGCCCTGACGCTCGCGCCGGCGCTGCGCGCGTTCGGCGGCGTGCTCCGAGCGCGCGTGGAAACGGACTTCGCGCACCCCAGGAGCGAGTCGAAGGTCGGCCTCGACGTCGCCGGAATGCAGGCGCAGCAACTCGCCGACTCGCTGACGTCGACACGCGACGTCGTTTCGGGGACGCTGGCGGCGAAAATGTCTCTGGCGACCCGCGGACTCGACTGGGATGCGCTGTCGAAAACCGGGCGCGGCGAGGGCCGGCTGTCCCTAACGAACGCGGATTTCAAGACCGTCGAGCTGATGCCGCGGGTGGCGAGCACGCTGACGACCGTCGGGAGCGTGGCCGGCTTCCAGGTCCCGGCGAATCTCCGGTCGACGCGATTCAATACGGTCGAGACTTCGCTGAAGCTCGCGGACGGCCGGCTGATGACCCCGGGGCTGACGTTGACCGGGAAGGACGTCGCCGCGACGGCCGACGGCTGGATCGGTCTCGATCGCTCGCTCTCCTACGACGGCCGTCTCGTGCTCCAGCCGGGAATCGTCCGGAGCTTCGGCAACGTCGGGCATTACATCGCGGACGCGCAGGGCCGCGTCGCGCTTCCATTCCGGGTGACCGGCCAGATCTCTTCACCGAAGGTGGCGATCGACGAGTCGGTCGCTCTCGATCTCGGCCGCCGGATTCTCGCCCGTCAGGCCGGCGATCGGATCGGCGGGGGGGCCGGAAAGATCGTCGGCGACGTGCTCGGCGGCGGCGACGTCCTCCAACAGCTTCTCGGAAAGCCGCCCACGCCGACCCCGACGCCGAAACCGCGATAGGCATTTCCGGAACGAACCCGGCCGGTCTTTCGCCGTATCAACGCATCAAGGACATGGACTCGACTCGGAAAACCGCGCGCCTCGCCGGGCTTCTCTACCTCGTCGCCAGCATTCCCGGCGCTTTCGCGCTCCTTTACGTCCCCGGGAAGCTCGTGGTGCGGGGCGACGCCGCTGCGACCGCCGAGCGGCTTCGCTCGTCGCCGGCGCTCCTCCGCATGGGCATCGGCGCCGAGCTTCTGGCATCGGTGCTGTTCATTTTCCTGGTGCTCCTCCTCTACCGGCTCTTTCGTCCGGTGAGCGAAGGGCCGGCGTTGGCGATGATGGTTCTCATCCTGCTCTCCATGCCCATCTCGATGCTCCTCGTCGTCCCCGAAGTCGCCGCGCTCGAGTTCTCCGGCGGCGCGAGCGGCCGAGACTACCTCGCCGCGTTCGACGTGGCGCAGCGCGACGCCCTGGCGTACCAGTGTCTCCACCTCCACGGGCAGGGCCTCGAGGTCGCGCAGATCTTCTGGGGGCTCTGGCTCGTTCCGTTCGGAATCTGCGTCATTCGGTCGCGCTTCATCCCGCGGATCCTCGGCCACCTCCTCATCGCCGCGGCGTTCGGATATCTGGCGAGCTCGATCTCGAACCTCGTCTTCCCCGACTCCTCGGCCGCGGTCGAGCGCGTGGCGAAAGTGCTCACGGTTCTGGAGCTGCCGATCATCTTCTGGCTGCTGATCTGGGGTGCGCGGCCGCAGAACGAAAGATCGGCGCAACCCGCCTAGGCGGCCTCAAATCCGTCGCCTTCGCTTGCCCGGGAATCCGGCTTGCGCCACCGGCCGCGGCTCGCCAATCCCGTCTCGTCCCCTCGCCTGATTCCCTCGCGGCGCTGCGGCTCCCGCAACGCGAGTCGGTTTGCTCGTCAGCTCGCAAACCTTGGTCGCGTTGCGAGCAGATTGCTTTTCACGGCCCCGAAGATTTCGCTCGCGGCGCGAGGCGAAGCGAGGAATCGAGGCGGACGGTCGAGGCCCTTTGGCCGAGTCGGACGCCGGTGCGCGAGCGCCGATCAGCGCTTCGGGTGGTCATGCAACGCGGCGGCGCGAGCGCAGGATCCCGAGCGAGACGAAGCGACGGACTACGGCCCGTACAGCTGCAGTGCGAAAGCGTTGTCCAGGAACTTCGCCATCGCGTCGCGTGTCACGAGGCCCGCCGGACAGAAGTTCGTTCCGCCACAGCCGGTGATGATCGCCTTGGCCCACAGGTAGTGGACGTGCTTGCAGAAAGGATCCGACACGGGCACGTCCGTGAAGTGCACGTTCGGCGAACCGGCGTCGCACGAGTACGAGAGACCGGTGACCGGATCGGGCCCGTAGATGAGCGGAATCGCGGCGCCCCCGCCGGGGGCGACGATCGCCTTGGCGATGAAGCCCGCCATCTGAATGCGCGTCACGCTGTCGTTCGGACAGTATTTTCCCGCCGAGCACCCCGCCGTGACGTTCTGGGCGGCCATGTAGTGAACGTGCTTGCAGTCGACGTCGGTCGCGAGAACGTCCGTGAACAGCGAGACCCCGCCGGAGGCACAGCGGTAGGCCTGCGCGCCGACCGAGCCCTTGGCCGGTACGAGCGCGGCGGTGCCGGCGATGCCCTTCGCGAGGAAGATCGCCATCTGACCTCGGGAGACCGTGTCGCCCGGACAGTAGGTCGTCGTGGTGCAGCCGCCCGTGATCCCGTTGTGGAGCAGCGTCTCGATCTTCTTGTAGAAGGGCTGGGATCGCGGCACGTCCGCGAAGCTGTCGCCCACGTGCAGTGTCCAGGTCTTCGTGGCTCCCGTGCTCAACGCCTCCGAGAAGTGCGCGTCCCAGTGGGTCGCCGGGCGGGTCACGGGCATCGAGACCGCGAATTGATAGCAGGTCCCCGTCGCGCCGCGGCAGTCGCTCGTCGCCGCGGCGGCGACCGTTCCGTAGTCGGCGGTATCCGCGGGGGACGTGTAGAGCGCCCCCGCGGGTCCGTCGAAGTCGGAGTCCGCGCCGGTCAGCGGAAGGGCGTCGGGCCCCGTGTTCTTCCATAGGGGCTCGACGAGAACGTTCTCGCCGGCCTCGAGCACTCCGTTCCTGTCGGAGCTCGTCCCGGTCGCGTCGTGAACGTCCACGTTGAGCGCCTGCGGCGGAGGGAAGCCCCCGCTGCGCGCGAAAATCCCGTAGCCGTCGCCGTCCTGCCCGAAGCTCTGCCACGCGACGACGAAGTCCCCGCGGTCGTCCAGGGCGACGACGGGGTGAGTCTGATCATCGACCGTATATGTGTTGACGGGAAACTCCACGCTCGCTGGGCGGCCCGTCGCGCGGAACATCCGCGCGAAAATGCCGAAACCGTTCGGCTCGGCGGGATCGTCCTGGCCCTTGCCGTGCCAGGCCACCAGGAAGTTCCCCTTGGAATCCATCGCGAGGGAGGGCGCGCCCTGATTGGAGGTCGTGTAGGTGTTGATGGGGAATTCGCCGCTCAACGGGTTCCCGTCGGAGTCGTAGCGCCGTCCCATGACGCCGAAGGCGGAGCCGTCGACGTTCTCGCTGGTCCAGACGACGACGAAGTTTCCCGACGCATCGGACGCGATTCCCGCGTGCGCCTGATATCCGGCCGTCGTGACGTTGACTCGGAACTCTCCGCCCTGCGGCGCCCCCGTGTCGTCGTAGCGCCTGGCGAAGATCCCGGAATTGTCGCCGTCTTCTCCGTCGCTCGCCCAGACCACGACGAAGTTGCCGGCGGCGTCCATGGCGACGCCGGGGGAGTACTGGTAGCTCGTGGTGTACGTATTCACCTGAAACTCTCCGCCGGCCTTCGCGCCCGTGCTGTCGAAGCGCTGGCCGAAAATGCCGCTCTTGTCGCCGTCCTGCCCGTCGCTCTCCCACACGACGACGAAATCTCCCGAAGCGTTCACGGCGACCGCCGGGTTGTACTGGTAGCCCGTCGTGTAGGTGTTGATCTGGAATTCGCCACCGGTCGGCGAGCCGTCGACATAGCGCTGACCGGCGATGCCGAAATTGCTCCCGTCCCGGCCCCCGCTCATCCACACGACGACGAAACTCTTCGCGCCGTCGCCGGCGGCCTGGGGGCGGATCTGACCGTTCGTCGTAAAGGTATTGACGGGGCTTTCGCTTCCATCGATGGACCCGTCGAGCTTGAAACCGTTCCCGGCGATGTCGGGCCCGGAAGGACCCGGGCGGTGCCAGGCGATCCCCATGTTCCCATTCGAGGAATCCAGGATGATCGTCGGATGCTTCTCGTCGCCCGTCGTGTAGGTGTTGACCGGAAACTCGGGGAAGAGCGGCGGCGTCTGGGCGCGCGCTCGTGGCGCGGCGGCAAACAGGACGGCGAGGAGAAGGAAGCCCGAACGACGGGTGCGCGTCATGACGATCCTCCGTTGCGAAGAGACCCGAGGGAGGATGGCCGGACACACCGAGCTCGAGGCCGGCCTCCGGAGAGCCCCGCCGGAATGCCTCGATCGGAGATCACGGTCGGGATAACGGCCGCGACGCTACTGCCAACAGGACTCTCGGTCAACGCCGGGAAGACAAGCGTGGACAAGCAGGCTTCCCGGAATCGCCTATGATCCCCGCCTTCGGAGGTGATCGGATGAAGAGGATCCTTGCGCGCTGCCTGCCGGTCGCGGTCCTCGCCGCATCAAGTGTCGCGGCGATCGGAGCGGCGCCTGCCGGCGACGAACAGTACCAATGGCTGGAGGAAGTCACCGGCGAGAAGGCTTTGGCCTGGGCGAAGGAGCACAACGCCAAGTCCACGAAGGTTCTCGAGGCGCGTCCCGAGTACAAGGCCATCTACAAGCGAACGCTCGAGATCCTCGACTCCAAAGAAAAGATCCCGATGCCCCGCCTCCTCGGCGACGCCGTCTACAACTTCTGGAGGGACGACGTGCACGAGCGGGGTCTCTGGCGCCGCACGACGATCGCTTCGTACCGCACGCCGGCGCCGCAGTGGGAGACCGTGCTCGACGTCGACGCCCTCGCGAAGGCGGAAGGAAAGGCCTGGGTCTTCCATGGCGCCGAGTGCCTTCCGCCCGCGTACACCCGCTGCATGGTCAGTCTCTCGCAGGGGGGTTCGGACGCTTCCGTGGAGCGCGAGTTCGACACCAAGACCAAAGATTTCGTCAAGGACGGATTTTCGCTCCCGGAGGCCAAGTCGCGCGTCGCGTGGCGCGACGAGGACACGCTCTGGGTCGGCACCGACTTCGGCGCGGGGTCGCTCACGTCGTCCGGCTATCCGCGCATCGTCAAGCTCTGGAAGCGCGGCACGCCGCTCTCCGCGGCGAAGACCGTTTTCGAGGGAAAGACCGAAGACGTCGCCTCCGCCGGACAGAGCGAGATCCTGACGGACGGCCGATACGACCTCGTCACCCGCGTTCCGGCGTTCTTCAAGCAAGTGACCTTCCTCTATCTCGGCGACCGGCTGGTCAAGCTCGACATCCCGGAGGACGCCGACATCCGCGAGTTCTTTCACGGGCGGCTCCTCTTCTCGCTGCGAAGCGATTGGCAGATCGGCGGCAAGACGTACAAGGAGGGATCGCTCCTCTCCGCATCGGTCGACGACCTCCTGGGCGGCGTGCGCAAGTTCGACGTCCTCTTCGAGCCGACGGAGCGAACCTCGCTCGCGACCGTCAATCGGACGAAAGATCGGGTGCTCCTGCGAACGCTGGACAACGTGAAGAGCCGCATCACCGCGCTCTCACTGGACGGAGACGCGTGGAAGAAGGCCGACGTTCCGACTCCCGGAGTGGGCACCGCGTACCTGTCGGCCACGACCGACCAGTCGGAGACCTTCTTCTTCACGTACGAGGACTTCACGACGCCCGACTCGCTGTGGATGAGCGAGAACGGCGGCGCACCCTCGAAGGTCAAGACGATGCCGGCGTTCTTCGACGCGACGGGCATGACGACCGAACAGCTCGAGGCGACGTCGAAGGACGGGACGAAGATCCCGTACTTCGTCGTCCGGCCGAAAGGTACGAAGACCGACGGAGGCGCGCCGACGCTGCTCTACGGGTACGGCGGCTTCGAGATCTCGGAGGTCCCGAACTACAACGGGGTGCTCGGTGCGGCGTGGCTCTCGCGAGGCGGCGTGTACGTCCTCGCGAACATCCGCGGCGGCGGCGAGTTCGGACCGGCATGGCACAAGGCGGCGGTCCGCGAAAAGCACATTCACAATTTCGAGGACTTCGCGGCCGTCGCGCAGGATCTGATCGCGCGCAAGATCACGTCGCCGCGGCACCTCGGGATCATGGGCGGCTCGCAGGGCGGCCTTCTCGTCTCCGGCACGATGGTTCTCTATCCGGAGCTCTTCCATGCCGTCGTGGCGCAGGTGCCTCTCGCCGACATGAAGCGGTTCAATCATCTGCTCGCCGGCGCGAGCTGGATGTCGGAGTACGGCGACCCCGACAAGCCGGAAGATTGGGCGTTCATGCAGGCCTGGTCTCCGTTCCAGCTCCTCAAAGCCGACGCGAAGTACCCGACGCCTTTCTACTGGACGAACACGCGGGACGATCGCGTGCACCCGAGCCACGCGCGCAAGATGGTCGCCAAGCTCGAGGCGCTCGGGCATCCGGTCTATTACTTCGAGAACACCGAGGGCGGACACGGCAGCGGCGCGGTCAACAAGCAGACCGCGCAGGTCGACGCGCTGCAGTACGCGTATCTCTGGATGATGCTGCGGTGACCCCCGCGGGCGTCATCCCGAGCGATAACGAGGGATCCCGGACTGGCAGGCCCTGAGCCGCGCGCGGACAACGTCGAGGGGACCCTCACCTCAACCCTCTCCCTTCACGGGGAGAGGGTGCCCCCCGGGTGGCAGGGATCTTGCGGCGACCCGAGGATGCAGGTCTGTAACCGGGCACGATTCCTGCGCGCCCAAGGAGGAAAACCATGAAGAAAAGAGTCGATCTTTCGCTGCCGGAATTCGCTTTCGTCGTCGCCACGCGCGCGGCGCTCGGCGCCGGCGTCGGCCTGCTCGCTTCGGCGAGGCTCTGCAAGCGCAGCCGCAAGCGGCTCGGCGCTTCCCTCCTCACCTTCGGCGCGCTGACGACGCTGCCGGCGCTCTATCTTCTCTCCGGCCGCGAGCTTCCGGAGTGGGCCCATCTGACGAAGCTCCAGCGCGCTTCCTGATCCGGGCGCCCGCCGGCGCGTCTCGCGGCGATTCGCGAGCGCCGACCCCCATGGAGAACCACGAGCCCTTCCAGGTCGCCATCCTTCTCTACCCGGGCGTGACCGCGCTCGACGCGGTCGGGCCGTGGGAAGTGCTCTCGCGAATGCCGGACACGGAAGTCCGGTTCGTCGGCAAGAACGTCGGTCCGGTCGAGATGGAGGGCGGGACGCTGCGGCTCGGCGTCACGCACACGCTCGCGGAGACTCCGTCGCCGGACCTCGTCCTCGTGCCCGGCGGCGCGACCACTCCGGGCCAGATGATCGACGACGAGCTCCTCGACTGGCTGCGCCGCGCGCACGAGACGACCACGTGGACCGCCTCCGTCTGCACCGGCGCGCTGATTCTCGGCGCAGCCGGCCTTCTGAAGGGCCTGCCCGCGACGTCGCACTGGTACAAAATGGGCGTGCTTCGGATCCTGGGCGCGCGGCCTTTGCCCGCCGACCGCATCGTCCGGTCCGGCAAGATCGTGACGGCCGCCGGCGTCTCCGCGGGCATCGACCTCGCCGTCTGGCTCGCGGCGCAGATCGCGGGGGCCGAACGAGCGCAGGCGATTCAGCTCACGATCGAATACGACCCGCAACCGCCCTTCCATGCCGGACACATGCGAAAAGCCTCCGAGGCCGTCCGGCGTCTCGCGCGAGAAATGATGGACGAGCGCATGCCCGCCGAGCAGCGCCGCCTCGTCCCGCAAATCGCGCTGCGGAGGTTCGTGGACCTGATCCGGACCGGGCGATAGGCTGTCGCCGAGCTCTGTGACTGCAAGCCAGACTACTGCGGGCGACGAAGTCCCTCCGGGAACCGAGGTCATCGAGGTCCACGTGTCGGAGGTCAGCCAGATCTTCAACTCCATGGACCCCTCGCCTTTTCAGGACAAGGATCTGGACGTCGACGCCGTGGAGTTCATCGTGGGCTGGGCGAAAGAGCTCCCGCCCGACAAGCCGCTCGCCCTTCGGGTGCACCTCGACAAACCGGCCGTCGCGCCGGAGATGGCCCGGGACCTGCGCACGGCGGTGCACACTTTCTTCGACAGGCGCTCCGCGCTCGCGCGTCAGCGCCTTCGCGAGCTGTTTCGAATCGGACGGCGGAGTCTCGTCATCGGTCTGGCCTTCCTGGCGATCTGCCTCGTGACGAGTAACTGGGTGGCAAAAACCTGGAACGGCCGCGCCGCCGAGATCGTGCGCGAGAGTTTCGTCATCGGCGGATGGGTCGCGATGTGGAGGCCGCTCGAGATCTTCCTCTACGGATGGTGGCCGATCCGGCGGGACCGGCGTCTGTACGACCGTCTGAGCAGCATGGCCGTGCGGATCGTGTGCCCGGCGGCGCTGCGAAGCGAGAAGGTCCCGGTCACGGCGCCGGCGATCGCGCGGTGAGGCAGCGGTGAACGGTCGTCCTTAGTCTTCGCGCAGCGCCGTCACGGGATCGAGCGAGGCGGCGCGGCGGGCGGGAAGGACGCTCGCGGCGGCGGCGACGGCGGCCAGCGCGCCGACGGCCATCAGAAGGGTTACCGGATCCGTCGGCCGCAGCCCGAAGAACAGCGACTTCGCGGCGTGGGCCGCGGCGACGGCCAGAACCGCGCCAATCGCCAGGCCGACGCCGAAAAGCGCACCGGCCTCGCGCAGCACCATCCGGACGATGTCTCCGCGATCGGCGCCCATCGCCATCCGCACGCCGATCTCGTTGCGCCGCTTGACGACCATGAACGACACGACGCCGTAGAGCCCGATCGTCGCGAGGAGCGCCGCAAGGAAGCCGAAGAAGGCGGAAAGGCTCGCCATCAGCCGCTCGCGGATGAGTCCTTCCCGAACCATGCGCTCGTGCGACTGGAATCCGAGGACGAGCTCCGGACTCCATCGCGTGAGCGCGTTTTTGACCGAGGCGGTCACGGAGTCCATGCGCAGCGGAGAACGGATCAGAAGATTCGTCGCCTGGAAGAAGTCGTCGTCCTGCGCGTCCGGCACGAAGATGATCGGTGTGAAGTCTTCGCGCAGATCGTAGTACTTGCTGTCCTTGACGAGGCCGACGACGCGAAGGTGGCGATCGGGCCGGCCGGCGCCGTCGATCCGGATCGACCGTCCGATCGGGCTCGCTCCGTTCAGGAATTTCCGAACGAAGGTCTCGGTGACGATCGCGACGGGCTCCGACCCCGCGCGGTCGGCCTCGCGAAAGTCCCGCCCGGCGAGCAGAGGCGTCCCCATCGTGCGAAAGTAGCCTCCGCTCACACGATTGAAATTGGCGGTCTGCCGCTGGGCGCCGCTCCCTTCGACGCTGACGTTCTCGTTCCAGCCGTCGCCGCTCGACGGGACGACCCAGGCGGTGGACGCTGCCTCAACTCCCGGAATCGCGCGAACGCGCTCGAGGAGCTCGTGCTTGAAGGGAACGCGCGCGGGTTCCGCGAGGCGCAGCGGCCAGAAGTCCACGGACACCGCGAGGATCTGCGTTCGTCGGAAGCCCGGGTCGAGCGTCAGAAGATTCCGGAGCGTCCGCACGAAGAGCAGCGCCCCCACGAGAAGAACCAGCGACAGGGAGACCTGGCAAACCACGAGCGCGCGGCGCGACGCCAGACCGCCGGCACCGCCCGTGACGCCGCGCCCTCCGGATTTCAACGCCTCGTTGGGACGCGTTCCCGCGGCCTGGATCGCCGGAAGGAGGCCGAAAAGCAGCGCCGTCAGCGCCGCGAGCCCGGCGGTGAACGCGAAGAGACGCCAGTCCGGGGCGAGGTTCACGAACCACCGGGCAGAGTACGTCGCCAGAAAGCTGAGCAGGAAACGGCCGAACGTCTGCGCGAGCACCGCCCCGGCGGCGGCGCCGAGTACGGCCAGGACGAGGCTCTCCGCGAGGAGCTGCCGCACGAGACGGCGCCGCGAAGCGCCGAGCGCCAGCCGGATGGCGATCTCCCGGCGCCGCGCCGTTGCGCGCGCCACCATCAGATTGGCGAGGTTCGCGCACGCGATGACGAGAACGAGGCCGGAGATCCCGAGCAGCAGCCAGAGCGGGCTCTGGTAATCGGTTCGCAGAGAGGAGAAGCCGGTCGGGACCGGGCGCGTGCCGAGCCCGAACGCGAGATAGTCCCTCGCGTCCTGCGCGTCGTAACGCGGCGACAACGTCGCCCGGAAGATCGCCGGCGCGATGGTCTTCAGGTAGGCGTCGGCGCGCGCCGGCGTCCAGCCCGGTTTGAGGCGTCCGACCGAGGCGAGCCACCACGAAGCCGAATCCGAGACCCGCGGTCGAGAAATCACGAGCGGGTTCGCGCAGATCGGAATCGCCACGTCGAAGTCTCGCCCCACGTCGAGCCCGGTAAAGGCGCGCGGCGCGACGCCGACGACCTCGAAAGGATGTCCGTTGAGGGTGAGCGTCGTTTCCGGGCCCGGCGGGCGGGCGCCCAGCTCCCGACGCCAGAACGTCTCGCTCACGACGGCCCCGGGCGACGCGCATCCCGGCCGGTCATCCGATCGGGTCAGGAGCCGGCCGGAAAGCGGCCGCACGCCGAGAAGGTCGAAGTAGCTGCCGCTCACCCAGAGCGTCTCGGCCCACCGCGCCTCGCCGCCGCGCGCGAGATTCAGACGCTCGGACCCCCAGGCGGCGATTCCGGAGAACGGCTCCGGCGACGCCTCCAGCCGCTCCCACAGGGCATACGTCAGGTGCGGGAACCGGCCGGAGAAGTCCCCGGTCCGGCCGTGCTGGACGTTCACGACACGGACGCTGACGAGCTCCTGCGGCCTCTCGACGGGCAGCGAGCGCAGGCACACCGCGTCGAGTAGTTGAAAGATCGCCGTGTTGGCGCCGATCCCGAGAGCGAGGGAGAGCACCGCGACGGCCGCGAAAGCGGGCTCGAGTCGAAGCCGTCGCACGCCGTGGCGCAGGTCGAGCCAGAACCCGGCGAAGCCGCTGGCGTCCGCCGGTTCGGGGGAAGGACGAAACGCCGGCCGCGGCAGCACGGGTCGGAGCTTCGAGACGAGGTTCGGGGAATCGAGCTCCGCGAGGATGGCGCGCTCGGCCTCGGCGGCGTTCGCCCCGTTGGTCACCAGCTCCTCGTAGCGGTCGCTCGCGTGCTGCGCGAGCTCCTCGACGAGCGCCGACTCGCGCGCCGGGTCGAGCCGGAGGCCGGCCAGCCGCTCCCGGACCGCCGCGGACCAGTCAGGCATGCTCCGCCTCCGTGATCCGGCGCATCGCCCGGACGAACGCGTCCCATGCCGTCCGGCGCGCCCGGAGCATCCGCCGGCCTTGTGCCGTCAGGCGATAGTAGCGGCGGCGGCGCTGCCCCGGCTTCTCCACCCAGCGTCCCTCGATCAGCCCGCGCTGCTCGAGCCGATAGAGGAGCGGATAGAAGGAGGCGACGTTGAAGCGAAGGACGCCCTCCGAGCGCGTCTCGATCAGACGGCTGATGTCGTAGCCGTGCCGCGGTCGGTGTTGCAGGAGAGACAGGATCAGAAGCTCCGTCGATCCCTTCTTGAGCTCCCGGTCGATGGCGTGGGCGGCGTCGATATGTTTCATTACAACATATTGTTGTGCCACAGATGCGAGGGGCGCGTCAAGCCATTTGGGGGCGAGCGGCGAGGCGCCGCGGCCGCCCCGGCTCGAGAACCGACCCGATCTTTCGGCAGCGGGCCGCGCAGGGCCGCGGGGAGGGGTCGACGGTCGCGACCGAGTCGGCGTCCGGACGCCGGCGTCGGGCGCTCTGATGAGCCGGTAAACGTCTCAGACCGGCCGGTCGCCGCGAACGTCGGGCCTCAAGTGAAGGACGAGGGCGCCGCAGATCAAGCCGAAGGCGGCGCCCGGAG
The DNA here is from genome assembly GCA_036558325.1 of Thermoanaerobaculia bacterium. Taxonomy (GTDB): domain Bacteria; phylum Acidobacteriota; class Thermoanaerobaculia; order UBA5066; family Gp7-AA6; genus DATBFU01. Next base: position 1,591 of record DATBFU010000057.1, on the reverse strand, counting down.
AGAAGAACGCGACCAGGGTCGCCGCCGCGAACATCGCGAGGACGGCGAGCGAACGCCGCCTGGCCGCGCGCCGCGTTTGCACGGACACCGCGGCGCCGGCATCGGCCAGCACTTTTCTCTCGAAGACGTTGTAGGCGACGTCGATGGCAACGAAGAGCCCGGCATAGAAAGTGACCGGGGACGACGCCAGTCGGGTGCGGGCGATCCATGCCGTGGCAAAGGGCAGGAACGACACCAGAAAGAGGTGGACGAAGTTGATCCACATCAGCCCCAGAGTCGGAGCGCCCACGCAGCGCATGAGGTAGTGGTGGTTGATCCAGATGATGGCGATGAACACGTAGCTCACCGCGTAGCTGACGACCGTGGGCCAGAGCGGCCCCAGAGCCGAGAACGACGCTTGGTCCGGCGCCCGGAGCTCCAGAACCATGATCGTGACGATCACCGCGAAGACCGCGTCCGTGTAAGTCGCCAGACGATGAACGGATTCGCGGTCGTCACGCATGCGCGTCGATACCCGTCGGCAAATCTGATCGCGCGGCCGCCGCGTCAGCTCCTCGAGCTCCGGAAGAAGGCGCGAATGTCTTCGGCGAGCAGATCGGGCTCCTCCATCGCGGCGACGTGGCCGCCGCGCGGCATCTCCGTCCACCGCACCACGTTGAAGAAGCGCTCGGCCCGCTCTCGCGGCGGGGACGACAGGTCTTTCGGGAACATCGCGAACGCCGCCGGCACGGACTTCGACCCGATCAGATTCCGCGCCGCCTCCTTCATCCACCGAACCGCGCCGGCGCTCATCACGTCCGCGTACGGCTGAAAAGACGTCCCGATGCTCCGCGTCGCCCAATAGATCGTGACGTTCGTCAGAAGCTCGTCCTTCGTGTAGCAACGCTCGAGGTCGCCGCCGCAGTCGCTCCAATCGCGGAACTTTTCGACGATCCATGCGGCGAGGCCGGCCGGAGAGTCGAGGAGGCGCCGACTTCGAGGGTGCGGGGCCGTGTGGCCTGGATCATCGCGTAGGCGCCGTCGCTTTTCTGGAACTCTTCGATGGGCGATAGATACTTCTTTTCGGCGGCCGTCGCCTTCTTCGGCTTCCGGAGCGCGTGCCAGAAGGGGACGTCCGTCAGAGGGATGCCGACGACGGAGGCCGCGTGGCCTCGGGCGATCTGTTCGGTGATCGTGCTGCCCCAGTCGCCGCCATGCGCCGCGAACCGTTCGTAACCGAGGACGTCCCGCATCAGCGCGTGCAGGAGGTCGCCGAACCCGAAGAGTTCCCCGTGCGTCGGGCGCGGTTCCGAGAAGGCGTCGCCGGGCAGGCTCGGCACGATCACGTCGAACGCATGCGCGGCATCTCCGCCACGCGAGGAGGGATCGGTGAGCCGCGTCCGGTCGACGGTCCGCTCCGTGTCACCGTCCATAGCCTCCTCGCAAGCAAGCGCGGTGCCCTCCTACGGTAGGATCCGCCAGCCGTTCGCCCCTGGCCAGGTTGCGTTCATCCCGGGCGGACGTCGGCCGGGGTGCGCGATGACGACCGACGACACGCAGTTTCCGACGCTCGGCTTCGCGGATTCGCCTTCCGAAGCTGCCCTTCCTCCCG
>DATBFU010000056.1:0-13942 GCA_036558325.1 Thermoanaerobaculia bacterium | reverse complement strand
GACGCGCTCGAGCTGCCGTTCACCAAGCCCACCGGCTACGGTCTTGGGAAGGCCGGCTGGGTCAGCGCGAGCTTTTCCGCGCAAGACGCGCCGCCGCTGGCGATGCTCGAAGAGTGGGTCCGGGAGAGCTATCGGGCCGTGGCGCCAAAGAAAATGCGAGGCGGCGAATCGCATTCTCTCGTCGTGAGTGCGAAGCACCGCTGAATGGACAACCAGATGCCTGCGCGATGGCTACCCAGCGTTCTGATTGCGGCCCTGTTCATCCTGGCTCATGTACTCGCGTTCCGGGCGCGGAAGGAGCGGGCGCGCGCGAAGGGATTCCGACGTCCCGACTCGAAAGATCCCGCGGCATCGGGCGGGACACGGATAACCAACGAACCGATCAATCCCCGGTGACCAAACAAGATCGAGCTTGCGTGCTTCGCGCCGCTACGCGCCCGCCCTTCTGTCCTTCTCCCGCCGCTCTCGCTGACGCCGCTGCGCCACGCGGCGGTCGTAGGGGAACGCCTTCTCGATCGGGAAACCGGGAGGGGTCAAAGTGAAAGGCAGCTCCCCCGCCGCTCCTTCGGCCGGAGGACGCACCTCGTGCGGCGAGACGAATTGCTCGTCGAGCTCGACCTCGAAGTCGGGCCGCGTCGCCGGGTCGGAGACGTCCTCCACCCTCCAGCTCTCGAGCACCTCGGTCGGAATGCCGCGCACGCCGTTGATCGCGGCGGCGATGCGCCTCGCGTCCGCCGAGCTCCTTCCGCGCACGACGATCGCTCCCGTGGCGTCGCGCAGATAGCGCCCTTCCTGTCGCCACGGCTCCGGCGAATGCTCGCCTCGGTCCTCGCCTCCGAACAGGTCGTCGATCACGCGGCTGGCCTCCGGGTTAGCGCTCATGAACCTCCCTTTCGATCGAAACGGGTGTCCCGGCGCGGCGGCGATCGCCCCGGCGGCGCTCGCCCATACGGCGCTCCGCAGAGCCCACGATCTCCTGGATGGCCTCGATGGCGCCTTCCGGAATGTCGTTCAATGCAGGATCCGGGCCGGTTCCCGCGCCCCCCCCGACCTGGATCGTCCAGTGCTCGATGGTTTCGGTCGGCACGCCGGACAACGCGTTGACGCACGCGACGATGCGCCGGATGTCCTCCGGCGTCTTGCCCCGCACGACGATGCGGCCCTTCGCGTCCCGCACGAACCGGCCGAGCTGCGCCCAGGGCTCCGGGGACAGCTCGCGATGCTCTTCGCGTTTTTCCCGGACGTGCGTCGAGGCCGTCACGACTTTTCGTCGATGCGCACCTGTGCCGTGAAGCGCCGCCGGTCATCCCCCCGGCGCCGTTCTCCGGTGCGCCGCTCGTTCGGGTAGGGCACGAATTCGACCATCGCCGCGAGCTCGGCGGCGAGCTCCTGGACGGGGTCGCTGATGACGCCGGTCGTCCAGGCCTCGAGCGCCTCGGTGGGCATGCCCGCGACGGCATTGAGGGCCGCGACGAAACGGCGAGCCTCTTCGGTCGTGCGGAACGTCGCCGCCCTGCGGCCCGTCGGATCCACCACCGTCGATCCCTCGTGTGACCACCGCTCGAGCGGCAGCGACCGCGGCGCCGCGGCGCCCATCATGGGCTGCATGTTGTCCTCCTCGCGCAAAAGAAAAAGGCGCCCGAAGGCGCCTTCGAATCAGCGGCTCGAAACCTCAGCCGGCATGACTCATTCTATCGCGAATCCCTCCGAAAATCGCGTCTCGAGGCGTCTCAGCCCTTCTTCTCGAGCGTGGTCAGCTCGGCGAGGACCTCCTCGCTGTGCGTCGCGGGCTTGACCCCCGTGTAGACCTTCACGAGCTTGCCCGTGGGGTCGATGAGGAAGGTGTTCCGCGCCGAGAGCTTTTTGCCCTGGTACTCCATCACCGAGCCGTAGGTCGTCGAGACCGCCGCGTCGGGGTCTGACAGCAGCTTGAAGTTCAGGCCTTCCTTGGCGCAGAAATCCTTGTGCGACTCGGCGGTGTCCACGCTGACTCCGACGATCGCGGCGTTCATCCCGTCGTACCTGGCGAGGTCGCGCTGGAAGTTGTGCGCCTCCATCGTGCAGCCGCTCGTGAAGTCCTTCGGATAGAAATAGAGCACGACCCATTTGCCCTTGAAGTCCGAGAGCTTGACGGCCTTGCCCTCGTTGCTCGTCAGCGAAAAGTCCGGCGCCGGCGATCCCACGGCCGGGGTCGCGGGCGCATCCGCCGCGGCCGCCGGCAGAGCGATCGCCGCCGCGAGAACCGCCGCCAGGGTTGCTGTCTTCATCATCGTGGTGTCCTCTCCTTTCTTCCGCTCGATATCACGAACGGAGCCGGGAGTGGGCCGTTCCGAGGATTTCTGAAGAAGCGCTCGGCCCTAGCGTGCCCGCTTCCAGACGAGGTCCCACGCCTCGCGCCGCTGCGCGAACCCGGTGATCCGTCCGTCCGCGCCGCGCAGGATGACGTAGCGATAGCGCGGCTTTCCGGGAACGAAGAGCACGTCGGGCGCTTCAGCCTTCAGGACCTCGGCTTTCCGGCCGATCTGCCGGCCCTCGAGCGCGCCGTCCTTGCAGAGAATCTCGTAGGTGATCTCGGGCGTCAGGGCGTACTTCCCGCAGTACTCCTGCCGCAGCTTTTCCGAAAGCTCGACGGAAGGAGGATCCGTCCGGAGCGCGAGCACCTGGGCGCCGATCAGGCGCCAGCCTTCGGGCTTCTTCTGCCACGTCTGCGTCGTGCGGTACTGACAATGAAGCTCGTGGCCGTGGTAGGTCTCGTACTCGTCGTCGACGTACGTCGCGACGGCGACGTCGCCGTGGCGGACGGCCTGGTACTCGATGGGACGGATCTTGCCCGAGACGCCGGCCGGCAGGGGCTTGGTCGCCTCGACCATCTCCTTCTTCGAGAGGACCTTTCCGTTCTCGTCGACGAATCGGAGGTCGGGATCGAGATACTTCTCCCAGACCGAGGCGTTTCCGGAGGCGATGGCGTCGAGCAGCTCCTGTGTCTGACGCCGCAGGACGTTGCGCACGTCCTCGTCCGAAGGCGGCGATGCCGCCGCAAGGACCGCCGCCGCGAGACTCCACACGAGCGCCGGGGCGAGCCTCCGCCCGAGGCCTTCGAGGGTCATGCCTCGAGATACGGCCCGGGCGCGGCCGGGTTCTATCCGAAGCTCGTCCCCAGGTTCATCGGACGTTCATGCTGGCGGTGGTCTCCTATCAGGCGGTCCGACAGGCCGCGGTGAGCGAACCCCGCTCATTACGGCCGGCCGAACCGTACGGGGACCGCAATCCGGCGGCTCCCAAGATCGATGGAGGAGTTTTCGATGAAACGGTTTCTCGCAGCCGCGCTCGTGATCGGATTCGCGATTTCCGCCGTGGCCCTGGCCGACCACAACAAGATGGGCGGCGACAAGGCGATGAGCGGAACGGTCACCAAGGTGGACAGCGCCCAGAAGATGATGACCGTCAAGGACAAGGCCGGCAAGGAGTGGACGATCTACTGGAACGACCAGACCAAGATGGAAGGCGACGCTCCGAAAGAGGGCGGCATGGTCCATTTCAAGGCCGCGACCAAGGACGGCAAGATGATGGCGAGCTGGGTCAAGACGGGAGAATCCGGCCACAAGATGTGAAGCCGGCTTCCTCGAGCGGGGGGCCGTCAGGCCCCCTCGCTCTCTCTTCCCGCCCTCACCTCCGCCTCGCGATCCGTCCTCTCCCTGCCAAGTCCCGCCGGACGCGCGGGCCCGGATGCTAAAATCAGAGCAATCACGGGCGATTCGGGGAGGTCCGAATGAAACGGTTTCCGGCGTTTCTCGGTATCTGTCTGTTCGCGGCGGCTCGGATCACGGCCGGAGTGACCTTTCCCGGCGCCTCGCCCTGCAACACGACGCTCCAGGCTTGCATCGACGGAACGGCCGCCGGCTCGACGATCGACATCGCGACCAACGGGCCGATCAACGAGTCGCCGAACGTCGCCAAGAGCCTCACGCTCGACGCGGCTCCGGGCTTCACGCCGAGCTTCGGCCCCTTCTCGCTCTTCCTGCTCGGCGGGGGCACGACGGCCGCGACGATCGTGGTGGACGGGCTGACGATCGACGGTGAGATCCGCGCCCTGCCGGGCACCGGCGACCTCACCGTCCGGATTACCAACAACACGATCGTGAACACGAGCTCGTTCGGGCTCGGCATCGAAGTCTCCTCGGGCAGCTTCCCGCCCTACGGGAACGTGGACGCGGAGATCGACGACAACGTGGTCACGGTGACGGGCTCGAGCCCGAGTGATCAGTGCGGCGGCATCATCCTCGGCCTGATCGACGATTCGGGAACCACCCACGGCGTCATCCGGAACAACCGCGTGAACGTCATCAACTGCGGGGAGGGCAACGCCATCCTCGCGGTGTCCGGACCCGGCGAGACGATGACGGCCGACATCATCGGCAACCTCGTGAACGCGACCGGGACCGACGACGGCATCGAGGCGCGCAACTTCTTCGACGCGAACCAGCCGTCTCTCATCAAGGCGCGAATCATCAACAACGTCGTCTTCGGTCAGGTCGACGTCGCGGGATTCCCGGGCGCGATCGTCATCTCGGCCGACGGCGGCCAGCCCGTTCAGGCGCTCGTCCTGAACAACACCGTGGCCTTCAACGAGTCCGGCATCGGCGTGGGCGGCCGCGCGGACCTCGGCGCGACGATCACGGGCCTGATGGCCAACAACATCGCGGCGTTCAACAGCAAACAGGACATCTCCGTCGAGCCGGACTTCGACGGAACATTCGCGAACCGCAACAATCTCTTCTTCGGCCCCGGCTCGAGCTTCTTCACTTCCGGACCGGGCACCAAGCACGAGGACCCGGCTTTCCTGTCCCCGACGGACTTCCGGCTCCAGGGCACCTCCCCGGCCTTGAACGCCGGCAGCAACTCCGACGTGCCGGGCGACATCTCGACGGACCTCGCCGGCGCGCCGCGAATTCAGGCGGGTGTCGTGGACATGGGCGCTTACGAGGGAGCGGGGGCCGGGCCGAGCGGCATTCCGACGCTGTCGCCCCCGATGCTTCTGGGCCTCGCCGCGCTCCTCGGCGCGGCCGGCTTCGCGATCCTGCGGCGGCGGATCTGACCCGCCGCCGCAGACCGGAAAGTCTCCGCTAGGCGCTCGCCGGGACGCCGACGCGTTCCTCGGCCTCCGCGAGGCGGGCGAGGGCGATCGCGCCGAGGCACAAACCCAGGTCGCGCAGCGCCACGTCCAGGTATCCGCCCACCGCGACGAGGTTCACCATGATTCCGACGAGCCACACGGCGACGATGTAACCGCCGATCCGCGGGCGCATCGCGACGAGGAGGCCCGCGGCGATCTCGATGACGCCCACCGCCATCATGAAGGTGTGGGGCGCGATTCCGAACGACAATCCCGGCGCCAGGTACTTGTCCCAGTTGGTCAAGATCCCCAGAAATTTGTCCAGACCCGCGACGATCGGCGCGACCGTGAATCCGAAGCGAAGGATTTGGAACGCCTGATGGCCCTCTCTGGTCATAGACACCTCCCGCGAGAACGCCGCACCCGACACGAGGGGCGTTCGTCTCTGTCGGAGCAAGAGAGTTGCCAGACGCCGAAAGGTTACAGGCCCGGTGCGGCGGCGGTCTCAGATCATCGTGTACGTGATCTTCGTGCCGCCGTCCTTCTCCGCGAGGACGAGGGCCGCCCGGATGACGAAGGGCGCCTCGCGCGTCACCCACCAGGTGCTCGAGCCGTAGAGCTGCGTCTCGACGTGGACGACCCACGTCGGGACGGACTTGCCCTCTCCCGCGGAAACGGTCTCGCGGCCCGTGACTTTGAGGCGGACCCAGTCGATTCGGGCGCGGTCGGTATCGAAGGCGGCGAACTCCGTCTCGTAGCCTTCCTTCAGAGGGAACGCGTCGATCAGGATCCCGTACAGCCCGTCGTAGAAATCCAGGATTCGCCGGCCGACTCGCGCGACGTAATCCTGCGCCTCTTCGGATCCCGTACCCGGCTCCCGCCGGAATTTGACCGTCTTGTCGTCCACTTCGAGGTGGCGCTTCTCGCCCGTGTCGCTCCGCTCGTAGTCGAACGTCCAGGACGCCATCGTCGCCGGGTCGAAGACGTTGACGAACGTGAGGCGGATCCCTTTCTTGTACTCGGCTACCTGGGTGCGCTTCATGGCGGGCCGGCCGCGATACGTCGTCGCCTCCATCCGGTCGGTCCAGACGCCGGCCTCGACGGCCTTCCCGCCCGGCGGCTCGATCGAGAAGGTCCATCGGTTCGTGTAGGGGCGCAGAAAGGCGCCGCTGACCGACGGATCGCCGCCCTCGATCCGGGCGAGCGCCGCGTCCTCGCCGCGCGCGGTTCCGAGACCCCCCATCCAGAGGAACGCTCCCGCGGCCAACCACCCTGCCGCCCGCCCCGCCTTCGCGATTCGCATGACGATTCCCTCCGACGGAAGAACCAAGCCGAGCGCGCGAAGCTGCCCGCTCCTGTCGAATGACATAGGGAATGTGACGGGAGGCCGGTTCGGCGCTTCGGACAGTTCGTGCCGTGCCCCTTGGCGAGCGGCCCTCGGCGGAAGAGAATCGGCTGTGGAAAGAAAGAAAGAGAGGAGCCGAGCATGAAAGCCCGCGAGTACTACGCCGAATGCTTCAAGTCGGAGAAGCCGAAGTTCCTCCGCGTCATCGGAGCCGTTCCGGAGGACAAGGGAGACTATCGGCCCCACCCGCGCTCGACGTCTGCCGGGGACCTCGTCTGGCTGCTCGCGTCGGAGCTCGCCGACGCCTGCGCCGTCGTGGACAAGGGCAAGGTGGAGTTCGTCCAGCGGCCGGCGCCGCCGATCGCCGAGTCGGCGAAAGCCTACGAGAAGAACGCGAAGGCGCTCCAGAGGCGGCTCGCGAAGCTCGACGACAAGCGGTGGAAACAGAAGGCGCAGTTCCTGATGGACGGGAAGGTGGCCTGGGAAGCGCCGCTCGGCGACATGCTCTTCGGGTTCCTCTTCGACGCGATCCACCACCGCGGACAGCTCTCAAGCTATCTGCGGCCGATGGGCGCGAAGGTTCCGTCGATCTACGGGCCCTCGGCGGACGATCCCGGGATGTGACGGCGCGCGCGGCGGCGCGGCGCTCCGGAGGATCAGCCTCCGAAGCGCTCGTCGGCCGTCGGGCCGTAGGTCGAGGGAACGGACGCCCCGGTCAGGCGCAGGTACACGGTGAGCTGTCCGCGGTGATGCACCCAGTGATTGAGGACGCCGTCGCTGATCGCGACGTGCCGAGGCTGCTCCGAGACGGGACGTCCGCCCGCGAGCATCTTCCACGTCGTCAGAAGGTGCGCATCGGTCGTGCCCGACAGCGCCGCGCGGCCCTTCGCGGCCGAGGCTTCGAGCGCGGCGACGAGCTCGCGCGCCGTGCGGAGCTCGGGCGGCTTGAATCCACCGCCGGACTTCGGCGCGATGTCGAGCTCGTTCTGATGCACCATCATCTCGATCCAGCCCGGCATCGTGGCGACGAGCGTCGCCAGGTAGCCCATCGGCATCGACTTCTCGTGCGGCTTCCAGTCGGACCGTCCGTCCGGGACGCGCTCGAGCACTCGGCGGCTCGCCGGGATCTCGCGCTCGAGCTCCTCGAGGAGCAGCTCGGTCATCTTCACCGGCGGGGATGATGTCACAGGCCGCGGCGTCTTCCTCCGAGTTCCGCATCGAGCAAATTCGAGACCGCCTGTACGTCCTCCGCGGCGGCGGCCGGACGATCGAGGCGGGCGGCGTCCGCCTCCCGACGGCGGGCAACTCCCTCGCGCTCGTCGGCGACCGCGGCGTCCTGCTCGTGGACACGAAGCTCCCCGGATGCGGCGATCCGCTCCTTCGCGCGCTGTCGCGGATCACCGACCGGCCTCTCACGACGATCGTCAACACGCACGCGCACATGGACCACGTCGGAGCCAACGCGGAGCTCGCCGTGGACGCGAGCGTCGAGGTCATCGCGCACGAGGCCACGGCCGAGGCGATGCGGGAGATGCGGCCCGTGGGCGGTGGACCCGCGCAGCCCAATCCCTTCCGCGAGGCCGGAGGCCGCGGGCTGCCGACGCGGACGTTTCGGGATCGACGGACGCTCGAAACGGGCGGCGGCGCGGAGCGCATCGAGATCCGCCATTTCGGCCGCGCGCACACGGCCGGGGACGCGTGGGTCATCTTCCCCGCGCTCGGCGTCGCCCACACGGGCGACGCGTTCGCTCACAAGGCGGTCCCGGTGCTGGATGCGAACGCCGGGGGGAGCGGCCTCGAGTACCCGGAGACGCTGGCGCGCGCGGCGGCGGAGCTCTCGGGCGTCGAAGTGCTCGTCACGGGACATCACCCCGGGCTCCTGGGGTCCGCGGACCTCGCCCAGTATCGGGAGTTCGTCGCGGAATTCGTGCGGGCCGCGCGGGAGGCCCGGCGCGCGGGGCGCCCGGCCGAGGAATTCGCGGCGGCCTGGAAGTTGCCGCAGCGATTCGCGGATGCCGGCTACGTGAGCTTCGAGCACCTGCGTCCGGTGCGCGCGGACGTCGAGGCGATCTGGAGGGAGCTCGATGGCCGCGGTGGCACCGATGCTGCAGACTTTTCGGAGGAATGATCAAGGAGGTTCCCATGCTGTCCGATCGAGATGCCGCCGCCACCATCGCCGTCCGCGATACGAAGAGCGCGAAGAATTTCTACGAGGGCGCTCTCGGCCTGAAGCCCGTCGACTCGGGGGAAGACTCGGTTCTGAAATACAAGAGCGGAGGCTCGACGCTCTTCGTCTATCAGTCCGACTACGCCGGCACGAACAAGGCGACGGCGGCCACCTGGGTCGTCGACGACGTCGACCGGGTCGTCCGCGACCTGAAAGCGAAGGGCGTCTCCTTCGAGCACTACGACATGCCCGGGATGACCCTCAGGGGCGACGTCCACGTGATGGGAGACCACAAGGCGGCCTGGTTCAAGGATCCCGACGGAAACATCCTGAGCGTCGTCGCGTAGGCTCTCCGGCCCGTAACCTTCGGCTCGACCCCGCGTATCACGGGGCATGAAGGCTGTAGACAGTCTCCAGCCCTATCGCGACCGGATCGATCTCCTTCAGGGGACGCTCGACCTCCTGGTCCTGCAGGCGCTGACCTGGGGCCCGCAGCACGGCTACGGGATCACGCATGCCATCCGCGCGACGTCGCGCGCGGCGCTGCAGGTGGACACGGGCTCCCTCTATCCGGCGCTCCACCGCCTCGAGCGCGAAGGCTCCGTCGCGTCCGACTGGGAGACCTCGGAAAACAATCAGCGCGTCAAGATCTATCGGCTGACGGCCGCCGGCCGCCGCAAGCTCGCCGCCGAACGGTCGCAGTGGAAGCGCCTTCTCGAGGCGATGGCGCTCGTGCTCGATGCCTCGAAGGCGCCGGCGACCGAGACGAACGGGCCGTGAGGTCTCCGTTCTTCCGCCGCCGGCGGCGCGACCGCGACCTCGACGACGAGATCGCCGCGCACCTCGCGATGGCGGCCGCCGACCGCGTCGCGCGCGGCGAGAAGCCCGAGGAGGCCGCCGCCGGCGCGCGCCGCGAGCTCGGCAACGAGCTGCTCGTCCGCGAAGCGACGCGCGCGCAGTGGGGGCGAGGATCCCTCGAGCGGTTTCTCCAGGACCTGCGCTACGGCCTGCGCCTGCTGCGCCGCTCGCCGGGATTCGCCGCGGTGGCCGTCGGCACGCTCGCGCTCGGCATCGGCGCCAACACGGCAATCCTGTCCGTCGTCGACGCGATCCTCCTGCGGCCGCTCCCGTACCGGGACGCTGGGAGCCTCGTCGCGATTCTCATGCACGGCACGGGGCCGGTGACGCCTGGGAACTTCCTCGATTGGGGAGCGCGCAGCCGCTCGTTCGAGAGCATGGGCGCGGCGGACCTCTGGTCGGCCAATCTCACGGGGGGCGACAATCCCGAGAAAGTGGCGGCGCTCCGCATGACGCCCGAGATCTTCCCGATGCTCGGCGTGCGTCCGAGTCTCGGACGTTTCTTCCTGGCCGCCGAGGCCGTCGCGGGACGCGACCGCGTGGTCGTCCTCGGCGACGGCATCTGGCGCCGCCGGTTCGGATCGGATCCGGCGATTCTGGGGCGCGCGATCGCGCTGAACGGCGAGCCGTACACCGTCGTGGGCGTCATGCCGCCGGGCTTCGTCTTCGCGCCGTTCTGGGCGACACAGTCGGAGATGTGGGCGCCGCTCGACCTCGCCGGCCGCGCGAACAACCGCGAGGGCCAGAGCCTCCGTGTCTTCGCGCGCCTGCGCGACGGCGTGACGCTCGCGGCGGCGCGACAGGAGATCGCGGCGATCACGGCGTCTCTCGAGCGCGAGTTTCCCGGCACGAACCGGGACGTGCGGGTCGTGACACTGCTCGAGCGCGTCGTCGGCAACGTGCGGCCGGCCCTTCTCGTGCTGCTCGCGGCCGTCGGGCTCGTGCTGCTCATCGCCTGCGTCAACGTCGCCAACATGCTCCTCGCCCGATCCTCCGTCCGGCGGCGCGAGGTCGCGCTGCGGGCGGCGCTCGGCGCCTCGCGCGGTCGGACGCTGCGGCAGCTCCTGACCGAATCGGTCGTGCTCGCGTGCGCCGGGGGCGCTCTCGGCGCCGCCCTCGGCGCCTGGGGCCTGAAGGCTCTCCTGGCGATCGCGCCGCCGGAGACGCCGCGTCTGACCGACGTCCGCCTGGATCCGCGCGTCCTGCTCGCGACGCTCGCGCTGTCGCTCGCGACGGGAATCGTCTTCGGTCTCGCGCCCGCCTTTCACGCCTCGCGGCTCGCTCTGCGCGAGGCGCTCGCGGAGGGAGGCGCCGCGGGCGCCGGGCGCGAGGGCGGGCGCCTGCGGCGCGTCTTCGTCGCCGCGGAGGTCGCGCTCGCGCTCGTGCTTCTCGTCGGCGCGGGTCTGATGCTGCGGAGCTTCGCGGCTCTCCGGCGGTTCGACCCGGGCTTCGACCCGCGCGGCGTCGTGACGCTCGAGGTCTCGGTCGCGGGCACGCGCCAGGCCGCTCCCGGCCGGCGCGCCGTCCTCTATCGCGAGATCCTCGATCGGTTCGCTGCGCTGCCGGATGTCGCCGCCGCCGGCGCCATCAATCACGTCCCACTCGCCGGCGACATCTGGGGCTGGCCCTACGCGATCGAGGGGCGGCCGCCGTCGCGGCCCGGCGAGGCGCCTCGGGCGATCTACCGCGCCGTTCTGCCCGGCTACTTCGCGACGATGCGCCTCCCGATCCTGCGAGGCCGCGCCGTCGAGACCGCGGACACGGACGGCGCGCCCGGCGTCGTCGTCATCAACGACCACATGGCCCGTCGCCGCTGGCCGGGCGCAGAGGCCGTCGGAAAGCGGATCTCGCTCGGCGACCGGACCTGGCTGACCGTCGTGGGCGTCGTGAAGGACGCGGTCCAGGGGTCGTGGGGCGGCGAGCTCGATGACGAGATCTACCTCTCGTTCCTGCAGACGCGGCAGCTGATGGAGTCGACGGAGCCTTCCTCCGCTTACATCAGCTACGTCGTGCGCGTCCCGGCCGGCCGTGATCCGGCCGGGATCGTTCCGGCGCTGCGGACGGCGGTTCGCTCGATCGATCCGACGCTCCCCGTCTCGGCCGTCCACACGATGGAGGACATCGTCGCCGGAGCCAACGGCCGCTCGCGATTCCAGATGCTCCTTCTCGGAGTCTTCGCGGCCGCCGCCGCGCTGCTCGCCGCGGTCGGCATCTACGGCGTCATGAGCTACGCCGTCTCGCGGCAGGCGCGGGAGATCGGATTGCGCATGGCGCTCGGCGCGAGCGCGCGCGGCGTTCTCTGGCGCGTCGTTCGCCAGGGCCTTTCCGTGGCGCTCGCCGGGGCCGCGGCGGGTCTCGTCGCCGCGCTCGTCCTGACGCGCCTCATGGCGAGCGTGCTTTACGGCGTGACGACGACCGATCCCGCGACTTATGCCGGCGTCGCCGCTCTCCTCGTCGCCATCGCCGTTCTCGCGAGCTACGTTCCGGCGCGGCGCGCCGCGCGCATCGATCCCGCCACGGCCCTGCGGTCGGAATAGAGCCGGACGTCCGGATGCGGGTTTTCGAACGGCGCCGGCTCCGCCGGCGTCTCGCCCCGACCCCGGCCGCTCGCGCCGCGGCTAGAATCCGGGCTCTTGTCGGAGCCGGGAAGAGAGAACTTGAGAGATCCGGCGGCGGAAGTGTCCGGTGACTCGGCGACCGTCGCCGTAAGGGTCGAGCCCGCCCGCGCGCGTCCCTCCGACGAGACGTCCGCCGCCTTCGTCCCCACCGGGCCGTCCGCCGAGCGTTCGTTCCTCCAGGAACGCCTCGCCTTCTTCTATCTCATCGCCTGGACCGCTTCGAGCGGCTTCCTCGTCATGCGGATCGTGCTGAACGCCGTCGCGGTTCGAAGCGCGCGGGGCGCTCCGCTCGAGAAGTTCCCGGTCTTCCACCTCGCCGCCACCGCGATTCTCTTCCTCGACTGGATCCTCGCGCGCGGCGCGACCTCGGAGCGGGCCCTTCGCCGCATCGACGCCCTGGGCACGATCGCCGCGGCGTTCGCCTACGCCGCGATGGAGCGGACGATGCCGCTCACGTGGAGGCCGGATCAGCTCGTTCTCTTGATCGCGAACGCGGTCCTGCTCGGCCGGGCGGCGCTCGTGCCGAGCGCTCCTCGCCGCACGGCGTGGATCACCGCGGTCTCGGTCCTTCCGATGCCGCTCGTCGCCTTCCAGTTGTTTCGAGAAGGCACGCTCGGCGACCTCGTGCCCGGCGCCGTCGTGACCCAGGCCACGCTGTGGTCCACGTTCCTCGTCGTCCTCGCGACGCTCATCTCCAACGTGACGTTCCATCTGCGGAGGTCGGTCGCCAAGGCGCGGCGGCTCGGACAGTACACGCTCCTCGAGAAGATCGGCCAGGGCGGAATGGGCGTCGTGTATCGCGCCGAGCATCAGATGCTCCGGCGGCCGACGGCGATCAAGCTTCTCCCTCCGCACAGCGCGAGCGAGGAGAACCTGCGCCGCTTCGAGCGCGAGGCGCAGATGACCGCGCGCCTCGCCAACCCGCACACGGTCTCCGTTTTCGACTTCGGGCGGACGCCCGAGGGCGCGTTCTACTACGTCATGGAGTACCTCGACGGCTTCGATCTCGAGCGTCTCGTCCGCGAGACCGGGCCGCTGCCGCCCGGCCGCGTCGTGAACGTCCTGCGACAGGTCTGCGAGGCGCTCTTCGAGGCGCACGGCATCGGCCTCGTCCACCGCGACATCAAGCCGGCGAACATCCTCCTCTCCGAGCTGGGAGGCATTCCGGACTTCGCGAAGGTCGTGGACTTCGGCCTCGTCAAGGACGTCCTCGGGTCGGGGGACCGGCAGCTCACGCAGGAAGGCGTGTTTGCGGGGACGCTCCACTATCTCTCTCCGGAGTCGATTCGCGAGTCGGGATCGCTCGACCCGCGAAGCGATCTCTATGCGCTCGGCGCGGTGGCCTACTACATGCTCACGAGCACGCGCGTCTTCGACGGCCGCGCGATCGACGTGATCCAGGCGCACCTCGAAACGCCGCCGGAAGCGCCGTCGGAGCGTCTCGGGCGCCCGCTGCCGGCGAAGCTCGAGGCCGTCGTTCTCGATTGCCTCGCCAAGGATCCGAACCTTCGGCCGGAGAGCGCGGCGGTCCTCGGCGATCGGCTCGCCGCGTGCGACGACGTCGCGCCGTGGACGCCGGAGGAGGCGCGGGCCTGGTGGAGAGCGCGGGCGCGCGAGACCGCCTGACGGCTGCCTCCCGAACTGCAACTCTCCGCGGCCTCCGGTGTTTCCATCTCGCAGGAGGTTTCCATGACCACGGCGACTTCGAGTCCGACTCCGACGCTCCAGGCTTTTCGGACGCTTCTCCGGGAAACATTCGAGGGGCCGTCCGGCCCATCCACGTATTACATCGACAGCGATCCGTCCGCGGGCTTCCTCGCGACGCTCGGGAGCCTCTCCGC
>DATBFU010000055.1:0-23367 GCA_036558325.1 Thermoanaerobaculia bacterium | reverse complement strand
TCGGACAAGGTCAGGCGATCTGCCTCGAGCGTCGCGGGCCGTCGCTGGTCCGTTCCGACGTAGCCGGGCCAGAGGCTCCCCTGAACGTGATGAACGACCGTCCGCGATCCTTCCTCGACCGTGTAGCTGCCGAAGTACGCGGCATAGCCGAGATAGGCATCACGTCCTTCCTCCGGCGTCGGCGAGCGGTCCTTCCCCGAGGCGAACCTCGGGCGGGGCATCTTCACGATCTGGACGGACATGAAGCCGTCGCTCCCGTACTGGATGTAGCCGAGCGGCGACGCGCCGTAGCGCTGCTCCCAGCCCTTGGACGGATCGTCGCGGGATTCGATGGCGACGAGGCGCCAGCGTCCGAGGATTTCGTCGGCGAGCTTCGGAGGCGCCGGAGACGCGACGGCGGCGGCCAGAAACACGAGCGGGACGAGGGCCCGAGAGCGGTGGGTCATGCGGGACTCCTTCACTCCGGACGCACAGCATAGTCCGGCTTTCCGCCGCGCCCGTATAATCCGAACCGACTCCGCCATGCCGGACCTGACGGCCGAACAGAGGCTCGCGCTGTACCGGTACATGCGCACGACGCGCCTGACCGAGGAGAAGCTCGTCCACCTCTACCGGCAGGGCAAGATCATGGGCGGCCTCTACCGCTGTCTCGGACAGGAGGCGACCGCGGTCGGAAGCGCGTTTGCTCTCGCGAAGGGCGACGTGCTCGGGCCGCTCATCCGGAACCTCGGCTCCGTGCTCGTGATGGGCTTCTCGGCGCGCGACGTCTTCGCGCAGCACATGGGCAAGGCGACGGCCCCGTCGGGCGGAAAGGACGGCAACCTCCACATGGGAACTCCCGAGCGAGGGGTCGTTTCGGCGATCTCGATGCTCGGCGCGCTCATCCCGGTCATGGCCGGCATTGCGCTGGGCGCGCGGATGCAGAAGAAGCCGCTCGTCGCGATGACCTACATCGGCGACGGCGGCACGTCCACCGGTCCCTTCCACGAGGGCATGAATCTCGCCGGCGTCCAGAAGCTTCCTCTCGTCGTCGTGGCCGAGAACAACGGCTGGGCGTATTCGACGCCCTTCCGGCGGCAGACGGCCGCGCGCAGTCTGGCCGACCGCGCCACCGCCTACGGCATTCCGGCCGAATCGGTGGACGGCAACGACGTGCTGGCCGTCTTCGCCGCCTGCCGGCGCGCCGTCGATCGCGCGCGCTCCGGGGAAGGCCCGTCCCTCGTCGAGGCCGTCACCTACCGGATGAAGGGGCACGCGGAGCACGACAACCAGGAGTACGTTCCCAAGCAGGAGCTCGAGGCCTGGATCCGCCGCGATCCGATCGAGGCGTACGCGCGGCACCTTCAGGAGTCCGGCATCGCGACCCGTGAGGAGCTCGCCGCCATCGACCGCGAGATCTCGAGCGGCGTCGAGCGCGACGCGGACCTCGCCGACCGCGATCCGTATCCGCCGCCGGAGCGGGCCCTCGAGGGCGTCTATGCGGCGGCGCTGCGCACGCCCTCGGAAGTCGCCGCCCCGTGACGCCGCCCGCCGCGCCGGCCTCCCGGCCTTCGACGACGTACGTCGAGGCGATCCGCGAGGGAATCTTCGAGGAGATGGAGCGCGATCCGCGCGTCTTCGTGCTGGGCGAGGACATCGGGGTCTACGGCGGCGCCTTCAAGGTGACCGAAGGACTCCTCGCGCGCTTCGGCGAGGAACGCGTCGTCGATACGCCGCTTTCCGAGACCGCGATCGTGGGCGCCGCCGTCGGCGCCGCGATGATGGGCATGCGCCCCGTCGCGGAGATGCAGTTCGCCGACTTCTTCTCCTGCGCCTTCGACATGATCACGAATTTCGCCGCGAAGTCGCGCTACCGCACCGGAGTGGGGGTCCCGCTCGTCGTTCGCGGCCCGTCCGGCGGCGGCGTGCACGGCGGGCCGTTCCACTCGCAGAATCCCGAAGCGTACTTCGCGCACACGCCGGGCCTGAAGATCGTCCAGCCGGCGACCGCTTCGGACGCCAAGGGCCTCATCAAGTCGGCGATCCGCGACGAAGATCCCGTCCTTTTCTTCGAGCACAAGTACCTCTACCGCCGCGTGCGCGACGTCCTGCCCGAAGGCGACCACGTCGTCCCGATCGGCAAGGCCGCGGTGCGGCGCGCCGGGCGCGATCTCTCCATCCTGACCTACGGAGCGATGGTGTGGACGGCGCTCGACGCCGCCGCGACGCTCGAGTCCGAGGGCATCGACGCCGAGGTCGTGGACCTGCGTACGCTCTTCCCGCTCGACGAGGAGACCCTGCTCGCCTCCGTCGGCAAGACGAATCGGGCGATCGTCCTCCACGAGGCCACGCGGTCCGGGGGGATCGGCGCCGAGGTCGCAGCCGTGCTGGCGGAACGGTGTTTCGAGCGCCTCGATGCCCCCGTGGTGCGCGTCACGGCGCCGGATACTCCGGTGCCCTTCTCGCCGCCCCTCGAGGAGCGCTTCCTGCCGGACGCCGAAAAGCTCTGCCGCGCGGCGCGGGCCCTGGTCGGCTACTAGGAGAAGTCCCGACCTCCGATAAGCTCGGCCCATGCGCTTCGAGGGCAAGACGAACATCCGCGCCCCGCGACAGAGGGTCTGGAGCTATCTCACCGACGCCGAGAAGGTCTCGCGCGCCGCGCCGGGGCTCGAGAAGCTCGAGGTGGTCGAGCCGGGAAAGAAATTCCGCGTCGTGACGGCGATCGGCTTCGGAACGATCAAGGCCCGCTTCACCTCCGACGTCGAGTGGACGGATCTCCAGCCGCCCGACCGCGCCGCCATGAAGGCGCACGGGATGGCGCCCGGGAGCGCGGTGGACGCCACGAGCGCGATGACGCTCTCCGACGGGGAGGGCGGCTCGACCGACCTGGCATGGTCGGCCGACGTGACCATCTCGGGCACGATCGCGAGCCTCGCGGCGCGTCTCATGAGCGGCGTGACCCAGAAACTGACCGCCGCGTTCTTCGACTCGGTGCGAAAGGACATCGAGAAAGAAGCGTGAGGTTCGGCCCGGTCCCTCTCGAGGCGGCCGAGGGACGCGTCCTCGGGCACAACGTCGCGGGACCGGACGGGCGCCGCGCCCTCCGCAAGGGCCGGCCGCTCACGGCCGCCGACATCGAGACGCTCCGCGCGCTCGGCCGCCGCACCATTTACGTCGCGGATCCGGAGCCGGACGACGTCGGCGAGGACGAGGCCGCGCGCCGCGTCGCCGCGGCCGCCGCCGGCGCCGGCGTCGTGGCGGGCGCTCCTTCGGCCGGCCGCGTGAACCTTCTCGCGACGTTCCTCGGCGTTTTGCGCGTCGAGGCCGATCGGGTGACGGACCTGAACCTCTCGGACGGCCTGACGCTCTCGACGCTCGCGGCAGACTCCCCGGTGCGTCCGAAGCAGGTCGTCGCGACGGTCAAGGTCATCCCCTATGCCCTGCCGGCGGCCACGGTCGCGCGGGCCGAGGCCGCGGCCGCGCCCGATCTCCTTCGCGTCGATCCGATTCCCCCGCGCCGTGTGGGGCTCGTCCTCTCGGGCTCGGCGGCCGCGGAACAGCGCATCCGCCGCGATTTCCACGGTCCGCTCGCCGCCCGGCTCGGGATCCTCGGGGCGGAATTGGCGTGGGTCGATTTCGTGCCGCTCAAAGACGCGTCGGCGGCGGACGAGGCGGCGCTCGAGCGGGCCCTGCGGGATCAGGCCGCGCGCGGGGCCGAGGTCATCCTTCTTGCGGGCGAGACGGCGATCGTCGACCGCCACGACATCGCGCCGCGTGCGATCGAGCGCGCCGGCGGAAGCGTCGAGGCGTTCGGCGCCCCCGTCGATCCCGGCAATCTGCTGCTGCTCGCCTACCTCGGCGGCGTCCCGGTCGTCGGGGCCCCCGGATGCGCTCGCAGCCGCAAGACGAACGTGATCGACGCCGTGCTGCCGCGGCTGCTCGCGGGCGAGCGTCTCGGACGGCGCGGTCTCGCGAGCCTCGGCGCGGGCGGGCTCCTCGAGGACGTGCCGGAACGTCCGATGCCGCGCTCGTCCGAACGCTAGCTTCCGGGCGCGGCGATATACTCCGCGGTCTTCGGCCAGGCGTGCCGGACGAGGGAGAAGGCGCCATGAAGTGTTCCGTCTCCGTGACCGTCAACGGTGTCCGCCGTTCTCACGACGTCGAGCCCCGGCTGCTCCTCGTCCACTACCTGCGCGAGACGCTGGGGCTGACCGGCACCAACATCGGATGCGACACCAGCCAGTGCGGCACGTGCACCGTGCTCCTGGATGGGCGCGCGGTCAAGTCCTGCACCTTGCTCGCGGTGCAGGCCGACGGCGCGAAGGTCACGACGATCGAGGGCCTCGCGTCGAACGGCAAGCTGCACCCCATCCAGGACGCCTTCTGGGAAAAGCACGGTCTGCAATGCGGCTACTGCACGCCCGGGATGGTGCTGACGGCCTGCAACCTCCTCGAACAGAACCCGAAGCCTTCGGACGCGGACATCCGGCGGGGCCTCGAAGGCAATCTCTGCCGTTGCACCGGCTACCAGAACATCGTCGCGGCGGTCCGCGAAGCGGCCGCCCGGATGCGGGCGTAGGAGGCGGACGATGGCATCGCGCATCTTCGGATCCGGCATCAAGCGGCGCGAGGACCCGCGGCTCCTGACCGGGCAGGCGCGCTACACCGACGACTTCGTCCTCCCCAACATGGCGCACATGGCCGTCGTCCGGTCGCCTTACGCGCACGCGCGAATCAAGGCGGTCCGCACGAAGAAAGCCGCGGCGATGGAGGGAGTGCTCGGCGTCTTCACCGGCCCCGACATGAAGGCCGCGGGCTTCGGATCGATCCCTTGCGCGTGGGTGGTTCCGGGCTCCGATACGAAGACGCCGCCCTATCCGCCGCTCGCGCTCGACACGGTGCGCTACGTCGGCAACGCCGTCGCGATCGTCGTGGCGACGGACCGATATCTCGCGCGCGACGCGGCCGACGCCGTCGAGGTGGACTACGAGCCGCTTCCGGCGGTCGCCGATGCCGCGAAGGCCGTCGAAAAGGGGCGGCCGCAGCTCCACGCCGACGTGCCGAACAACGTCTGCTTCAAGTGGACGGTGAACGGCGGCGACGTGGACGCGGCCTTCCAGGGCGCCGACGTCGTCGTCAAGGAGCGCATCGTCAACCAGCGGCTCATCCCCAACGCGATGGAGCCCCGGGCGGCGCTCGCGGACTACCGCTCCGCGACGAGCGAGCTCACCCTCTGGGTGACGTCGCAGAACCCGCACATCGTGCGCTTCCTCCTCTCGCTCGACACCGGCATCGCCGAGCAGAGGATCCGCGTCATCGCGCCCGAGGTCGGCGGCGGCTTCGGCAGCAAAATTCCCCACTACCCCGAGGACGCGATGGTCGTCTTCGCGTCGAAGATGACCGGCCGCCCCGTCAAGTGGACCGAGACGCGGAGCGAGAACTACCGGGGCACGATCCACGGCCGGGACCACATCCAGGACGTCGAGCTCGCCGCGACGAAAGAGGGAAGAATCCTCGGCATCCGCGCCACCGTGTGGGCGAACCTCGGCGCGTACCTGTCGACCGCCTCCACCGGCATCCCGACGATCCTCCACGGCCTGATGCTGTCGGGCGTCTACGAGATCCCGAACATCCGGGAGGTCGTGTACGGCGTGTTCACCAATACGACGCCGACCGACGCGTATCGCGGCGCGGGCCGGCCGGAAGCCACTTTCATGATCGAGCGTCTCGTCGACCTGCTCGCGCAGAAGCTCAAGGTCGACCCGGCCGAGCTCCGCAAGAAGAACTTCATCCCACCGTTCACGGAGGGGCACGCCGTCGCGACCGGCATCACCTACGACACGGGAAACTACGCCGGCGCCTTCGACAAGGCGCTCAAGATGGCCGACTACTCCGGCCTGCGGAAGAAGCAGGCGGACGGGCGCAAGCGCGGCGAGCACCTCGGCATCGGCATCAGCACCTACGCCGAGATCTGCGGCCTCGGGCCGTCGCAGGTCGCGGGCGCGGTCGGCTTCGGCGGGGGCCTCTGGGAGAGCGCGATCGTGCGCTTCCACCCCTCGGGAAAGGTCAACGTCATGGTCGGCATCTCGCCGCACGGCCAGGGCGAGGAGACGACGTTCGCGCAGATCGTGGCGAGCGAGCTCGGCGTGCCGGTGGACGACGTGGAGATCACGCACGGCGACACCGAGCGCACGCCGATGGGCTGGGGCAGCTACGGCAGCCGCTCGACGCCGGTCGGCAGCGGCGCCCTCATGGGCGCGATCGCGAAGATCAAGGACAAGGCGAAGATCGTCACGGCGCACCTGCTCGAAGCGGCCGTCGAGGACATCGACTACGCCGACGGCAAGTTCTTCGTGAAGGGATCGCCGGGAAAGTTCAAGACGATTCAGGACGTGGCCCTGATGGCCAACGTGGCCTGGAACTACCCGAAGGGGCTCGAGCCCGGGCTCGAGGCGTCCGCCTTCTTCGATCCGCCCAACTTCGTGTATCCCTTCGGAGCGCACATCGCCGTCGTCCAGGTGGACACGGATACGGGCGAGGTCCGGCTTCAGAAATACGTCGCGGTGGACGATTGCGGCCGCGTCATCAACCCGGTCATCGTCGCGGGGCAGATCCACGGCGGCGTCGTCCAGGGTATCGGGCAGGCGCTCTGGGAAGGCGCCGTGTACGACGAGAACGGGCAGCTGCTGACCGGCTCGATGATGGATTACGCGCTGCCCAAAGCCGACTTCTTTCCCGAGCTCGAGCTCGGCATGACCGAGACGCCGACGACGGTCAATCCGCTCGGCGTGAAGGGAATCGGCGAGACCGGGACGATCGCTTCGACGCCCGCGGTCTACAACGCGGTGCTCGACGCGCTGGCGCCCTTCGGCGTTGCGAAGATCGACATGCCGCTGACCCCGGAGCGCGTCTGGCGCGCCATCCAGAGCGGGCGGAGGTAGCCATGTATTCGGAACGCTTCGAGTACTACCGTCCCAAGACGCTCGCGGAGGCGTCGCAGCTCCTCAAGAAGCACAAGGGCGCGCGGCTTCTCGCAGGAGGTCACAGCCTGTTGCCAGCGATGAAGCTCCGGCTCGCGACCCCGAAGGCGCTCGTGGACATCGGGCGCATCAAGGGGCTCTCCGGCATCGCGGCGAAGGGCAAAGCCATCGCGATCGGCGCGACCACGACCCACGCGGACGTGGCGGCCTCGGCCCTCCTGCGGAAGTCCTGCCCCGTCCTCGCGGAGGCGGCGGCGCAGATCGGCGACATCCAGGTGCGCAATCGCGGAACGATCGGCGGCTCGATCGCGCACGCCGATCCGGCGGCCGACCTCCCGACGGTGATCATCGCGCTCGGCGCCACGGTGGTCGCGCGCGGACCGAAAGGCGAACGGAAGATTCCGGCCGAGAAGTTCTTCGTGGACCTCTTCACGACGGCGCTCAAGCCCGGCGAGATCGTGACGGCCGTCCTCGTTCCGGCGACCGGCAAGGGGACCGGCGCCGCCTACGAGAAGCATCCGCACCCGGCATCGCGCTTCGCCGTCGTCGGGGCGGCCGCGGTTCTGACCGTACGCGACGGCCGCTGCGCCTCGGCGAGCCTCGTGGTCGGGGGAACGACGGCGAATCCCGTGCGCGTCGCGGCCGCCGAGAAGGTCCTCGTGGGCCAGAAGCCCGACGCGGCGGCGATCGCGAAGGCGGCGGCCGCCGTCGCGGGCGCGATCCGGGACCCGCTCGGCGACAGCTACGCCTCCGGCGAGTTCCGCGTCCATCTGGCGCAGGTATTCTCTCAACGTGCCCTCACGGCGGCCGTCGCGCGCGCGCAGAGGTAGCGCCGGAGCCGGAAGCGGGCCCGGGCCGGCGCCGGATCCCCTGGCCTCCATCGACGCTCTCCAGGCGGCGCTCGCGGAGCGCAAGTACTTCGCCTCGCGCGGCCTGGCGACCTCGCTCTATCTCTCCTGCAAGCTCTCCCGTCCGCTCTTTCTCGAGGGCGAGGCCGGCACGGGAAAGACCGAGGTGGCGAAAGTCCTCGCCGACGTGCTCGCGACCGACCTCATCCGGCTCCAGTGCTACGAGGGCCTCGACGTCCATCACGCGGTCTACGAGTGGAACTACGCGCGGCAGATGATGCACATCCGTCTCGCGGAGTCCCGCGGGGCCACGGCCGACGAGAAGGAGCTCTTCGGGCCCGAGTTTCTCGAGCGGCGGCCGCTGCTCGAGGCCATCGAGCCCGCGCGCAAGAAGGCTCCGGTTCTCCTGGTCGACGAGATCGACCGCAGCGACGAAGAGTTCGAGGCCTATCTCCTCGAAGTGCTCTCGGACTTCCAGATCACGATCCCCGAGATCGGCACGATCCGCGCGTCGCACCCGCCGGCCGTCGTCATCACATCCAACCGGACGCGCGAGGTGCACGACGCGCTGAAGCGGCGCTGCCTCTATCAGTGGATCGACTACCCGACGTTCGCCGAAGAGCTCGCGATCCTGCGGGCGAAGGCGCCGGACGCTTCCGAACTCTTGGCGCGGGAGGTCGCACGTTTCGTCGAGGAGCTGCGCCGCGCGGAGCTCTACAAGCTTCCCGGCGTCGCCGAGACGCTCGACTGGGCGGCCGCGCTCGTCGCCCTCGACCGCGAAGCGCTCGACCTCGCGACGGTCTCCGACACGCTCGGCCTTCTCTTGAAGTACCAGGACGACGTCGCCCGCGTGCGCGGAGAGGCGGCCGCGGCCATTCTCGACCGCGTCCGGGCCGCCGGATGAGCGGATGAGCGGCGAGCTCCCCGGCAACATCCTCCTCTTCGGCCGCGTGCTCCGCGGACTCGGCCTCGACGCGGGGACCGCGCGGATGCTCGACGTCGTCGCCGCGCTCGACCACGTCTCGATCGGCGAAAAGGCGGACTTCTACCACGCGGCCCGGTCGCTCACAACGCGCCGCCGCGAGGACTTGCCGGTCTTCGACCGGGCCTTCGAGGCGTTCTGGCGAAAGCCCGCCCACGGCCGGACGACGCGCGATCTGGCGGCCCTCGGCGAGAAGCGCCGCATGCGCCCGCCGACCTTCGATCCGGCGCCGCCGGCGCCCGATGTCGAGGATGTCCCCGGCACCGGCACGGCGGAGACTCCGGTCTTCTCGGCGCGCGTCGGCGGGAGCGCTCGAGAGATCCTCCGCCGGAAGGACTTTGCGGAGCTGACCGCCGAAGAGCTCGAGCGGGTGCGCGCCCTGATCCGCGGCCTCGCGTGGCGCGTCGCGGACCGGTCCACGCGGCGCCGCCGGCCCGGCGACGGTGAAGAGCTCGATCTGCGGCGCACGCTCCGCACGAGCCTGCGGCACGGCGGCGAGGTCCTCGCTTGGGAGCGCCGCGAGCGGCGCCGGCGCCCGCGGCGGATCGTCGCGCTGGCGGACGTCAGCGGCTCGATGGAGCGGTACACACGGCTGCTCCTGCTCTTCCTGCACGCGCTCTCGCGCGGCCTCGGCGGACGCGTGGAGGTCTTTCTCTTCGGGACCCGCCT
The DNA here is from genome assembly GCA_036558325.1 of Thermoanaerobaculia bacterium. Lineage (GTDB taxonomy): Bacteria > Acidobacteriota > Thermoanaerobaculia > UBA5066 > Gp7-AA6 > DATBFU01. The sequence goes on along the minus strand of DATBFU010000055.1, from coordinate 13,909 downwards.
GACCCGCGTGACACGCGCGCTCGCATCGCGCGATCCCGACGCCGCACTCGCCGCCGCCTCGGCCGCCGTCCCCGACTGGTCCGGGGGCACGCGGATCGGCGAGGCGCTCCGCGACTTCAACTTCCGCTGGGCCCGGCGGGTCCTCGGCGGGGGCGCCGTGGTCCTCGTCGTCAGCGACGGCTGGGACCGGGGCGATCCGGATCTCCTCGCCCGCGAGGCGGCGCGGCTCCAGCGAAGCGCCCACCGGCTCGTGTGGCTCAACCCGCTTCTCGGGGCCGCCGACTATCGCCCGCTCGCGCGCGGCATTCGCGCCGCGCTGCCGTCCGTGGACGACTTCCTGCCCGTGCACAACCTCGCGAGCCTCGAGGATCTCGCGCGGCGTCTCGAGCGGATCCCCGCGGACCGCCCGCGGCGCCGGCAACATCGCGAGGCGCGCTGACCGTGCGGGAAGTGCTCGCGGACGTGCGGCGGTGGCGGGGCGAGGGAAAGCCCGTGGCGATCGCGACCGTCATCGAGACGTGGGGATCGGCGCCGCGGGCCGTCGGCGCGAAGATGGCGCTCACTCCCGACGGCGGGATCTCCGGATCGGTCTCGGGCGGCTGCGTCGAAGGCGCTGTCGTGGAGGCCGGACGGCAGGCGATCGCGACATCCAGGCCGCGGCTTCTTTCCTTTGGGGTCACCGACGAGCGGGCGTGGGAGGTCGGGCTCGCGTGCGGCGGCAAGATCGAGGTCTTCGTCGCGCCGCTCGATCCGCCGATCTTCGACGCGCAGTCGCGGGCGCTCGACGAGGAGAGACTCGCCGTCTCGGCGACCGTCGTCCGAGGCCCGGACCACCTCCTCGGACGCGCGCGGGTCCGGCTGGAAGGCGGCGCGCCGGCCGGCTCGCTCGATCCGGCCCTCGACGTTGCCGCGGACGCGGCGACGGCGGAGGCCCGAACGCGGCGCGTCGAAACGACCGCGAAGACCGGCGAGGCGTGCGAGCTCTTCATCGAGGCCGCGCGGCCGTCGCCCGCGCTCGTCGTCGTCGGCGGCGTGCACATCGCCGTCGCGCTGACCGCGCTCGCGAAGACGCTCGGGTTCCGCACGGTCGTCGTCGATCCGCGCGCCGCCTTCGGCAGCCCCGAGCGCTTCCCGGCCGCGGATCGGCTCATCACGGAGTGGCCCGCGAAGGCGCTCGCGGCGCTCCCCCTCAATTCTTCGACGGCCGTGGCCGTCCTCTCGCACGACCCGAAGCTCGACGATCCGGCGCTCGCCGCCGCGCTGCCCTCGTCCGCTTTCTACGTCGGCGCTCTCGGCAGCAAGCGCACGCACGAGAAGCGGCGCAAACGCCTCCTCGAGGCGGGCCTCACGGAAGACCAGCTCGCGCGATTGCACGCGCCGATCGGCCTGCCGCTCGGGGGCCGGGCGCCCGAGGAGATCGCGCTCGCGATCCTCGCGGAGATCGTCACCGCGAGGAACGCGGCGAGCTGAGACCCCGACGGCGCCTTGTCAGCGGCTCCCGCGCTCGGCGAGCGCGTGCGTGACCGAGGCCCTCGTTCCCGGCACGAGGAACTCTCGCGCGCGCGTCTCGGCCGCACGGTCCGCCTGCGTCCCGCGGCTGTGCTGGCGCAGATGCTCCGCCCACGACTCCACGAGAAAGTGCTCGACGAACCGCGTCGGGTCCGACGTGTCCTGAAAGAGTCCCCAGCGGAAGGCGCCGCTGCGCCGCCTCCCCGGGGCGACCGCGTCCATGGCCCCCCGGAAGTCCTCTTCCCGCCCGGGTTGCACGCGGTACTCGACCGAGACGAGGACCGGACCGCGCGCGGTGTCGAGACCCGCGGGAACCTCCGGCATCGGCCAGGGACTTTCCGCGGCCTCGACGAGCTCTTCGCTTCCCGCGGCGAGCGGGAACCGCCGGGCCGTCGCGAGCATGGCCGCGGCGAGCAGGCCGCCCGCCGCGACGAAGGCGGCGGTGATTCCGCCGCGCGTGGCGACGAAGCCCCAGACCGACGCGCCCGACGCCATCGCGCCCGAGGTCGTCAGCAGATAGACGGCGAGCGCGCGTCCCCGGACCCACTGGGGCACGGACGTCTGCGTGATGACCTGAAAGCTCGACAGGTTCGTCAGCCAGGCGATCCCGCAGACGAACATCGCCGCGGCGACGAGCGCAAACGCCCGCGCCGTCCCGGCCACCGCGAGGCCCGCGGCGTACGCGAGCGAGAGCGTCGTGATGATTCTCGACGCGGAGAAGCGCGAGCGGATCGTCGGCAGCACCGCGGCGGCGGCGACCGCGCCGGTGCCGAAACAGCCCACGAGGGACCCGAAGCCGAAAGCGGAGAGATGCATCTCGTGGCGCGCGAGCACGGGGAGAAGCGCGAAAACGGCGATCGCGGAAAAAAGAAACGCGAACGCCTGGATGAGAACGCCGTGCAGCTGCGGCGCCCAGCGCACATAGCGCACGCCGGTCCGGATCGCCGCGGCGACGCGCTCGGCGGGAAGGACGCTCTTCTCGGTCGGTCGCCGCCAGCGCCAGAGCACGACGACGACGCCGAGGAACGAGACGGCGTTCAGGACGAAGACGGCGCCCGGGCCGATGGCCGCGACGAGGGCGCCTCCCGCGGCCGGTCCGACCGCCCGCGCGATGTTGAATCCGACGCCGTTCAGCGTGATCGCGGGCGCGAGCTCCGCGCGCGGCACCACCTCGGGTATGACCGCCTGCCACGCCGGCGCCGTCAGCGCGGCGCCCATGCCCAGGCCGAAGCCCGCGAAGATCAGGAGCGCCGGAGACGCGCGGCCGGCGAGCGTCGCCGCGCCGAGGAGCGCCGCGACGGCGAGCATCCAGAGCTGCGTCATCATCAGGAGGCGTCGGCGATCGAGGACGTCCGCGAGCGCCCCGGCGGGCAGCGCCAGGAGAAAGATCGCGCCGAACTCCGCCGCGCGCAGAAACGAAACGAGCGCCGGCGACGGCGTCAGCGACGTCATCAGCCACGCCTCGCCGATGTCCTGCATCCAGGTGCCGACGTTCGAGACGAGCGACGCGATCCACAGCGCACGGAAGAGCGGATAGGCGAGCGGCGCCCAGGCCGGACCGGGGAGGGCGGGCGGCGTGCGGGCGGCGTTCATGAACGGCGGACGCGGCGGCCCTTCGGCGAGCCGAGCGCGATCAGCGCGGCCCGCAGCCGGGGATGGCGCTGAAGCAGCCGCAGGTACCGGCTCTCGGCGCCTCCGGCCTTCTTCCGGAGGATCTCGACGACGGCGCGGCGCTCGGAGCGCGTCCAGCGCGGCAGATCCGGGACTTCGTCGAGCACGAGTGCGAACGACTCGAAGGCCCGGCGCTCGAGCGGCGAAAGCGCCGCCGGCCGGACGTCGAGCGCCTTCGCCACGCGCCGCGCGGCCGCCGCCCGGATCGCGCCCGCGCTCCCGCCGAAGCCCCTCGCCATGCGCCGATTGACCTCGAGACCGAGGTTGCGGACATGGAAGCGATCCCAGGCGCCCGACGCCGTCCCCGGAACCTCATACAGGAGGTTGTGCGAGACGAGTCGGCGGAGCAGACGCTCCGGCGTCCGGTAGGAGGGATCCGCGGAGAGGCGCTCCTCCTCGCGCGCGACGAGCCGCGCGACGCCCGGGTCAGTCGGCCGGAACCCGAGCTTGCGGTAGAACCAGAAGGCGCCCGACGCGATCGCCTCGTCGTTCTCGAAGCCGAGCTGGTAGGGGTCGATCGAGAACGAGGTGACGCCGAGCGCGTCGCGGTGGAGCTTCATGACCTGCGCGTAGATCCATGCCGACTCCCCCTCGCGAAAGGCGTAGTACAGGTTGAACCCGATCTCGAGCCGCTCGAAGAAGGCGAGCCCCTCGATGTAGCCGACAGGCACGCCGTTCTTCACGACGAACCCGCCGTACGCCGAGCGCAGCGGGAGGCGCCGCTCCGGCGCGACGCCCATCAGGAAGATCTCGACGCCCCGCCCCGGCCGCGCGGCGAGCACGGAGGAAGGATCCGCGTAGGTGAACGTGTAGAACTCGCGGTAGCGCGCCGCCGTGGCCTCGCGGACCATGTCGCACACGCGGCGGCCTTCTTTCCGTGAGAGGCGCCGGATCGAGAGCCGCGGGGACTCGAACACGCGGGCGAGCGAGACGTCGCGGCGCGTGAGCAGCGGCTCGCGGTGGAGGAACCGGGGCGGGCCCGGACGCCGCATGAACGTGCGGGAGGCGCGCGAGCTCGCGAGATTCCAGGCGACCGACACGCCGAGCGCGTCCCACCGCTCCGCGCGCTCGGGCGGCGAGAACGGGAGCCGGTCGTACCGGTCAAGCAGCCATGCCGCGCGGGGCTCCGGTCGGCCGGCCGCCGCCTCGAGCCAGGCGTCGTACGGGACGTTGGCGTCCGCCAGCGCCTCTTCCTCGAGGAGGGGAACGAACGACGGCCACGTCGCGCGCATCCGCTCGTCCGCCCGCGGCACGCCCCATTCGATCGCGACGCGGCCGGGGTGGCGCGCCGCGAGCCACCGGGCGAGATCGAAGGAGAAGTCGGTCGCGATCGTCGTGCCGGCGACGCCCGCCACCTCGGGCTCGTCGAAAGGAGAGAGGTCGACGCCGCGGCCCGTCAGCTTGGCGACGACCCCGGGAATCGCGGCGAGCGCGCGCTCGGCCCTCCGCCGCACGCGCTCCGAGGGCGGGTAGGCGAGCAGAAAGAGGAGGCGGTCGTGCAGGCGCAGCAGGAGATCCGGGTCCCGCGCCGCCGCGCGAAGGAGCCGGTCGATCCGGCGCGCCGTCGTTTCGGCCGGCTCCTCCCGCACGCGCGGATCGCGGAGGAGCGCGAACGCGGCGTCGTGGGTGGGCGGCACGCGGCGGCATGGTAGCCGATTCGCCTCCGTGCGGTTAAGATCGCGCGGCTTCGGGCTCGGAAGAACGGCCACATCCGTGAGGAGAACGATGAAACGATCCCTTCGCCTCGGCCTCGTGTGCCTCCTGGCCTCTCTCGGCAGCGCCGTCTCGCCCGCCGACGACAGCCGCCCCGGCCGAGCTCCCTCGCAGCCGATCGACGAGGCGTACACGAAGAAGATCCGCGAGTACACGACCGAGCCGTTCTTCCTGTCGCCGCTCGTCGACTACCTTCCGGCCGCTCCCGGCGTCCCGACGCCGCAGTCGGTGCTGGGCGACGTGGCGGGCGCCCCGGGCAAGCTCCCCCACTCCGCCGAGGTCTACCGTTACTTCCGCGATCTCGCGGCGGCCTCGCCGCGGGTCCGCGTGCGTTCGATCGGCAAGACCGAGGAAGGCCGCGAAATGATCGCCGTGACGGTCGCTTCGGAAGCGCTTCTCGCGAAGCTTGACGAGAACCGCGTCCGCCTCGGAAAGCTCGCCGATCCGCGGACGATCAAGCTCGACGACGCCGAAGCGGAGAAGTTGATCGCCCCGTCCGTGCCCGTGTACTACATCACCGGGACGATCCACTCGCCCGAGACCGGCGCGCCCACGGCGCTCATGGAGCTCGCTTACCGGCTCGCCGCGGACGAGAGCCCGTACATTCAGTTCATCCGCGAGCACGTCGTGACGATGATCACGCCGATCGTCGAGGTGGACGGACGCGACCGGATGGCGGACGTCTACGCGTGGCACCTCGCCCACCCCGGCGAAAACTGGCCCCCGCTCGTCTACTGGGGGCACTACGTCGCGCACGACAACAACCGCGACGCCATGGGAATGACGCTCGCCCTGACGCGCAACGTCCTCGCGGCCTTCCTCGACGCCAAAGCGCAGGTGCTTCACGACCTGCACGAGTCGGTCCCCTACCTCTACGACAACACCGTCGGCGATGGACCCTACAACGCGTGGCTCGATCCGATCGTCACCAACGAATGGCAGATGTTCGGGTGGAACAACGTTCAGGAGATGACGCGGTTCGGCATGCCGGGAGTCTTCACGCACGGAAATTTCGACACCTGGTCCCCCGGCTACCTCATGTTCATGGCCGCCACGCACAACGGCGTCTCGCGCCTCTACGAGACCTTCGGCAACGCCGGCGCCGACACGGTCGAGCGGACACTCTCGCCGGGCGAGTACGGGAGGACCTGGTATCGCCAGAACCCGCCCTTGCCGAAGGCGAGGTGGTCCCAGCGCAACAACAACAACTACGAAGAGACCGGCCTCCTCGTCTCGCTCCACTACGCGGCGGAGAACCGGACCGAGCTCCTGCGCAACTTCTACCTGAAGGGCAAGCGCGCGATCGAGAAACCGAAGCGCGAGGGCCCGGCGGCTTACGTCTTCCCCGCCGACGATCCGCGGACGGGCGCGCAGGCCGAGCTGCTGCGCATCCTGCAGCTCCAGGGATGCGAGATCCACCGCGCGACCGCGGCCTTCTCCGCGATCGTCTCTTCGCCGACGAAGCCGAAGAAGGACGAGAAGTCCGGCGACAAGGAAAAGGACAAGGCGGACGCGGACAAGAGCGACAAGAACGACAAAGCCGACAATCCCGACAAGACCGACAAGGCCGACAAGAAGCCGGAGAAGCCCGCTCCCGAAACGCGGACGTTCCCGGCCGGCAGCTACATCGTGCGGATGGACCAGCCATTCAGCCGGATCGCGGACGCCATGCTCGACTACCAGTACTGGAGCCCGAACGATCCCCAGAAGACGCCTTACGACGACACCGGCTGGACCTTCGGCGAGCTCTTCGGGGTGGATGTCCGCCGGGCGATCGACCCGAAGATCCTGCAGGCCGCGATGGAGCCCGTGGCCGCGCCCGTCCCATCGCCGGGAAGCCTCCAGGGAGACGGCGCGGTCTTCGCCGTCAACCACAACGCCGACTCGGCGCTCGCGACGCTGCGCTTCCGGTTCCCGAAAGCGACGTTCGAGGCGGCCGAGGAGTCCTTCGACGCGGCCGGCCGGAAGTTCGCGCGCGGGTCGTTCCTCATTCGCGACGCGGACCGCCAGGAGCTCTCACGCGCCGCGTCGGAGCTCGGGCTGCGCATCGCGGCGTTGCCCGCGGCTCCGAAGGTCGCGACGCACCCGCTCCGAACGCCCCGTATCGCACTGCTGCACACCTGGATCTGGACCCAGGACGAGGGCTGGTGGCGTCAGGCGTTCGACCTGCGGAAGATCCCGTTCGAGTACGTCTCGACCCAGGTCGTGGCGAAGACCCCGGATCTCCGCTCCCGCTACGACGTCATCGTGTTCCCGCCGACCGGAGTCGGCCCGCGCATAACCGTCCAGGGCATGCCGATGTGGGGCAACCCGATTCCCTGGAAGACGACGGATCTCACGCCGAACCTCGGCACGCCCGACGCGACCGACGACATGCGCCCCGGGCTGGGCCTGTCCGGAGTCGCGAACCTGACGCGCTTCGTCGCGGAGGGCGGGCTCCTCGTGACCTGCATGGACACGTCGGAGCTCGTGGTCGAATACGGCCTGGCGCCCGGCGTCTCGATCGCCGAGAGCGAGAAGCTGAAGCTGACCGGAAGCGTCGTGCGCGCGAAGATGGTGGACGGCGCCTCGCCGATCGCGTACGGCTATCCGGAAAGCCCGGCGATCTTCTCCTTCGACGGGCCGATCTTCAATCTCTCCAACGTGGCGGGCCGCCGCGGAAACCGCCGCTTCCCGGACCAGAAGGAGCGCGCGACGGGCCGCGGCACGCCCGACGATCCGGACTTCGTCGTCGGCCGCGCGGCGGTGGAAGCCCCCGAGCCGCCGAAGGCCGAGACCTGGGAGGCGCTCCCTCTGACCGACGAGCAGCGGCGCAACAATCCCTTCGTCATTCCGCCGGAGTACCGGGCGCGCGTGCCTCTGCGCTACGCCGACGCGAAAGACCTGCTCATCTCGGGGCTCCTCGAGGGCGGGAGCGAGATCGCGCAGCATCCTGCGGTCGTGGACGTCCCCTTCGAGAAGGGGCACGTGGTGCTTTTCTCGAACAACCCGTTCTGGCGCGGCGAGACGCGCGGCAGCGAGTTTCTCGTCTTCAACGCGATCCTGAACTGGGACGGACTGAACGCGGGGAGAAAGAACTCGGAACGATAACGGGCTCAGTCCCGTCCGCCGGCCTCTCCGAGAAGCTCCCTGAGCTTCGCGTGCCCCTCGCGGCTGACCGGGATGCGCGTCCCGTCGGCCAGGACGGCGACGTGGCTGTTCTTCGAATAGAGCGCCACGCGCCGGATGCGGTCGAGCGCGACGAGATAAGACCGGTGCACGCGAAGGAAGCGCCGCGGATCGAGATACTCGGCGAGCGCCGCGAGGGTCTGTGCCTTGCGGTAGGTTTTGCCGTCCGCCTTGAGGAGCACGCCGTCGTCGCGCGCCTCGACGTAGTCGAGCTTGCCGATCGGGATCACGTGCACGTCGGCGCCGTCGCGGACGGCGATTCGCGAGGACCAGGTCCCGGCGGGGCGGAGTACGGCCGAGAGCTTCGCGGGGTCCGGGCGCTTCCGCTCCCGGGCGCGGACCCGCGCGCGCTGGAGGGCCTCGAGGAGGCGCTCCGGCCGGAACGGCTTGAGGACATAGTCCACGGCCTCGACCTCGAAGGCCTTGACCGCATACTGGTCGTACGCCGTCACGAGGACGACGGCGATCGACGGATCGAGGAGCTCCATCACCTCGAAGCCGTCGAGCTTCGGCATCTCGATGTCGAGAAAGACAGCGTCCGGCCGCTCCTGCGCGGCCGCGCGCACCGCCTCGAGCCCGTTGGCGCAGAGTCCGGCCACACGGACTCCCGGCGTCCGCGAGAGAAGCTCCCCGAGCAGCATCCGCGCCGGCTCTTCGTCGTCCACGACGAGGACGCGGATCTCCTCGGGAGGCGCGCTCACGGCGCTCCTTCGACGCGTGCGGGAACGGAGATGACGGCCAGGTGCCGCCCCTCGAGCCGCTTGGCCGCGAAGATCGCGTCCGCGCCGTAGAGCGCGTGCAGCCGGTCGCGCACGATCTTCAGGCCGAGCCCGCTCCGCGGCCGCGCGGGCGACTCGGGATCGAAGGGGTTCTCGACGACGATGCGCAGCCGGTTCCCGGCGCGCCGGGCCTCGAGCCTCACCGTCCCTCCCTCGACGAGCGTCGCGATCCCGTGCACCACCGCGTTTTCGACGAGCGGCTGGAGAAGGAGCGGCGGAACGAGGCACTTCTGCCCCGACGCCTCGATGTCCTCCTCGACCGTCAGGCGACGCCCGAAGCGGATCCGCTCGACGTCCAGGTAGTGTCTCACGAGCGAGACCTCCTCTCCGACGGAGATCGCGGGGCGCTCGCCGGCGGCGAGACTCTGACGCAGGAAGTCCGCGAGCTCGACGCACATGCGGCGCGCAGCCTCGGGCTCCGCGCCGATGAGCCCGCTGATCGCGTTCAGGCTGTTGTAGAGAAAGTGCGGCTGGATCCGCGCCTTCAGCGCGTGCAGCTCGGCCTCGCGCGCGAGGATCTCGAGCTCGGCCTCCTTGCGCTCGCGCGCCCGTGCGGACTCGAAGGAGATGAGAACGTAGTGCAGGCCGGCGGAGAGCAGGTACAGGAGGAAGCCGGTCGCGAAGAGCGCCGGGACCTGGAGGGCGTAGAGGTCGGGCAGGTCCGAGAAGGTCGAGATCTCGCCGATCGCCCGCGCGAGGCCCGCGCCGAGGAAGACCCAAACCGCCGAGACGAGGATCGCCGCGGTGGCGTGCGTGGCGAACAGGCGAAGCCATCGCCCCTGCTCGAGCGGCGTCGCGCGGCAGGGATAGAACGCCGAGAGCGACAGGAAAGCGGACAGGATCGTCATCGGGACCGCCAGAGCGGCCGCTTCACCGACCGGCATCCGGCCGCCGCCCGCGAGCAGCGCCGTCAGCACGGCGGCGAGCGGCGCGGTCGCCGCGAGATACGGAACGAGCCGGCCGCGCCGGGCCAGGATCGGATGCACGCGCTACCTCGCCTCGCGTCCGCGTTTCCCGCGGCTCAGTTCTTGACCTCGACGCCGCCCATGATCGCGGCGCCCTTGAGAATCAGCGTCTTCCGCGGCGCCGAGGACGCCGGGAGCGGCTTGGCGGTGTTCGCGAACATGCCGAGGATCGGCGTTCCCTGCAGGACCACGTACCACTCCTGCGGCACCTTGAGCTCGATTCCTCCGAAGAGGGTGAAGATCTCGATCGTGGCCGAGTCGCCGGCGATGGCGGCGCCGCGCAGGTCGATCTCGAATCCCCCCATGATCGCGGTGACTTCCCCGCCGCGAAAGTCCTGCGAGTGGACGACGAGCTCCCCGCCGCCCATGAGGGCGAACTCGGACAGGACCGAGTCCCGCGTCTGCGGGTCGCCGCGCAGGCCGCGGGTCGCGACGAGACCGGCCAGCGCGCCTTCCGAAGCCCGCCCGCCGAGGTCGGATCCCGGCGGCATGGGCGAGCCCGCCGCCGGATCGGGCGATGGACCGGGCGGCGACGGGAGCGCGCCCGCCGAAGGCCTCCCCCGCACCGCCTGCCAGATGATCATCCCGCCGACCACGACGAGCAGCAGCGGCCAGACCGAGCGCAGCCGGAACCAGGGCACGTGGAGCGCCTTCAAGAGGAAGAAGATCCCCAGAAACAGGAGGACCGCGCCCCCGGTGAGCTGCTCGGGACGCCGCGGCGCGAGGAGCCTCGTCAGGCCGAGCGCGATCAGGATCACCGGCCAGAATCGGAGAACCTCGCGGGCGTCGACCATGTCGAAGTTGTCGAGCAGGAAGAGAACGCCGAGCAGGACGAGGATCCCGCCCGCCACGAAGCGCCCGGCGAGCTGGGGCGATCGGTTCGTCGTCATGACGGTCCCCCGGATGACGGCGCGGATCCGGCGCGCGCTCCGCGGGCGACGATTCCCTCGGCGATCATCGCGATGCCCGCGATGACGAGCAGGATCGGCCAGAAGTCCCGCATCGAGAAGTCCACCCAGTCGAACCGGTCGGCAAGGAACGCGATTCCGAGGGTGAGGAGGATCGCGCCGGAAGCGATGTGGCGGCCCCGATTCGGCGCGAGAAGGCGCGTCACCCCGACCCAGACGAGCAGGAGCGGCCAGTAGTCGAAGATGCGTCCCGCGTCGAGGACGTGCAGATTCTGCAGGACGAGGAGCGTCCCCACGATCACGAGAAGTCCGCCCCCGACGAGTCGCGAGGTTCTCCGGCCTTCTTCCGTCGATGTCATGTCGTCGTCTCCTTCCTCGCCGAGAGACTACGGTCCCGAGGCGGCGTCGTCCCGACGGCGTCGGCCAACGGTGGCTCCCGGCCGGCCAACGGTGGCGCGCAGCCCGCCGGAGGGTCACGCTACAATCAGGCCGTTCGGCCTCGATTCATGATCTGTCCCGACTGCCACACGCCCAACCCGGAGGGCGTCGCCCTCTGTCTCCAGTGCTCCGGCGACCTGTCTCATCCCGGCGAGAAGACGGTCGCATCGACGCCGGACGCGATGCCGACGATGGCCGCGCCCAGGAGCCTCAAGGACCTCGAGCAGGCCCGGCCGGGACAGGCGCTCTCCTCGCCCTCGCTGTCGCTTCCTCCGGGCTTCGAGATCGGGAGACGGTACCGCGTCCGGCACCTGCTCGGGCGCGGCGGCATGGGTACGGTCTATCAGGTGGACGACATCGATCTCTCGCGCGAGGTCGCGCTCAAGCTCATCCGAAACGACATCGCCGAGAACGCGATGGTCCTCGAGCGCTTCAAGCGCGAGATCCAGCTCTCGAGCAAGGTCACGCACCGCAACGTGCTCCGCGTGTACGACCTCGGCGAGACCGACGGCGTGCAGTACCTCACGATGCAGTTCATCGCCGGGGGGGACCTCGCGTCCCTTCTGAAGCGCGAGCGCCATCTGCCGATGGAACGGGTGCTCAAGATCTTCAAGCAGGTCTGCGAGGGGCTCGAGGCGGCGCACGAACAGGGCGTCGTCCACCGGGACCTGAAGCCCCAGAACGTCATGCTCGGCTCGGGCGATCACGTCTACCTGACCGACTTCGGACTGGCCAAGACGCTCGAGCAGTCCGGCATGACGCAGACCGGCGCCGTCGTCGGCACGCCCTACTACATGTCTCCCGAGCAGGTGAAGGGCGAGCCGGCGGGCCCGCGCTCGGACATCTACTCGCTCGGAATCATCCTCTACGAGATGGTCACGGGATCCGTGCCTTATGCCGGAAACTCGGTCTACGAGGTCATGATCCAGCGGCTGCAGAAGCCCCCCCGCCCGCCGCGCGAGCTCAACCCGGAGATCCCTTCGTACGTCGAGAAGCTGCTCGATCGCTGCCTCGCGGTGGACCCCGACGCGCGGTACCAGACGGTGCGCGAGATCCTGGCCGATCTCGAGTCGGGGAAGGTCCGCACGACGATGCGGTTCGAGCTCCAGAAGCGGCGCTGGCTCCGGCCGGCGGCCGCCGGGCTCGCGATCGTGGTCGTTCTGGGCCTCGCCGGCTGGTGGCTTCGCGGGCGGCTCCGGCCCTCGGCCGCGGCGAGCGCGGCGCGAAAGCCCGAGTCGGTCCTGATCACGGATTTCGTGAACAAGACCGGCGACCCCGTCTTCGACGGAACGCTCGAGCCGTCGCTCGGCCTGGCGCTCGAAGGCGCCTCCTTCCTCACGACCTACAACCGCGGCCAGGCGCGCAAGGTCGCCGCGCAGCTCCAGCCCGGCGCGACCAGCCTGACCGAACCGCTCGGGCGCCTCGTGGCCGTGCGCGAGGGAATCCAGGTCGTCACGGCGGGCTCGATCGAGACGAGCGGCTCCGGCTATCGGATCGAGGCGCACGCGCTCGATCCGACGACCGGAAAGACGATCCAATCGGAGGAGGCGACGGCGCAGAGCAAGGACGCCGTGCTCGCTTCGGTGGCGAAGGTGGCGGCGGGCCTGCGTTCGGCGCTCGGCGACACGACGCCGAAGGCCCTGCAGCTTGCCGCGGCGGAGACCTATACGGCGGGCTCGCTCGAGTCGGCGCACGAGTACGCGCTCGCCCAGGACCTCCAGTACGGGGGCAAGTACGACGAGGCGATCCCCCACTACCTGAAGGCGATCGAACGCGACCCCGACCTCGGGCGCGCCTACGCCGGAATCGCCGTCCTCTACTCGAATCAGGGACGCAAGGACGAGGCGGAGAAGTACTACCAGCTCGCGATGGCCAAGATCGACCGCATGAGCGACCGCGAGAAGTTCCGGACGCGCGGCGGCTACTACCTCATCGTCCGCCGCGATCCCGACAAGGCGATCGAGGAGTACGGGCAGCTCGTCCAGCGCTACCCGGCCGACACGGCCGGCATCTCGAACCTGGCCCTGGCCTATTTCTACAAGCGCGACATGGCCAAGGCGCTCGCCGAGGGCCGGCGCGCGATCGAGATCTACCCGAAGAACGTCCCGCAGCGCAACAACGTCGGTCTCTACGCGATGTACGCGGGAGACTTCGAGACGGCGATCCGCGAGCAGAACGAGGTCCTCCAGATGAACCCGCGGTTCGTCCTGGCGCATGTCGGGCTCGCCCTCTCGCAGCTCGCGCAGGGGCACCCGGACCTCGCGACCGAGACGTGGAAGAAGGCGTCGGCGATCGACGCGCGCGGCGCGTCCGACGCGGCGATCGGCCTCGCGGACCTCGCGCTCTACCAGGGCAGGGCGGGCGACGCGGCGCCGATCCTCGAGAAGGGGATCGAGGCGGACGTCGCGGCGTCCGACCCGGGCTCCGCGGCCGTCAAGCTCGTCGCGCTCGCCGAGGCGCGCCTCGCGATGGGACAGCCGGGGCCGGCGCTCGCCGCCGCGGACCGAGCGGTCTCGCTCGCGAAAGGCGAGAACGTGCAGTACCCCGCCGCCCGCGTGTATCTCGAGTCCGGCAGGGAGGCGCGGGGGCTCGAGATTGCGCGCGCGCTCTCCCAGCGGCTCGAGCAGGATCCGCAGGCGTACGCCGAGCTCATCAAGGCGGAGGCGAGCCTGAAACAAGGCAAGCCGCGCGACGCGGTGCGAATCCTCGAGGCGGCCAAGAAGCTCTCCGACACGTGGATGGGACACTACCTCCTCGG
>DATBFU010000054.1:0-82357 GCA_036558325.1 Thermoanaerobaculia bacterium | reverse complement strand
CGACGCACTTCGGCGAGAAGGTCGTCATGCGCCTTCTCGACAAGTCGAAGCTGCAGCTCGACATGACGCAGCTCGGCTTCGACCAGGAGCCGCTGCGGCGCTTCAAGGACGCGATCGACCGGCCCTACGGGATCGTGCTCGTGACGGGTCCGACGGGCTCGGGCAAGACGAACACGCTCTACTCCGCGATCGCGTCGCTGAACGACCCGACGGTCAACATCATGACCGCCGAGGACCCGATCGAGTTCAACCTGGCCGGCATCAACCAGGTGCAGATGAAGGAGCAGATCGGCCTGACCTTCGCCTCGGCGCTGCGCTCCTTCCTGCGCCAGGATCCCGACATCATCCTCGTCGGCGAGATCCGCGACTTCGAGACCGCCGAGATCGCCGTCAAGGCGGCGCTGACGGGGCACCTCGTGCTCTCGACGCTCCACACCAACGACGCGCCGTCCACGATCAACCGCCTGATGAACATGGGCATCGAGCCCTTCCTCGTCGCGACGTCGATCAACGCGATCTGCGCGCAGCGCCTCGTTCGCCGCATCTGCTCCGGCTGCGTCGAGGAGGTCGAGACGCCGCCCCAGATGCTCATCCAGGTCGGCTTCGCGCCGGACGAGGTCAAGACGCTCAAGATCAAGCGCGGCCGCGGCTGCGAGAAGTGCAACAACGGGGGCTACAAAGGCCGCATCGGCCTCTTCGAGGCCCTTCAGTTTTCCGACGAGATCCGCGACATGATCCTCTCGGGCGCCTCCTCGATCGAGTTGAAGCGCAAGGCGATCGAGGAAGGCATGGTGTCGCTGCGGATGGCCGGCCTCCAGAAGATCCGCGAAGGCGTCACGACGCTCGAGGAAGTCCTGCGGGAGACTGTCCTCTAGGACAGGGATTCCGCTCCGCCACCGCGATTTCCGCGGCGGAAAGCTGCTTCGTTTCTGAACAATTCGCCTTCCTTTTTCCTCTTCGTGGGCCTACACTAGCGGGACACAAATTGTCATAGTCCTGGGGGAGAGATGGCCAGCGATACCACGCTCCATCAACTGTTGAAGCAGATGGTCGAAATGGGGGCGTCCGACCTCCATTTGACGACGCAGTCGCCGCCCATGGTGCGGCTCGACGGGCGCCTGATCCCCCTTCCCTACCCGCCGCTCACCGTCGCCGAGACCAAGCAGCTCGCCTACTCGGTGCTGACCGACACACAGAAGCACCGCTTCGAGGAAAATCTCGAGCTCGACCTGTCGTTCGGCGTCAAAGGACTCGCCCGCTTCCGCGGCAACAATTTCATGCAGCGCGGCGCGGTCGGCGGCGTCTACCGGCAGATTCCCTACGAGATCCTGGGATTCCGGGAGCTCGGGCTGCCGCCCGTCGTCGAGGGCCTGTGCGACAAGCCGAGAGGGCTGATTCTGGTCACCGGCCCGACGGGCTCGGGCAAGACGACGACGCTCGCGGCGATGCTCGACAAGATCAATCGCGAGAAGCAGCTCCACATCATCACGATCGAAGACCCGATCGAGTTCCTGCACACGCACAAGAAGTGCCTCGTCAACCAGCGCGAGCTGCACGCCGACACGCACTCCTTTCCAAACGCGCTGAAGTCGGTCCTCCGCGAAGACCCGGACGTCGTGCTCGTCGGCGAGATGCGCGACCTCGAGACGATCGAGTCGGCGCTTCGCATCGCGGAGACCGGCCACCTGACGCTCGCCACGCTCCACACGAACTCGGCCGTCTCCTCGATCAACCGCATCATCGACGTCTTCCCCGCGCACCAGCAGACGCAGATCCGGACGCAGCTCTCGTTCGTGCTCGAGGGGATCATGTGTCAGACGCTCATCGAGCGTTCGAGCGGCAAGGGCCGCGCGATGGCGATGGAGATCATGGTGCCCAACGCGGCCATCCGGAACCTCATCCGCGAGGACAAGGTCCACCAGATCTACTCGATGATGCAGACGGGCCAGGCCAAGTTCGGGATGCAGACCTTCAACCAGTCGCTCGCCACGCTCTACCACAAGAAGATGATCACGCTCGAGAACGCGCTCTCGCGCTCGTCCAACCCGGACGAGCTGCAGGACATCATCAACCGGGGCGCCGGAATCAACGTGCCGACCGGGCCGCTGACTCCGGCCGCCGCCGCCGCCGCCGCCCGGAAGTCCGGGGCCGGATCGGCCGGCTCGTAACGGGGGACAAGCGCCATGCCCAACTACGCCTGGAAGGGGCGCAACCGCGCCGGGATGGTCCAGGAGGGCGTCCTCGCCGCCGACACGAAGGATCTCGCGCTCGCGACGCTGCGTCGCCAGAACATCGTCGTCACGGGCATCCGCGAGCGCGGCAAGGAGATCTCGCTCAGCAAGATGGGACGCCGGGTCCCGGCCAAGGTGCTCGCCGTCTTCACGCGGCAGTTCTCGGTCATGATCGACGCCGGCCTCCCGCTCGTGCAGTGCCTCGAGATCCTCGCGAACCAGCAGGAGCACAAGAACTTCCAGAAGATCCTCCTGCAGGTTCGCCAGGACGTCGAGGCGGGCTCGACGCTCGCCGACGCGATGAAACGGCACCCCAAAGCGTTCGACAACCTCTACACGAACATGATCGCCGCCGGCGAGGCCGGCGGTATTCTCGACGTGATCCTGCAGCGGCTGTCGACCTACATCGAGAAGGCCGTCAAGCTGCGCAACCAGGTCCGCGCGGCGCTCATCTATCCGACGGCCGTCATCATCATCGCGGCGATCGTCGTCGCGGTCATCCTGCTGAAGGTCATCCCGACGTTCGCCGCTCTGTTCACGAGCCTCGGGGCGGAGCTGCCCCTGCCGACGCGCGTCGTCATCTTCTGCTCGAACTTCCTCGCCCGCTACTGGTGGGCGTTCGTGGCGCTCATCGGCGCCGCCGTGTTCGGGTTCCGCCGTTACTACGCGACGTACAAGGGCCGCCGCGTCGTGGACGGCGCGATGCTCAAGGCTCCGATCATCGGCATGATCCTGCGCAAGATCGCGGTCGCGCGCTTCTGCCGCACGCTCGCGACGCTGACCTCGTCGGGCGTTCCGATCCTCGAGGCGCTCGACATCACGGCGCGAACCTCGGGCAACGCGATCATCGAGGACGCGATCATGGAGGTCCGGAAGAGCGTCGAGGGCGGTAAGACGATCGTCGAGCCGCTCCGGGAATCGGGCGTCTTCCCGAACATGGTCGTCCAGATGATCGGCGTCGGCGAGCAGACGGGCGCCCTGGATGCAATGCTCAACAAGATCGCCGAGTTCTACGAGGATGAGGTGGACGTGGCGGTGGCGGGGCTCGTCAAGCTGCTCGAGCCGCTCATGATCTTCATCCTCGGCGTCGTCATCGGCGGCATCGTCATCGCGATGTACCTGCCGATGTTCACGCTGATCAACAAGATCGGCTAGCTGAGTCGGGGTCGGACGGAAGCGGGAACTCGGGGCAGAGCGGTCCCCAAAAGGTGGAAAACTCTCTGAAGCGGTCGGTCGGCTGGCTGACGGCGGCGCGAATCGTCGTCCTGCTGCTGATTCTCCTGTCCGCGATCCTCGTCCAGGCCGGGCCGGGGGTCCAATTCGACCGACAGGTGGACCACGGGCCGGCCCGCGACGAGCTCTCCTTCCTCTATCTGCTCAACGGCGCGGCGGTGCTGCTCGCCCTTTTCCACTGGACGCTCGGCCGGCACCTGCCGGCGCGGCTCGAGGCGGGCATCCAGCTCCTCGGCGACCTCGCGATCGTCACCACGCTCGTGTACGCCTCCGGCGGCCCCGATTCGGTCTTCAACTTCCTCTATCTCGTCGTCATCGGCGTCTCCGCGTTTCTCCTCTACCGGACGGGCGCGGTCTTCATCGCCTCGGTCGCCGCCGTGCTGTACGGATCGGTCGTGCAGCTGCTCGCCTACGGCATCCTCCCGCCGCCGCCGCTCGCGCCGGTCTCCGACTGGGGCGGCACGCGCATCCGCTACAACCTCGCGATCACGGTCGCGGGCTTCTACGGCATCGCTTTCATGGTCTCGTACCTCTCCGAGAAGCTGCGGTCGGCGCGCGACGAGCTCCAGCTCCGGCAGAAGGCTCTCCAACGCCTCCAGCATCTCCACGGCAACGTCATCGCGACGATGTCCTCCGGGCTCATGACGGCCGACGCCCAGCAGCGCGTCACGTTCCTCAACCGCGCGGGCGGGCAGCTGCTCGGAATCGACCCCTCGCGGGCCCCCGGGCGCCTTCTCGCGGACGTCGGTTTCCGCTTCACGGAGGACTGGGACCGGATCCGGGAGCGCGCGCGCGGGCCCGAGACCTACCGCGACGAGATCGAGATCGAGCGCGGCAACGAGCGGCGCGTGCTCGGGTTCTCCTTCCGCCTGCTCAAGGACACCGAAGGCGAGGAAGGCGCATTGCTCCTCTACCAGGACCTGACGGACCTGAAGAAGCTCGAGCGCCAGGCCCGCTTCCACGCGCAGCTCGCGGCGGTCGGCGAGCTCGCGGCCGGCATCGCGCACGAGATCCGGAACCCGCTCGCTTCGATCTCCGGCTCGGTGCAAGTGCTCTCGAAGGAGATCCCGGTCGGCTCCGCGGAGCGGCGCCTCATGGAGATCATCGTCTCGGAGTCGAACCGTCTCTCGAAGATCCTCGAGGAGTTCCTGCGCTTCGTTCGGCCGCAGGAGCGCCGCGTCGCCGAGTTCGACGTGGCGCGGACGATCGTCGAGGTGATGGATCTCTTCCGCCTCTCCGACGAGGTCTCCGACGCGCACCGCATCGAGGCCGACGTCACGCCCGAGCATTCGATGCTCGACGGCGACCGCGATCAGCTTCGGCAGATCGTGTACAACATCGCCAAGAATGCCGTCCACGCGATGTCCGCGGGCGGAACGCTCCGGATCGTCGGCCGGGAAGAGGATGCCTGGTATAGCATCCGTTTCACCGACACCGGGCGCGGGATGAGCGAAGAGGAGCTGTCGCGCCTCTTCACACCTTTCTCGACGGCATTCGACGGAGGAACGGGGCTGGGCATGGCCATTGTCCGAAAGATCGTCGAAGACCACGGCGGCGCGATCGACGCGGAATCGCGCCCGGGCGAGGGGACCACGGTGACCGTCCTTCTCCCCCGCTCCGCGAAGCGCCGGTCCGACGGCGCGGCGCGCGAGCACGTCGCGGCGGGGGCGGCATGAGCAAAGCGCGGCTCCTGATCGTGGACGACGAGGCGCTTCTCCGGGAGACGCTCGGAATCCTTTTCAACAAGGAGGGCTTCGAGGTCCGCCTGGCGTCCAACTACACCGAAGGGCTCGCCGACTCCCTGAAGTCGTCTCCCGACGCGATCATCTGCGACATCCGGATGCCGGACGGAAACGGCCTCGACCTGCTGCGGCGCGTCAAGGAAGAGAACGCGCGCATCCCCGTCATCATGATCACCGGCCATGGCTCGACCGCCGACGCCGTCGAGGCGATGAAGGCCGGCGCCATCGACTACGTCAACAAGCCGTTCGACAACGACGAGCTCGTGCTCAAGGTCCGCCGCGCGATCGGCGAGAAGACGCTCGAGCAGGAGAACGTCTACCTCAAGCAGGAGCTCGCGGCCCGCTACACCTTCGCCAACATCATCGGCAAGGGCTCCCGGATGCAGGAGATCTTCCGGACGATCGAGCGGATCGGGAAGGTCTCCTCGACGGTCCTCATCACCGGCGAGAGCGGCACGGGCAAGGAGCTCATCGCGCGCGCGATCCATTTCACGTCGATCCGCAAGGAGCGCAAGTTCGTTTCGATCAACTGCGGCGCGCTCCCGGAGACGCTGCTCGAGTCCGAGCTCTTCGGCCACGAGCGCGGCGCCTTCACCGGCGCGGTGAAGGAGAAGCGCGGCCTTTTCGCCGAGGCGGACGGCGGCACGCTCTTCCTCGACGAGATCTCCGAGACCTCGCCCACCATGCAGGTGAAGCTCCTCCGCGCGATTCAGGAGAAGCTCATCCGCAAGGTCGGCGGCAACGACGAGACGTCCGTGGACGTCCGAATCATCGCCGCGACGAACAAGGACCTCGCGGAGCTCGTGTCCCAGGGCAAATTCCGCGAGGACCTCTTCTACCGCATCAACGTCATCCCGATCGCGCTGCCGCCCCTGCGGGCGCGCCCGGAGGACATCGCGCCGCTCACGCAGCACTTCATCGCCAAAGTCTGCAAGGAACAGCGCATCCCCGAGAAAAAGATCTCGGCCGAGGCCATGCGCCTGATCGAGGGCTATCCGTGGCCGGGCAACGTCCGCGAGCTCGAGAACACCCTCGAGCGCACGGTGGCGCTCGAGCCCGGTCCCGTCATCAACGTCTCGAGCCTGCCCGAGGCGATCGCCCTCGGCGTCCGGACGAAGGTGCCGGACTTCGAGAGCCTGCCCGCGGAGGGCATCAACCTCGAGGCCTTCCTCGAGGCCGTCGGCAAGCGGCTCATGCGCGAGGCGCTCGACCGCTGCGACGGCGTGCAGACGAAGGCCGCGGAGCTCCTGCGCATGTCGTTCCGCTCCTTCCGCTACTACGCCAAGAAGTACAACCTCGTGAAGAGAGAGGATCTCTACGAGGAGCCGGAGGCGCAGCAGGCGGGCGCGGAGGCGGAGAGCCGTTGAGGGCGGGTGCGGGAGTCCTTCTCGGAACTCTCGTCTTTCTCGCGGCGTGCGGCGCCGCACCGAAGCCTTCGCCGAACGCGGAGGCCGCTCCCGCGCCGGCGTCCGCGTCCGGGCCCCGCGTCGTGCTGCCGTCCGGCGCCGTCTATGCCGTCGAGCTCGCGCGGACGCCCGAGGAGCAGGCCCAGGGCCTGATGTACCGCGAGAGCCTGCCGCCGCACGCCGGCATGATCTTTCTCTTCACCGACGGCGGCGCGCACCGCTTCTGGATGAAGAACACGATGATCCCGCTCGACATCGTCTGGCTCGACCCGCAGGGCAAGGTGATCTTCGTCTCCTCGAACACGCCGCCCTGCAAGTCCGATCCGTGCCCGAGCTACGGCCCGCAGACGCCGGCGCCGACGGTCCTCGAGATCGCCGGCGGGCTGGCGGCGAAGGAAGGGATCGTCGTGGGCGCGACCGTGCGGCAGGTGGACGTGCCGGGAAGATGACCGAGAGCTGACAGCTAATGGCTCACAGCTCTCAGCCAGAGGGCTCCTTGTTTCATACTGGCTGTCAGCTGTCAGCTGTTAGCTGCGAGCTGTGAGCTGTCAGCTCCTACGGCTCGAAGAGATACAGCCCGTCGCCGGCCGTCCCGACGTAGACCCGTCCGCCGGCCGCGGACGCGGCCGTCGCGAGCGCCAGCCCCGCGCGCGGGCTCGTGAATGCGAGGCGGCGGCTCCCCTCTTCCCACACGAGCTGTCCGTCCACGTCCTGGAGCGAGCTCCACGCGCCCGGCGTCGACGCGTTGGCCTCCCGCGCGAAGAGACCGCCCGAGAGCACGGCGCGCTTGCGCTGCGTCCACCAGCGGCCGTCCCAGCGATAGTCCGTGTCGGAGGTCTTGACCTCGAGCACCGGCGCGCGCCCGGCGTCCGCGAGGAGCTCGGCCCCGACGGCGCCCGCCGGGGATCCCTTGAGCGCCTCGAAGGTCGCCCCGCCGTCGGCCGTGCGATAGACGCCGTCCGACGTCACGAGCAGCGGCTGCCGGTACGGGGCGCCGAAGACCGCGACGGGCGCTCCCGGAGGCGGTGCAGCGACGGGCGCCCAGCGCACGCCGCCGTCCTTCGAGACCTTCACGCCGGCCGACGACGCGAGGAGCAGCACGGTCTTTCCCGCCGGATCGCGCAGCGCCGTCAGCGATCCCGACGGCGGGAGCGGATCGACCGAGACGCGGCGCACGGACGTCCCTTCGGCGGCCCAGACGCCGCTCTCCTCGCCGCCGTAAGCGCGGAAGAAAAAAACACGGGACGGATCGTTCGGGTCCGCGACGAGGTCCGCCACACGGCCTTCGGCGAGGCCGCTCGAAGCGGGGGCGAGCGTCGTCCCGGCGTCGTCGGAGGTGAAGACGCCCTCCCCTTCCGTGCCGACGTAGAGCCGGCCGCTGCGCGGATCGACGGCGAGCGCGGTGACGACGAGCGTCTCGCGGGAGACGCGCTGCCAGGACTTGCCGCCGTCCATCGATCGGTGCAGCCCGCCGACCGTCGCGGCGTAGATCACGCCCGGCCGCGTCGGGTCGCGCCGCACCGCGTGGGAGCGCCGGTTCGTGAACCCCTGGGTGAAGCGCGTCCAGCGGTCGCCGCCGTCGTCCGAGTGATAGACCCATCCGCACGTCGAGACCCACACGTCCCGCGGCTGCCTCGCGTCGAAGTCCCAGGAGTACACGGTCGCGTCGAGCACCATGCCGTCCGCGATGCGCGCCCACGTCGCGCCGCCGTCCTTCGTGCGAAAGGCCTGCCGCCAGGTGCCGGCATAGAGCGTCTGCGGGTCGGCCGGATCGAAGGCGAGCGATTCGACCTGTCGGAGGCCGTCGGTGTCGCCGCCGGTCGGAACCCACGTGCGGCCGCCGTCGCGCGAGAGGCGCACGCCGTCGTCGCCGCCGATGGCGAGAGCCGGATGCGGGCCGCCCGAGACCGCGAGCGCGCGCGTCGCGACGGAGTGCTCCCAGCGCGCGAGCGTCGTCCAGTTCGCGCCGCGGTCCGTGCTCACCGCGACGAGGCCGCCCTCGTAGGGCCCGGCGAGCGCCGCCCAGAGCCGGCCCGGGACCGCGGGATCTGGCACGAGCGCCGTGGCGACGTAGCCGGGGAAGGCCGGACCGGCGGCGAGCGGCCTCCACGTCGCGCCGCCGTCGGTCGAGCCGTAGAAGTTCCCGCGCGAAGTGCCGAGGAAGATCCGGCCGGCCTCGAACGGGTCCACGGCGAAGGCGCGCACTTCCGCTCCCCAGAGCGGCAGGCGCAGCCAGCGCGCGGCCGTCGCGATGCCCGGAAGACACGCGGCGAGCAGCCCGGCGCAGAGCAGCGCGCGCCGGCGCGGCGAGCGCGCCCGATTCGTCCGGCCGATGAACATGGACGCTCCATTGTAGCGTCCGCGGGACCGCCGCGCCCCTTCGGCTACTATCTGGCGATGCAGAAGATCCGCGTCGCGGTGTTCCCGGCCGCCGGCCTGGGAACGCGGTTCCTCCCCGCCACCAAGGCGCAGCCCAAAGAGATGCTCCCGCTCGTGGACCGTCCGCTCGTCCAGTACGTCGTCGAGGAGGCGCGGCAGGCCGGCCTCGAGCGCATCGTCATCGTGACGGGCCGCGGAAAGAACGCGATCGAGGACCACTTCGACACATCCTTCGAGCTCGAGCGGATGCTCGAGGAGCGCGGCAAGGCGGATCTCCTCGAAGAGGTCCGCGCGATCTCGGATCTGATCCCCGTCTCGTACGTGCGGCAGAAGAGTGCGCTCGGCCTCGGCCACGCGGTGCTGCAGGCGAAGGACCTCGTCGGGAACGAGCCGTTCGCGGTCATGCTCGGCGACGACATCGTGGACGCCGCCGAGCCGTGCGTCGGGCAGATGCTGCGGCTCTACGAGCGGCGCGGCAATCCGGTGATCGCGCTCCAGGAGGTCCCGCGGTCCGAGACGCGGCAGTACGGCATCGTGGCCGGGAAGAAGATCGAAGACCGCGTCGTCGCGATCGAGGACATGGTCGAGAAGCCGACGCCCGAGAAGGCGCCGTCGAACCTCGCGATCATCGGCCGCTACCTGCTGCCGCCGGAGATCTTCCAGATCCTCGAGGAAACGCGCTCCGACGTGGGCGGCGAGATCCAGCTCACGTCGGCTCTGAAGACGCTCCGCTCGCGGCGCCCGATCGACGGCTACCTCTTCGAGGGCAAGCGGTACGACGCGGGCGACAAGCTGGGGTTCCTGAAGGCGACGGTCGAGTTCGCGCTGAAGCGCGACGATCTGGGCGGGCCGTTCCGGGAATACTTGAAGGGGCTGGATCTTTGACGCCGGGCGGCCGCAAGGGCCGCCCCTACTCTTTCGCCGCCTTCTTCTCTTTCTTTTCCTTCTTCTCGACCTTCTCGGATTTGCCGGCGGACTCGGTCTTCGTCTCGCTCTTCGACTCCCCCTTGCTCTCCGCCTTCTCGCCGCCGCTCTCGCGGTTCGAGCGCGCGTAATCGGTGATGTAGAAGCCGCTGCCCTTGAACTGGATCGCGGGCGCCGAGATCGCCTTCTTCAGTCGCCCGCCGCAGTGGGGGCAGACCTTCAAAGGTTTCTCGCCGATGCGCTGGATGACCTCGGTCTTCCTGCGGCACTTGTCGCAGACGTACTCGTAGATCGGCATGGAAAGAAGTTATCAGCTCCCAGCTGTCAGCTGTCAGCTGTCAGCTGTCAGCTGCCAAGGCTCCCCCCTCCCGTCCTGTAGCGGATCCTCTTCGCGCCGGGCGGAACGGCCGCGCTTTTCCGCACGAGTCCGAGACAGAAGAACGCGTAGAGCAGCCGCGCGTTGTCGGCTGCCGCTCCGGGCCCCCGGCCGCAGAGCGGCTGGAGCGCCGTCTTCCCGTCCACGCGGTCGTAATACGCCCGCTCTTCTTTCGAGAAGAGCGAAAGCAGCTCTCCCCGCGTCCGTTCGCTTTCGCGCTCGAGCACCGTCGTGGCCCGCCCGAGGCGCTGCACGAGACGGCGCGGGTCCGCCGCGCGGCGAATGCCCTCGACGATGACCTCCGGGATCGAGACGTCGATGCGGATGACCTCGTCGGAGCGCCGCTCGCCGATGTCGAAGACGACCGCGCCCGACTCCCAGTCGAATGCGCCCCAGAGGATCTCGCGGATCTGGCCGGAGACCGCCTCGCGCAGCCGATCCTCGTCCAGGACTCCCATCGAAAGCAGAACTTGTCCCAGTCGAAGTCCTGCCCGGACCTGCCGGGTCGCTTCGCGCGCCACCTCGAGGGTGAGCAGCTTCCGGCGGATCAGATAGGCGCCGAGGCTCACGTCCCGCTCGTTGGTCGCCGAGAAGACGACGAGCCCGTCGTCGATGTAGATCAGCCTCTGCCGCGCCTCGCGCGAGACGCGGACCACTCCGGGAACCCGGTAGCGATGAATCGTGGCCAGAATCTCGGCGAGCGGCGTCACGGCGAGATCGCCGCGGTACTCGAAGTGTTTTTCCATCGGGAGCTTGACCTCATGGTAGCGCGCCGCGCCGGCGGGCGGTAGCGGAATCCCGCCGCAGTCCCCGTAGAATCGGCCGATGATCACGGTCGCCGAAGCGCTCGCCGCGATCGCCCGGCTGGCGCCGCTCGGCACGGAGGAGGTTCCGCTCGCCGAGGCCGCCGGGCGCGTTCTCGCGCGCGCGATCCGGGCGGACCTCGACTGGCCGCCCTTCGAGACCTCGGCGATGGACGGCTATGCCGTCCGGATCGCGGACGTGCGCGCGCCCGGGGCCGTGCTCGCGGAGCGCGATGGCCTCGTCGCGGCCGGCGACGCGCCGCCGACGCCGATCGCCGTCGGCGAAGCCGTGCGCGTGATGACGGGCGCTCCGCTTCCCGACAACGCGGAAGCCGTCGTGCCCGTCGAGCAGGCGCGGAGGGAACCGGGGCGCGTCCGGCTCGACGCCGCGCCGTCTCCCGGGACGCACGTGCGCCGCCGGGGCGAGAGCATCGCGGCGGGCACCCCGCTTCTCTCGCCGGGACGGCGGCTCGCGGCGGCCGACGTCGCGCTCGCGGCGATGGCGGGCGCCGATCCCGTGGCGGTTTTCCGGCGGCCGCGCATCGCGATCGCGGCCACGGGCAACGAGCTCGTGCCGACGACCGCGAAGCCGGGACCCGGCCAATTGCGCGACTCGAACGGGCCGATGCTCGCCGCGCTGTGCCGCGCGCGGGGCTGGCCCGCGGCCGCGCGGCCGCGCGTCGCCGATGATGCGGAAGGCGTCGCGCGCCTCTTCGCCGAGGCGGGCGCCGCCGAGGACGTCCTCATCACCTCCGGCGGCGTCTCGGCCGGCGACCTCGACCT
Organism: Thermoanaerobaculia bacterium; assembly: GCA_036558325.1. Classification (GTDB taxonomy): domain Bacteria; phylum Acidobacteriota; class Thermoanaerobaculia; order UBA5066; family Gp7-AA6; genus DATBFU01. Next base: position 70,480 of record DATBFU010000054.1, on the reverse strand, counting down.
CCTCCCGGCCGCGGCCGTGAACGCCGGCTTCGAGATGATTTTCCACGGCGTGTCGATGCGCCCGGGAAAACCCGTCGCGGTCGCGCGACGCGGGGGCACGATCTGGATCGGGCTGCCCGGCAACCCCGTCTCCTCGGCGGTGTGCTTCCATCTCTTCGCGCGCGAGGCCGGCGGGAGGCTCGAGGGAGAATCGAGCCCCGGCGCGCCGCGCGTCTCCGCGATTCTGTCGGCCCCGATCTCCGCGGCCGGTCCGCGCGAGACCTATCGCGACGCCGTCTGGGAGACGGCCGGCGGGGAGAGCCGCGTCGCCGCGATCCGGTCCGCCGGCAGCCACGACCTCGGGGCGCACGCGCGCGCCAACGCGCTCATCCTCCAGCCGGCCGGTTCCGAAGCTCTGCCGGCGGGCACGGCCGTCGCGTGTCTCCTGACTCGGGATCCCGCATGACTCCCGACACTGCGGCCTCGCGCCGGGAGCCCGAGGCCTCGCACCGGGAAACGCGGGCCGCCGACGGCGTCGAGATCGCGTACACGCTCTGGCGCCGCCCGTCGAAGCAGCTCATCGTCCTCGCGCCGGGCTTCTGGCGGGTGCGCCTGGCGCGCGAGAACCTCTTCCTCGCGTCCTTCTTCGTGCGCCGCGGCTACGACGTCGCCGCGCTCGACTTCCGCGGCCACGGCGACAGCCGGGGCGCGTACACCTTCGGGACCTTCGAGCCGAACGACCTGAAGGCGGTCCTCGACGAGCTCGTCGGAAGCGGCCGGCCCTATTCCGCGTTCGCGCTCCTCGGCCTGTCGCTCGGCGGCACGATCGCGGCCGAAGCGCTTTCCCGGTGGCCGGAGCTCCCCTGCCGCGCGCTCGTGATGGTGTCGTCGCCCGCCGACCTGCGGGCCATCCGCCCGAAACCGTGGAGGGCCGGCGCCGTCCGTCAGGTGCGCCTGCGCCACGCGCTGCATCCGCCGCGCGTCTCGCGGCACACGCGCCTCTCCGCCACACCTCGCGGCCAGGACGCGATTGCGAACCTCGCGATGCCGAAGCTCATCGTGACGGCCGAAGGCGACTGGCTCGTGGACCCGTCGCACGGACGGCGCCTCGCCCGCGCCGCCGCCCCGCCCGTGGACGACGTTCACCTGAATCTGCCGGGGTCCCTGCACGCGGACGGTCTCGTGAAGTTCCGTCCGCTGCGCCTGCTGCGGCTGCTCGACCGGTGGTTCCTGCGGAACGCGCCTCCGTAACGTCCCCTTCGCTTGCTCGCGCTCCCGCAACCCGAGTCGCTTCGCTCGGTGACTTCGAGAGGCTTTGTCGCGTTGCGAGCGGCTTGTCCCACCGAACGGTTAGAACGCGAGCGCTCCTTCCGGCGTAAAGAACTTGTCGTCGATCTTCGCGGACTTGTAGTCGAAGTACTCGAGCCGCGTCACCGTGTTCGGCTTGTTCGAGAGGAGGTCGCGCACCTCCATCTCGGCGACGAACGCCTGCCCGCCGGAACGCCGGAACTTCACGAACATGACGTCCTTGGCCGGCTTGCCCGACGGCAGCGAGAACAGCAGTCGGCACGGCAGCCGCGCCGCCGCGTCGAACCACAGCACGACGTGGCTGTAGGGCGCCTTGTCCGACTTCGCCGTCAGATCCACGACGCGGCAGGGCTTGCCGCCGATCGTCTCCGTGCCCGGCCGGGCCACGCCCGTGTAGTCCTTGGCGAACTCGACGCGCGCGACGTCGCCGATGGAAGCGCCGCCGAGCAGCCTCTGGTTCGGGGTGATCGGCAGAGCGCGCGAAGCGCCCGGCACCATCAGCCACATCTTCTCGCCCACGTTCAGGATCTTGCGACCGTCGTTCTTGCCGCCGCGAAAGACGATGAGTCCCTTGTCCTCCCCCTTGGTGTAGATCTCGAAGTTGGCGCCTCCCGTGACTTTGCCGTCGGTGACCTCGCTCGCGCGCGCGTGGATGACGGCCTCGGAAAAGGCGTTGCGCGCCCGGTCCACGTCCACGAGCCACGACGCGACCGGGTCGGCGGTCTGGGCGAAGGCGGAACCGGCGAGACCGAAGACGAGCGCCGCCCGAGCGATCCTAGACATGCGTCAGCGCGTCCACGATCGAGATCCGCGCGGCGCGGCGGGCCGGAAAATACGTCGCGACGAGAAGGGTCAGCACCATCGCGGAAACGCCCGCGATGTACGCCAGCGGATAGAGCTGCACGTTGATCGGCATGCCGTGCGTCGCGCCGGGCGGAGGCGGCAGGATGATTCCCGAGGCGTTCAGAGCGGACCGGATCACGAGCGCGAGGACGGCGCCGGCCAGGCAGCCCAGGATCGCGATCGCGACGCCCTCCGTCAGGAACATCCGCAGGATGCCCGACGGCCGCGTGCCGAGCGCCCGCAAGGTGCCGATCTCGCGGGTGCGCTCGGTCACCGCCATCGTCATCACGATCGCCGCGGAAAGGATCACGATGACGATCAGAACCGCGCCGACGAAGCCGAAGATTCCGATGTAGAGAAGCTTGACCTGACCGTAGAAGACGGCGAGCTCCTTCCAGTGCCGCACCGCCACGGGATAGCCGGCCGCGGTCAGCGACTGCTCGAGGCGCGCGGCCGTCCGGTTCTCGTCGGCGTCGGGCTTGAGAAAAACGACGAGCTTCGAAACCGTCCCGGAGGATTGGAGAAGCCGGTCCGCCAGCCTCTCGCCGATCGCGACGTAGCGGTCGTTCAGCTCCTTGATCCGCACGTCCGCGAGCCCCACGACCGTCGCGTCCACCGCGTTCAACGTCGCGTCGGGAGTCGTCGCCATGAGGGTCACGGTATCTCCGGCCTTGACCGCGAGCGCCGAAGCCATGCCCGTGCCGAGGACGACGCCGTCGCCGCCGTCGCCGGTGAGGTAATGCCCCGAGACGATGAGATCTCCGGCCAGGGTCGCTTTCGCCTCGGGCTCCGGGTCCACGCCGACGCCGAGGAACGGCACCGAGCGGGCGCCGTTGGTCCCGAGTCCGACGAAATCGATGCGCGGGATGACCGCGGCGACCGCCGGATCGCGCGCCACGATCGCGCGCGCGCGGGCGCCGTCGTGCAGCCCGAACTCGAGCGTCTTCTCTTCGGTCCCCGACACGGCGCGCCGGTCCACGACCTGGAGCTGGCCGACGCTCTGGATCGTGCCCTCCTTCAGGCCGGCGAAGGACTGGGCGATGAATCCGCCGGCCAGCGCGAACGCCGCGAAGCCCAGCGCGACGACCGATCCCATGAGGATCGTGCGGCGCCGCTGCCGAAGCAGATTCCGCCACGCGAGCGCGAAGGCGTTCATCGCGACACGTCCGACTCGATGCGGCCGTCGTGGAGCGCCACGACGCGCCGCGCCCTCGCGACGACGCGGGGATCGTGCGTCGCGAAGAGAAAGGCGACGCCTCCCGACTCGCTGACCTCCCGCATGAGGTCGAGGATCCCGTCCGCCGTGTGCGAATCGAGGTTCGCCGTCGGCTCGTCGGCGAAGACGAGCTCGGGGCGGTTCGCGAGCGCGCGCGCGATCGCGACGCGCTGCCGCTGGCCGCCGGAAAGAAGATCCGGCCGCACGCCGTACTTCCCGTCGAGGCCGACCGCGTCGAGGAGCTCGCGCGCCCGGCGCGTGCGCTCGGGCGCCGGGACGCCGACGAGCGCCATCGGGTACGCGACGTTTTCCTCGGCCGAGAGCACGGCCAGCAGGTTGAAGGTCTGGAAGATGAAGCCGAAGCGGTCGCGCCGCAGGTCCGACCGCGCGTCCTCGGAGAGCGCTCCGGCGTCCTGCCCCGCCACGGCGATCTCTCCCTGATCGGGCCGGTCGAGCAGGCCCAGCAGGTTCAGGAGCGTCGTCTTTCCGGAGCCGCTCGGGCCCTGCAGCGCGACGAACTCTCCGCGGCGGATCTCGAGCGAGACGTCGCGGACGGCCGGCACGACCGACGCGCCGAGACGGTAATAGCGCGAGACCCCGCGCGCTCCGACGAGAAGGGTCGGGGCTTCCACCGATTCCGTTTCCGCCGAAGTCGCCAAGTCGCCAGTCCTCCCGAGGCCGCCGCCGTGCTGCAGTCTAGCCCGGGGCGGCGTTCCAAACCGGCTCGCCGGTGGCGCTCCGGCCCGACGCGTGTTACCTTGTCCGGTGCCCCGGCGGATCCCATTCGAAGTCCTGTCGCCCCGCAACACAAACGAAACAAGCGGCGGCGGGAGCTTTCCGCCCGCGGGCGGAGGTCACCCATTGAAGGCCATCGCGCTCGCCGCCCTCTTCGCGCTCCTTGCGTCCGCGGCCGCCCCGGCGCAGAACGCGCCGCCCGCGCCGACGCCGACCCCGGCCGCCGGCGCTTCCGGAAAGGTCCACGAAGAGATGGTGGTGACCGCCGAGCGCGGGCCGGAGCCGCTCGACGAGACGCCGGCATCCGTCTCCGTCCTGACGCGCGATGAGATCGAGCGCGTGCCCGCGCAGGACCTCTCGGAGATGCTGGAGTTCCTGCCGGGCTTCCACGCCCTTTTTCGCGAGAGCTTCGGCGGCCCGCCGCCGATCGTGACGACGCGCGGCTTCTTCGGAGGCGGCGAGGCCGACTACGTGCAGCTCCGTGTGGACGGCGTACCGGTCGAGGACATCGAGTCGGGACTCGCGGATTGGCGGCGGATCCGCGCCGCCGACGTCGAGCGTGTCGAGGCGCTGCGCGGGCCGGCCTCCTCGCTCTACGGCGACACCGCGCTCGGCGGCGTCATCCAGGTCTTCACGCGTCCGGCGCCCGCGAACGGGACCTCGCTCTCCGCCTCCGCGTCGGGCGGGAGCTACGGGACCGGATCCGCGGACGTCTCCGCGGGCTTCGGCGGCCCGAGCGTCTCGGGAGGGATCGGCGGGACCTACTTTCATACCGACGGCTACCGCGCCCACAACTCCGAAGAGGGCGGGATCCTCGGCCTCTCGACCTCGGGAGCGCTCGGCTCCGGCAAGTGGTCGCTCGATCTCGGCCTCGACCGCACGAACCGCCAGGACCCCGGCGCGCTGCTCGGCGACCAGTACGCCGCCGACGACCGTCAGTCGGACCCGCTCTACCGCTTCGACGAGACCGACACCGACCGCGGCCGCCTCGCGCTGTCCTTCCGTCAGCCCGGCGGGCCGGTCCCCTACCAGGCCACGCTCTACGGCCTCATCCGGAGCGCGGGCATCCTGCGGACGCTGCCCGTGGCGCCCGGCATCGGGAACCGGACGTTCCGCGATCTGCACTCCGGAGCGCTCGGCGGAATCTTCGAAGGCGAGAAGTCGTACCGGCTCTTCGACCGCGACGGCCTCGTGCGCCTCGGCGCCGAGCTCGCGCACGAGACGCTCCACACGAACTACCGCTTCGTAGACGACGACGGCGAGAAGGGCCCGATCGTCTCGGGCGAAGACGGCGACCGCAACCGCACCGCGGTCTTTTTCACCGGCGACTACCGCCTGACCGACCGCCTGCGCCTCTCCGCCGGAGTGCGCTGGGACCGGATCGCCGACGACTTCCACGTCGAAGGAACGACGCAGACGCACGAGGCCTGGTCGCCGCGCGCGGGCCTGAACTATCGCGTCGGCGATCTCGCCGTCGCTCCCGTCTCCTTCTACTTTCAGTTCTCGCGCTCCTTCAAGGCGCCGACGGTGGACCAGCTCTTCGACCCCCACCCCTTCGATGACTTTCAGGGAGGCACGATCTCGATCTCGAACCCGAACCTCGTCCCTCAGAAGGCGCAGAACTTCGAGGTGGGCGCCTCGCAGGAGCTTCATTCCGTGCACTGGGACGTGCTCGCGTACCGGATGACGGTCGACAACGAGATCGACTTCGACCCGGCGACCTTCTCGTACCAGAACATCGGTGCGAGCCTGCACCGCGGCGTCGAGGCGACCGTCCGGCTTGCGGCGTGGGACTTCCTGTCGCCCTACGTCTCCTACGCCTGGACGCGCGTCGAATCGCGCACCGGCGAGCATGAGGGGCGGCAGCTCAAGAACGTTCCGGAGCACCTCGTGCGGGCGGGGCTTTCCGCGGCGCTGCCCGCGGGCCTCACGGCCGAGGCGATCTGGACCTGGATGGGACGCCGCTGGCTCGACGACGACGACGTCTTTCCGCTCGGCGACGCCTCGGTTGTCGATCTGAGGCTCTCGAAGACGTTCGGCGCGCTCCGCGCGCGCCTGGACCTCTCGAACCTGACGAACACGAAGTACGCTCAGTACGGCTTCGCGCTCACGGATTTCTCGACCGGCCAGCCGGCTCCCTTCTTCTATCCCGGCGCGCGCTTCGCCGCGCGGTTCGGCATCGACTGGAGGAACTGACGCCGACCGCCCGCTAGCGCGGGCGGAGCCGCCGGTACCGCCGGATCAGCGCGTTCGTCGATCCGTCGCGGGACGGCGGCGGCTCCTCGCGGCTCTCGAGCTCGGGCAGGATCCGCTGCGCGAGCACCTTTCCGAGCTCGACTCCCCACTGGTCGAACGAATCGATGTCCCAGATCGCGCCCTGCGTGAAGACCATGTGCTCGTAAAGCGCGACGAGCGCGCCGAGCGTCTCCGGCGTCAGGCGCTGCGCGAGGATCGTGTTGGAGGGACGGTTGCCCTCGAACACCCGGTGCGGCACGAGCCGCTCCGGCGTTCCCTCCGCGCGGACCTCGTCGGCCGTCTTCCCGAACGCGAGCGCCTGCGTCTGGGCGAAGACGTTGGCAACGAGCATGTCGTGGTGGCGGCCGAGAGGGTTCAACGACTCGACGAACGCCAGGAAGTCGCAGGGAATGAGCGGCGTGCCCTGATGAATGAGCTGGTAGAAAGAGTGCTGTCCGTTCGTGCCGGGCTCGCCCCAGAAGACCGGTCCCGTGGCGTAGTCCACCGCGCCTCCCGACAGCGTCACGTGCTTCCCGTTCGACTCCATCGTGAGCTGCTGCAGGTAGGCCGGGAAGCGCTTCAGGTACTGCTCGTAGGGCAGGACGGCCACCGTCTGCGTCCCGAAGAAATCGGTGTACCAGAGGCCGAGGAGACCGAGGAGCACGGGCAGGTTCTTCTCGAAGGGCGCCGTCCGGAAGTGCTCGTCCATGGCGTGGAAACCGCGCAGCATCTCGTGGAACCGCTCGGGACCGATCGCGATCATCGTCGAGAGGCCGATCGCCGAATCCATCGAGTAACGGCCGCCGACCCAGTCCCAGAAGCCGAACATCTGCGCGGTGTCGATGCCGAACTCCGACACCTTCGCCGTGTTGGTGGAGACGGCCACGAAGTGGCGCGCCACGGCGCGGGCGTCGCCGGCCAGACCGGCCAAAAGCCACTGACGCGCGCTGCCGGCGTTCGTCATCGTCTCGAGCGTCGTGAAGGTCTTCGAGGAGACGATGAAGAGCGTCTCGGACGGATCGAGATCGCGCGTCGCTTCGACGAAGTCGGTGCCGTCCACATTCGAAACGAACCGCATCGTCAGAGCGCGGTCGGCGTAGTGACGCAGCGCCTCGTTCGCCATCACGGGCCCGAGATCCGAACCGCCGATGCCGATGTTGACGACGTTGCGGATGCGCTTTCCGGTGTGGCCTTTCCAGTCGCCGCCGCGAACGCGGTCCGAAAACGCCGCCATGCGGCCGAGGACCTCGTGCACGGCCGGTACGACGTTTTCCCCGTCCACGAGGATCGACGCGCCCTTCGGCGCGCGCAGCGCGACGTGGAGGACGGCGCGGTTCTCGGTCACGTTGATCTTGTCGCCGCGGAACATCGCGTCGATGCGGGCGCGCAGGCTGCACTCCGCGGCGAGCGCGAAGAGCAATGTCAGCGTCTCGTCGGTCACCCGATTCTTCGAGTAGTCCAGAAAGAGCCCGGCTCCCTCGGCGGTGAGGCGCTCGCCGCGCTTCTCGTCTCGCGCGAAGAGCTCCCGAAGGTGCCGTCCTCGGATCGTCTGGAAATGGGCCGCGAGCGCCTTCCAGGCCGGTCGCGCCGTCAGGCCGGACGTCATCGCCATCCTCCGCGCCTTCTATATCTCTTTCCGCCGCCGCCTTCACGCGTCCTCGGATCGCTTCGATATGATCCCGCCGCGAGAGGAGGAGCCCCATGCAGCTCGGAATGATCGGTCTCGGACGCATGGGGGCCAACATGGTCCGGCGGCTCATGAAGGGCGGCCACTCCTGTGTCGTCTACGACCGCAGCGCCGACGCCGTGAAACAGCTCGCCGGCGACGGCGCGGCGGGAGCGTCCTCGCTCGACGACTTCGTGAAGAAGCTCGCGCCCCCGCGGGCGGCGTGGCTCATGGTCCCGGCGGCGGCGGTCGACGCGACGCTCGCCGACCTCGCCCCGAAGCTCGCGAAGGACGACACCATCATCGACGGCGGCAACTCCTACTACATCGACGACATCCGCCGGCAAAACGACCTGCGCCCGCGGGGCGTGCACTACCTCGACGTCGGCACCAGCGGCGGCGTCTGGGGCCTCGAGCGCGGCTACTGCATGATGATCGGCGGCGACCGCGACGCCGTCGAGCGCCTCGACCCGATCTTTCGCACGCTCGCGCCGGGCCGCGGGAACGCTCCGCGCACCCGGGGGCGCGAGAAGTCGGGCGGCGGCACGGCCGAGGAGGGTTACCTGCATTGCGGGCCATCCGGCGCGGGACATTTCGTGAAGATGGTCCACAACGGCATCGAGTACGGCCTGATGGCGGCCTACGCGGAGGGGTTGAACATCCTGAAGAGGGCCAACGTCGGCAAGCATGCGAACGCCCACGAGGTGGACGCCGAGACGACCCCGCTGCGCCACCCCGAGCACTACCAGTACGACCTCAACGTGCCCGACATCACGGAAGTCTGGCGCCGCGGCAGCGTCGTCGCTTCGTGGCTCCTCGACCTGACCGCGGACGCTCTCTTCGCATCGCCGCAGCTCGACAAGTTCTCGGGGCGCGTCTCCGACTCCGGGGAAGGCCGCTGGACGATTCAGGCCGCGATCGACGAGGGCACGCCGGCCGACGTCCTCACGGCGGCGCTCTACCAGCGTTTCTCCTCGCGGGGCGACGCCGAGTTCGCCAACCGCGTTCTTTCCGCGATGCGCTTCGAGTTCGGCGGACACGTCGAGAAGAAAGGTTGACCGTGCCGGAATCGCGCCGGTCGTCGCGGCGCACCCTGGCGGTGGATATCGGCGGCACGGGCATCAAGACGATCGTCCTCGGCGCGGGCGGCCGACCGCTCACCGAGCGGCAGCGCGTGGACACGCCGAAGCCGGCCACGCCCCCGGCCATCCTCTCGGCCATCGTCGAGCTCGCGCGATCGCAGGGCCGTTTCGACCGCGTCTCCGTCGGCTTCCCGGGCGTCGTACGCCGCGGCGTGACGGAGACGGCCTTCAACCTCGGCCCCGGGTGGGTCGGCTACGACCTCGATCGCGCGCTCACGAAGGCGCTCGGCAGGCCGGTGCGCTGCGCCAACGACGCGGACGTCCAGGGACTCGGCGTGGTGAAGGGGCGCGGCGTCGAGCTCGTCGTCACGCTCGGCACGGGGTTCGGGTCGTCGCTCTTCCTCGAGGGCCGCCTCGTGCCGAACGTGCAGCTCGCGCACCACGCCGGCTGGAACAAGAAAACCTACGAGGAGGAGCTCGGCCTGAAGGCCCTGAAGAAGGCCGGCAGGAAGAAATGGAATCGCCGGCTCCGCAGGGCGATCGCGTCTCTGGAGTCGCTCTTCAACTACGACGCGCTCTATCTGGGCGGCGGCAACGCCCGGCTCGTCAAGGGAAAGTTGCCGCCGCGCGTGAAGATCGTCTCGAACGACGCGGGTCTCTTCGGCGGCATCGCGCTCTGGAGCGGTCCGGAGGGACGTTATGGCGTCCGCTGAGGGAACCGGCAAGCCGGAGTCGTCCGACGCGCTCGTCTTTTTCGGCGCGACGGGCGACCTCGCATACAAGAAGATCTTTCCGGCGCTCCAGGGCATGGTCAAGCGCGGGCGCCTGTCCGTTCCCGTCATCGGCGTCGCGAAATCCGGCTGGACCGTGGACCAGCTCCGGGAGCGAGCGCGCGCGAGCCTGACGGAGCACGGCGGCGTGGACGAGAGCGCCTTCGCGAAGCTCAGCGCGCTCTTCCAGTACATCGACGGCGACTACGCGGACCCGGGGACATTCACGAAGCTCCGCAAAGCGCTGGGATCCGCGAAGCATCCGACGCACTATCTCGCGATCCCGCCGAGTCTCTTCGGCGCGGTGATCGAAGCGCTCGGAAAGTCGGGATGCGCCGACGGCGCGCGGGTCGTCATCGAGAAGCCCTTCGGGCACGACCTCGCCTCGGCGCAGGCCCTGAACGCCACGCTCCACTCCGTGTTTCCCGAGCCGCGCGTTTTCCGCATCGACCACTATCTCGGCAAGGAAGCCGTCGAGAACCTCCTCTTCTTCCGGTTCGCCAACACCTTCCTCGAGCCGATCTGGAACCGCAACTACGTGGACTGCGTCCAGATCACGATGGCCGAGCAGTTCGGCATCCAGGGGCGCGGTAAGTTCTACGACGAGACGGGAACGATCCGCGACGTCATCCAGAACCACCTGCTCCAGGTCGTCGGATACCTCGCGATGGAGCCGCCCAATTCCGTCGATGCCGACCGGGTGCGCGACGAGCAGGTCAAGGTGTTCCGCGCGATCGCGCCTTTGAAGCCCGAGGACGTGGTGCGCGGACAGTTCGACGGGTATCTCAAGGAGCCCGGGGTGAAGCCGGGCTCGCACACGGAGACTTTCGCGGCTGTGCGCCTTGGCATCGACTCCTGGCGCTGGGCGGGCGTTCCGTTCTTCATCCGGTCCGGCAAATGCCTGCCCCTGACCGCGACCGAGGTGCTCGTGGATCTCAAGCGGCCGCCGCTCTCGCGTCTGTCGCCCGAGGAGAGCAATTACTTCCGGTTCCGCCTCGGCCCGACGATCACGATCTCGATCGGCGCCCGGATCAAGAAGCCCGGGACCGAGATTCAGTCCATGCCGACGGAGCTCGTCGCGGTGCGGGACGCCGGCCGCGACGAGGCGGACGCCTACGAGCGCCTCCTGACCGACGCGATGAAGGGCGACCCGACGCTGTTCGTCCGAGAGGACGCCGTCGAGGCGGCCTGGGTCGTCGTCAACGGCGTCCTCGGCGACACCACGCCGGTGCATCCCTATGCGCCGGGGACGTGGGGGCCGGACCAGGCCGAGAACATGACCGCTTCCAAGGAAGGCTGGCACGATCCGTCGCCCGAGGGCTGACGGCGCTTCGAAGCAGATCTACTTCCTTCGGGGGGCGCTCTCCTCGCCCTGCAAGTGCGCCTCGACGAACCAGAGCCACTTGTCCACGCCGCGGGAGATCTCTGTGAAGATGTCCGCCGTGTCGGCGTCGTCCAGATCGTCGGCTTCGGAGATCGCGAGGCGCACGCGGGATCCGAACGCCGAAAGAGCGGACGACAGCGCCTCGACGTGCAAACGCTCGGACTTGATGTCGAGCGGATATTCGTCGAGCTCCGAGCGCTCGGCGACCGTGCGGGCGGTGCCCTCGGCGACGCCCCCGAGCTGAACGGCGCGCTCGGCGATCAGATCCACGTAGCCCTCGACCGCCTCGTTGATCTCATCGAAGAGCTCGTGGAGCGCGATGAAGGCCGGCCCCTTGACGTTCCAGTGCGCGGTTTTCGTCTGCGTCTGCAGATCGATCGCGTCGGCGAGCCGTTTGTTCAGCAGCCCGACGGCCTGGCGGCGCGATTTTTCCGGGAGATCGTTCTTCGTGGGGCGGAGACGGGTGATTCGAAGCGGAGCGGTATCCATGTCTTTCAGTTCCTTTCTCGATGACGGACATGCGAGATCAATGCCCCGCCCGCCTCGGGCGAGGGCCGGGCTGCCCGGGCACGAGTTTCGCAACCGATGCTCGCGTGGTCCCCCTGCGTACCAAAAACCCGCCGAAGGGTGCCCCGGTGGTCGTTTTCACCGCGCCCGGGAGCACCTATGAAGGGGCTCTGGAGCCCGGCCCGGCGCCCGCCGTGCGCGTTTCCGGCGAGACCTACCTGCCGGGAGACTCGATCGCCGGCGAAAAGATCATCGGCGTGAGCGTTCCGCGGGGCGTCGGCTCCCGGCGCGCGAACGCCTTCAACGCCGCCACGCTGCGGCTTCGCTGACATCCCGCGCAGGCGACGTCCTCCAGGCGGGACGCGCGTCAGCGGTGCGGGGCGACTCCCGAGGGTTTCGCCACGACCGGCGCGGCGGCCGGCATCCCCGGCGCAGCGGCCGCGCCGGACACGGTCATTGCGGTCGCGCCGGCCGCGGTCATTGCGGCCGCGCCGGCCGCGGTCGGAAACGTCGCCGGCGCGACGGCCGGCGTGCCGTTCGCGTCGATCGTCGGAGATACCGATCCCGGCGAACCGGCCGGCGCGAGGATGGGCGTGCCGTTCGGGCCGATCGGCAATGGCGTCGCGCCGGGCGTCCCCGGCGGCGCGAGGATGGGCGTCCCGTTGGACCCGATGTTCGGCGTGGCCGCGCTCGCGTCGAGAACCGGCGTGCCGTTCGGCCCGATGGCGGGCGCCGCCGCCGCCGGAGAAAGGACCGGCGTGCCGTCCGGGCCGATGACCGTCGCGGGAGCTCCGGGTACGGCTGGAAATCCGTTCGATCCGACGAGCGACGGCGTGTTGCCGCCGCCGGACGTCTGTGCGAAGACGAGATCGGTCGAGGACGGCACCGAAGCGAGCAGCGCCCCGCTCGCCGGCGACGGGTTGCGCGCCGGCCCCCCGCCGATGCCGTAGTAGAAACCGTTCCAGACCGCCGGCGTCTGCGGCCCGGGAGCCGCGGACGGGGCGGTGCCGGTATCGGCGCGCGGCGTCACGTAGGCGTCGTCGATCGTGCCGAGATCCACGACTTCGCCGGGCTCGAGAGCCTCGCCGGGCGTGCGCGCGGCCGCGGCGGCCGGCAGGACGCGCCCGCGCGGTCCCGGAGTCCCGGGCTCGATCCGCGCGACCATCTCGGCGGGAACCCCGTCGAGCGCGCCGTCCGAGGCGCGATGGAAGATCACGATCGTTCCCCTTGGCGTGGGCCGGTCGGCCGACACGACTTCGGATCCATTCGTCAGCTCGATGCGATAGCGATTCGGCGCCGCCGCCGCGAAAGCGGCCGCCGCGACGGCGAGGGCCGCGGCGCAGAGAGAAACGGTTCGGACCATGACAGACCTCCGCCCCCGGAGACTGCGATATCGATGCCGGAATTACGGCGGGAGGCGCCGGCCCAAGCGTGGCCCATCGCTTGCAGGGCAAAGGCCCTGGACACCAATTCCGGGTCCGAAAGGAGGATTCGATGAAGAGACTCTTAACGCCAATTCTCGCGGCGGCCCTCACGCTTTCCGCGGCGGCCCTCGTTGCCCAGCAGGACAACAAGAGACCGAACAGCCCGCGGGACGAGAATCCGCAGACATACGATTCGACCAAGTCGGCCGGTACGTTCGAGGGAACGGTCTCGCAGATCGACCCGAGCGGCAGCTCGTTCGTTCTTCGCGACCGCTCCGGCAGCGAGGTCACGATTTCCTATGACCAGTCGACGCGTCTGATGGGCGCGGAGGCGAGTCAGGCGAGCTCGGGCATGTCGGCCCTCAAGGTCGGCGACGAGGTCGTCGTGAAGACCTCGACTCAGGGCAGCAAGACCGTCGCGACGACGGTTCAGATCCGTCCGAAGAAGTCATCGTCGTAGGGGAATCGGCCGCGTCGCGGGGACGGGGCGAGTCCCCGTCCCCGTCGAACGCATCGCGTGATTCGAGGAGGAGACCATGTATCGCAAGCTCGGTTCTGTCGCTCTCGCCCTCGCGGGGACCTGGTTCGTTGCGGTCTCCGCCTTCGCGCAGGCGCCGCCCCCCGATGCGGCCGCCGGCGACCTGGGAGATTTCGCGAAGAAGGCCGCCGTTGGAGGCATGGCCGAGGTCGAGCTCGGACGCCTCGCGGTGGAGCGGGCGTCGAACGCCCGCGTCAAGGAATTCGGACAACGGATGGTGGACGATCATTCGAAGGCCAACGCCGAGCTGAAGCTCGCGGCGCGCGAACAGGGAGTCGCGCTCCCGACCGAGCTCGACGCGGAACATCAGGCGGCGATCGACCGGCTGTCGCGGCTCTCGGGATCGGCGTTCGACCAGGCCTACATGCGCGACATGGTGATGGATCACGAAGAAGACGTCTCGGAGTTCGCCCGCGCCGCCCGCCATTCGGGCGACTCGCCGATCAAGAGCTTCGCCTCGAGGGCCCTGCCCACCCTGCAGGACCATCTCAAGATGGCGCGCGACGTCGACGGCGAGCTCGGCCGCGGCACCGGCAGCGGCGCCGAGGGAATGCTGCTCGCGCGATAGAGCGGCGCTTCTCTCGGAGGAAACGACCGGGCGGGGCCGCTCCCCGCCCTTCGCGTTTCTCCGGGCCGAATCGCGTCCCGCCGCCGCATCCGGAATCAATCGCCGGCCCGGGTCGCGCGCACGGCGCGCCTTTCAAAGTCTTAACGGCGGGCACGCGGCGACGGCGTAGAGTCTTGCCGAACCGCAGACCGAGACCGCAAACCGAAGACGCAACCCGAAACGGAGGATCGCCATGCCGTGTTCGGATCAGGCCCTGCGCGACGTTCCCCTGTTCTCTCTGCTCGACGATGAGGAGCTCTCTCTTCTCGCGGCGCACGTCGAGGTCCGACAATTCGCCCCCCGACAGCGCATCTACAAGACCGGCGAACCGGGTGAGAAGGCTTATGTGATGGTCTCCGGCCACGTTCGCGTCACGACGATCGACGAGGACCACCAGGAAGTCCTCGTGGACGAGCCGACGCGGGGCGAGTTCTTCGGCTTCGCCTCGATGCTGGACGGCACGCCGCATCAGACCTCGGCGGTCGCCTCCGAAGAGACGGTCTGCGTCGAGGTGGACCGGAGCGACATCGAGGCCCTCCTCCAACGCAAGCCGCAGGCCGGGATGGACATGCTCGCGGTGCTGGGGCGCCAGTACCACAGCGCGCACCAGCTCGTGCGGCTTCGGGCCGCGCGCAACCCGAACGAGGTCATCGAGGAGCGCGAGACCACCGGGGAGCACATCGCGGATTCCGTCGCGTCGTTCGGCGGCTCCTGGACCTTCATCATCGCGTTCGGCGTCGTGCTGTCGGCCTATACGATCGTCAACATCGCGATGCGATCGAAGGCGTGGGACCCCTACCCCTTCATCCTCCTGAACCTCTTTCTCTCGATGCTCGCCGCGGTCCAGGCCCCGATCATCATGATGAGCCAGAACCGGCAGGACAAGAAGGATCGCGTCCGGAGCGAAATGGATTTCGACGTCAACCGCCGGTCCGAGGCCGAGATCCAGCGGCTCTCACAGAAGCTCCATCACGTCGGAGACAAGATCGACGACGTCGAGGACATGCTCCGCAGAGTCATCGAGGGAAAACGCGCCTGACCGCGCGGAAGGCGGCCGGCGTCCGCCGCCTCGCGCGCACGCTGGTTCTGGCGGCGGGGCTCGCCGCCGCGGGCGCGCCCGCGATCGCTCAGGCGCCGTTCCTCACCGACGACGCCGAGGTCACGCCCAGGGGCTTCTGGAACTTCGAGTTCTTCAGCCAGTACGCCGTGCTGCCGAAGAGCGCCGCGCCCGATCACTGGCAGGAGTGGAACAACTTCGTCGCCCAGTACGGCGTCGCCAGCCGGCTGGAGCTCGATGTCGATTTTCCGATCCTCCTCATCAACCGCTATTCCGGCGCGGAGCTTCCGGACGCCTTCGGGTTCGGCGACATCGATTTCGCCGCGAAGTACCGATTCGTCGACGAAGACTTCTCGGGCTGGCGCCCGGCGCTCGCGGCGAGCGCGTCCGTCGAGCTGCCGAGCGGCGACGCCGCGACGCAGCTCGGCTCGGGTTACACCGACCTCGTCCTGAACACGATCGGGCAGAAGCGCCTTTCCGAGACGGTGATCCTGCAACTGAACCTCGGCTTCCAGCTCAACGGCAACACGCTCACGGGCGCGATCGGCATTCGGACGCCCGGAAAGATCCTGTCGGAAGGCGCCTCGGTGCACGTCATCGTCTCGCCCTCGCTCCTGATCGGCGTGGACCTGAACGGCGCGCAGATTCACACGACGCATTCTCACGACGCCCAGCTCCAGCTCACGCTCGGAGCGATCTACGCGCTCGGCGACCGGATGAGCCTCACCCTCGGCGCGTTGACCGGGTGGCACGACAGCCCGAAGGGAGGCGTCATGGTGGGCATGACGTACACGCCGTAGGTCCAGACGCCTCGGGCGGAGCGACGGCGTCATAGACTCGCCGCGCGACGACGATGCCGGAGAAGGAAGACGTCCCTATCGAGAACCACGAGGCCGCGCACCGATTTGAGGCCCGCTTTCCCCGGGGCACTGCCTTTCTCAAGTACCACTACGACCCGGCCGGCCGGATCCACCTCGACCACACGGAGGTGCCTGTGCCCCTCCGGCACCATGGAATCGCCGCGCTGCTGGCGGAAGCGGCTCTGGATTTCGCGAAGCGTCGGAATCTCCGGGTCGTTCCCGTCTGTCCCTATGTGATCGAGTATCTCGACCGGCATCCGGAGCGGTCATTGCTCGTCGATCGCGATGCGATCTCCTGAGCCCGCCTCCAGCGCTGAGGCGAGAGAGGCCGCTGGGAGGGGGTTAACGAAGGGGTTGGGGTCAGGCGTGTGAACGTGCAAAGTGGGTGGCGCGACCCTGCGAAAATGCACGACTACACGTCTGACCCCGATAGCGGCTACATCGCCAACGGGTTCGGGCTGCAGCTGTACGGGGTCGATTGAGACGGATTGTCGTCCTCTTCGGGCTGGAGGTGTTCGTGCTCTCGGGGCGGTGGGCCCGCTCTGACCCCCGTCTCCTAATCGGTTCTCGCAGAGCGTGGCGCCGCCTTTCTGCGATTCTTTCTGCGAGCCGGCCACCTCCAGCCACCGAATACGCCGAACCGGCGTCCTCGATCTGAAGGAAAAGCTCCCGCTTTCGAAGCGGGCTTACTGAATCTCGCCAGTAGGGCTCTGTGCCTGATTGGCGGAAGCGTGTGGGAGTCGAACCCACCCGTCCCGGCAGAACCGCGACGCCGACGGATTTGAAGTCCGCGAGGGTCACCGGACCCCGTGCGCTTCCGGGGCGCGATTATGTCAGCGGTCGCGGGATCCCTGCGCTCCTGCGGTGAACATCGGCCCGGCCGCCGCGAACCAGGTCAGCAGGAGTCCCAGGGCCTCGAGCCAGCCCTGGAGGTGCCCCTCGAGAGCCTTCGGATCGGTCAACCCGGAGTGCCGCAGCTTCAGAAGGGTTCCCTTACCCTTCGGCGCGAGCTCGAACGAGAGAAGAGTCTCCAGATTCGGATGATCCGGCGAGAACCACGTCATGACGAGCCGCCGCGGCGGATCGACCTCGCGCACGACGCCGTGCACGACGGCGATCTGGCCGTTCGGCATCGCATACTCGAACCGGTACTCGCCTCCCGGCCGCAGGTCCATCGTCGCGCGCGAGATCCCATGCATTCCCTTCCACCACGTCGCGAGGTCCTCGGGATTCGTCAGCGCCCGGAACACGCGCTCCGGTGCCGCCGGAAGCTCCCGCTCGAGCGTGACGGTTCCCGTTTTCTCGTCCTTCACGATCGGCTCCTTTCCTCCGTCAGATAGCTCGCGAGCTCGTCCAGCCGTTCGCTCCAGAAGATCTCGTATCGCGCGAGCCAGGTCTGCACCGCGCGCAGCGGAGCGGGACGAAGCTCGTAGATCCGTTGGCGCCCCTTCGCCCGCGCGCGCACGAGGCCGGCGCCGCGCAGGACGCGCAGGTGCCGCGCCACGGCGGGACGCGAAGACGGAAATCGCCGCGCGAGATCCCCGGCCGACCGCCGGCCGCGCGCGAGCTCGTCGAGGAGTCGGCGGCGCGTCGGGTCGCCGATGGCTCGAAAGACGGCGGCTTCGACGGCACGACGTGTAACCATTCGGTTACATTATGTCGACCCGCGCCGCGCGTCAACCCGCCGCTCAGAACCCCGGAGGCCTCTCCGCCGCGACCCCGCAGGCCTTCTCGAGGGCGACGCCGGCCGCGCCGATCGTGCCCTCGTCGAAGAGCTTCCCGATGAGGCTCACGCCGTGCGGCACGCGCCGGGGCCTGGTGAACCTCGGCATCGGGTGCTTCGGATCCGGCGCCCAGTCGCTCCGGGCCTGGTTGACCTCGACGAAACCCGTGCGGAACGTCAGCGCCGGGTGCCCCGTGAAGTTCGTGATCGTGAGGATCTCGTCGCGCAGCGCCGGCACGAGGAGCAGGTCGATCTTCTCGAAGACGCGCGCCATCTCCTGCGCGACCTTGCGGCGCAGGCGGTCGGCCTGAACGAAGTCGACGGCCGAAAGAAATCGCGCCTGCCGGAAGAGATTCGGCCAGGCGTCGTCGACCTGCATCCGGAGCGCGTCGAGCCCGTGGGAGAGCGTCATCTCCTCGAACGCCGCGGCGGCCTCGGCGAAGAGCACGGTGTTGAGCGACCCGTACGGCCAGTCCGGCAGCGACACTTCGACGGGAGTCATTCCCAGGCGGCGCGCGGTCTCGAGCGTCGCGCGATCGACGTCGGTGGCCGGAGGCTCGTTCATCCACTTCGGCAGGAAGCCGACGCGCAGTCCCTTCACGGCCCGCGTCGCGTCGAAGTCCATCCGGCTCGGGACGCTCGAGAGGTCGCCGGCGTCCGGGCCGGAGATGGCCTGGAGGACGAGGTAGGAATCCTCGACGCCCCGCGTCATCGGGCCGAGCTTGTCGAGCGACCAGCAGAGCGTCATGGCGCCCGTGCGCGCGACCTTGCCGTACGTCGGGCGCAGGCCCGTGATCCCGCAGCGCATCGCCGGGTCCACGATTGAGCCGCCGGTCTCGCTGCCGATCGAGAAGCCGACGAGCGCCGCCGCCGTCGCCGCGCCCGGGCCAGCGCTCGAGCCGCCGGATCCCTCCTCGAGGAGCCAGGGGTTCATCGTCTGTCCTCCGAACCAGACGTCGTTCAACGCGAGCGCGCCGAGCGAGAGCTTGGCCATCAGGACGGCCCCGGCCCGCTTGAGACGCGACACGACGACGGCGTCGGCGTCGGGCACGCGATTGCGAAAGGGTTCGGCGCCCCAGGTCGTCGCGATTCCCTTCGTATCGAGCAGATCCTTCACGCCGAACGGGATGCCGTGGAGCGGGCCGCGATACTTCCCCGCAGCGATCTCCGCGTCGGCCTGACGGGCGTCGGCGAGGGCCTGCGCCGCGGTCAGCGTGATGATGCAGCGGAGCTTCGGGTCGAAGCGCTCGACGCGCGCGAGATAGATCTTCGTCAGCCTCTCGGAGGTCAGCGCGCGGTCGCGAATCCATCGGGAGAGCGAAGCGACCGGGGCGAACGCGATGTCCTCGTCGCGCGAAGACAGCGGGCCTGGGTCGACGTTGCCCGGGACGAAGCGGTCGCGGCCGGGACCGCCCGGCAGATTCGGGAGCATCGGGTCCCAGCGCGTGGCCGGCGCGAGCGACGCTTCGAGCGCGACCTTCCGAGGCCCCGTGCGGCGCTCCATCGTGGAAGCCATGGACTGGCGCCAGCTCGAAGCGAGCTGCGCCTGCTCCGCCGCGGTCAGCTCGACGCGCGCGAGCTTCTGCGCCTCGCCCACGGTCGCCGTCGTGATCTCGGGGCCGACCGGCGGCGCCGTGCCGAAGGCGGGCGGCGTGCCGGCCTCGGGCGTCGGCGCGGGCAACGGAGCGCCCGTCTCGGCCTGGAACGCGCGAGCGGTGCGTCCAGCCGCGGCGGCTCCGACGATTCCCGCCGCGGCGCGGGACAGGAATTCCCGGCGAGATTTGGGCATGGGTGCTCCTTGGAGGGAATCCTATTTCGGGAGAGCGGCGACGTGCGGGCGTAGGGGCGGCCCTCGCGGCCGCCCGCAACAACCGGGCGGGGACAAGCCCCGCCCCTACGACATCGGCGAGTGCGTCGCTACAGCGCCAAGAGCGTCGCCAGCGCCAGCAGCAACCCCATGCTGCACACGTCGGTCGCGGTCGTCAGGAAGATGCTCGACGCCGTCGCGGGATCGGCGCCCAGCTTCTGCAGCGTCAGCGGCACGAGCGCGCCGGCGATCCCGCTGATCACGCACGACGCCGTCATCGCCATCCAGACGATGCCGCCGAGGAGCATCGGGTTCGCCGTGTGGTTCTGGTGCGCGTACCACCACATCCCGCCGCCCGCGATGAGCCCGATCAGGACGCCGTTCAAGAGCCCCACCCAGGCTTCCTTGACCACGAGCTTAACCGTCGAAAAGGTCCGCAGGTCGCCGAGCGTCAAGCCGCGCAGCGTGACGGCCAGAGCCTGACAGCCGGAGTTGCCGGACTGCCCGGCGAGCACCGGGAGAAACGCGGCGAGCACGACGATCTTGTCCACCGTGTGCTGAAACGCGCCGACGACGGCCGCCGCGAGGAACGCCGTCAGCAGATTGAGCTGCAGCCACGGATGGCGGAACCGGAAGCTCCGCAACCAGTGCGTCGCGACGCGCTCCTCCTTCTCGACGCCGACCATGCTGCCGGCCTGCGCGCTGATGTCGAACGCCTGGCGCTCGAAGAGCGTCTGTCCGCGGACCATTCCGACGAGGACGCCGTTCGTGTCGGTGACCGGATACGCCGGATAGTGCCGGGTCACGACGGCGCGCATCGCGTCGACGAGCGGCATGCGCGGCGAGAGCGAGAAGGGCTGGCGGATCATGACCTCGTCGAGGCGCTGATCGCGGCTCGCGAAGAGGAGGTCCCGGAACGCGAGCACGCCGATCAGATGGCCCTGAGAGTCCTTGACGAAGATGTAGGTGATCAGGGTCCGACGCACGAGCTCGCGCAGGCTCTCGATGACGTCGCCGACCCTCGCGTCGGGCGGGAACACCGCCGGCGCCCTCTCCATCAGGCGGCCGACAGTCTCTTCCGGATACTCGAGATTGGTCTGCCATTGCTCGCCGCGCCCTTCCGGCGCCGCGGCCACGATCCGCGCTCGCTGCGCCGCGGGCAGGCGGCCGATCACGTCCACGGCCTCCGCGGGGTTCAGGAGCGCGAGCGCCCGGCCCGCAATGTCATCGGCGACCGACCGGAGTCGCCGCGCCGCTTCCGGCGGCGGCAGGGCGTGCAGCTCCTCGGAAAGCGCCACGATCCGCTGCGCCTCGCTCATCACCTGACCGGCATCGGCCTTGGCCATCGCTCCTCCGAGTGTCTTCCGTTTCCGAGGCGGCGCCATGATAGTCGGGCGCGCCGTCGAATCGTAGGGGCGG
Source organism: Thermoanaerobaculia bacterium (assembly GCA_036558325.1). GTDB lineage: Bacteria > Acidobacteriota > Thermoanaerobaculia > UBA5066 > Gp7-AA6 > DATBFU01. The sequence continues at coordinate 49,320 of DATBFU010000054.1, read as the reverse complement.
CCCTTACGGCCGCCCTCAGGGCGGCGCGTTGCGATCCGGCCGACCTTCGGGTCAGGACGGCCGGCGGGAACCGCGAGAAGCGAGAGCGCTCAGCACGGCGACGAGCTCGGCCGGGGCGACCGGCTTGGCCAGGTGGGATTGGTATCCGGCCTGGAAAGCCTTCCGGCGGTCCTCGGAGCCCGCGAACGCCGTCAACGCCGCGGCCGGCGTGCGGCCGCCCTCTTGCTCCGTCAGCGCGCGGACGCGCCGGACGAGCTCGTACCCGTCGATCTCGGGAAGGCCGACGTCGCTCACGAGAACGTCGGGCCGGCGGCCGCGGAGCAGGGACAGCGCCTCGGCGGCGGACACCGCCACGATCACCTCGGCGCCGGCATCGGCCAGGATTCGCTCGCCGAGCCGGCGCGAGTCCGCGTCGTCGTCGACGAAGAGCACGCGAACGCCCTGCAGCGCCTTCGCATCGGCCGTTCCTTCTTGCGCCGGATCCGCGCCCTCGGCGGAGGCCGCCGCGAGAACCGGCGCGTCGTTCATCAAGGGCAACGTCACCGTAAACGTCGCGCCGCGGCCGACGCCATCGCTCGCCGCGCGAACCGTGCCGCCGTGACGTTCGACGAGCTGCTTCACGAGGGTGAGCCCGATCCCGAGACCGCCGTGCCGGCGGCTGGCCGACGGATCGGCCTGCCGGAAGCGATCGAAAAGGAGCGGCAGGAATTCGGCCGGGATTCCCGCGCCGTTGTCGCGCACGGTGATCTCGACCCGCGATTCGGTCCGCTTCGAGGAAACCGCGATCGCTCCGCCGCGCGGCGTGAACTTGACGCCGTTCGTGAGCAGGTTCCAGACGACCTGCTGGAGCCGCGTCGCGTCGCCCGCCACCGTCCGCGCGGACGGATCGAGGCTGCTCGTGATGACGAGGCCCTTCGCGTCGGCCGAGGGCCTGACCGAATCGATCGCGGCACCGAGCACGCCGGCCACGGAGACGGGATTCCATTCGAGCCGCAGCTTCCCGGAGACGACGCGGCTCATGTCGAGAAGGTCTTCGATGAGCCGGGTCTGCGCCAGCGCGTTGCGGCCGATCGCGTCGATTCCCTGCTGCAGCGTCGGATCCTCGAGCGGGCGGCGGCTGAGGATCTCGGACCAGCCGACGATCGCATTCAGGGGAGTCCGCAGCTCGTGCGACAGCGTGGCGACGAAGTCGTCCTTCACGCGGTTGGCGGCCTCGGCCTCGCGCCGAGCGGACTGTTCGGCGAGCAGGAGCCGTTCACGCTCGCTTCGGCCCGCGACCTGCTCCGAAATGTCGCGGAAGTAACACACGAGGCCGTAACCGCCGTCCGGCAGCGTGATGCGATCGACCCGACCCTCGTAGAACTCGGTGACGTTCCGGTCGATGCGGAAGATCGCGTCCTCGGGCGTCACGTGGGGCTCCCCGGTCTCGAGCGTCCTCCGAAAGATTCGGACGATCGCGTCCGCGCGCTCCGGCGCGGCCAATGCGCGGACCACCTCGTCGAAACCGCGGCCGAGGACCCCGCCCGGAACGGCGCCGAAGGCGGGGACCGCCACCGGGTTGAGCTCGACGATCCGGAAGTCGGCGTCGATCAGAAAGGCGCCGAGCGGCGCGGCGTCGAGGAGCGTCTCGAACTGCCGCGCGCGGCGGCTCAACTCCTCGTTGCTGCGCCGGATGGATTCGTTCGCGTCGCGCCGAAGGCGCGCCATCTTCAGATGGGCGTCCACGCGGGCGAGGAGCTCCCGGGCGCTGAACGGCTTGACGAGGTAGTCGTCCGCGCCGGCCTGTACGCCGGTCACCCGGCTCTCCTCGCCGGCCCGGGCGGAAAGCATGATGACGGGAACGTCCTTGAGGGTTTCGTCGGCGCGGACCGCCCGGAGCAACCCGAAGCCGTCGAGACGCGGCATCATCACGTCGGTCACGATGAGGTCGGGCGGCCGCCGCTCCGCCGACTCGAGCGCCGCCAGGCCGTCCGAGAGGGCTTCGACCTCGTAACGCCCGGCGAGGAGGCGCTCCACGTAGTGCCTCATGTCGAAGTTGTCGTCCGCCACGAGGACGCGCGGCCTCGGAGCGTCGTCCGGGGCGGCGGAGAGCTCCGGCCCGGGGATCGATTCGGGAAACCTCGGCAGGTCTTCGCTCCCGGAGGCGGACGCGCTCTCGGGAAGCCAGCGCATGGCCTCTTCGACGAAGGGCGCGACGCCGCTCCCCGCCGGCCGGGGCTCCCGGCTCTCGACGATCCGATCGGGAGGGAGGTGCCGCGAACCGAGCGGGATTCTCACGACGAAGGCGCTCCCGCTGCCGAGTGCGCTCTCGGCGCGGATCCGGCCGCCGTGCAGCCGCACGAGCTCCTGGACGAGCGCGAGCCCGATCCCGCTGCCTTCGTGCGTTCGGCCGCGGGCGTTCTCGACGCGATGGAACCGCTCGAAGAGATGCGGGATCTCCTCCTCCGGGATCCCGGTGCCCGTATCGCGCACCGTGAGCTCGGCGTCGCCGTCCTCCGGCCGCAGCGACACGCGGATCCGGCCCTCGAAGGTGTACTTGAACGCGTTCGAGAGGAGATTCAGGACGATCTTTTCCCACATCTCTCGATCCACGTACGCGGGCTCCGGGAGCGGCGGACAATCGATGATCAGCTCGAGCCCCGCCTTCTCGACGGCGGCGCGGAAGACGCTCGCGAGGTCGACGGTGGAGCTCGCCAGATCCGTCGGCTGGTAAGCGGCGCGCACCCGCCCCGCCTCGATACGGGAAAAATCGAGAAGCGTGTTGACCAGACGCAGGAGCCGCAGCCCGTTGCGATGGACCACCTCGAGCTCGCTCTTCGTCGCCGGGGAGAGGTCACCGGGCCCCCGATTCAGCAGGTCGCCGACGGGTCCGAGCATCAGCGTGAGCGGCGTCCGGAATTCGTGCGAGACGTTCGAGAAGAAGGCCGTCTTGGCCCGATCGATCTCCGCGAGGGCCTGGGCGCGGCGGCGCTCCTCCTGATAGGCGCGGGCGCTCGTCACGGCCGCCGCGACCTGCGTCTGCAGAAGATGAAAGAAGTCGCGATAAGTCTCGTCGAATCGCAGCCGCGCGCTCGCCCCGAGGACCATCAGCCCCGAAAGCTCGTGCGGCCGGCTCGCGGGAATCGGCAGGACGGCCGCGGTATGCGGCGGGTCCGTCCAGGGGCCGGCAGGAGCCGTCCGGAATCGCTCGCCGATCTTTTCGACCACCTGCATCGCCTGCTCCCGGGCGCACTGGAGCAGCGGCCAGCGAGACTCGTCTTCCCGCTCGAGGTCGATGTCGAGCGGCGCGGGATCGGATCCGGCCGCGACACCCGCCGTACCGGCGAGATGCGCCCGGCGACCGTCGGCGTCGATCAGGTAGAAGATCGCGAAGGGCACGTCCTTCGCCTGGCGAGACAGCGTCGCGGCCGCGAAGGCGCACGCTTCCTCCGCGGTCTTCGCGTCCCCCGCGTGCGCTCCGAGGTCGCGCAGCGCCCGCACCCGGCGATCCGCGACGATCTTCTCGGTGATCTCGTGCACCGTCGCGAGGACGCCTCCGATCCCGCTCGGCACCGTCTCGTCGGGGACGGGGCTGTACGCGATGACGAAGTGAGACTCTTCGAGAAAACCGTGCCGCCGAATCTCGAGAAAGATGTCGTCGTCCCAGGTCGGGGCGCCGCCTCGGAACGGCCGGTCGATGAGCGGCCCGATGACGTGCCAGATCTCCGACCAGCACTCCGCGGCGGGCCGACCGAGCACCCGATCGGGGTGCTTCTCGCCGGGAATCGGCCGATAGGCGTCGTTGTAGAACTGGATGTACTCCGGCCCCCACCAGAGGATGTGCGGGAACCGGTTGGCGAGAACGATCCGGAGCGTCGTCCGGAGCGCCGGCGACCACGTGTCGGGCGGACCCAGCGGCGTCCCCGACCAGTCGAAAGAGTGGATTCGCTCGGCCATTTCCCCTTCGGGGAAGGGGCGGCCCGCCGATTCTGTGCGATCGCGTGCGTACTCTCGTCTCATGGAGACCGAAGCTCGACCGACTGGAGCCATGGCCGGAAGTCTGGAGGGTGCAAGTTCCCTACCAGAAAGTGTGCGGCGCCGGACGGTGGAGTTCCCGCCCGGCGCTGCGATGACCGCGAGTCAGAACGCGACGCGCGCCTGGAACTGGAAGGACCGGACCGGCTCGACGTTGTTGATGCCGCCGAGCGCCGCGCCGAAGGTCGGCAAGGGCGTCCCGTCGGTGGCGTTCCCGTAGACGCCGTTGCGGCCCACGATGTTCTGATGGTTGGTGAGGTTGAATCCCTCCGCCCGCAGCGACAGCGTCACGCCGCCCGAGAAGAGGATGTCCTTCTGTAGAAAGAGCGAGAGATCGAAGGTATCCGTCCCGCGCTGGGAGTTGCGGCCGAGGATCGCGCCGTCCACGACCGGCCGGTCCGTGTTCGCCCCGTCGCCGTTGTTGTCGACGCCGGTCGTCGGGTTGAACGGGCGCGGCGTCGCGTACTGGATGACGCCGCCGCCGAGCAGGGTCCACGGGAGCGTCCACCAGCCGCTCGCCACGACCCGGTGCCGCTGGTCGAGCAGGCTGTCGCCCCACTCCGCCGACAGGAGGTTCGCGTCGTTGGCGTCGCCGCCCGGCGCGTCCGGCTCCACGTCGTTGCGCGTGTGGGACCACGTGTAGGAGAGGAGCACGCCGCCCCTCGTGTCGAAGTTCTTGCGGAGATTGAGCTGCAGCCCGTCGTAGTTGGCGTGGCCGGCGCTGACGGTGACGAGGATCCGGCGATAGCCGTTGGGGACCGGCGTGATCGGCCGCGTCGCGTCGGCGGCCGCGCCCGGCCGGGTCTGTCCCGGCGCCGTCCGATCGAAGACGTCCGGCGAGTTCTCGTCGACGTTGCGCGGGATGCGCGTCGTCCGCGCCAGAAGCCCGTCCACGGAGAGGAAGAGCTGCGGCGCGACCTCCCGCTCGATTCCGAGCGACGCCTGCTGCGTGCGCGGATTGACGAGCGCGTCCGGATAGTTCTTCAACTCGGACACGTCGAAGAACTGGTTGTAGTAGTCCGCCTGTCCGGGCCGGATCGTGATGTCGCGCGGCGGGAGCGTCGCCCCCGGCGGAAACTCCGGAAGCGGCGCGAGGTCTGTCGGGAAGCCGAGCTGTCCCGGGGCCGCGGTGAAAGTGAAGATGCCGGTCGGCCCGCCGAGCGCCCAGGTCGCCGCGGTGTTGGTCTGGATCTGGGAGTAATAGATGCCGTACGCGCCGCGGACCACCGTCTTGCCGCTCTTGTCGGCGTTCCAGGCGAAACCGAAGCGCGGACCGACGGCCTTGTGATCGTCCGTCAGCGACTGCCGGTCGTAGCGCACGCCGAGGTTCAGCGCGAGGTTCGGCATCACGCGCCAATCGTCCTGAAGGAAGGCCGACCAGATCGTGTCGCGCACGTTGTAGTGCGCCTGTCCGAAACCCTGTGTGAACCGCGTCGCGTCGGCGATCGTCAGGTCCTCGTTCGGAACCGACGGCGGAATGCCCGGCTTGAACGTGAACTGCCCGAGGACGAACGGCGAGCCGAACTCCGTCCCGTTGCCGCCGGAATTCGAGTAGATGAGATCGCCGCCGAAACGGAAGTAGTGCGCGCCGGACGCGTAGGAGAGCGTGTCGGCGGCGTAGTACTGATGGTTGAAGAGGGTCGCGGAACGGGATTCTCCCGACGTGCCGACGCCCGGCCGCACGTACTGCGTGGACGGCGTGACCGGCGTGAACTCGGTGATCGGGGTGCCGACCTCGATTCCGCCGCGGAGCTCGTTGAACAGGTCGGGCGACAGGATCGCGTTCTCGGAGACCTGGCCCGTGTACACACGCCGCTCGAACGTGCGCGCCGTCGTCGGCAGATTGAGACCTCCGACCGCGTCCGCGGGATTGCTGTCGGTGAATTGATCCATGTTGCCGCGGACCATGAGGTGGTGGGCGTCGGAGAGCTGCCAGTCGAGCCGCGCGATCGCGAGACCCTGGCGGAACTCGCCCTCGTAGACGCCGGGATCGAGCGGCGACGTGATCTCGGAGCCGCGGTGCTGGTCGTTGTACTCGCCGCCGATCAGGAAATAGACCTTGTCCTTCACCAAGGGACCGCCGATGACGCCGCTCCCCTGCCACAGCTCGTCGGAGACGTCGAAGCCCGTCACCGGCGCGTTGGGCTGAAGGCCTCCGGGCCGGTAGATGCCCAGGACGTCGCCGTGCAGATCGTTGGTGCCCTGCTTCGTGACGAGATTGATCGCGCCGCCGGTCGTCCGGCCGTACTCGGCCGAGCCGTTCGCGGTGATGACCGTGAAGTCCTGGATCGCCGCGAGCGGGATGTTCGTCAGGATCGTCTGGCGGCCCCACGCGTCGTCGCCGGTTCCGCCGTCGATCGCGTAGGTCGTCTGGCGGCGGCCTCCGCCGTCTACGACGAAGAGCGTGTTGTTCAGGAACATGTCGCCCGTGCCGCGCGCCGACCGCACGGCCGAGTCGAGCAGCGGAAGGCTCGTCAGCTTCCGGCCGAGGACCGGCGTGTTCTCGATTTTCTCGGGCGAGAACCGGTTGCCGAGCTGCGCGGAATCCGAGCGGACGCCTTCGGTCGTGCCGTAGACCGTGACCTCGCTCCGCACGCCCGCGGGATGGAGGGACGCGTCCACGGTCGCGGTCTCGCCCGCGCGAAGCGCGAACGTCCGCGTGTCGGGGGCGAATCCGTCCTTCGAGATCTCGAGGCGATACGAGCCCGTGAGCGGCAGGCCCGCAAGGGCGTAGTAGCCGTTCGCGTCGGCCGCCGCCTTGTAGTCGATGCCGGTCTCCGTATTCGCGGCCGAGACGAGCGCGCCGGCGAGCGGACGTCCCGACTCGTCCTGGACGCGGCCGCGGATCGATCCGGTGCCGGGAGTCTGCGCGGAGGCGATCGCGGGCAGGAGCCCGGAAAGCATCGCGAGGGCGAAGAGCGGCGCGAGGGACCGCTCGAAAAGTCGACCGAAGAATAGTCTGGCAGTGAAAAACACGATCTCACGCTCCTTCGAAAAAAGAGAAGTCTGATCGCGCGAACGCCGCGGATCGGGGCGTGAGATCAGGGTCGGCGCGGATAGTCCGGAGAGCGGGCTTGAGGTTGCTCGGTCACCGACGCGGCGCAGGGCCGCCGCGGGGATTCGAGGAACGTCGCGATCTTCGTCGGATCGACCACCGCCTCGCGCGTCGAGACGACGCCTTCGGCGCGGCGATGGCGGGCCTGCGTCCATGCGGTCCGGAAGCTCCGCTCGCGGAGCGCGACCGGCCCCTCCCAGCCGTCGGGCAGCGGCGCCCAGGTCTCTTCCGACGCCGCGGCCGGTTCGGAAAGGCCGGCGCCGGCCGCGCCGGACTCGATCGTAAAGGCCGCGCTCTTTCCGGCGAGGACCTCGCCCCGCTCGTCGCCCACGCGCAGGGCGAGAACGGCCTCGCCGCTGGGAAGCTGCGGGACGATCCAGCGGTACTCGCGGGCCGAGGGATCGAGCCGGCGCGTCACGAGACGGAAGTGCCGGCCGCCGTCGAGCGAGAGGAGCAGCTCCTGCTCCTCGACATTGCCGCCGATCGAGACCTCACCCCAGCGCACCCGCACCGTGTCGCCGGCCGCGACACGCTCTCCGGCGGCGGGAACGGCGATGAGCGGACCGTCACCCGCGCGTGCGCCCGCGGCGGCGCAGGAGAGCAGCACGACTCCGACGAGTGTTCGCATCGAGTCTCGGAATGATATCGGCTCGCGTTCCCGTTCGGAATCGCCGAATCCCGTCGTCATTGCTCATCCCGAACAATTCCCCGGGAGAGGGCGAGGAGTCCGGGCCGGGCATTTTCGAGGCCGACCGACCTCTTCGGGACGAGGCCCTCCGGGAGGGCAGTTGTGTTTCAATCGCCTGGCCATGGGTCGCCCCTTCCGATTCGTCGTCGCGCTCGTGATCGGTCTCGCCCTCGTGACCTGGCTCGCCTCCGCGATCGTTCGAAAGACGACGCGCGACTGGTTCGAGAAGGACGTCAGCCTGCGGGCGCGGCTCGCCCTGAGCGGCGCCCGGCAGGCGCTGATCTCGCACTGGAGCAAGGAACAGAAAGGCCCTCTGCGCGACCTCCTCACCGAGATCACCCGGGACGAGCGCATCATGGCGGCGGCGGCCTGCGCCTCCGACCTGACGCTCCTCAGCCGGACGAAGGACTATCCGGACGCCTTCGGCTGCGCGGAAGTCGGTCGGAACATGCGCCGCGCGGCCGGCGGCGAAGACCGCTGGACCTCCTGGCAGAGCGTGGTGGCGCTGCCGGGCGGCAGCGTTCACGTCAGCGCGATTCCGATCCAGGACGGCGCGGAAACCCTCGGGTTCGTCGTCCTCGTCCACGACTTGAGCTACGTCGAAAGGCGCGAGGCCAAGACCCAGCGGTTCCTTCTCCTCGCCTTCGCGTTCCTCGCGCTCGGGGCATCCGCGGTGACGATCGTTGCGGCCCGCCTTTCGTGGCGGGGCTGGAGCCGCGAGCTGCGGCGCTTTCTCCAGGGAGGCGTCCAGCGGCCCGAGTTCCAGCCGATCATGCGGGATGTGCGCGACCTCGTCGATCGCATCATCGCCGAACAGGATGCCGACCGCGTGGCCGGCGATTGGACGCCCGCGCGACTCAAGCAAACGCTCAACCGATACCTCCACGGCGAGAAGGTCGTGATCCTCGCCAATCGGGAGCCCTATATCCACGAGCGCCGCGAGGACGGCTCGATCGCCGTGCTTCATCCGGCGAGCGGTCTCGTGACCGCCCTCGAGCCCGTCCTGCGCGCCTGTTCGGGAGTCTGGATCGCGCACGGCAGCGGCTCCGCGGATCGGGCGACGGTTGACCGCGACAACCGGGTGCTCGTTCCGCCGGGCGAGGAGTCCTATGTCCTGCGCCGCGTCTGGCTGTCTCCGGAGGAGGAGAAGGGCTACTACTACGGCTTCTCCAACGAGGGACTTTGGCCCCTCTGCCACATCGCGCACGCGCGGCCGGTCTTCCGAAGCGAGGACTGGAATCATTACCAGGCCGTCAACGAGAAGTTCGCCGACGCCCTCTGCCGCGAGGTCGATTCGGAGGATCCGATCGTCCTCGTGCAGGACTACCACCTCGCGCTCGCTCCGCGCCTCATTCGAGAGCGGCTCCCTCAGGCCACGGTGATCATGTTCTGGCACATCCCCTGGCCGAATTCCGAGCGGTTCGGTATCTGTCCGTGGGCGAACGAGCTCGTCGGCGGGCTGCTCGGCGCGAGCATCATCGGGTTTCAGACGCAATTCCACTGCAACAACTTCCTGGACGGCGTGGATCGCCTGCTCGAGGCGCGCATCGACCGCGAGCAGAATGCCGTGATCCAGAAAGGCCGAAGCACACTCGTTCGGCCCTATCCGATTTCGCTCGAATGGCCCGTGCGGCGGCTCGAAGGGATTCCCCCGGTCGCCGATTGTCGTGCGGGCGTCTTCCGGGAGCTCGGGCTGGCGCCCGACGCCCTGCTCGGCATCGGCGTCGACCGGCTCGACTACACCAAGGGCATCGAGGAGCGCCTGCTCTCGGTCGAGCGCCTCCTGGAGAAGGAGCCGGATATCCGAGGTCGCTTCGTTTTCGTCCAGCTGGCCGCGCCGAGCCGGACCGCGATCCCGCGCTACCGCGAGCTGAACCAGAAGGTGGAGGCTCTCGCCGCCCGGATCAACGAGCGCCTGGGGCGCGGCACGTATCGCCCGATCGTTCTCCTGCGGGCGCACCACGAACCGCCGACGGTCTTTCGGTACTACCGTGCCGCCGATCTCTGTTTCGTCAGCAGCCTCCACGACGGCATGAATCTCGTCGCGAAAGAATTCATCGCCGCCCGAGACGACGAGCGGGGAGTGCTCGTGCTGAGTCAGTTTACGGGCGCCGCTCGGGAGCTGACGGAAGCCCTGATCATCAATCCGTACGACGTGGATCAGGCGAGCGCGGCGCTCGCGGCCGCGATCCGGATGTCTCCGGAGGAACAGCGCGACCGGATGCGGGCGATGCGGGCGTTCCTGGCCGAATTCAACGTCTACCGGTGGGCCGGGCGAATGCTCGTCGACGCGGCGCGTCTTCGCCGGCACGAGCGCCTGACGGGCCGCCTCCTCGACTCGCCGGTCGCTCTGGCCGACGCGGCTTCTTGAAAAACGTCCTGTCGCCCGCGGGGCGGAGATCGCTGCGCGAGTTCGCCGAGGCCCGGGTGCTCCTGGCCTTCGACTTCGACGGCACGCTCGCTCCGATCGTGCGCTCCCCGGACCGGGCCCGGATGCGCCCGGCGACCGGCCGGCTCCTGCAACGGGTCGCGGCGCGGTACCCCTGCGTCATCCTGTCGGGCCGCGCACGGGCGGACGTCCGGAAGAGACTTTGCGGCGCGCCGGTCCGAGAGGTGGTCGGGAGCCACGGGGCCGAGCCGCGCCGGCCGCCCCCCGGAATGACCGGCCTCGTGCGGCGATGGCGCCGGAAGCTCGAACGGCGTCTCGCGGCCTTCCCGGCGGCGTGGATCGAAGACAAGACGTACTCGCTCGCGGTGCACTATCGCGGTGCCCGCGACGGCGGGAGAACGCGCGCCGCAATCCGGGAAGCGGTCGCAGGGCTCGAAGGCGCGCGCCTCACGGGCGGCAAGCAGGTCGTCAACGTCGTTCCTCGGACCGCCCCGCACAAGGGGCTCGCTCTCGAGAGGCAGCGCCGGCGTCTGCGCTGCGATCGCGTGATCTACGTGGGAGACGACGAGACGGACGAGGACGTGTTCGCCGGCGGCCGCTCGCGGATTCTCGGGATTCGCGTCGGCTTCCGGTCCGGCTCCGCCGCCGCCTGTTACTTGCGCACCCAGGCCGACGTCGATCGACTCCTGGGCGCCCTCGCGGACGCATCGCCCCGTCGCCGGGCCTTCTCGAGCGCAAAAAAAGGAAGGCCCCTTCCGGGGCCTTCCTGATCGGACGCTTCTTGGCGTCCGTTTCGCGCGGACCGGGTTAGGCGCGCAGTGTCGAGAGGCCGACCTGGTAGTTCTCGACTCTCGGCTTCGCGTCCAGAACCGGTGACAGTCGGTCAACGATCGGCGGGAACCCCGAGCTCTGGTAGGTCTCCGCGCTGTTCCGATCCTCCCAGACGCTGATCCCCAGGGCGTGGCGGCCGTCGAGCAGCATCAAGCCGTCCTTGAAGCCGTTCTGCTTCCGCAACGACGGGAGCACGTCGGTCTCGAACATCTTCGTGAACTCCTGCTCCTTCCCGTTCTTGATCTCATAGTGGACACTTCGGGCATACCTCATCTGTTCGACTCCTCCCCTTGCATGTGTGTGATCGGGCCCGAAGTGAAGGGCGGCCCCCGGCAAGGAATACGGTGACGGCCCGGACGCCGATGCCGCGAAAACGTGATCAATCACGGCATCGAGCGACAAAATATATCGTATCACGATATTTCCGGCGAGACCATCGCGCGACGATCGCGCGGTCAGCCGGGCGGCGTTTCCGACTTCGGCGGCGGTTGCTGTCCCGATCGGCGCAGGACGCGCTCGGTCAGACTTCCTCGCCGGATCCGAACGCCCGACCGCGTCAGCTCGCCGATGGGAACGTCCATACGCACGTCCAGACCCGCCGATTTCGAGAGACCGATCTTCTGGCTGGCGTACACGCTGCGGTGCCCGACCGTGAGGAAGGCGGTCGCGGCCGCGAGCGCCGCATAGACTCCGAGCTCCGTCGGCAAGAGCTCCATGCCCATGACGGCGGCGGCGATCGGGGTGTTGGCGGCCGCCGCCACGACGGCCACGAACCCGAAGGCCGCCAGGGCGCCGACCGGCAGATGGAAGACGCGTGCGAGCGCGGCACCGCTCGTGGCGCCGATGAAGAAGAGGACGGTCACGATGCCGCCGCTGCCGCCCGTTTCGAGGGTCACGGCCGAAGCGATGATCTTCCACAGGAAGGCGAAGAGCGCGATCTGGACCGCACCGGAAAGCGCCGCTTCGATCGTTTCGGCGCCGAGTCCGGCGTACTGCGCCCCGGCGACCTCGTAGAACAGGGCAAGGAAGATGCCGCCGCCGCAGGCGACCGCGTAAGGATGCCCCTCGAAGCGGCGGAGCCCCTTCTCGATCGCGCGCATCGCCTCAACGAGCAGAAGGGCGGCCAGACCGAAAAAAGCCCCGAAGGCGATCGCGAAAAAAACCACCTCGCTCTGCTGGAACGACGCGAGGGACTGGTGCACGGCGGGAACCGGCGCGCGCACGCCGCAGACCAGGTGGGCGACGATCCCCGAGATCAGGCACGGGAAGAAGACCGAGTACTCGATGCGGCCCAGATACAACACCTCGATGCCGAAGAGCGCTCCCGATACCGGCGTGCCGAAGACCGCCGCGAAGCCTCCGCCGATGCCGCAGATGACCAGGCGCCGGCGATCTTCGTCGTTCAGCCGCAGGACGTCGGCAAAGAGGCTCGCAATCCCGGCCCCGATCTGGGCGCAGGGTCCTTCCTTGCCGACCGACCCTCCGAAGGCGAGAGTCAGAACCGTCGCGAGCAGCTTGACCGGAGCGACCCTCACGTCGATCCTGCCGGACCGCTGGTGCACGGCGGCGATGACCGCCTCGGTCCCGTGCCCCTTCGCCGTCGGGGCGAAGGTCCGGATGAGCCAAACGCACGCCGGAAGCGCGAGCGGAAGCAGAACGTAGTAGGGAAGCGGCCCCAGCCGGATGCCCGCGACGAGCCGGGCCGACGCCGTCAGCGCCCAGAGAAAGGCCTTGGTTCCGAGACCCGCGCAGAGACCGGCCGCCGCGCCGAGGAGCGCCCATTTGAGGGTGCTGATGAGGAGCGCCGTGTGCTCCGTGTACCAGCGGCTTTCTTCGTCGAGGCGAGGAGTCGGCGGCTCGCTTCCCGTTCTGTCCCGAAAGATTCTCAACACGCGTATTTTTTCATGTCACGCCGAGGAGGCCGAGGAGCGCACGCTCGTATTCCCGCGCTCCGAGACGGCCCGGTTCAACCCGCGGCCGGCGCCGGAATCCTTCACGTCAGGAAATGTATCGTATCACGATAGATGGAAGCGGCCGGGAGCGTCGGAGGACAGGGACGCCCCCGGACTCGATCGAGAAATCCGCCGGTCGGCGTCGCACTCCACGCCGCGGCGGCATGTCCGACGGATCAGTGCGCGGGCTGCTCGGTGTGTTTCAGGATCGAAACGGACTCTGCGGGCGGCCCGGCGAACGCGTTGTAGAAGAAGGCAAGCACCAGGCCCGCGACGAATCCGTCCACGAACGCCCAGGCTCCGCCGATCAATCCGCCCACGAATGTCGAAGCGTAGCCGATGTATACGCTGGAGAGCACATCGACGAGACGCGCTCCCCAACCGCCGCCGGATACCCATCCCAGAAGCAAAACGCCGATTCCCCACGTGATTCCCGCGGCCAGCGCGGCGGGAGCGACCTTCAATCTCGCCATGAGCTCCTCCTCCGTCAACAAAAAAACATATCGTAGTACGATATATTTCGCAGCGGCCGCCCGGAAGGGGCGGTTTCACGAAATCCTGCGCGCCGCTGTCGCGTTGAATGATTGGGGGGAGATCTTGAGCGCCGTCCCGGAAAGAAGGACCCTGCCTCGCACCGGCCTCTCGGATTCGGCGGCGGCTGCCGACGCCGGACAGGCGGTCGAAGCTCGGAACGAGGCGAATGCTCGCGGCGAGGCGATCGACCGGCGGTCGGCGCTCAAGTGGATGACTCTCGCGTGGGTCGGCTTCACGACGGCCACGGTCGTCGGCCTGACGGCGACCGCTCGATTTCTCTTTCCGAATGTTCTCTTCGAGCCTCCGACGCGGTTCAAAGCCGGCGATCCTTCGAGCTATGGCATGGGCGTCGACGAGCGCTGGAAAGAGAAGTACGGCGTCTGGATCGTTCGCAGCATCGACAAGATCTACGCGCTCATCGCCGTGTGCACGCACCTGGGCTGCACCCCCAACTGGCTCCCCTCCCAGAACAAGTTCAAGTGTCCCTGCCATGGCTCGGGCTACTACATCTCGGGGATCAACTTCGAGGGACCGACCCCGCGCCCGCTCGAGCGCGCGGAGATCATGCTCTCGCCCGACGACGGGCAGATCGTCGTCGACAAGGCCGTTCATTTCCTCTACGAGCGGGGACAGTGGAACGATCCGAAAGCGCAAATTCGGCTGGCATAGTCCCGACATCCATTTCCAGGGAGGAGGATCTCCATGCGACGAATCTCGATTTCCGGAGCCGTGATTCTGATAGCTGCCGTGGCCAGCGTCGGCACGGTCTGCGCGGCGACCCGAAAGGCTCCTGCAAAGGCGCACGAGGACAAGCCGGTCATGATCAACAGCGCCGATCTGAAGTGGATGGCGGCGCCCCCGATCTTTCCGCCGGGCGCTCAGATGGCGGTGCTCCAGGGCGACCCGAGCGGGGCGACCTACACGGTTCGTCTGAAGGCCGGAGACGGCTACCGAATCCCGGCGCACTGGCACCCGCAGACCGAGAACGTCACGGTCATCTCCGGAACCTTCCATGTGGGCCTCGGCGACAAGCTCGACGAATCCAAGGGCACGACCATCACACCGGGAGGATTCGCCTCGATGCCGGCGCGCGTGCACCACTACGCCTGGTTCACCGGCGAGACCGAGGTGCAGGTCCACGGCATCGGACCGTTCCAGCTCACCTACGTCAACCCGGCGGACACCCCGGCGGCAGCCCGCAAGTGAGGCGCTCGAGCTGACCCGGCGCCGCCAGTTCGCCCGCGGGAGAAGAGGAGGACCTCATCGCCGCGGCGGACCGCTCGAAGGTGCATCCTTGAAGCGCTCGGCGAAGCCCGCCGTCGGGGACCACGGGCTCGGCCGGCGCACGACGTGAAGGGTGCCGCGCTTTTTCAGAACCTCGTAGTGGCTCGACTGTCCCCGGCGAAAGAAACGGATCGTGACGACGGCGCGGCCGACGCGCAGCCCCGACAGCGTCAACTCGGGGAGCCACGGAGGCAGATGAGGGTCGATCAGGACCGCCCGCCGCGGCGCGTACGGATGCAACCCGAGCAGCGACTGGATCACGGAGAAGGCCGCGGAGCTCGACCACGCCTGCGGAGAGTTCGCGCGGGGATAAAAGGCCGGGAAGGGATGCTCGCGGTCGCGCGGATGTCCGCTGAAGACTTCCGGCAGTCTCTGAAATTCGAACAGGGCCGCCGCCTCGAAGAACGCCCGGCTGAGCCGCTCGGCGAGATCGTGGAGCCCGTAGCGGACGAACCCGCGGACGAAGATGGCCTGTTCGACGGGCCAGACGGAGCCGCGGTGATAGCTGAACGGGTTGTATGCCGGGTTGTCGGACGAGAGAGTCCGAATGCCCCATCCCGTGAAGAGATCCGGCTGCATCAATCGCCGCGCGACACGCGAGACGAAGCGCGAATCGACGATCCCCGACGCGAGGCAGTGGCCCATGTTGGACGCGATCGTGTCGATGCGCCGGCCTCCCGCGCCGAGCGCCATGGCCAGGGCACCGCGATTCTCCATCCAGAATCGCTCATGGAACCGCTTCTTGAGCTCCCGCGCCTCGCGGAAGAGACGCCTCGCCTGTTTCTTGCGCCCGAGCCACCAGAGGACCTCCGAGAGCTGGCGCTTTGAGGCGTAAACCAGTCCCTGCTCCTCGCACATCGCGATCGGAGTCTCGACTTGCTCGCCCTTGCGATCGACGATCGCGTCGCCCGAGTCCTTCCACCCCTGATTGCGCAGCCCCTGCTCGGAGTGCGTTTGGTATTCGTAGAACCCGTCGCCGTTCGGGTCTCCGTAGCTGTCGGACCATGCCATCGCCGCCAGCGCGGGCTCGACCAACCGCTCGACGAGCTTCCGATCGCCCGTCCAATGCCAGGCCTGCGACAAGGCGACCGCGTAGGAATGAGAAGGTGTCGTCGAGCCGTAATAGCGGGCTCGCGGGTTGAAGTTGAGCACCTTGCGGGGCCCGGTATGCGCCTCGTGCAGCATGCGGCCCGGCTCTTCGTCTCGCCAGTCGTCGATGACCCTTCCCTGCCACCGCGGAAGCTCTTTCAGCGTGCCGCGCATCATCTCCGGACCCAGCAGCGCCGCCTCCAGGCCCGCCGTCAGGGTGTCCCGGCCGAAGATCGCGACGTACATCGGGACGCCGGCGGCGACCGTCCAGGCGTCTGGGCCGTGATCGAGGTCGAAAAGCCTGAGCGAGGCGAGATCCTGACGCGCTCGGTCCACGGTTTCGAAGACCGAGCGTGAGATCGCGCTCTTCTCCGCTCCCGAGAATCCCGTCGCCCGGGAAAGGAAAACGCGAATCTGCCGGTCCATCGGCTCCTCTCCCAAGAAGGCGTGGCAGGAAAGGGGCACGGGAAGCGTCTTTCCATCGATCCGGGGGATCAGCCGCAGACAGGCATGCCAGACTTCGCGAGGCCGCAGACGCACGTCGAACCGGAGCCTCCCGCGGCGGAACGTCGGTCCGGGCGTCGCTCTCCGGATTCGCAGAGTCCATTCCCTTTGGATCGTCGCGACACCGGCTTCCGTCGAGTGCGCGTATCGGTGCCGGGCGCGGTGAAGAAGCCGAAGCGCGCCTCCGAATTCGCCTTTGCTCGGAGTCCAGACTCGCCGGGTGGCGCCGCGAGCCCGCGACCGATCGGCCTCGTCCAGATCGGCGAAGTCGCCGTCCACCTGCAGCTCCAGGCGGCAATGAGTCGGCTGCGCGCTGAAATTGGTCAGCTCGACGTCTTCGTGCATTCCTTCGCCGACGACCCTGGACAGACGCAGCTCGAGCGTCTCCTGAGCGGGATCGGTTGCCCGCCGGGAGCCGGCACCGGGCGCTCTCGAACGTGCGCCGGGTGGAACGAGAATGTAGTAGCCGAGCCAGGAATTCTGCGCAACGCTCGACAGCGCCACGGGCTGAGGCCGGCGGCCGTCGATCGCGTAAATCCATCGCGAGAGGAGTCGGGTCTCATGCACGAAGAGGCCGCAGCGCGCGCGCGGCCGAAGGAACCCGTCGGCGCCGGCGGAGAGAACCGTGCGTCCGCGGCTGACCGTGAACGCCGAGTCGCGCGGGCTCAACTGGACGAGAGATGGTGCCGGCGCAGTTGCCGGACGAGTCGGCGGCTGCGCGGCGGAGCGTACGGGCCGAGTATGTTTCCTCACCGTCCCACGCGAGGCAGCCGACCCTTCGGAAAACGATTGCCGGAGGATTCGATGCGGTGAGATCCCTTCTCGATCAGTTCCTCGATCCTCCGATCTGTCGCCGACCGCAGCCTCGCGCCGAGTCCAATCGCGCAGCCTCCGGTCTGTGCGATGCGATATCGGTGCCAGCGCCCTGAACCGCGGTTGAAGGCCCGCGATCGATGAACGGAAGGGCGCGCAGATCCCCGAGCAGGCGGAGGCGACGTGTTGGTGGAGCTGAACGGGATCGAACCGTCGACCTCCTGAATGCCATTCAGGCGCTCTCCCAGCTGAGCTACAGCCCCACTTCGAGCGGGCGCGAAGGATAGCACGGCGGCCGCGACAACGACCACGATCCGGCAGAGCGCATCCGCACGCGAGACTCTTCGCCGAGCCGCGAAATTCGAGGCACGCTCCTCCTCGGAACGGTTGGGGCCGCCGGGGGGTGGGCCACGGGGCCTCTCGTCGGGGCGCCTCTCTTCGGGGCGCCTTTCGAAACCGAGCGCCGGTTGATTTGATCAATATGTTTGATATCTAGTGAACTTTATGAACAAGGCCGGGCGGCCGCCCGCGGACCTCGCGTTCTACGTCGAGGAGTGGGGACTCCTCTTCGAGCAGTCGGGCCTCCCGCGTATGGCGGGCAGAGTCCTCGGGTGGCTGCTCGTCTGCGACCCCGTCGAGCAGAACACGGCGGGAATTCTCGAGGCCCTCTCCGCCAGCAAGGGCTCGATCTCGACGACGCTCGGGCTGCTCGAGCGTTTCCGGCTCATCGAGCGCGTGGGCCGGCCGGGCGACCGCCGGACCTACTTCCGCATCGCGCCGGGAGCCTTCGCGCGAATGATGGAAGACAAGCTCCGGTCGGTCACGACCTGGAAGGATCTCGCGGAGCGCGGAATCGAGCTGCTCCGCAGGAGCGGTCGCGAGCGGACGCTGCGCCTCCAGGGCGTGCGCGACTTCTATGCATTCTTCGAGCGGGAATTTCCCGCCCTCATCCGTCAGTGGCGCAGGGAGAACGAGAAATGATCGAGATCGCCTCTCCGGAAGAAGCGGCTGTCCGCCGCGCCGTCGCCGCATTTCTCGACGCGGTCAACCGCGGCGACTTCGACGCCGTCGTCGACATGGTCACCGAGGACGCGGTCTTCTGGACGGCCAACGCTCCGGAGCTCTCGGGAAAGGCGGCGCTCCGCGCGGCCTACGCGGGGCTCGGCGCCTATCGGATGCACCAGGATTTCCAGATCGAGGAGCTGCAGGTCTGCGGCGAGTGGGCCTTCGTCCGCGGCTACGAGAACTTCACCCTCGATCCAAAGGACGGGAAGAGCGATGGCTTCGAGATCAAGCGCCGGCGCGCGATATCGATCCTTCGCCGCCAGCCCGACGGAATCTGGAAGACCGCGCGCGGAATGACGAACTCCGACGCGCCGGCGGCCGTCCCGAACCTCTCGGAGCCCGGCCGCTAGCCGACGAGCAAGCCGGCTCGCACAGACAGTCGATCGTTCCGTCCCGGCCGACGAGCGTGAACGTCGACCACCGATGAGCGGGTCGTCTTCGGTCGGAAATGCCGTGGCCATTCGGTCTGGCGCCGGCCGCGCGGGCCGGGCCGCTTGCTTGGCCCCGGAGAGGTTTCCCCGCTGGCCGCCCCGCGGGGAAGCGGCAAGTGCCATCGTACGCGGAAATTCCTTCGTCGCTCGCGGCCTTGCGTGGCACGAGTTCTGCTACCTCTTCTCTTCTCGGCCCATCAGCGACGGGCGGAGGAGGTCCCGTTGGCTTCGCGCACGGCGGCGGAAATTCTGGTCGACACACTCATCGAATGGGACGTGCGCGTCGTCTTCGGCCTGCCCGGCGATGGCATCAACGGAATCATGGAGGCGCTTCGTCAGCGGCAGGACCGGATTCGGTTCATCCAGGCTCGCCACGAGGAAGCCGCCGCCTTCATGGCGTGCGCCTACGCCAAATACACGTCGACTCTGGGCGTTTGCCTGGCGACGTCGGGTCCGGGCGGCATCCATCTCCTCAACGGCCTCTACGACGCCAAGCTCGACGGGCAGCCGGTGCTCGCCATCACCGGCCATCATTTCCACGATCTGATCGGCACGTACGCGCAGCAGGACGTCGACCTCGACAAGCTGTTCGAGAACGTCGCCCGATCGAGCGTCCGGATCATGGGCGTCTCCCACGTCGCGCCCGTGACGCACCTGGCGTGCCGCACGTCGCTTGCTTACGGATGCGTGACGCACCTGAACTTCCCGGTGGATCTGCAGGAGCAGAAGGAGAATGGCGGCCGCTCGAAGCGCAACGTCGTCCGCCACGCGGACACGACGATCCTTCCCCGCGGCGGCGGCGTGCCGTCCGACGAGCACCTGAACGCCGCGGCCGAAGTCCTGAACGCGGGCGAGAAGATCACGATGCTCGTGGGCCGGGGCGCCCTCGGCGCCGGGGACGAGGTGGAACGGCTGGCCGAGGCGCTGGCGAGCCCCGTGGTGAAGGCCCTCCTCGGCAAGGCGGTGCTTCCCGATGATAGTCCGTACACGACCGGCGGCATCGGTCTCCTCGGGACCAAGCCCTCGGAGGAAGCGCTCGAGGGCTGCGACACCCTGCTGATGGTGGGAACCTCCTTCCCGTACATCGAGTTCCTGCCCGACCCGGGCGAGAAGCGCGCGGTTCAGATCGATTGCGATCCCGTGCGGATCGGACTGCGGTACCCGGTGGAGGTCGGTCTCGTCGGCGATGCCGCGCGGACGATCCGCAAGCTGCTGCCGCTGCTGCGGACTCGCAGCGAGCGCGGATTTCTGGAGACCGCGCGTCGGAGCATGCAGGACTGGAATGCGCTCATGGAGAAGCGCGCGACCCGCGAGGATCGGCCGATGAAGCCGCAGGTGCTGGCAGCGGAGTTGTCGAAACGCCTGCGGCCCGACGCCATCGTTTCGTGCGACTCGGGAACGGCGGCGACCTGGTTCGCGCGCCACATCCGCGTCCAGCGCGGCCAGATGTACTCGCTCTCCGGCAATCTCGCGACGATGGCCTGCGGGCTGCCTTACGCGATCGCGGCGCAGATCGCTCACCCCGGCCGCCAGTCGGTGGCGTTCGTCGGAGACGGCGCCCTCACCATGCTGATGGGCGAGCTCGCGACGGCCGTCAAGTACGCGCTTCCCGTCAAGGTCTTCGTGCTGCGCAATGACACGCTCGGCCAGATCAAGTGGGAGCAGATGGTGTTTCTCGGCAATCCCGAATTCGGCTGCGACCTGCAGCCGATCGACTTCGCCGCGGTCGCCCGCGCCTGCGGGGCCACGGGCATGCGCATCGAGGATCCGGCGGCCTGCGGCTCGCAGATCGAGCTCGCGCTCGAGACCCCGGGCCCGGTCGTGGTCGAAGCGATCGTGGATCCCTTCGAGCCGCCGATGCCGGCGGCGATCAAGGCCGCGCAGGCCGTCCGGTTCGGCGAGGCCCTGGCGCGGGGCGAGCCGGATCGCGGCGAGATCATCCGAACGGTGCTCAAGGACAGGATCAAGGAGATGGTGTGAGCGCGGAGCGCGTCCGCGCCCTGCGAGCCGCCGCCTACCGCATTCCGACCGAAGCCCCCGAGAGCGACGGGACTCACTGCTGGGACTCGACGACGATGATCGTCGTCGAAGCGGATGCCGGCGGCCAGACGGGCATCGGCTATACGTACAGCGACGCCAGCGCCGCGGCGATCGTTCGGGACCGCTTCGCGCCCCTCGTCGAGGGGCGGCGGGCCATGGACGTCGGCGCGGCCTGGGACGTCATGGTCGCGGACCTGCGCAACGCCGGCCGGCCCGGCATCGGGGCGTGCGCCGTGAGCGCGGTCGACGGAGCGCTCTGGGACCTGAAGGCCAAGCTGCTCGGCCTGCCGCTGGCGGACCTGCTCGGACGCGTGCGCGACTCCGTCGCGGCGTACGGAAGCGGCGGCTTCACGTCGCTCGACGAGTCCGAGCTCTCCGAGCAGCTCGGCGGATGGGCGGCGTCCGGCTTCGCGATGGTGAAGATGAAGGTCGGCCGGGAGCCCGCCCGCGATCCCGGGCGTGTGGCCGCGGCGCGGCGCGCCATCGGAGACTCGTGCGCGCTCATGGTGGATGCCAACGGCGCCTACTCGCGCCGGCAAGCCGTCGCGGCCGCGGACGTCTTCGCCGAGTCCGCGGTCATCTGGTTCGAAGAGCCGGTCTCCTCGGACGACCGGGACGGTCTGGGCTTCGTGCGCCGGCACGCGCCCTCGGGCATGGCGGTCGCCGCCGGAGAGTACGGCTACGATCCCTGGTACTACGCGGACATGCTCCGCTCCGACGGCATCGACGTGCTCCAGGCCGACGCGACGCGCTGCCTCGGGATCACCGGATGGCTGAACGTCGCGGCCCTCTGCGAGGCCGGGCACGTGCCCCTCTCGGCGCACTGCGCGCCGTCGGCGCATCTTCACGTGGCCTCCGCGGCCCGACCGCTCATCCACGTCGAGTATTTCGCCGATCACGTCCGGATCGAATCGATGCTCTTCGACGGATTCCCCGAAGCCCGCGAGGGCCGCCTGCGCGCCGCGGGAGACCGGTGCGGTCACGGCATCGCGCTTCGGCGGCCGGATGCCGAACGGTGGCGCGTGGCGTGAAGAGCATCGAAATCCCGCGCCCGACGACGCATTGGCTCGTCTTCGATCGGCGAGACGAGGTGCTCGCGACGCTGCGCCGGTTCGCGAAGGACCAGCGCGTGCGGGGCGCACGGTTCGCGGCGCTCGGAGCCTTCTCTCGCGCGGTGATCGCCTATTGGCTCCCCGAAAAGCGCGCGTACGAGCCCGTCGAGGTGCCCGAGCAGGTCGAGGTGCTCTCGCTTCTCGGCGACGTCGCGGAGGAAGACGGCCAGGTGCGCATTCACGCGCACGCCGTGCTCGGGAGGCGGGGCGGCGCCGCGATCGGCGGGCACCTGATCGAAGCGATCGTGCACCCCACGCTCGAGATGCATCTGGTCGACTACGGCCGGCCGATCGAACGCCGGAAGGACGGGGAAACGGGGCTCGCTCTGATCGACCTGGGCACCGCGCCGTGAACGAGCCCGCTGCCGAGCGCGCGACGACGACGCGGGCCAGGCCGAAGACGGCCGGCCCGCCGGACGACGTGCGGCCGCTTCCGTCCGCAACCGACGGCCATCCGTCGGTGCCGCGCATCGTCCATGCCGACCGCGTCCAGCGCTTCGAGGTCGACACGGTCGCGCTCTACGACGAGCTCGCGAGCGCCGTCGACGGCGAGGTGCGCCTGGACCGGACGGCCCGCCTGATCTACTCGACCGACGCCTCGAACTACCGGCAGATTCCGGTCGGCGTCGTTCTGCCGCGGCACGCCGAGGACGTCCTGGCGACTCTGCGCATCGCGCGGCGGCACGGCGTGCCGATCCTCGGCCGCGGCGGCGGCACGAGCCTCGCCGGTCAGTGCTGCAACGCCGGCCTCGTCGTCGACTTCTCCAAGTACATGAACCGAATCCTCGAGATCGATCCGGCACGGCGGCGGGCCCGCGTCGAGCCGGGCGTGATCCTGGACGACTTGCGAAAGGCGGCCGGCGAGCACGGGCTGACCTTCGGTCCCGACCCGGCCACCCACAGCCACTGCACGCTCGGCGGAATGATCGGCAACAACTCCTGCGGCGTGCATTCCGTGATGGCCGGCCGCACGGTCGAAAACGTCGACGAGCTGGACGTCGTCACCTACGACGGTATCCGCCTGCGCCTGGGCCCGACCGACGCCGCGGAACTCGAGCGCCGATCCCGGGCCGGCGGCCGCGAGGGCGAGATCTTCTCGCGCCTGCGGGACCTGCGCGACCGGCATGCCGACGAGATCCGGAGGCGTTTTCCCAGGATGCCCCGCCGCAGCTCGGGCTTCCCGCTCGAATTCCTGCTTCCGGAGAACGGGTTTCATGCCGCTCGCGCCGTCGTCGGCACGGAATCGACGTGCGTCCTCGTCCTCGAGGCGGTGCTGCGTCTGGTGCCGGCCCCGAAACATCGAGCGCTCATCGTGCTCGGATATGACGATGTCTTTGCGGCCGGCGACGACGTTCCCCGGCTCCTGCATTTGGAGCCGATCGGCCTCGAAGGGCTCGACGAGGCGCTCACCCGCGACATGGAGCGCAAGGGACTCCACACCGCCGACCTCGACCTCCTGCCGGAAGGCAAGGGCTGGCTTCTGATGGAGTTCGGCGGCGAGACGGCGTCGCAGGCCGAAGCGGTCGCGCGCCGGGCCCTCGAGAAGGCGACCGCCCGCCCGGACCCGCCGCGGCATCGTCTTCTGACGAAGCCCGAGCGCCAGCAGGCGATCTGGGAGATCCGGGAATCCGGTCTCGGCGCGACGGCGCACGTCCCGGGCCGGCCCGAGACCTGGCCCGGCTGGGAAGACGCGGCCGTGCCGCCCCAGGACGTGGGCGCCTACCTGCGCGAATTCCGGAATCTGCTGAAGCGGTACCGGTACGACGCCGATCTCTACGGCCACTTCGGCGACGGGTGCATCCACTGCCGCATCGATTTCGACCTGGATCATCCCGCCGGTATCCAGCGCTACCGCGATTTCGTCCGCGAGGCGGCGCGGCTGGTCGTCTCGCACGGCGGCTCGCTGTCCGGCGAGCACGGCGACGGCCAGTCCCGCGGCGAGCTACTTGCCATCATGTTCGGCGAGAGCCTGGTCGGCGCGTTCCGGGAGTTCAAAGCGATCTGGGATCCCGAGGGCCGGATGAACCCCGGCAAGGTCGTCGACCCGTACCGCAACGACGAAAATCTCCGCCTCGACGGCGTACGCTCCGCCCTCTCCCGAAGCACCCACTTCCGCTATCCCTCGGACAACGGAAAGTTCGACGAGGCGCTGCGGCGATGCGTCGGCGTGGGCAAGTGCCGCCGCACCGGTGGCGGCACGATGTGCCCGTCCTTCCTGGCCACGCGCGAGGAGCAGCACACGACCCGCGGCCGGGCACGCGCCCTCTTCGAGCTGATGCGCGGCGACTCGCTCGTCGAGGGTTGGGGCAGCGAAGCCGTGCGCGAGACGCTCGACCTGTGTCTCTCGTGCAAGGGATGCAAGAGCGAGTGCCCGGTCAATGTCGACATGGCGACCTACCGCGCCGAGTTTCTGGCGCACTACTACGAACATCACGCACGCCCGCGCAGCGCGTGGGCGATGGGCCGCATCGCGACCTGGAGCCGGCTGGCCGGCTCGGCGCCACGCCTCGTCAACCGCCTCCTCCGACTTCCGGGCGTCTCGAAAGCAGCCCGCGATCTGGCCGGCGTGGCGTCGGAGCGCGCGTTTCCGCGCTTCGCCCCGCGGCGTCAGAGGCGGCGCGCCCGGATCGCCAGCGCTTCGAGCGGCCGGCCGGTGATTCTCTGGATCGATACGTTCCACGAAGCGTTCCATCCGGCCGCTCTGGTGGCGGCCCGCGAGTTGCTGGAAGGCGCGGGCTATGCGGTGCGGCCTTCGCCTCGCGGTCTCTGCTGCGGGCGGCCACTCTACGACTACGGCTTTCTGGATCGCGCCCGCTGGCGTCTCGAACGGGCGCTCGACGCGCTGACGCCCGCCGTCGACCGTGGAGTCGAGATCGTCGGGCTCGAGCCGAGCTGCGTCTCCGTGTTCCGCGACGAGCTGCCGAACCTGCTCGGCGACGACTCGCGCGCTTCCCGCGTCGCGAAGGCGGTGAAAACGCTCTCGGAGTTCATCGCCGACGACGACACATTTCCCATTCCGGCGCTTTCGGGGCGCGCCCTCGTCCAGATCCACTGCCACCAGCGGTCCGTTCTCGACGGCGACGGGGAGATCGCGCTCCTTCGACGCGCGGGTCTCGAGGTCCAGGTGCCGGAGCCGGGCTGCTGTGGAATGGCGGGCGCTTTCGGCTTCGAATCCGAAAAGTACGGCGTCTCGATGCGGATCGCCGAGCGGGGACTCCTGCCGGGCGTACGCGCGGCCGCCGGCGACACGGTCCTCGTCGCGGACGGATTCAGTTGCCGCGAGCAAATCCTTCAGGGAACGGGCCGGCAACCCCGCCACCTGGCCGAGGTTCTCCGCTCGGGCGCACGGCCGTCCTGACGAGCTTCGTCGAGCGGTTCAGGCGCGGTGAGCGGCGGTGAAACTCGCCGCGATCCCGGAGACATCCTGCGCGCGCGCGCCGCCTTCGATGCATCGGCGAAGAGCGCGGCTCGACCGGAACGCTTCTTGCACCCGCAACGACGGAGGTGGCCGTGCGAGCGAGCGATGAGACAGGGGGTGTGAAGCGGCGTCGTCTGGACGGCAAGACGGCGGTGATCACGGGCGCATCGAGCGGTGTCGGACGGGCAATTGCGCGCGCCTTCGCGGACGAAGGAGCTCGGGTGGCGCTCATCGCGCGAAACGCGGAAGCCCTCGAGGCGGCCGCGCGTGAGGTGCGCGAACGCGGCGGCGAGGCCCTCGTGCTGCCGCTCGACGTGGCAAACCCCGGAACCGTGAACGAGGCGGCCGACCGCGCGGCCGACGCCTTCGGGGCCATCGACATTTGGGTCAACGACGCGATGGTCTCGGTGTTCGCACCGATCGTCGACACGGCGGCCGAAGAGGTTCGACGCGTCACGGAAGTCAACTACCTCGGCTACGTGCACGGCACGATGGCCGCGCTGCGTCACATGCTTCCCCGCGACCGCGGCGTCATCATCCAGATCGGGTCGGCCCTGGCCTACCGATCCATCCCGCTCCAGGCCGCCTACTGCGCTTCGAAGGCCGCGATCCGGGCGTTCACGGATTCGCTGCGGAGCGAGCTGTGGCGCGGGCGAAGCGGCGTGCGGGTTACGATGCTGCAGCTGCCGGCGGTCAACACCCCTCAGTTCGAGGTCGTGCGCAACCGCCTGGCCGAACACCCCCAGCCCGTGCCGCCGATCTATCAGCCGGAGCTCATCGCGCGGGCGGCCGTGCGAGCGGCCATCCGACCACGGCGCGAGATGTGGATCGGATGGAGCGCGACAGCCGCCATCGTGGGGCAGCGGATCTTTCCGGGGTTTCTCGACCGATACCTCGCCCGGCACGCCTGGGAGGCGCAGGAGACCCGCGACCTGCCTCCGGGCCACCCGACGCGGCACACGCGCGACAACCTCGACGCTCCGATCCCGGGGGACCGCGGTGCGCACGGCCCGTTCGACGACCGTGCCCGACCGATGAGCTCGAAGTTCTGGCTGCGAACGCACGGCGGCTGGCTTGCCGCGGCGGCCCTGGGCATGGCCGCCGTTCTCGTCTGGTGGCCGATTCGCGAGAGCGTGGGCCGATGAGCCGCTCGGAAGACGGCGTCGGCCGCCGCGTCTGGGCGATCGCCGAGGGTTACATCCCTTCCCACGGACACGGCCCGCCGCCGGAGATGTCGAGCCACGAAACCGCCTGCATCCTCAACGCCGGGCCGAGCGAGGCGAGCGTTCGCATCACCGTGTACTTTTCGGATCGCGATCCCGCGGGGCCTTACACCGTCCGCGTGCCCGCGCGCCGCACGCTGCACCTGCGGTTCAACGATCTCGAGGATCCCGAGCCGATCCCTCGAGCCACCGATTACTCGACCGTGATCGAGTCGGACGTGCCGATCGTGGTCCAGCACACGCGACTGGACACGAGGCAATCCGAGGAGGCCCTGCTCTCGACGATCGCCTATTCCGAGTGAAGGAATGATGGCGGCGCGGATCTCCCTCTCCGAAGAAGGGAGTCGCCGGCGAGCCGAAGGCTAGTAGAAGTCCGAGCAGGACATGTAGTACCCGCAGCGCGGGTCCGGGCACAGAAGCTTGCACTTGCGCTCGAGAAGCGCGGCGCCGCAGTTGGGACAGACGCGCTCGGGCCGGGGCTCGGCGGGCTTGCGGTCGGCGCGGCGATCGGACTCGCGCGGCTTCCGCGCCTCGGCGATCACGACTTCGCGTTCCCGGCCGGCGCGGCGGAGGGTGTCGGCGTCGCCGCGGGATGCTCCGGCTTCAGCAGAAGCCATCCCGCCGGAGTGCGAAGCGCCGCGATCGGCGTCGTATCCGGGGTGGGGGCGGCGGGCGCCGGAGTCGCCGCCGACGCGTGCCTCGGCGCTCGACCCTTCTTTCCGCACGCGACGCCGGCGAGCATCAGCGCGAGGACCGAGGCCAGCACCGCGATAATCCGCACCCGCACCGATCGCATCCTGCCTCCCGTCCCGCGCCGAATCGGACAAAATTTGTCGGAAACACGCGATTCACGCTGCCTCGGATTGCCGCTCGAGGGAGGAGACTCCGACGCAAGCTCTTGAGCCGTAAAGATCGAGTCTTCGAAAGCTCTCTGGTACGCGTCTTGATATTACCCTACGGCAATTGAGAGTGCCGGCATGGGAGTTCCGGCAACGGGGGAAGTCGAAAGGCTTCCCCCGTTGTCTTTCTGGAGCATCCGAAGCGGCGTCTCAAACTCCCGCCGCGGCCGCGTCACGGGCATCCTCGACGAGATAACGCGACAGCGGGCCCAGACGCCCCCGCTCCCCCGCCACGGTCAGCACGAGCGCCTCGCCGCGGTCCTCCTCGCGGATCACGCGATGGCGGGCGCGCGCCGCGGCGATCGCGCGACCGTCGGCATACGGGATCGCGAGCCGCATCCGCGCGGTCTCGGGTCGCGCGCGGAGCACGATGGCCCGCTCGAGATCGGGGATGCCCGTTCCCGTCGCGGCGGAGACGCGCAGCGCGCCAACCGGCCCCAGCGCTCCCGGCAGGTCCCGCTTGTTCCACACGGTCAGGAGCTTCTCCTCCGGCACCCCGAGCTCGGCCAGGACCTCCGACGCGACCCGGCGCTCCTCGTCCACGCGGGGCGACGAGGCGTCGAGCACCTGCAGCACGAGGTCGGCGTCCCGGATCTCGGCGAGCGTCGAGCGAAAAGACGCGACGAGACCGGGCGGCAGTTTCCGCACGAAGCCGACGGTGTCGAGGAACACCGTGTCGCGCAGCGACGGCGAGACGCCGTGCGCGGCGCGGGAGTCGAGCGTCGCGAAGAGGCGGTCCGCCGCGTACTCGTGCGCCTGCGTCAGCACGTTGAAGAGCGTCGTCTTGCCGGCGTTCGTGTAGCCGGCGATCGCGACGTGGAAGCGATCCTTCCGCCCGCGACGGCGCACCGCGCGCGCCGTCTCGATCTTCTCGAGATCCCGGCGCAGGCGCGCGATGCGGTCGCGGATCCGGCGGCGGTCGAGCTCGAGCTTCTGCTCGCCGGCGCCGCCGCGCGCGCCGATGCCGCCGCGCAGTCCTGAGAGCCGGTCGTATCGGCCCGCGAGCCGCGGCAGCAGATACTGGAGACGCGCGAGCTCGACCTGCGTGCGCGCCTCGCGCGTGCGCGCGTGCGCGGCGAACACATCGAGGATGAGGCCCGGCCGGTCGAGCACGCGCACGCCGTCCCAGCGCTTCTCGAGATTCCGGGTCTGCGCGGGCGTCAGCTCCTCGTCGAACACCACGAGCTTCACCCCGTGCTCGGCCGCGGCGGCGCCGACTTCCTCCACGGCGCCCTTTCCGAGGAACGTCGCCGGATCGGGCGCCGCGCGCTCCTTCACGAACCGCGCGACCTCGACGCCTCCGGCCGTATCGAGCAGGCGCTCGAGCTCGTCGAGATGCTCCTCGGCCGTCCCGCGCGGCACGGCGCGCGAGGCGATCCCGACGAGAACGGCCTTTTCGCGCGCCGGCGTCTTCATCGCGTCAATCATGGCAGAATCCGGCCGTGGACCTCTCGCCCCGCGAGCGGCTGCTCGCCGAGCGCCTCGACGACCTCTACCGCACCTACGGGCCCGAGACGTCCTCGAGCGATCCGATCGGTCTCCTCGCGCCGTACCGCGAGCCCGAGGATCTCGAGGTCGCCGGCTGGATCGCGGCGGCGTTCGCATACGGCCGCGTCGAGACGATCCGCAGCAACGTCTCGAAGCTCTTCGCCGCGCTCGGACCGCGGCCGGCGCGCGCGCTCGACGAGATCCGCGACTTCCGCGCCTTCGCGCGCGAGCGGCTGCGCGATTTCCGGCACCGCTTCCACGGCCCGGCCGACGCTACGGCGCTGCTCTACGCCATCGCCCGCGCCCGCGAGGAGGCGGGCTCCGTCCGCGGCTACTTCGAGGCGCGCTTCCGCCCCGAGGACGCGGACGCCGGCGCGATGCTCTCGCGGGTCGTGCGGGATCTCCTGCGGTTCGACTACCGTCCGGCGCTCGGGCGGCGCCAGCCGGAGGAGGATTCTCCCGTCCGCTTCTTCTTCCCCGACCCGGCCTCGGGCTCCGCGTGCAAGCGCTGGAACCTGTACCTGCGCTGGATGGTGCGGCGGGACCGGCTCGACTTCGGCCTGTGGCCGGCGATCCCGGCTGCCCGGCTCGTCGTCCCGACCGATACCCACGTCCATCTGGTCTCGCGGCGCCTCGGCCTGACGCGTCGAAAGACGGCCGACTGGACGGCCGCGATCCAGATCACGCGGCGGCTGGCGCGCTTCGACCCCGCCGACCCCGTGCGCTTCGACTACGCGCTCTGCCGCATCGGGATCTTCGGTATCTGCCGCAAGAGCGCCCGCCAGTCGCGCTGCCTCGACTGCCTCGCGCGCGAGGCCTGCCCCGTCGGACGGCGGAGAACGGCGGCGTAGGGCGTCGAGACGTGAAGACGCGTACGCTGCTCGCGCTCTCTCTTCTCGTCGCGCTCGCGTCGGTGAGCGTCGTCTGGGTCAAGTCGCTCGCGCCCCCGCCGTCGCCGTCCGGCTCGCTTGCGTTCCTGTCGGCGGCGCCGAATCTGTTCGTGCAGGACCGGTCGGGCAAGACGACCGACCTCTCGAAGCTGAAGGGAAAGATCTTCGTCATCCACTTCTGGGCGACCTGGTGCCCGCCGTGCGTCGAAGAGATTCCCGCGCTCTCGCGATTCTGGGACAAGTACCGAAACCGCAGCGACGTGGCGCTCTATGCCGTCTCCGTGGACAAGGACTGGAAGACGATCGACGCCTTTTCCGCCAAGAGCCCGAACGATCTGCCGATCTACATCGACCCCGGCGCGGCGGCGGCGAAGCGGTTCGGAACGGTGCAGTATCCGGAGACGTACATCGTCAATGCGAACGGCCGCGTGCTGGAGCGCGTGCCCGGAGCCGTGTCCTGGGACGACCCCGAGGTCCAGAAGCGCATCGAGCAGCTGCTCGCGTCCTGACCGGGCGTAACTGACGTCCGCCCTACGACGGGTCGGAATTCCGTTTCTCGCCGCGCGGTCGTTCCCGCGACTCGCGGATCAGCCAGAGAAACAGCACGACCGCCGCGGCGGACATCGCGAGGCTCGCGAAAAAGAGGGTCGCCGACGAATCGAGGGGCACGAAGCTCTCGGCGCCCGCGCTTACGGAGCCCCGGCCTCTCGCGGCGATGGACCGGCCGGCGAGCGCCCGGCCCGCGAGGTCGGCGGCGCCGGGGCGGCGGAGGGCTGGACGGGAGCGGTCCCGCCGTTGACCCCGATCGACCAGACGTAGTCGCGCAGCGCCTTCGTGATCGCGTCCGGGTTCGAGAGGAAGGCCTTGGCTTCGTCGTCGCCGCCGAGGATCTGGCCGTACTCCTGGCGGTCCTTCGCGAAGGCGGGCGCGTCGAACATGCCGGCGAGCGGCGACGTCCGCACGCCGCTGTCTCCCGGCGGAAAGTTCGTCGGCATGCGCGTCCCCGGCATCCACTCGTCCGGCCGGCGGATCCAGTCGTTGATCCAGTCGTGCCGCAGGCGCGACGACGCCATCTGCAGGTTCGGCGCGAGGCTCGCGCGATCGACGCCGGGCGCGTTCATCTCCTGCTCGTTGCGCGGATGGCACTGTTTGCAGCGCAGGAGCTCGAACGTCTTCCGCCCCGCCTGCCAGCTCTTCGGGTCGGTGACGTAGTCCGCCGCGTCGAACGGATAGCGGGCGCGGTCGAGCGCCGCGAAGTAGCGCGTCAGATCGTTGAGCTCTTCGGTCGAGAAACCGAACGTCGGCATGTGGACCTCGAGCCACGGGCGGATCTGGCCGGTCTTCGGCGCCTTGAGGAACGCGAAGAGCCAGTCGCTCTGCGTCTTGGCGCCTTCGCCCTGGATGATCGGCGGGGCGAGCGACGGGTCGGCCACGAGCGACCGGAACGAGCCGCCGAAGCCCTCGAGGACGTGGCAGCCCTGGCAATTGTGATTCTTGATGATGCGCCGGCCGCGCTCGATCGCGACCTCGCTCGCGTTCAGCTCCTTCTTGGCGGCCGCCGACGCGTTCAGTTTCTGGAAGCCGAGCACCGCCGTCGTGACGTCGTCGAGCTCCTTCGGTGAGAAGCGGAAGAGCGGCATCTTGAGCTTCTCTTCCCAACCGCGCGCGCGGTCGCGGTCGAAGAGGCGCGTATTTTCGAACTTCGCGCGGAACCAGTCCTGCCGCGTGTGCGGCAGGTGCACGAAACCGAAGTCGAGCCGGTGGACGGCCTTGGATCCTTCCTCCGTCAGCTCGGTGCCGATCGGCTTGGCATCCTCGAAACCGGGGATCTGGTGGCATCCGAAGCAGCCGTAGTGCGCGATGAGCTTCTCTCCGACATAGACCTCCTTGGCCGGGAGATCCATCTTCGCGAGATCCGCCTTCGCGTCGAAAACCGTTTTCGTGGCCATCTCGAAATAGAGGGCCATGCGGTCGAGCGTCGCGGGATCGGTCCTGGGAATCGGCATCGCCTCGAACGCCGCGGACGCCTTCAGGGTCGAAAGGTACTCGGCGATGTCGAGCGCGTCCTCGTTGGAGAGGCGCAGGTTCGGCATCTTCGTGTCGGGGTTCCACGCCTTGGGGTCGAGGATCCAGCGATAGATCCAGTCGCGCGAGGTCTTCGAGCCGATGCCCGCGAGATTCGGTCCGAACTGCCGGTACGTCCCGACGAGATCGCGCTGCGCGTTGGGATCGACGAGATGGCAGCCGAAGCAGCCGCGGGAAGCCAGGAGCTTCTCGCCGCGGGACGGGTCCCCGTGTCCCGGAGCGGGCTCGATCTTCACCCGCTGCGACTTCGCACCGAGGTAGGCGACGATCGCGTTGACCATGACGTCGTTCTCGACGCGGCCCTGAGCGTTCATCCGCTGCTGCGCGGAAGTCGGCGGAGTCGGCCCCGAGACGTTGACGAAGTTCTCCAGGTAGAAGAACGTCGGCATCTTGGTGTTCGCCCGAAACGCCGCGGGGTTCATGATCCACCGCGTCGCCCAGTCGGTCGTCGAGATCTTCGAGTAGATCTTCTCGAGCGACGGCCCGACCCTCGGAAGGCCCTGTTTCTCCAGCCCCTCGATCCGGTGGCAGCCCCAGCAGCCGAGGGCCTCGACCGTCTTCATCCCGGCGTCGAGCCGCGGCGCGTCGGGGAAGTTCGCCTCGTCGGCATGGCACCGGTAGCAGCCCGCCTCCGTGTACTTCATGGGGAGGATCGGCATCTCGTTGAACCTGTCGAAGTGCCAGTCGAAGTCCTTCTCCCAGCGAACTTCCTGGCGCTCGTTCCCCGGCGAGTGCCCCGCCGACCAGAACGACGAGGCGCGGTCGCGTCCGCCGTGGCAGGGCGTGCAGCCGAAGGAGCCGTAGGGATGGGGCGACTCGCTCCCGACCATGAGGTTCAGCTCCGGGTGCGTGCGGAAGACGGCGTTCTTGACCTCTTCGAAGCCGCGGCGGTCGGCCGCGACGTGGCACGTGGCGCAGCGGTCCACGCGCGGGATGCGCATGAAGTTGACGTCGTTGAAGTGCTCGGGCAGCTGGACCTGCTGCACGCGGAGCGACGGGTTGATCATGTCGAGGATCGGCGAGTTGCGCAGCTTGAACAGCGTGTCCTGCTTCAAGCTCTCGAACTTCTGTCGCGACAGCTTGAAGTCGGCCGAGAGCCGCTCGATCGAGGCCCGCGCTTCCTCGCGCTTGGCCGTGATCTGCTTGATCTCGTCGTTGACCTGCGTCTCCTCGCGCTTGCGCTCCGCGAGCCGCTGGTTTGCGGCGGCGAGCTCCGCGCGAATCTTCTCGAGGTCCTTGCGGGCGCCGGGCGCGGCCTTGGGCTTGTTCGCCAGGGCGTCCTCGTACTTGTACAGCGCCGCGTCGAAGGACGCCTTGGCGAACTTCGCCTGCTGGTCGGCCAGATAGATCCTGGGATTCAGGTCGCGGAGCTTCTCGTTCAGCTTGTCGAGCTGCTTTTGCCGGGCGGCGATCTCGGTGCGGGAGGCGCGGAGGTCTCCGAGCAGCTTCTGGCGCTCCTCGCCGTAGGCCTTCTGCCGCGCGGCGAGCGCCGCCTCGCGCGTCTTGCGCGCGTCCATGCGCATGAAGATCCGCTGGATGGTCTTCCAGTCACGCGAGTAGTCCGCGATCACCATGCCGATGAAGATCACCGTCAGCGCGATCCCGGCCGCGAAGAAGACGCGGTTCAGCTTCGGGATGTTGTAGTGGTGATCGATCGGCTCGGCGGGCGGCTTGCGGGGCATGACGTCGCGTCGGTCAGATGTTGAACGAGAACTCGGGGATCGCCACGATGTACTTGAGGTTGAAGATCCAGCGCAGGTACATCTTGATCGGCAGCGCGAGCATCGTGAGCAGCAGGGTCACGCCGATCATGTAGCGGACCATCCCCATCTTCTCGAAGAACCTCCGCAGCAGCGTCTGCGAGAGAAGCAGCGGCAGCGCCCCGAGGTAGAAGCCCACGATCGCGAGCCCGAAGATCTCGCGCACGAGCCAGAAGCCCGGCAAGGGCTTCTGGAAGACGCGGATCCAGATGATCTCCGACAGATTGATGTTGTTCAGCGGCACGAGTTTGTTCACGTCCCAGAACTCGTAGGGACCGAAGAAGTTCCAGTTGGGCCCGCGCAGGAACGTGCCGAGCACGATCAGGGTGCACCAGAGCACGATGAATCCGGTCAGGAACATCGTGATTTCCCACTTGCGCTCGCGGAACGTGAAGTAGCCGTTGCCCTTGGGGTTCGTGTCGATGTACGGGATCGCCATGAGACCGACGATGATGAGCGACGGCAGCACGACGCCGGCGAGCCACGGGTCGAAATAGACGAGCATCTCCTGGAGGCCGAGGAAGTACCACGGCGCCTTGGCCGGGTTCGGCGAGTCGGTCGGGTTGGCGGGCTCCTCGAGCGGCGCCTTGAGATAGATCGACCACACGATCATGACGGCCGTCACGAGCACGAGGCAGATCAGCTCGACGTACACGAGGTCCGGCCACGAGAAGACCTTCTGCGACGAGTCTTCGCCCTCGATCGTGGGCATCCCGGCGGCGACGCGGCGGTCGTTCTCGTAGGCCTGGTTCATCGCGAACCAGAAGAAGAAGCCGACGAGGAAGATCATGCCGACGATCGGCACGTTGTCCGGCAGCGTCGCGAC
The DNA here is from genome assembly GCA_036558325.1 of Thermoanaerobaculia bacterium. Lineage (GTDB taxonomy): Bacteria > Acidobacteriota > Thermoanaerobaculia > UBA5066 > Gp7-AA6 > DATBFU01. The sequence goes on along the minus strand of DATBFU010000054.1, from coordinate 14,930 downwards.
GGCGTTGAAGTTCGGGTCGAAGTAGGAGAGGCCGATGCCCCCGGCGATGAGCGCCAGCAGCACGAGCCCGCCCTTCCTCGACCAGAGGAACTTCCAGCGGATGCCGATCAGGAGACCGATCAGCATCGCCGTCACGAGGTACTGCGGCGCCGACAGGAAGTTGATGACCGACTTGACGAGGTTGATCACGGTGTCCGGTTTCGCTCCCGCCCTAGACGGGGCCGGAGATTCCTCCGTCCTTCCGGACGCGCCAGAAATGAACGGCCATGAGGAAGGCGGCGACGAGCGGGATTCCGACGCAGTGGAGCACGTAGAACCGCAGCAGCGCGCCCGCGCCGACGAACCGGCCGCCGAGCAGGCCGAAGCGCGCGTCGTTGGTCGACGTCACGAGCGGGATGTCGCCGATCTTGAGGAGCCCCGTGCCGGGGCCCTGCAGACCGATGAGCGGCGTCGCCGACGCCATGTTGGAGCCGACCGTGATGGCCCAGATCGCGAGCTGGTCCCAGGGCAGCAGGTACCCCGTGAACGAAAGGAGCAGCGTCAGCACGAGCAGGATGACGCCGATGACCCAGTTGAACTCGCGGGGCGGTTTGTACGAGCCCGTCATGAAGACGCGGAACATGTGGATCCAGACCGAGATCACCATCGCGTGCGCGCCCCAGCGGTGCACCTCGCGCATGATCCCGAAGGGCACCTGCTCGCGCAGATCGAGGATGTCGACGAACGCGTACTCGACCGTCGGCCGGTAATAGAACATGAGGAGAAGGCCGGTGAACGTCAGGACCAGGAAGAGGAAGAACGTGATGCCGCCGGCGCACCAGGTGTAGCGCATCTTGACGCCGGACTTGCGGGTCTTGACCGGATGCAGATGCAGGACGACGTTGCCCAGCATCGCGAGCACGCGTTTGCGGTTGGTGTTGGGAACTCCCACCCGGAAGATGGACTTCCAGAGCTGGCTCGCGACGATCGAGTTCTGTATTTGACGCCAGCGAGATTCCAAATCGTCCTCCGGTCAGGGAATTCGGGGCGGGCGCGTCACGTCAGCTTGATGAACGCCTTCGGATCGGTCCACTGGCCCCGCTCGTAGAGGTACCGCGTCGCCTTGTCCACGACGATCTGGCCGTCGTCCGGCGAGAGGGTGATCTCGGCGCGCTCGAGCGGACGCGGCGCCGGGCCTTCGAAGTTGATTCCGGAAACGTAGTAGCCCGAGCCGTGGCACGGGCACTTGAACTTGTTCTGCGCCGGCAGCCAGTTGGGCGTGCAGCCCAGGTGAACGCAAACGGCCACGAGCGCGTAGATCGAGTCGGTGTTGCGCACGATCCAGACGCCGAACTTTTCCTTCCAGCGCTCGTCCACGCCGGGGGCGTAGGTCGAGGGATCGCCCCCCTTGAACCGCGTCGGCGGCTCGAAGAGGACGTTCGGGAAGAGAAATCGCATGGTGGCCGTCAGGCCGGCGGCGGTCGCGGCGGCGAAGCCGACCCATGCGAGCGCCATCCATTTGAGGGTGGATCGCCGCGTCACCCCGTCGGCGGCGACGTCGGCTTCGGGCGGAGATTCGATCTGTCGCTCCGGCGTGGACATTCCTGAAGGCCTCAGCCTACCAAATCGTTCCGCCGCCGCTCAAGGACGGCTTCCGAGCGCCGCGAGCGCGTCGCGCGCCGCCGCGCGCACGCGCAAATTGGGATCCTCCTTCGCGGCCTTCTCGAGGAGGGGCCGGCTCTCCGGATCGCGCAGCATCGCGAGCGCTTTGGCGGCGCCGACCATCGCGGTCTCCGCCTGATCGGCGGTCAAAGACGCCTGTCGCCCGAGAGCTTCGCGGTCGATCATCGAGCGCAGCACCGGCAGGCCCGCGCCGTCCCCGAGCGACGCGAGCGCGATCGCGGCGTTCCAGCGCACGTCCGCGATGGGATCGCCGAGCAGAACCTCGAGGCGCGGCGCCGCCGACTTGTCGTGGAGCTGCCCGAGGACATAAGCCGCCATCTTGCGCATGCCGGCGTCCTCGGAAAGGGACGCCTCCGTGACGGCCGGCAGCGCGCGCGCGTCGCCGAGCTTTCCGAGCGCCCAGACGGCGTAGAGGCGCGTGTCCTCGTCGGGGTCGCGCGTTGCGGCGAGGAGCGGCTCGAGCGCCGCCGGATCCGAGAGCTTGCCGAGCACGAGCACGAGGTAGCGCCGCACGGGAACGTCGTCGGGCCGCGTCGGCGAGAGCGCCTGGAAGATCCGGAGCGTCTCGGCGGCGAGGGCCTCGCGCTCGGGCGGCTCGAGGTTCGGCAGCGAGCGCGAGAGCTCGAAGGCCGCCTGCCAGCGTCGATTGGCGGTGCCGCCGCGCACCTCCTCCAGGTAGTCGGCCGGCGAGCGCCGCTCGAAGGTCATGCGGGAAAAGATCCAGAAGACGGCGACCGCCGTCCCGACGACGAGCAGGGGCAGCAGGAAGAACCGGAAGGCCGTGCCGCGGCCGCTCGCCGGGGCCTCCTCTTCCGGGGAGGGCGGGCCCTCGGACGACGAATCCTCGGTCACAGGACGGGAAGGTACCGTTTGGCCTGCGTGATGGGGTTGGGGACGAAGATCGCGTCCTTCTCGCAAACGGTCTCGCAGAGCCGGCACGAGACGCAGGGCCCGGCATCCACTTCGGCGATCTTGTGGAAGGTCTCCTGAAGGGGGTCGTCGATCAGGTAGATGCAGTCGAACGGACAGATGTCGATGCAGAACTCGCAGCCCGTGCAGAGGTCCCGGTCCACGATGGCCTTCGGGATGTCGCGCGGCTTGACCTTCTCGACGAGCAGGCCCTTGTGGTCCTGAATGCAGGAGACCGGGCAATAGCGCGCGCAGACCGAGCAGTCGATGCAGCGATCGGCGTGGATGACGTACTTCTCGTTCTTGTCGCCCGTGATGGTGTGGGTCGGGCACTTGATCTCGCAGACCCCGCACCCGATGCACGTGTCGGTGATGAAGTGGGGCATGATCTCGCTTTTCGCCCGGATTTCCGGCCCTTTTCGAGCCGCCCGGACTGGGAAAAAATATCACAGTCGGAGCCTCGCCGCCGGAACGCGAGGCCGGGCGGGTTCGGAACTTTCGCGGCGGGTTTGCGTTGGGACAGGGAGGAGAGAGGTTTATGAGAGAAGTCCGGGCCATCGTCGTCGGGCTCGTCATCGTGGTCCTCGTGGCGATGGTCTGGGCCTTCTGGGCCCGAACGCCCCGGGAGTATCGCCACGTCCGCGACTTCGTGCTGGACATCCGGAAGCAGGAGGGCGCCACGCGCAAGCACATCTCGTTCAAGATTCCGATGTCCGTGCTCGCCCGCGTCGCGTCCTTCGCCCCGCTCCACGGCGTCGCCGGAAACTGGGACGCCGACTGGGGCACCGAGCTCACCGGCAAGGACCTGCTGGACGCGGCGGCGGAGAGCGCGCCCGGCAAGCCCGGCATCATCGAGCGGGACGGCAAGAAGATCGAAGTCACCGCCGACGGTCCCGCGCTCGAGATCCAGATCAAGGACGACTGGGACAAGAGGGTGACCGTGCGCTTGCCGAGGGCGCTCGTCGAAAGCCTCTCCGACGAAAAGGAAATCTCGATCCAGGAGATCCTGAAGCGGCTCGACGAGCTCGGCCCCGGCGATCTCGTGCGCGTGCAGGACGGCGACAACGAGGTGACGATCACGGCGCAGGCGAGGTAGCTGACAGGTCACAGCCCGAGAACGCCTTCAGCTTCCGGCTGAAAGCGGTCGGCTGTCGGCTGTAAGCTCGGCCCGTGGCCAACCGGCTCGCCTCGGAGTCCAGTCCCTATCTCCTCCAACACAAGGACAATCCGGTCGACTGGTATCCGTGGGGCGACGAGGCCTTCGCGAAGGCGCGCGCCGAGGGAAAGCCCGTCTTCCTCTCGATCGGGTACTCGACGTGCCACTGGTGCCACGTCATGGAGCACGAGTCGTTCGAGAACGCCGTCATCGCCGAGGCGCTCAACCGCGATTTCGTCTCGATCAAGGTGGACCGCGAGGAGCGTCCGGACGTGGACGACGTGTACATGACGGCCGTGCAGGCGATGACCGGCACCGGGGGGTGGCCGCTCTCGCTCTTCCTGACGCCGGACCGCCGGCCGTTCTACGGCGGGACCTACTTTCCGCCCGAGGACCGATGGGGCCGCCCCGGATTTCGCACGGTGCTCGCCTCCGTGATCCGCGCCTGGCGCGACCGTCCCGAGGACCTCGAGGCCTCCGCCGCCGAGATGCTCGCGCACCTCGAAAAGAACGCGCACGGCCTGCCGGGCGGCGGCGCCGTGGGGGCCGAGATCCTGGCCCCGGCCGCGCGGTCGCTCGCGACGGATTTCGATCCGGCGCACGGCGGTTTCGGCGGCGCGCCGAAGTTTCCTCCGGCGATGCGGCTCGAGTTCGCGCTGCGCTGGTGGCGGCGCTCCGGCGAGCCCGGCGCCCGCGAGATCGTCGAGACGACGCTCGAAAAGATGGCGGCCGGCGGACTCTACGATCAGGTCGGCGGCGGCTTTCACCGCTACTCGGTCGACGAGCGCTGGCTCGTCCCCCACTTCGAGAAGATGCTCTACGACAACGCGATGCTCGCGCGGATCTATCTGCTCGGCGCGCGCGCGTTCGGGCGCGACGACTTCGCGAGGACCGCCGCCGAAACGCTCGACTATCTGCTCCGCGAGATGAGCCCGGAAGGCGGCGGATTCTTTGCCGCCCAGGACGCCGACTCGGGCGGCCGCGAGGGGACGTTCTACGTCTGGAACCCCGAGAGCGTCCGCGAGGCGGTCGGCGGCGACGCGGCGGCGCTCGTGTGCGCGCGCTTCGGCGTGACGGCGGCGGGCAACTTCGAGGGCGGCGAGACGGTTCTCTCCGTCGTCCGGACCACGGAGGAGCTGGCCGCCGCGTTCGACAAACGCGAGACCGAAGTCGAGGAGATCCTGCGGGAGGCCCGGACGAAGATGTACGCGGTCCGCGCGCGCCGCGTCCCGCCCGGGACGGACGACAAGCTCCTGACGGACTGGACGGCGCTCGCGATTTCGGCGTTCGCCCTCGGCGCCCGGCGCCTGAAGGACCCGCGTTATGAACGCGCCGCCCGCGAGGCCGCCGACCGCATCCTCGGCCGGTGCTTCCGGGACGGGCAGCTCCTGCACCGCGAGCGCGCCGGCCGCGCGGCGATTCCGGGTTTCGCGAGCGATTACGCAATCCTCGCCGAGGCATTCCTCGACCTCTACGAGGCGGCGTTCGACCCGGGCGATTTTCGGCAGGCCCTCGCCCTGCAGACGGAGCTCGACCGGCGCTTCGCCGATCCTCGCGGCGGATACGCGCTCTCCTCCGAGGCGCATGACGGCCTGATCCTGCGGCCCCGCGAGCTGTACGACGGCGCGACGCCGTCCGCCAATTCGGTGGCCGCCTCGAACTGGCTGCGCCTCGCGGCGTTCACGGGCGAACCGAGCCACCGCCGGCGCGCCGAGGAGATTTTCGAAGCCGCGTCGGGCTATCTCCGGCGCGCGCCGCTCGCACTCCCGCGCATGCTCTGCGCGCTCGACTTCGCGACGGCTCCGGCGCGCGAGATCGTCCTCTCGGGAGAGCCGGGGCGCGACGACTTCGAGGCGCTGCGCGACGCCGTCTTCGACGACGCCGATCCGAACCGCGTCGTGGCGCACGCGGACGCGGCGGAGAATCTCGCGGATCTCGTCCCGCTCGTCGCCGGACGCGGCGCCCCCGGGCACGACGGTCCGGCGCGCGCGCGCGCTTTCCTCTGTCGGGACTCCGCCTGTGATCTCCCCGTCTCCTCCCCCGCCGCGCTCGCCGCGGCGCTCGGCCGAGCCGATGCCTGAGCCCAGGCGGCGCTTCCGCATCGTGGGCGAAGGCGCGCCGCCTCCGCGGCGACACCGCGGGCCGGGCATCGCGGTCCTCCTCGTCGGGACCTACGCCGTCCTCTTCGGCGCCGGCCTCTTTCTTCTCTGGCGCGCCTCGGCGCGCGGCGTGTCCTCGACTCGACCCGCGTCGTCGCCGCCGCATCTCCCGGCGTCCGGCGGCGCTCGAAGCGGCGCGGCGCTCCTCGCCGGCGAGGGTCTCGCCCCGGAGGAACGGGCCGGCTATCAGGAGCGCATCGCCCACGACTGCTGCGACTGCGGCTGCGATATGACCGTCGCGGAGTGCCTGGCATCGGATCAGAAGTGCCCGCGGAGTCGGGAGATCGCTCGGAAGCTCCTCGCGGAGCGGGCACCCTGACCGCGACCGGCCTCGTGTACGACGAGGCCTTCCTCGCCCATCGGGCGCCCTACGAACATCCCGAGCGTCCCGAGCGGCTCACGGCGATCCGCGCGCGGCTCGAGCGAGAAGGCCTCTTCGCCGCGTGCGAGCGCGTGCCTGCGCGCCCGGCGGACGACGCCGAGCTCCTGGCGATCCACGACGCGCGACTCCTCGCGACGGTCGCCGCGACGGCGCGTCTCGAGTTCGTGCAGCTCGACCCGGACACTTACGCCTGCGGCGATACCGCGCGCGCGGCGCGGCTCGCGGCCGGCGGTCTCGTGGATCTGACGCGCGCGGTGCTCTCCGGACGCCTCGCCAACGGCTTCGCGCTCCTCCGGCCGCCGGGGCATCACGCCGAGGCGGATCGGGCGATGGGATTCTGCCTCTTCAACAACGTGGCCGTCGCGGCCGCCGCCGCCCGGAAGGACGGCGCGCGCCGAATCCTGATCGTGGACTGGGACCTCCACCACGGCAACGGGACCCAGCACTCCTTCTGGAACGATCCGGACGTGCTCTACTTCTCGACGCACCAGTACCCGTTCTATCCGGGCACGGGGGCCGTGGACGAGACCGGCGGCCCCGACGCGCGCGGACGAACCGTCAACGTGCCGTGGCCGAGCGGCTGCGGCGACGCGGAGTTCCTCGCGGCGTTCGATCGCGTGCTCCTTCCGATGGCCGCGGAGTTCGGCCCGGACCTCGTGCTCGTTTCCTGCGGATTCGACGCCGCGGCGGGCGATCCGCTGGGCGGGATGCGGGTCTCGCCGGCCGGTTTTGCCCTCCTCACGGCCCGCCTCACGCGCCTCGCCCGCGGGCGACTCGTTCTGGCACTGGAGGGCGGCTATAACCTGACGGCGATCGCGCGCTCCGCCGAAGCGTGTTTGCGCGTCCTCCTCGGCGAAGATGTTGCGGCCGAGGACGCGGGCTCCGAAGAGCCCTCGACGGGCGCGCGGCAAGTGCTCGAGGCCGTGCGGCGCGTCCAGAAACCGCACTGGCCCGGCGCCTTCGAATCGACGTAAAAACCGCGTTCACGCGCGGTTCACGCGGCGTTCCCTAGGCTTCTCCGCATGACTCGGGGTTTTCGGGTCCTCGGACGGAGTGTCGCCGCGTCCCTGGCGCTCCTGCCGGCGTATGCGGCGTTCGCCTATGTGGTCGTGCCGGCGGCCTGGTCGCACCATCAGAAGAAGGCCCTGACCGCCGATTCCCCCGGACTCACGTACACGGCCGAAAGACTTCCGGCCGATCCGCTGAACGTGGCGTTCGTCGGGACGCGCGAGGACCTGCGGGACGCCCTCCGAGCCGCGGGATGGTGGGAGGCCGATCCGATCACTTTCCGCTCGGGGCTGCGCGACGCGGCGAGCGTTCTCTTCGCGCGGCCCTACCTCTCCGCCCCGATGAGCACGCACTTTCTCGGGGATCGGCCGCAGGATCTCGCGTTCGAGCAAATCGTCGGCGGCAGCCCGCGGCGCCGCCACCACGTGCGGTTCTGGCGCGTCGCGGCGGCATCCGGCGAGCCCTCGCTCTGGATCGGTGCGGCCACCTACGACCGCGGGATCGGCTTCTCGCGCTACACCGGCGAGGTCATGCACCACATCGCTCCGAAGATCGACGCGGAGCGCGAGAAGCTCTTCTCGGACCTCGCGCGGGCGCAGCGGCTGGCGTCCGTCGAGCTTCTGGCCGGCTACCGTCCCCGCGGCTCCGGCGTCAACGGCGGCGGCGACGTCTACGAGACCGACGGCGCGATGCGGATCGGCCGGCTGAAGAACTAGTCCCCTTCGTCGTCGCGTCTCGCCGACAGGCGCTCGACGATCGGGGTCAGATCGTAGGAGCCCGGGGCGAAGTGAAGCGTGACGGCGCCCTCTCCGAACTCGGTGCGCTCGAGAGAGAGATCGACTCCGGGAGGCATCCAGTCGTTCAGATTCACGACCATGATGCGGTCCTCGCGGTAGTAGGTCAGCAGGCCGGGCGGCGCCTTCTGGACGAGATACGTCAGGAGCTGGTCCGGAATCGGGATGAACGACAACGCCTGCACGCGGTCGAGCACGAAGGCGAGGAACCCGTCCTTCAGGCGCAGCTGCGAGACCGTGGCCTTGGCGGACAGCGGCACCCCGAAACGGTGCACGACGGCCGTCAGCGCCAGCTCTCCCGGCGTCACCTCGAGGCGCAGATCGTTCAACTCCGGCACTTCCGTCACCGCGCCGCGCACGAGAGCGTTCAGGGTTCGCTCAGACAAAGTCAGGGCCAGGCCGCTCCAGGTGACCCGGTGTCCGGCGGGCTCCTCTCGGGGCGGCGACAGCTTCGGCGCCGTCGCGTTCTGGCTCATGTCGAGATCGGGATCATTGTAGCGCGCCGCCCATGGCACCCGGGTGGCGTCTCCCACGCCCTGTTGCAAGCCTCAGGCCGCGTCAGAGCAGATACGCGATGGCAAATCCGACTTGTCCACTCATCATGAGCAGGTACATGTGGGTCCACGCGGGATGGTTCTCGGTCGAAGCGAGCTCGTCCGGATTGCGGAGAAGGAGCCGCGCGGCGTAGGCGCCCCATGCCGCCAGAACGAGACCGAGCGCCACCAGAAGCGGGCGGTTGCCGGTCAGCAGCGGCTCCGACGGACTCGCCGGATCGGGCAGGAAGGCGAAGAGCGGGATCAGGAGCCAGGGCAGAACGAAGAACGGCGCCATCATTCCCGCCGCCTTGCGCACGCCGAATCGGATCGGCAGCGTGATGCAGCCGTGGGCGCGGTCGCCCTCCATGTCGGAGAAGTCTTTGGTGGAAGTGGCGCCAAGCAGGAAGAGCGCGAAGACGCCGCCGATCGCCCAGGCCTCGGCGTTCCAGACGGCCGCCACGAAGGACCAACCGGCCACCTTCAGGAGTCCTCCGCGCGTGACGGCGATCGTGACGTTGGCCCACAGCCAGTGCCGCTTGGTGCGGCCGAAGGCCGGAAACGAGTACACGAAGGTCGCGAGCGCGCCGACGAGGTAGATGAAGAACGCGGCGTGGAGCGGCAGCGGCGCCGCGAGGCGCTGCGCCAGAGTCGAGTACGGGTAGGGCACGACGACCCACGTCGGCACGATCGCGAGGACGTACAGCACGGCGGCCGCCCGCCAGGCGCGCCCGATCGAGACCTCTCCCGTCACGAGCGGCCTCTCCGGCTTGTTCCTGCGATCGATCTCCAGGTCCGCGATCTGGTTCACGATGTTCGAAGCCGCGTTCATCGCCGAGGCGCACAGCGATCCCACGGCGACCGTCAGAACGACCGCCCACGTGACGCGGCGCGCCGGATCGGGGTTGTGCGCGGACCCGAACGCGCAGATCGCGCCCGAGACGATGCCGAGAAGCGGAGGCAGGAGCGTGAAGGGGCGCGCGAGGCGCAGATAGCGCTTCATCCCTCGAGCGGAACGTACAGGCCGCCCTTGGCGAGGGAGAGCCAGATCTCCGCCGCGATCGCGGCGCCCGCGAACGTGTTCATCGCGTTGGCGAATTCATGATCGATCTTGAACCCGAGGCGGCGGCCGAGATCGTTCGCCGCGCTCTCCGCGAGCGCGCCGAGGAAGCCCGCGGCCGCGACCACCCAGATGCCTGCCGCCGGCACGAGCCCCGCGAGCCGCCCGATGACGGCGATGAGCGCCGCGCCGCCGGCCGCGGCCGCGAGGCCCGGCCATGAGACCGCGCCCGGCGTGCCGACGGCGAGCCCTCCCCGACCGAGCGGGGAGAACGCGCGCCTCCCATAGAGACTTCCGAACTCCGTGCCGAGCGTGTCGGCGAGGGCGGCCGCGAAGCACGCGGCGAAGGCGATACCCCACCCGCGCGCCTGGAAGTGAGAGAGAAGCGCCAGGAGCGCCGCGACGAAACAGTTGGCGGCCACGTGCTCCGCGCCGCGCCGGCCCCCGCGCGCCTGCGCCGTGCCGCGCTTCGCTTTCTCGCGGTATCCCCAGCGCGAGGCGACCGTGCCGGCGAGGAAGAAGCTCCAGAGCACCGCGTAGGCGCCTGCGCCGCCCGCGGCGAGAATCACGGTTCCGACGACGGCGCCGCCGACGGCGCCCGAGAGCGACACCGCCCGCGCACGCTGCGCGGCGGCGGCGACCGCGGCGTTGACGAGGACCGCGAGCCACAGGGGCGGCCTGGAGAGTGCCGTAAGCGGCGGTTGCTGGAGACCGAGGCCGACCCACGCGATGAAGAAGAGGGTCGGCAACGCCGGAACCAGGTTGTCGTCGATTCCCGACCGCACCGATTCGAGGAACGCGAAGAGGCCTGCGCCCCCCATGAAGATCGCGGCGGCGAGCGGCGTGAGGCCTCTCGCCGTGAACGCATAGACGAAAACCGAACCGACGCCGCCGAACGCCCAGTTCGCGAAGAAGCCGATCCAGGTCTTCTGCGGATTCCAGGGAAGCACCGGGCCGCCGAACACCGTGCCGAAGATCGACGCGGCGGGATCTCCGAAGGCCATCATCGCCCAGACCGCCGCCGCAATCGGCAGGTAGTATTCGCGGCAGATCAGGATCAGGACGAGCACCATCGCGGGGTACGCGACGATCCCCGCGTCGCGGTGGCCGGACGTCGCGCGATAGAGCCCGCGGCCAAACCGCGGAATGACGAACAGGTTGAAGAGCAGCGCGGCGACTGCGCAGAGCGCGGCCTGCTCCCAGGTCAGCCAGCGGAGCGCGAGCGCGAAGAGGCCCATCCCGGCGTGGACCGCCTTGCGCTTCCACTCGGAGGCGGAGATCTTCACGCCGCCGGGATCTCTCGGCCGGAGAGGTACTCCGCGAGCGGCTCTCGGTAGTGCCGGATGGGCCGCCCCGTGACCCGCTCGTACTTTCCGGTGTCGAGGACGGAGTTCGCCGGCCGCCGTGCCGGGCGGGCGAGCGTCGCCGAATCGATCGGCGCGACCGCGACGTCCGGCCGGCCCGAGAGCGCCACGATCTCGCGTGCGAAGTCGAACCACGTCACCTCGCCGCGGTTGGCGAAGTGATAGACGCCGACAGCACCCTGCTCGAGCAGCGCGAGCACGGCCTCCGAGAGGTCGGTCGTCGCGGTCGGGCGGCCGCGCTGGTCGTCGACGACCGTGAGCGTGCGCTTGCCCTCCTCGATCTGGCGCCGAATCGCCTCGACGAAGTTCCAGCCACCCCGCCCGAAGAGCCACGAGGCGCGCACGACGAGGCCCGTCGGAACGCGGAGCGCGGCCTCCTCTCCCCGGCGCTTCGAGAGTCCGTAGGCCGAGAGCGGCGCCGGCGGGTCCTCCTCGACGTAGGGCCCGGCCTTCGATCCGTCGAACACGAAGTCCGTCGAGATCTGCACGAGCTGGACGCCTCGTGCGCGGCACTCCGCCGCGAGGATCTCGACGCCTTCCGCGTTTACATCGAACGCCCGTGGATCGGTCTCACACGCATCCACCTTCGTGAACGCGGCGCAGTTCACGACGACGTCGGGCCGCGTGTCGCGGAACGCGAGCGCGACATCCGCCGGCGACGTGATGTCGAGGTCCGATCGGGGCCGCGCGAACACGTCGCAGCCGGCCGCGGCGAGCGCCGGCGAGAGGTCGCGCCCGAGCATGCCCGAGGCGCCCGTGACGAGAACGCGCCGCCGGAGCTGCGGGAAGGGTCGGGTCGCGGCGAGAACGTCGGTGGCGGTTTCCGGCGAAGCGACGGCGGCCTCGCTCATCTCCGGCTAGCCCGGCTCCTTCGCGGTGGCCGTCGAGGTCGCGAGCCGGTCGCCGTACTGCGCTCGGTAGAACGCGCGGAAGGCCGCGTCCTTCTCCTTGATCGGCCGCCACCACTCCGGGTGGTCTCGGTACCAGCGGATGGTCCGGGACAGGCCTTCCGCGAGCGGCGTGCGCGGGACGAAGTCGGCGCGAGCGAGTTTCCCGGCGTCGAGCGAATAGCGGCGATCGTGCCCGGGCCGGTCGTCCACGTAACGGATCAGGCTCTCGGGTTTCCCCAGCTCCGAGAGAACGCGCCGCGTGATCTCGATGTTCTCCATCTCGTTGCCGCCCGCGACGTTGTAGGTCTCCCCCGGCGCGCCGTGATCGAGGAGGAAGTCGATCGCCTCGGCGTGGTCCTCGACGTAGAGCCAGTCGCGCACGTTCCGGCCGTCGCCGTAGAGCGGAAGCGGCTCGTCGTCGAGGGCGTTCGTCACGAAGAGCGGAATCAGTTTCTCGGGATACTGGTAGGGGCCGTAGTTGTTCGAAGCCCGCGTCACGATCACCGGCACGCGATGGGACGCCCAGTAGGAGTATGCGAGCCGGTCCCCCCCCGCCTTGGACGCCGCGTAGGGATTTCGCGGGTTGAGCGGCGATTCTTCCGTGAACGAGCCGCGAGGAATCGTCCCGTACACCTCGTCGGTCGAGATCTGGACGAAGCGCTCGACGCCGCGGCGGCGCGCCTCCTCGAGGAGAACGAAGACGCCGCGGACGTCCGTCTCGATGAACGACGCGTCGCCCAGCAGCGAGCGGTCGACGTGCGTCTCCGCCGCGAAGTTGACGACGTGCGTGCATCCTTCCATCGAAGCGCGCACGGCCTCCGGATCCGCGATGTCGCCGCGCACGAATCGGTAGTTCGGCCGGCCCTCCACGTCGGCGAGATTCGCCGGATTGGCGGCGTAAGTCAGCTTGTCGAGGTTGACGACCGAGACTCCGGGTCCCCGGGAGGACAGCACGCGCCGGACGAAGTTCGAGCCGATGAAGCCGCAGCCGCCCGTGACGAGGATCTTCACAGGATGCCGATCTCGGAATTGTCCCCGATCAAGAAGCGGTGCACGCGCGGTCGCTCCTGTCCCGGGTGGATCCGCACGTTCGTGCCGATGAGCGAGTCGGCGATGCGCCCCGGGATTCGCTCGATGCGGGAGCCCTGGAGCACGATCGAGTTCTCGATCTCGCATCGCTCGACGTAGCAGCCCGCGCCGATCGACGTGTACGGGCCGACGAAGGCCTCGCGCACTTCGGCGCCCGCGCCGACGATCGCGGGCCCGCGCACGGTCGAGTCCACGATCTTCGCGCCCGGCTCGATCACGACCTTGCCCTCGACGCGGCTGCCGGAATTGACGGCCTCGAGTCCTCGCGCGTCGAACGTGTCGAGGATGATCCGGTTGGCCTCCAGCATGTCCTCGACCTTGCCGGTGTCCTTCCACCATCCCGTCACGAGGTGCGGGTGGACGGCGCGCCCGTGGTCGATGAGCCACTGGATCGCGTCGGTGATCTCGAGCTCCTGCCGGGCGGACGGCTTGATCGCCTTGACCGCCTCGAAGATCGACGGGTCGAACATGTAGACGCCGACGAGCGCGAGATCCGATTTCGGATGCTTCGGCTTCTCCGTCAGGCGGACCACGCGTCCGTTCTCCAGCTCCGCGACGCCGAACTGCTCGGGATTCGGCACCTTCGCGAGCAGGATCTGGGAGTTGCAGCCGCGCTTCTGGAAGTCGGACACGAGCGTCGTGATGCCGTCGGCGATCACGTTGTCGCCGAGGTACATCACGAACGGGTCGCGGGCCAGGAAGCTCTCGGAGATGAGCACAGCGTGCGCCAGACCGCGCGGCGCCTCCTGCGGGATGTAGGTGATCTCGGCCCCGAATCGCGAGCCATCGCCGAGCGCGTCTTCGATCTCCGCCCGGGTCTCGCCGACCACGACCCCGATCTGGCGAATCCCGGCCGCCACGATCGCCTCGACCCCGTAGAAAAGGACCGGCTTGTTGGCCACCGGCACGAGCTGTTTGGCCCGCGTGTAGGTCAGCGGGCGCAGGCGCGTCCCCTTGCCGCCCGAGAGGATAAGTCCCTTCACTGGAGAGAATCATAGCGGAGGTGGCTTCGGATCGGGATCGCCCGTCGCCGCAGCGGAGCGTAGACTTGCGTGAAGTGCCCGGACCGAAGCCCCTGGCGATCATTTCCTGCGCGCTCCTCGTCGGCGGCGCCGCCGCCGCCCAGGTCCCGCCCTTCGGTGGAGAGTTCCAGGCGAACACGTACACGACGTCGACCCAGCGGACGCCGGCGGTCGCCTCCTCGGGAAACGGGAAATTCATCGTCGTCTGGTCGAGCTTCGGACAGGACGGCGACCGCGGCGGAATCTACGGCCAGCGTTACGACGCCTCGGGCCAGAAAGCCGGCTCCGAGTTCCGGGTGAGCTCGAGCACGACGGGAAGCGCGCAGCGCCCGAGCATCGCCATGGCGAAGGACGGGTCTTTCGTCGTGGCGTGGGATTCCTATCAGGACCTCTTCGGCCCCGCGCGACCCGCGACGCCCATTCCGCCGAGCGACATCTTCGCGCGCCGTTTCGCGAGCGACGGGACGCCCCTCGGCGAGGATTTCCAGGTGAACACGTACACGACCGGTTATCAATACGGCGCCGTCGCGGCGATCGACGACGCGAAGGAGTTCGTCATCGTCTGGCAGGGAGGTCCGTCCGGGGCGGCGGGCGCGCGGCGTTACGACGCGGCCGGAGCGCCGACAGGCGACGAGTTCGCGCTCGGCACTTCGACCGGCCTCAAGCGCTCGCCGGCCGTCGCCATGAGGCGTCGTATCGCTGGCCGAGGATGCCTCTTCGCCCGCCTTCGTCACTTGGCGCAAAGGGGATCGTGGCGCCGGGCGGGGCAACGCCGTCCCGCGGACGTCCGGACCGGACCCGACGAAGGGACGTTCGTACCCGTGCGACGCGGGATCGCCGGACCTCCACTTCTCCGACGTTCCCGTCTCAAACGCTTTCTGCAAGCACATCCACTTTCTGTG
>DATBFU010000053.1:0-12075 GCA_036558325.1 Thermoanaerobaculia bacterium | reverse complement strand
AACGTCATCGCGAGGACGGCCTTCGGCACGACCGCCGCCAGGATCTCGGAGACGGGCCGTCCGGGAATGGTCCGCCGCGCCGCGACCGTCGGACCGCGCGGCGAATCCACGACCACGAGGTCCGCCACCGGGATCTCCTGCGCCCGCGCGAATCCGCGCGCGGCCTTGGTGGGGTGCCCCTCGGGGTCGAACGCGGCGGAGGCGGGCGGCCCGAGCACCTCCGAGAATCGGTCCTCGAGCTTCTCCGGAAGCCCGCGCAGGACGAGGATGACGCGCCGGGGCGTCCCGTAGGACTCCGTGGACGCGGCCGCGAGGCCTTCCCCGGCGAGACCTTCGGTGACCAGCCGCGCGAGGTCCCGGCGCGCCGCGGCGACGACCGGCGCCGGGATCTCCTCCGTCCGGATCTCGAGAAGAAAGTCGTGCGTCGTCACCCGGCCAACGGCGCCGCCGCCACCGCCCTGTCCCCCGTCCACCTCGGCGCTCAAACCGCGGCGGGCTCGGGCGCCGGCTCCCCGGCCTTCTCGCGCGCGGCCAGGTGCGCCCTCGCGCAGGCGCACGCGAGATTGCGCACGCGCCGGATCCAGCCCACGCGGTCCGTCGCGGAGACCGCTCCGCGCGCGTCGAGAACGTTGAAGAGGTGCGAGCACTGGAGCGTCGCTTCGTAGGCGGGCATCACGAGCCCCGCGTCGAGACAGCGCTTCGCTTCGAGCTCGTACTCGTCGAGAAGAACCGTCGTCCGGGCGACGTCGGCGACCTCGAAAGAGTACCGGGACATCTGGAATTCTTCGGAGCGGCGGAGCTCGCCGTAGGTCACGCCTTCCTTCCACTGGATGTCGTAGATCGAGTTCACCTTCGAGAGGAACATCGCGATGCGCTCGAGGCCGTACGTGATCTCGGCCGAGATCGGCGAAAGGTCGATGCCGCCGGCCTGCTGGAAGTACGTGAACTGGGTGATCTCCATGCCGTCCATGACGACCTGCCAGCCGACGCCCCAGGCGCCGAGCGTCGGCGACTCCCAGTTGTCCTCCTCGAACCGGATGTCGTGCTCCGTGCGGTCGATCCCGAGCCGCTCGAGGCTGTGGAGATACAGCTCCTGGACGTTCTCCGGCGAAGGCTTGAGGACCACCTGGAGCTGCAGGTGCCGGCCGAGCCGGAACGGGTTCTCGCCGTAGCGGCCGTCGGCGGGGCGGCGGGACGGCTGCACGTAAGCGCACCGCCAGGGATCGGGGCCCAGCACTCCGAGGAAGGTCGCCGGATGCATGGTGCCCGCCCCCATCGGATAGTCGTAGGGCAGCTCGATCAGGCAGCCCTGCTCCTCCCAGTAGGCGGTCAGGTCCGCGATGAGCCGCTGGAGAGTGATCACTCGCGACAGTTTAGCCGAGTGCGAGCGGCCTCCTTTGGCCGCGATGCGGAACCACCTCCGCGACTCGACGAATGGGACCCTTGGCCCGGAGCGTGCCGCGGGACCAGCGATTTTGGCAAGTTCCCGGAGGAGCAGCCATGGCAACTGGCGCGCTTCAAATCCGACGGGCCGGGCACCGCACGGAGATTCTGCAACCCCGCGAACCTCCGCGATCCCAAGCGTCACCTGTATCTCGAGACACAGGCCGTTCGTCCGTCACCAGCCGACCTGCCTTCGACGCGGCTCACCCTGCGACAGGTGATCGCCGCGGGCGCACCCTCCAGAGGAGTTGCGAAAGGAACGCCCATGAGGCCCATGAGAGTGTCGTCCTCCGTCTCGATTTATTCGATTCTCGTCGTCTCGTCGGCCGCGTTCGCCAGACCGCCCACCGAGACGCTTCCCGGATTTTCGGCTCAATCAGTCCTCGAGGCCTGACGAGATCCAGACGTCGGCACCTCCGAAGTCAGAAATCGGGTCTGACCCGGCGAGCGCCACGACCCGGGGCAGCCAAATCGCCTGGATGACAGCAATCGCTGCACCAACCAGAACGACCAGAGCGAGCACGAATCCCACCCTCAGAAAGAAACGACGATCCTTGGCGCGACCAACCAGGGGCAGGTTGATCAGGACACTGCCGATGGACGCGATCAGCGCGCTATAGCCGGCCACGAGGTTCGAGATTTTGCCCGCAGACGCGAGCGTGGCGACGGATGCGACCGCACTCGCGCTCGAGAAGAGCCCGCCGATCAGGCTCACAACGTACACGCCGAGCTGGCCGAACTCCCGCTGGGAGATCACCGCCGCGACTTGAAGGGCGAGAAAGATGAGCCCAAAGCGCAAAGCGGACGTCAACGAAAAGGGAGATGTCATCTTGAGAGGCTGCGCCGGAGAGTCGTTCGCCTCGACTGATTTTCGTGGCCGCGAGATCGCAAATGCCGTGCAGATGGCCAGCATCGCCAAGAGCGGTATCCCGGTCGCGAGAAGCGCCCGTCTGGGCCCCAGGATCGCCAGCAGCAGGCCGTTCCGAAGGAGCATCGCAGCGGTGGCCAACAGGATGCCTCGATACGCCGGATCCTTCATCCTCCCTTCGGTTTCGCGTACTCGCACGGACAGCTCGCTGACCGCGACCGTGCTGTTGACCAAACCGCCGAGCAGTCCCGAGATCTCGAATCCTCGGTTCCCGTAGAGCTTCCACAGGGCATAGTTGACGAAACCCATACCCGCAATGAGGATGACCGTCAGCCATGCCGTGCGCGGCACGACCGCGCCCCACGGGTCGACGCTGCCTTCGGGGAGCGCCGGATAGATCACGAAGGCCAGAATGGCTAGAAGAATTGCTGATCGGAGTTCCACTTCGGACAGACCCAGGGTGAAGCCGGACAGCGAGCGTTTCCAGGCGAGCATCGCCGCGGTCACCACGGCAATCGCGGCAGGCGTCAAAGTGTGTCCCTGGCCGCAAAGGACTCCGGCAAAGGCAGTCACCAGCAACGCCGCCGACGTGGTCAACTCGGCTTCGCGGTTCGTGACGATCCGTTGGACGTTGAGAAAAACGACGAGAAGCGCGACCAGGCTCATGCTCAGCAGAGAATAGGATTCCCCGAGGAGACCTCCGAGACCTCCCAGCAAGGCCGCAAAGCCGAAGGTGCGGAGTCCCGCCTCCTTACCGCGACGTTCCCGCTCGAGCCCTACGAAGAGTCCGACCGCCAACGCCAGCAGAATGCGTATCAGCGTCTGGAAGTAGGGCCAAGTCGCGGTCGCCGGCATTGAGACACGAGCGTATCGCCTTTACAAGGACTCCAGAGCCCGCGTGGCCTGCGCTACTGGCTATTGGCGTCAGCTATTGGGGTCAGACGTGTATCCGTGTATTTCTACCGGGCCGACCCGCTCAATTACACGTTTACACGTCTGACCCCAACTCCACTAACTCCACTCCAGTAGGCGGTCAGGTCCGCGATGAGCCGCTGGAGAGTGATCACTCGCGACAGTTTAGCCGAGGACAAATCGGGGCCTGTCCTGATTTCTGATTTGGCGACGAGGCGTCTACGACAGAACCTCCGCGAGCACGCGCTGCGACTTGAGCTCGTGCCCCAGAAAGTGCCGCCGCGCGCGCCGCGCGACCTCGGCGATCTCGGGCAGCCGTTCGAAGCGCGCGCCCGGATCGAGCGGCGCCGAGAGGATCGCGAAGAGCGAACGCCGCGCCGCGGAGGAGAGCCGCAGGACCTCGCCGCGGCGGCACTCCGGTCCGACGAAGCCGGGCCGCGTCTCGTCGAGGAGGAGCGCTCCCGACTCTTCGAGGGGCCGGCCGCAGCCGGCGCATTCGGCGGGGTTCGGGAAGAGGCCGGAGAGCCGCAGGACCCAGACGTCGAAATACGCCGCGACGAGATCCGACGGCGCGCCGGCGAAGAGCGCGTCCATCGCGTGGCGCGCGAGCCGGTAGAACGACTCGGCCGGCTCGGAGTCGGCCACGAACGTCTGCAGGCTTTCCGCAAAGGACGACAACAGGAGCGCGCGGTCGAGCGGCTGCGCGAGAGGAAACGAGGACCGCAGGACGTCCGCGGCGTCGATCGAGACGAGCTCGCGCGCCTCCCGCTCGAAGTAGACGATGCGGACTTCCGTCATCGGCTCGAGAGCGCCGGAGAAGGCGCTCCGCGCGCTCCGGGCCCCGCGGGCGACGCCGCGCTTCTTGCCCGCGTCGCGGGTCAGGAACGACACGATGCGGTCCTTCTCGCGCAGGGGATGGGTGGCGAGAACGAAAGCCTCCGAGGAGAAGTGCCGCACGAACCCGATTATGATGAACCGACGCGGGCCGGCCGATGCCAGATGAAATAAGGAAAAACGAGTTGGAATCCGAATTTCATAAGGACAAGCTGGCGCCCTCGTCTCCACGACTCGACGCCGGCGTCGTGACGCTCGGCTGGGTGTCGTTTCTGTCCGACGTGGCGTCCGACATGATCTATCCCCTCCTGCCGGACTTCCTGACGCGCACGCTCGGCGCCGGTCCGGCCGCGCTCGGTCTCATCGAGGGCGTCGCCGAGTCGACGGCCTCGTTCACGAAGGTCGCCTCGGGCTGGTTGTCCGACCGGATGCGCCACCGCAAGCGGTTCGTCGTGCTCGGATACCTCATCGCGGCCGTCGCACGGCCCCTCGTCGGCCTGGCGCAGACCTGGGGTCAGGTGCTCGCGATCCGGTTCGCCGACCGCCTCGGCAAAGGCGTGCGCACGCCGCCCCGCGACGCGCTCCTCGCGGCGATGACGCCCGCCGGGATTCGCGGACGCGCCTTCGGCCTCCAGCGGGCGATGGACAACGCGGGCGCGGTCGCCGGACCGATCGTCGCCGCGCTGCTCCTGCGATTCGTCACGGGAGAGGAACGGACCGTCTTTCTCTTCGCCTTCGTGCCCGGACTGGCCGCCGTCGCGCTGGTGCTCTGGAAAGTGCCCGACCGGACAGCGCCCGCGGAACGCCCGGTCGCACCCGCGGAGAAGACCTCCCGCGAAAGGCTTCCGCGATCGTTCTGGACCGCCGTCGCGATCTTCGCCGGCTTCGCGCTCGCCAACTCGACGGACGCCTTCCTGCTCCTGCGCGCTCGCGACGCGGGTATCCCGCTCTGGGAGATGCCGCTTCTCTGGGCTTTCTTCCAGGGCGTGAAGGCCGCCGCGGGAGTCCCCGGAGGCGCGCTTTCGGACCGCATCGGGAGGCTCCCGACGCTCGTGATCGGGTGGACGATCTACGTCCTCTCCTATGTCGGCCTCGCCTACGCCGCGGCGCCGGCGGCCGTGTGGCCGATCTTCGCTTTCTACGGGCTCTTCTTCGCGCTGACCGAGGGCGCCGAGCGCGCGCTCGTGGCGGATCTCGTCCCCGAGCGCCTCCGCGGCCGGGCCTTCGGCGCCTTCCACGCGGCCGTGGGCGTGGCGGCCCTCCCGGCATCCCTCCTCTTCGGGGTCCTCTGGAAGGCGGCCGGCGCGCGCGCCGCCTTCCTGGCCGGCGCGGCCCTCGCGCTCGTCGCGACGGTCGCGCTCCTCGCGGCGCGCAACCGCATCCGGCCGGGAGCGGTGTCGTGAGAAACGTCAAGAAGCCGAAGCGCCCGAAGACGAAGGTCCGGCGGCGCGGCGGCGCTCCTTCGGCCCGCGTCCCGCTGCCGGCTCAGCGCCCGGCGCGCCACGGCGACGCGACCAAATACGACCGCGCGCGCGAGAAGGAGCGCCTCGCGCGCGAGATCCGCCGGCCGGAGCCGGACGAATGAAGGATCCCGCCGTCTCGTCGATCCCGTCGGTCGCGGCGGTGGTCGTCCACTTCGGGCCGCGCGCGGCGACGGCTCGGGCCCTGCGGGCGCTGGCGGACGACGCGCCCGACGCCGTCGTCGCCGTCGTGGACAACGCGGGCGACCTCGGGCTCCAGGACGTTCCGGCCGGTGTCCGCCTCGTCTCGCCCGGCCGCAATCTGGGTTACGGCGCGGCCTGCAATCGTGCGGCCAAGGGCGCGGCCGCGGATCTCCTCCTCTTCCTCAACAACGACGCGGAGCTCCAGCCGGGCGCGGTGCGCGCCCTCGCGGCGGCGCTGCGCGCGCACGGGGCCGGCGCCGTCGCGGCGGTCCCGCGGCTCCTCGACGCGCAGGGCCGTCCCGCGCGCTCGATCTCCCGGCCGCCCGCGCCGCGGCGGGTGCTCTTCGAGGCGCTCTTTCTTCCCCGCCTCTTCCCGGGAATTCCGTTCTTCCACGGCCATCACACGGCGAAGACTTCGCACGCGCGCCTCCGCGAAATCGAGACGGCGCAGGGCGCCGTGATTCTCGTGCGGCGCGACGCCTTCGAGCGGATCGGCGGATTCGACGAGGACTTCTTCTTCTACGCCGAGGAGAGCGACCTCTTCGCCCGGCTGCGAGAAGCCGGCGGCCGCGTGATCTTCGAGCCCGCCGCGCGCGCCGTCCATCACGGCGGGCTCGCGAGCGCGACGCTGCCGCAGGAGGAGATCGACCGCCGGCTGCAGGCGAGTCTCCGCCTCTATGCGCGCAAACATCACGGCGCCGCCGGCGAGCGCCGGACGGCGCGGGCGCTACGGATCGGAGCGCGGCTCCGTCTCTGGCTCGCATGTCTCCGGCCCGGCGCGCGCGGGCGCGAACGCCGGCGCCGCTACGCCGCCTCCCTGCGTCCGCCGCGTTCCGGGTGATACGATTTTCGAGAGATGGGACCGGTCTGGAAGCTCGTCCGCGGAATGAAGGACGCCTGCCACCGCTGCGGGCGGGACGTGGAGGAGTTCCCGGCCGTCGGGCGCGTCGTGGACTTCGTCTTCCACCCCGAAGAGGTCTACTGCTGGGAGTGCTACGAGTACATCAAGCCCTTCGTGGACACCGTCGCGCCCGTCTCCGACGACCCCTACCAGCCCGTAACGCGGCCCGCCATCCCGTGATCCGCGCGCGCGACGCCTTCGACGGAACTCCCCTCGCCCCGATCGCCCGGAAGGCGCTCGACGGGCAGCGGCTCTCCTTCGAGGACGGCCTCGCGCTCTTCGCGGAGCGCGACCTGCTCGCGCTCGGACGCCTCGCCAACGCCGTGCGCGAGCGGCGGCACGGCAACGTCGCGTACTACAACGTGAACCGGTACCTGAACCCGACGAATCTCTGCTGGGTGGACTGCGCGCTCTGCGCCTGGGCGAAGAAGGTCAACGAGCCCGGCGGCTACGAGATGGCGATCGGCGAGGTCGTCGAGGAGGCGGGCAAGGGCTACAGCGAGGCGGTGACCGAGTTTCACATCGTGGGCGGCCTCCATCCGACGTGGCCCTTCGAGTACTACACGGGCCTGCTCGCGGCGCTGAAAAAGACCTTCCCCGGCGTGCATCTCAAGGCGTTCACCATGGTCGAGATCGATTGGATCGCGCGCGTCGGAAAGCGGTCGATCCCGGACACCATCGGCGAGCTGAAGGCGGCGGGAATGGACTCCTGTCCGGGCGGCGGCGCCGAGATCTTCGAGAAGCGGGTGCGCGACGTCATCTGCAAGAACAAGATCACCGGCGAAGAGTGGCTCGCGATCGCGCGCGAGTGCCACCGCCAGGGCGTACGCACCAACGCGACGATGCTCTACGGCTCGGTCGAGACCGCCGCCGACCGGGTGGACCACCTGATCCGTCTGCGGGAGCTGCAGGACGAGACCGGCGGCATCCCCGGCTTCATTCCCCTCGCCTTCCATCCCGAGAACACGCCGCTCGCGCACCTGCCGGAGACCTCCGGCCAGCTCGACCTGCGCGTCATCGCGGTCTCGCGGCTCCTGCTCGACAACGTCCCGCACGTCAAGGCCTACTGGATCCAGATCGGGAGCAAGCTCGCGCAGGTCGCGCTGCACTTCGGCGCGGACGACCTCGTCGGGACGGTGGTGGACGAGACGATCACGCACGCCGCCGGAGCGAAGACCGCCTCCGGCATGACCCGGCAGGAATTCGAGCGCCTGATCCGCGAGACCGGCCGCGAGCCCTTCGAGCGCGACTCCGAGTACCGGCGCGTCGTTCGGGAGCCCGCGGAGGCGGTGGCGGAGCCCGTCTAGAGATCCATGCGGACGCGCGCCCGATCCCGGCTCGCGCTCACGCTCTCGTCCGCCGCCCCGCTTCTATCCCTGGCCGCCGGCGCCTGTTTCCACGCGCAGTACCAGACCAAGCCCGCCGTCGCGGTCGTCGAGGGCGATCCCATCGTCCAGATGGCGCCGCCCGCCGCGCTGCCGAGCCTCGACAATCCCTCGTACTCGCTCTGGAAGGCGCACACCGATCCGCCGGCGCCGTGGGAGCCCGTCGTGGGGATCGCCGGCCGCGGATATCCGCTGGGGCTCCTCGACCGATATGAGGTCGTGAACGACGACTCCCTGGCTTCGCACACGCCGTACGTCGTCACGCGCTGTCCGCTCGCCGGCCTCGCGGCCGTCTACGACCGGCGAATCGGCGGCCGCACGCTCACGTTCATCAATTCGGGCGCGCTGTGGCGCGACACCCTCGTCCTCGAGGACCGCGAGACCGGAACCCTCTGGACCGCCGCCACCGGCGAAGCCCTCTACGGTCCCCTGCAGGGCGAGCGGCTGACCGCCATCCCGGCCACGATCGCCACGATGAACTCGTACGCGGAGGCCAATCCTCGCGCCCGATATCTCGACACCGGAGAGCTGACGGAGACGTCCATCTCGATGGCGCTCTACAACTCCTCCGGCTGGCAGGGGTTTTCGGGCTTTCGGACGCGCGATGCCCGCTTCGATCCGAAGGCGAAGGTGTACTCGATTTCCGAGGGGACCGAGGCCTTGGCGTTCGTGGAGGAGGACGTGAAGGGACGGGGATGCGTCGCCGCGTTCCTCGCGGGCCGGCCCGTGCTCGTGGAGTGGGACGCCGAGCGGGACGCGCCGCGGGCGTTTCGGGGATCGGCCGACGGCTCGGTCGAGATCGCCGTCGTGCCGATGTACTGGTTCGCGCTCGACCGACACTTCGAGACCGTCAGGACGCTCGGCCGTTGAGCGGCCCCCGGCGTTTCCCGTTCTACGCGCGCATTCTGCTGGCAATGGCGGCCGGAGCCGTGCTCGGGCTCCTGGCCGGCCCGCGCGCCGCGCCGCTCGGCGAGGCGGGCAAGGTCATCATCAATCTCATCAAGGCGCTCGCGGCGCCGCTGCTCTTCTTCGCGATCCTGGACGCCTTCCTCCGCACGACGATCCAGGGGCGCTCCGCCGCGCGCATGGTCGGCGTCTCCCTCTGCAACGGCGCCATCGCGCTCGCGATCGGCCTCGCGATCTCCAACATCCTGAAACCCGGGCAGGC
Organism: Thermoanaerobaculia bacterium; assembly: GCA_036558325.1. Classification (GTDB taxonomy): domain Bacteria; phylum Acidobacteriota; class Thermoanaerobaculia; order UBA5066; family Gp7-AA6; genus DATBFU01. The sequence continues at coordinate 2,900 of DATBFU010000053.1, read as the reverse complement.
TTCCGCCGCGCTCCAGCGGGCCGCCGCGTCCGGGGCGCCCATGGCAAGGCCTCTCGAAGGGCTCGATTTCGGCCGCGTCGTCTCGGGCCTCGTGCCGACGAGCGTCGGCGCGCCCTTTGTCGAGAACGCGATCCTCGGCATCGTCGTGCTCGGCGTTCTGCTCGGCGCGGCGTTGCGACGGGTCAAGAACGAGCAGACGGCGCGGGGCGAGACCGGTTACCGGCACGTGGAGGACGGCGTCGCGGCGCTCCTGCGCGCGTTCGAAGTGATGCTCTCCTGGATCATTGCGATCGTCCCGCTGGCGGTCTTCGGAGTCGTGGCGCAGACCGTCGGGCAGCATGGCTTCGCGCCGTTCGCCGGTCTCGGCCCCTATGTCGGGGTCGCGCTTCTCGGCCTCGCGCTCCAGGTCTTCGTCGTCTATCAGGCGTGGCTCGTCCTCGTCGCGAAAGTCTCCTTGCGCTGGTTCTGGGGCGGGGCGCGGGACGCGGTCGCCTATGCCGCCGGCGCCTCGAGCAGTCTGGCGACGCTTCCGGTGACGCTGCGTTGTCTCGACCGCATGGAGGTCTCGCCCGCCGCGGCGCGGCTCGCGGCGTGCGTCGGAACGAACCTCAACAACGACGGCATCCTCCTCTACGAAGCGATGGCGGTCCTCTTCGTGGCGCAGGCGCACGGCATCGCGATGACCCTCCCGCAGCAGATCGCGGCGGCGCTCATGTGCCTGATCGCGGGCGTCGGCATCGCCGGCGTGCCGGAGGCGGGGCTCATCTCGCTTTCCCTGGTCCTCGCGACCGTCGGGCTGCCGCTGCAGCTCTTGCCCCTTCTTCTGACCGTCGACTGGCTCCTCTCCCGCGCGCGCGCCATGACCAACGTGACGAGCGACATGCTCGTGGCCGTCGTTCTCGACCGCCTCGCCCGCCGGAGCGGCCCCGTCGCGGAGCCCGCGGAGCGGGTGCCGGCGACGGGCTAGCCCAGCCGGCGGAGTTCCTCAGTCGCCGCGGATCGCGATCATCGGATCGACGCGCATCGCGCGGCGCGCCGGGAGGACGCACGCGGCCGCGGCGACGGCCAGGAGGACGGCCGCGATCGCCGCGAAGACACCGGGGTCCGCCGGGGTGAGACCGTAGAGGAGCGACGCGATGCCCCGCGTCAGGAAGAACGCCGCCGCGAGCCCGAGGGCCGCGCCGGCGGCGGCCGGGACGAGACCCTCGCGGATCACGAGCCCCAGAACGCTCGCCGGCGGAGCGCCGAGCGCCCGCCGGACCCCGATCTCCGGCGTCCGCCGCGCGACCGCGTGCGCGAGAACACCGTACAGCCCGAGCGCCGCGAGGACCAGCGCGAGCGCCGCGAAGGCGCCGGCCACGAGAGCGATCACGCGGCTTCCCCGCTCCTGGCGGGCGAGACGGTCTGCGAGCAGCGCAACGTCGTACACGGGCAGCGTCCGGTCGAGGCGGTGGATCGCCGCCCGCAGGCCGGATGCGATCACTGCCGCACTCCCCGCGTCGCCGCGCGCGCGCACGGCGACGACCAGCGCCGGGTTGGGGAGCTGCGGGTACGGAAAATAGACGTCGCGCTGCGGCCCGAGCCCGCCGGGCGGGATGCCGTTGGCGGCATCGGTCAGGTCGATGCGCTGGCGGTGGCGCGCGTCCGCCGCCACGCCGACGACGGTCGCCCACCCGCGCAGCCGAAGCGCGCGGAATCGCTTCCCGATCGGATCCTGGCCCGGCCACTCGGCCTTCGCGGTGCTCTCGCTCACGATCGCGACGAGCGGAGCGCGCAGGTCGTCGTTCCAGGTGAAGTCGCGCCCGCGCCGCAGCGCGATGCCGAGGTTCGCGAGCGCGCCGGGATTCACGCTGTGCCGCGCGGACATTACGAGATTCGAGGGATCGTCCGCGGCGCCTTCGTTCAACGCTTCGATGACCCAGGTCGCGCGGCCGAGCATGCTCGGGCCCCACAGCGTCGCCGACTCGGCGCCCGGCAGGCGTCCGAGCTCTTCCACGACCGCCCGTCCGAATCGCGCGCGCGCTTCCGGATCCGCGTAGCGCTGCGACCGGAGATCGAGCCGGAGCGTCAGAAGGTTCTCGGTGCGGAAGCCGAGGTCCGACGTCGTGAGGTTGCGCACGCTCCTCCAGAGAAGCCCCGCGCCCGCGAGCAGAACGAGCGCGAGCGCGACCTCTCCCGCCACCAGCGCGCGGACGGTGGACTGCCGGACGGAAGAGGCCGCCGAGCGGCCGCCCTGATTGAGCGCCGCCGAGAAGGGCGTCCGCGATCTCGACCGCAGGACCGCCGGCAGCAGCCCGACGAGAAGCCCGGTCGCGAGCGTCAGCGCGAGGCCGCCGAGGACCAGGCGCCCGTCGAGCGCGAAGCGAACGACGGGCGAGATCCCTCCTGCCACTCCGCGCCGGAGGGCCCCGACACCGAGCGCCGCGAGCGCGAGACCCAGAGCGCCGGAGGCCGCGGCCAGAACGAGGTTCTCCACGATCACCTGAGCGGCCAGGCGCCGGCCGGTCGCGCCGTGCGCCGCGCGCACCGCGAACTCCCGCTGGCGCGTGAGCAGCCGGGCGAGGAGGAGGTTCCCGGCGTTCGCGCAGCCGATGAGGAGGAGAAAGAGGGCGCCGACGCCGAGGAGGCGCAGCGGCGCGTAGAGCTCGCCGACGAGCTGGTCCTTGAGCGGGCGCGCCACGAGGCCGAATCCCCGGTCGGTTGCGGGATAGACGCGGGCCATCCGTTCTCCCATGGCGGCCGCGTCCGCGCGCGCCTGCGCGACCGTCACGCCCGGCCGGCGGCGGCCGATCGCCCAGAGGATCGCGCCGGCGCGATCCTGCGGCCCGAACTGGCCGAGCACCTCGTGCGCGAGACCGAGCGGCGCCCAGGCCTCGATCGGCTCGCCGAGCTCCTGCTCG
>DATBFU010000052.1:0-6800 GCA_036558325.1 Thermoanaerobaculia bacterium | reverse complement strand
GGGCGCGAGAAGATCTTCAGGCCCTTGATCTTCGAGAGCTCCGTGATGATGTCTTCGGTCACGCCGTCGCGGAGGTACTCGTCCTCTTTGACTCCGCTCAGGTTCTCGAGATACAGAACGGCGACGGACTTCTCCGCCGCTTTCGCCGGCGCCCGGCTCGCTTCGCTCGACGCCGGCGCGCGGCCGCTGCCCGAATCGAGGTCGCGCTTGAGCCGCAGCATGTCGGCCTTCATGTCGCTCGCGGTCTGATAGCGGAAGTTCCGGTCCTTCTCGAGCGCGCGGCCGATGATGCGGTTGAGCTCCGCCGGCAGCCGGGGATTGAGGACGTTCGCGGGCGCCGGCTCCCGATTGAGGATCCCTTCGAAGACGACCGCCGAGCTCTCTCCGGGAAACGGACGCGAGCCCGTGGCCATCTCGAAGATCACCGCGCCCAAGGAAAAGAGATCCGTGCGCGCGTCGGTGAGCTGGCCGCGGGCCTGCTCGGGCGACATGTAGGAAACGGTACCCATCGTCGAGCCGGCCTTCGTCAGCTCGTCGGCGCGGGCCATCGTGACGCCGCCGGTGTCCTCGGAGACCTCGCGCGGCGTTCCGATCTTGGCGAGCCCGAAGTCGAGAATCTTCGCCTGGCCCCGGGAGTTGACGAAGATGTTCGCGGGCTTGAGATCCCGGTGCACGATCCCCTTGCCGTGCGCCGATTCGAGCGCGTCGGCGATCTGGATCGAGAGGTCGAGCAGCTGCCCGAGCTCGAGAGGGCCCGCGGCGAGCATCGCGGCGAGCGTCTGTCCCTCGAGAAGCTCCATGACGATGAAGTGCTGCGAGTCATGCTCCTCGATCGAGTGGACCGTGCAGATGCTGGGGTGATTGAGCGCCGACGCCGCCCGGGCTTCGCGCTGGAAGCGCTGGAGCGATGACGTGTCCTGCGCCAGAGCGGCCGGGAGGAATTTCAGCGCCACGCGCCGGCCGAGCCGCGTGTCCTCGGCTTCGTAGACGACACCCATCCCGCCGGCGCCGAGCTTCGAGACCACGCGGTAATGCGTGACCGTCTGCCCGATCATGGACGAGCCGTTCTCAGTCGGAATGCCGGCGATGCTATCCGCGCGCGGCGGGGCGGTCAAACTCGGCAGGCCATGAGCTGCGGGAGGCCCTCCGGCGAAGTGGGAAGTGGGGTCAGACCTGTAAACGTGTATTTCGATCGGCGGCACGCACGTCGAGACGGGAATACACGAATACACGTCTGACCCCGCCCGCTGAACTCTCTACCCCCGCGTCCTCTCGACCGCCCGCTTCCACCCGGCGTACGCCGTCTCCCGCCGGTCCTCGCCCCACTTCGGCTCGAACGTCCGGTCCGCCTTCCACAGCCGCCGCAGCGCCGCCGTGGACTCGAACGCGCCGACCGCCAGCCCCGCCGCGTACGCCGCGCCGAGCGCCGTCGTCTCGCGCACGACCGGCCTCACCACCGGTATGCCCAGAATGTCCGCCTGCATCTGCATCAGGAGATCGTTCGACGTCGCACCGCCGTCGACCTTGAGCTCCGAGAGCGGCCTCCCGCTGTCCGCCGCCATCGCGTCGGCGACCTCGAGGCTCTGGAAACAGATCGCCTCGAGCGTCGCGCGCACGAGATGGGCGCGGGTCGCGTAGCGCGTGAGGCCCACGATCGCGCCCCGCGCCGCCATGTCCCAGTGCGGCGCGAAGAGTCCCGAGAACGCCGGCACGAAATAGACGCCGCCGGCATCCGGCACGCTCCCCGCGACCGCTTCCGTCTCCGCCGCCGTTCCGATCAGCCCCAGGTTGTCCCGCAGCCACTGCACGGCCGCGCCGGAGATCGCGACCGACCCCTCGAGCGCGTAGGCCCGCTCGCCGGGACCGCCGCAGGCCGCCGTCGAGAGAAGCCCGAAGGCGCTCGGCGCCGGCTTTCCTCCGACGTGCTCGAGGAGAAACGATCCGGTCCCGTAGGTGTTCTTCGCCTCTCCGGCCGCGAAGCATCCCTGCCCCGCGAGCGCCGCCTGTTGATCTCCCAGGTCGCCGCAGACGGGAATGCGCGCGCCGAACGGTCCGTCCGGGAGCGTGTATCCGTACGGCTCCCGGGCGATCGAGGGCCGGATCTCCGGCAGCGCCCCCCGCGGCGCGCCGAACCGGTCGAGGAGAACCGCGTCCCACTCGAGACTCGCGAGATCGCAGAGCAACGTGCGCGAGGCGTTCGTCGGGTCCGTCACGTGCGCGCCTCCGCGCGGCCCGCCGGTCAGGTTCCAGATGACCCAGGAGTCGATCGTGCCGAGAAGAAGGTGGCCCGCGGCCGCGAGCTCGCGGACTTCGCGGACATCTTTAATAAGCCGTCCTATTTTCGTCGCCGAGAAGTACGTCGAGATCGGAAGTCCCGTGCGCCGGCGGACGTCGTCTTCCCATCCCCGCTCGATCGCCGCCCGGCACTCGGGCTCGGTCCGCGTGTCCTGCCAGACGATCGCGTTCGCCGCCGGCCGCCCGTCCCGCGCGTCCCAGGCCACGACCGTCTCGCGCTGGTTCGTGATCCCGATCGCGAGCACCCGCCCCGGCGCCGCCGCCCGCAGCGCCTCCCGCACGACCTCGTCGACCCGATTCCGGATCTCGACCGGATCGTGCTCGACCCAGCCGGGACGCGGGAAGATCTGGCGGTGCTCGCGGTAGGCCGAGGCGGCCGGCCGCCCCTCGAGGTCGAACAGGATGCAGCGAGTGCCGGTGGTGCCCTGATCGATCGCGGCGAGGTAGGAAGGGGAAGCCACGGCGGGGATCCTACTCGGGCGGCGCGCTGGTTCCCCTCGCCCCCGCGGGGGAGAGGGTCACGGATGCGGATCGTCCTCTCCCGGTGAGGGGAGAGGCCTCGGAGGTCTGGAAAGAGCCTGCGACTCTCACCGCGCGATCGCGGCGCCGCCGCCGCGACTCGTGGGCTGACGTGAGCCTGAAAATCTAGCTATAATCTAGCCAGAATGCGATTCGAGATCTTGCTGGCTCCCGAAGCCGTTCGGGACCTCAGGAGTCTCAAACCAAATGTTCGTTCTCAGGTCAGAGACGCGATCGAAAAGCACTTGCGGCACGAACCGGCAAAGGAGAGCCGGAGTCGAATCAAGAAACTCCGAGGCCTCCGGCGGCCTGGCTATCGTCTTCGCGTGGGAGACATACGAGTCTTCTACGATGTCCGAGAGGCTCAGGTTGAGGTTCTCGCAATTCTCAGCAAAGAGGGAGTCAACCGATGGCTGGAAAACGCAGCGGAACGAGAATGAGACGGGTCCCTCTCTCCGAGGTGAAGGACGATCTCTCGAAGTTCCTTCGTCTCGCTGAGGGCGAAGAGATCGTCATCACCCGGCACGGCAAACCGGCGGGCGTGCTCGTCGGGTTCGAATCCGAAGAGGACTGGTTCGACTATCGCCTGGAGAGAGATCCCCGCTTTCTCGAGCGAATCGAGAAGGCACGGACGAGCATTCGTGAAGGCCGAGGTGTGCGTCTGGAGGACGTGCCAAAGTAAGGGGAAGCCTTCTTAGCGGTGGGTCCTCTCGCGCCCACCGAGCGGTCATCCCGAGCCAGCCTCGCCATACAATCCCCCCGACTCCATGCCTCTGACACCCGGCTCCCGCCTCGGCCCCTACGACCGTCGCCTTCGCTTGGGCGAAGATCCGCCCTTCGGGCGCCGGTCCGCGGCTCGTCCGGATGCGGACTCGTCCGCGGCCCTGATCTTCTCGCCGCGCTCCGGCTCCCGCGGCGCGAGTCGTTTCGCTCGGTTACTTCGCGAAACTTGGTCGCGCCGCGAACGCAGATGACCATCGCCGCAGGATCGAAGCTCGGCCCCTACGAGATCCTCGCGCCGATCGGTGCGGGGGGAATGGGGGAGGTCTATCGCGCCCGCGACACGCGCCTCGACCGCACGGTCGCGGTCAAGGTCCTTCCCGAGCATCTCTCGAAGTCCCCCGAGGTCCGCCAGCGCTTCGAGCGGGAGGCGAAGACGATCTCGCAGCTCTCCCACCCGCACATCTGCGCCCTCTACGACGTCGGCCACGACGGCGACACCGAGTATCTCGTCATGGAGCTGCTCGACGGCGAGACGCTCGCGGAAAGGCTCGGCCGAAGCGGCCTCCCTCTCGACCAGACGCTGCGCTTCTCCGTCGAGATCGCCGACGCGCTCGACAAGGCCCACCGGCAAGGGATCGTTCACCGCGATCTGAAGCCCGGCAACATCATGCTGACGAAGTCGGGCGTCAAGCTGCTCGACTTCGGCCTGGCCAAGGGGCTTCCCGGTCCCGGCGGAAGAGGCGGGCCGGCCGCCGGGATCACCGCTCTCCCGACGCAGGCCAACCTCACGCAGGAAGGCACGATTCTCGGAACGTTCCAGTACATGGCGCCCGAGCAGCTCGAGGGCCGCGAGGCGGACGGCCGTACGGACATCTTCGCCTTCGGCGCGGTGCTCTACGAGATGTCGACGGGCCGCAAGGCCTTCTCCGGAGAGTCGCAGGCCTCGCTCATCTCGTCGATCCTGCGCGACGACCCGCAGCCGATCTCCCGGCTGCTCCCGATGTCGCCTCCCGCGCTCGACCGCGTCGTGAAGACCTGTCTCGCCAAGGATCCCGAGGAGCGCTGGCAGTCGGCGGCGGATCTCCGGCGCGAGCTGCGCTGGATCGCCGAAGGCTCTCAGTCCGGCGTCGGTGTCCCCGCCGCCGCTTCTCTCCCCGCCGGGAAAAGCGAGAGGGTCCGCGTAAAGGGATCGAGCCGCATCGCCTGGGCGCTCGCCGCGCTCTCGCTGCTCGGCGCCGCCTACCTGGCAAGCGAGCTTCTGCGCCTGCGCGGCGTCCGGCCGCAGCCGATCCACTCCTATCTCATCCCGCCGGAAAAGACCGCATTCCGCCTGAAGGGCGACGAAGGCGCGCCGTTGGCCATCTCTCCCGACGGAGCAAGCGTCGCCTTCGGCGCCGGCAACACGCTGTGGGTGCAGTCGCTGCGGACGGGAGAGAGCACGCCCCTGGCCTCGACGGACGGAGCGCAGTTCCCGTTCTGGTCCTACGACGGGCGCTCGGTCGGCTTCTTCGCTCATGGGAAGCTCAAGACCGTCGAGGCTTCCGGCGGCCCGGTGCAGGTGATCGCCGACACGCCCACGCCGCGCGGCGGCACGTGGAGCCGGGACGGCGTCATCGTGTACACGCCGGACTTTCGGGGCGGCCTCTTCCGCGTCGCCGCCTCCGGCGGTCCCGCAACGCCGCTGACGAAGGTGGACCTCCAGCGCCATACGACACACCGCTGGCCGTCCTTCCTGCCCGACGGAAAGCACGTCATCTACCTCGCCGCCAACCACGTCAATCCGCGCTCGGAGCAGTCCGGCATCTACGTCGCCTCGCTCGACGGCGGCGAGCCCAGGCGTGTGATGCCGTCGTACGGGAGCGCGCAGTACGTCCCCGGCTACCTGCTGTCGGTCCGCGACGCGAACCTGATGGCGTCGCCCTTCGACGCCGGCCGTCTCGCCTCGACGGGCGAGTCCGTGCGCGTCGCGACCGACGTGAACTTCGACTACGGGATCTGGCGCGGCGTGTTCACGGCGTCCCAGAACGGCGTGCTCGCGTACGAGGCGTCGCGCGAGTCGGCGGGCGGCCAGGTCACGTGGATCGACATGTCGGGCCGGCCGCTGGCGTCGGCCGGTGAGCGAAGCGAGGCGTATGCCTTGAGGCTGTCGCCCGACAACCGCCGGGCTTCCCTGGTGCTGGGCGATCCGAACAACGACCTCTGGATCTACGAGCTCGATCGGGGCGTGCGCACGCGCCTGACGACGAACGCGCAGGTCATCGTCTCGCCCTGCTGGTCGCGGGACGGCTCCGAGATCCTCTACGCCACGGGCGAGAGCTTCGAGAAGCCGGAAGTCGAGTACGTGCTGGGGATCATCCCCGCCAACGGCGCCGGCCAGAGGAAGATCCTCTTCAAGTCTCCCGTTCGGATCGAGCCGACGGACTGGTCGCCCGACGGCCGCTACGTTCTGCTCGACAAGGGCACGATCGGCGCGGCCGACATCTGGGTGCTTCCGCTCGCCGCTCCCGACAAGTCGTTTCCGCTCGTCGAGTCTCCGTTCCTCGACGGCAACGGGCAGTTCTCTCCCGACGGCCGCTGGGTCGCCTACATGTCGCAGCAGTCGGGACGGATCGAGGTGTACGTCACGCCGTTTCCGTCAGGGGGAGCGCGGTGGCAGGTGTCCGCCAACAGCGGGGCCCAGCCGCGCTGGAGCGCCGACGGGCAGACCCTCTATTTCGTTTCGCTGGGCGGCCAGCTCATGGCCGCGTCCGTCGACGGCAAGGGCTCGCAGTTCGTCGTGAAGGACGTCAAGCCCCTGTTTCCGGTGAACCTCTTCGTCGGACCGCGACTCTCCACCGGCTACGACGTCGCCGCCGACGGAAAGCGATTCCTCATCAACAGCGCCGGCGAGTCCGATGCGCCGCGCGTGGTCCTCGTCTCCAACTGGGAGGCGCAGCTGAAGAAGCAGCCGTAGGCGGCCGGCAACGCCGGCGCGGGCGGGGACGAGCCCCGCCCCTACGACACATCCACACGGAGACGCAGGGGCGGCCCTCGCGGCCGCCCGGAATCCGCCTGTCATCCCGAGCGATAGCGAGGGATCCCGAGCTCGGCAGCTCTCGAGCCCCGCCATACAATCCCCCCGACCCATGCCACTCACACCAGGATCGAAGCTCGGACCCTACGAGATCCTCTCCGCCATCGGCGCGGGCGGAATGGGGGAGGTCTATCGCGCGAAGGACCCGCGCCTCGGCCGCGACGTGGCGATCAAGGTCCTGCCGGCCTCC
>DATBFU010000051.1:0-11069 GCA_036558325.1 Thermoanaerobaculia bacterium | reverse complement strand
GTCGGGGTCGCCATCGTACTCGGGCTGGGGGCGATTCTCGCCTTCTCCCTGAACGGCCGCGACCGCAACCTGCCCAAAGTGACCACGGCGAAAGTCGAGAAAGTGGATCTCGTGGCGAAGGTCACGGCGAACGGAAAGATCCAGGCGAAGCGGAAAGTCGATCTGTCGGCGCTCGTCATGGGCCAGATCGTCAACCTGGCGGTCCAGGAAGGCGACCACGTGAAGAAGGGACAGCTCCTGCTCCAGATCGACAAGGCGCAGCTCGCGGCCGCCGCGCAGGGCAGCGAAGCGAGCCTCGCCGCCATGCAGCATGACCTCGACGCCGCGCGCGCCAACGCGGAGCAGGCGAAGCTCGACTACCAGCGCGCGAAGGAGAATTTCAACGCCCACATCCTGGCGGAGGCCGACTACCAGAAGGCCAAGTCGACCCTCGACGCCGCCAACGCGACGCTCGCCGCCACCGAGCAGCGGATGCACCAGGCGATGGCGAACCTGGCCGGAAGCCGCGACTCGCTCTCGAAGACGACCGTCACCTCGCCGATCGACGGCGTCGTCACTTCTCTTCCGGTCAAAGAAGGCGAGGTCACGGTCATCGGCACGATGAACAACCCGGGCACGCAGCTGCTGACGGTCTCGGACATGGGTGAGGTCGAGGCCGTGATGATGGTGGACGAGACGTCCGTGCCGCAGGTCAGGCTCGGCCAGCCGGCGTCCCTCTCGATCGACGCCTACCCGGGCAAGACGTTCCAGGGCGTCGTCACCGAGGTCGGCTCCTCTCCCATTCCGAAGAACGACCCGGATCTGCTCTCGCTCGTGCAGGGCTCCGACGCGATCAACTTCAAGGTGAAGATCCGAGTGCAGAATCCTCCCGATACGATCCGGCCCGGCTTCTCCGTGACGGCCGACATTGTGACCGGCCGCCAATCCGGCGCGACCGCGATCCCGATCCAGGCGCTCGTCGTGCGCGACGTCCCGAAAAAGAACGGCAAGGGCCCGGCGACGGCGACCGGCCGGCCGCAGACCGAGGAAGGCGTCTACCTCGTCAAGGACGGCAAGCTGCAGTTCGTCAAGGTCGAGACCGGGCTCGCGGGCGAGCTGATGATCGAGGTCAAGAAGGGACCGGACATCGGAGCCGAGATCGTGACGGGTCCGTTCAAGATGCTGCGTCAGGTCAAGGAAGGCGACCGGGTCGCGATCGAGAAGGAGACCGACAAGAAGAAGAAAGAGGACTCGAAGGCGTGACCTTCGGCGAGCTCTTCCGCGTCTCCTCCGCGGCGCTCGCCCGGCACAAGCTGCGCGCGTTTCTGACGCTGCTCGGCGTGATCATCGGCGTCGCGACGGTCGTCGCGGTCGTGTCGGTGATCTCGGGCCTGAACTCGTACGTCAAGGAAAAGGTCTTCGGGCTGAATCCCGACACCGTCATCTTCACCAAGTACGGAATCATCACGAGCCGCGACGAGTGGCTGCTCGCGATGAAGCGCCCGAACCTGACGCTGCGGGACATGGAATTCGTGCGCCGGGAGTGCAAGCTCTGCTCCCAGGTCGGCGGACAGGCCGAGCGCCGGCGGTTCGTCAAGTACGGCGACAAGAAGCTTTCCGACGTGGACACGCTCGGCCAGACGCCCAACATGGGCGAGGCGATGAACATCGACATCGCGACCGGCCGTTACTTCACGCAGAGCGAGTACGAGCACGCGGCGGCCGTCGCCGTCATCGGCTGGGACGTCCAGGACCAGCTCTTCCCGAACCAGGATCCGATCGGCCGCGTCATCAAGGTGCAGGGATACCCCTTGAAGGTCATCGGCACGCTCGCCAAGCAGGGCAATGTCCTCGGCCAGAACCAGGACAACGTTCTCTACATGCCGCTGACCCTCTTCGCCAAGCACGTCGCGCCGGTCGAGGACATCGGCATCTTCGTCAAGCCGCACGGCGGGCTCGAAGCGATCAACGCGATGACGGACGAGGTGCGGACGATCCTGCGTGCCTTGCGCAAGACCAAGTTCAACAAGGACGATCCGTTCTCCCTCGTCACCGCCGAGATGCTGCAGTCGCTGTGGAAGGGAATCTCGGCCGGGGCGTTCCTGCTGATGATTCTCATCTCCGGAATCTCGCTCGTCGTCGGAGCGATCGTCATCGCGAACATCATGTTCGTCTCGGTGGTGGAGCGGACCAAAGAGATCGGCGTGCGGCGCGCCCTCGGCGCGCGCCAGCGCGACATCCGCCGGCAGTTCCTGCTGGAGGCGGCGCTCCTCTCGGCGATCGGCGGCGCCATCGGCGTCGCCGTCGGCTCCCTGATCGCGATCCTCGTGAGCCAGGTGTTTCCCGCGCAGGTGAAGCTCTCGTTCATCCTGATCGGGATCGGTGTCGCGACGCTGACGGGCCTCGCCGCGGGCCTGATTCCGGCCGCCAAGGCGGGCCGGCTCCCGCCGGTCGAGGCGCTGCGGTACGAGTAGCCCTCGCGCCGCGGGCCTGCGATGTCGACGCTTTTCTCTCATCTCCGCCGCGGCTTCGGCGAGAACTTTCGCTTCGCCCTTCTCGCCGTCCGCGCGCACAAGCTGCGCGCCGTCCTGACGGTTCTCGGGATCGTCGTCGGCGTCTCGACGGTGATCGCGATGGTCTCGATCGTGACGGGTTTCAAGAACAACATGATCCGCAGCTTCCAGAGCTTCGGCGCCACCCTCGTGCAGTTCCAGAAGTTCGAGCAGCGCTTCGGCCCGCACGGTCCTCCGGAAGCCGAGCTGCGGCGTAAGGACCTGCAGCTCGAGGACGCGCTCGCGCTCAAGGCGTCGATCCCGGAGATGCGCGCCGTCTCGCCCGAGCGGTACCTCTGGGACACCGACATCCACGTGAAGTACCGGGACGCGGAGACGACGTCCCCCGTCGTTGCGGGGGTCGGGCCGGACTATCCGATCGCGAACAACCACTTCGTCGGTTACGGCCGATTCATCACCGAGACGGACTTCGAGCACGCGACGACGGTCGCCGTCATCGGGGAGGACGTTCGAAATGTCCTCTTCCCGCGCGAGGACCCGCTCGGCAAGCCGATCGATTTCAACGGCGTGCAGTACACCGTGATCGGCGTGCTCGAGAAGAAAGGGCGGATGTTCGGCGGCTCGAACGACAACTTCCTTCTCATTCCGTTCACGGCGTTCGACCGGCAGTTCCCGTTCATCAAGAACAGCCACAAGGACACCATCCACATCGCCACGGTGCCCTACACGCCGGAGCAGGTCCCGATCATCCTGGAAAAAGGACGGGAGCTCCTGCGGGCGCGGCGTCACGTGCCCTTCGACAAGCCGGACGACTTCGCGATCTTCACGCCGGACCGGATGATCGAGAGCTTCAAGTCGATCACCAGCGGCGTCATGCTGGCGATGGTCTTCATCGCCGGCGTGTCGCTTCTGATCGGAGGCGTCGGCGTGATGAACATCATGCTCGTCTCCGTCACGGAGCGCACACGCGAGATCGGACTGCGGAAGGCCGTGGGCGCCTTCCGGCGGGACATCGTTCTCCAGTTCCTGACGGAGGCGACCACGCTCTCGCTCCTCGGCGGCGCGATCGGCGTCGTCCTCGGGATGGCGGTGCCGGCGGTCATCAAGCGGATCTTCGAGGCGCTGCCGGCCGAAACGCCGGTCTGGGCGATCCTGGTCGGCCTCGGCGTATCGATCTCCGTCGGGATCTTCTTCGGGCTGTATCCGGCCGTGAAGGCCTCGCGGCTCGATCCCATCGAAGCGTTGAGGTACGAGTGAGAGGAGCTGACAGCTGACAGCCAACGGCTCGCAGCCTGAGATCCTGGGCTGTCGGCTGTGAACTGTTGGCTGTGAGCTCATCACGTTTCACCGTGAACCGTCTCTTCGCTCACCTCCGGCGCGGCTTCGGCGAGAACATGCGCTTCGCGCTGCTCGCGATGCGCGCGCACAAGCTGCGCGCCACCCTGACGATCCTCGGCATCGTCGTCGGCGTGGCGACCGTGATCGCGATGGTCTCGATCGTGACGGGTTTCAACAACAACATGGTGCGGAGCTTCCAGAGCTATGGCGCGTCGCTCGTCATGTTCCAGAAGTACGAGCCGCGCTTCGGCCCGGGGGTGCACGCCGAGGGCGAGCTGCGGCGCAAGGATCTGACGCTCGAGGACGCGGAAGCGCTCAAGGCCGGGATTCCCGAGGCGCGCGCCGTTTCTCCGCAGCGCTATCTGTGGGACAACACCGACTACCACCTGAAGTATCGCGACGCTGAGGCGAAGTCCCCGCGCGTGTTCGGGGTCATTCCCGAGTACGCCGTGGCGACGAGCCGCTTCGTCACGCTCGGCCGCTTCTTCACGGACCTCGACGTCGATCACGCGGCCGACGTGATCGTGATCGGCGACGACATCCGCGAGAAAGTCTTCCCGCGCGACGACCCGATCAACAAGCGGGTCTTGCTCGGCCACGACGCTTACACGGTGATCGGCGTCTTCGAGAAGAAGGGCAAGATGTTCGGGGAATCGCAGGACAACTTCGTCACGATTCCCATCACGACCTTCGACCGGAGGTTCCCCTGGGTCCGCGTGGGCGGCGCGAACGGGGACGCGCTGCGGATCGCGACCGTGCCATACGGTCCGGACCAGGTCCCGGTCCTGATCGACAAGGCCCGCACGATTCTGCGCGCCCGCCGCCACGTCCGGTTCGACCAGCCCGACGATTTCGCCATCGTCACGCCCGACCGGATGATCGAGAGCTTCCAGGGAATCACGCGCGGCGTGACGCTCGCGATGGTCTTCATCGCGTTGATTTCTCTCCTGATCGGCGGTGTCGGCGTCATGAACATCATGCTCGTGTCGGTGACCGAGCGCACGCGCGAGATCGGAGTCCGCAAGGCGGTCGGGGCCTTCCGCCGCGACATCGTGATGCAGTTCCTGACGGAGGCGACGTCTCTCTCGCTGCTCGGGGGCGCGATCGGCGTGGCGGTCGGGTTCGCCGTCCCGGCGGCGATCAAGATGATCTTCGAGGCTCTGCCGGCGGAGACCCCGCTGTGGTCGGTCGTCGTGGGGCTCGTCGTCTCGATCTCCGTCGGGATCTTCTTCGGCCTCTACCCGGCCGTGAAGGCCTCGCGCCTCGACCCGATCGAGGCGCTCCGCCACGAATAGCGCGGGACGGTCTCCCGCCTAGGCGGCGGGCCGCCTCGGCCAGAAATAGACGAGCGCGCCCGCCGCGAGCCCGATCGCGCCGGCCACGAAGACCTTTTTCTCGACGGCGGAGAGGAGGAGCGCGCAGAGGACGAGCGCCGCGGCCGGGATCGCGACGCCGCCCGGGAGGCGAACGGCCCGATCCGTCGCGGCGAGCTTGCGACGCAGGATGGGAACCGAGAGGCACGTTCCGATATAGGTGGCGAGTCGGGCGATGACCGAGATCAAGGCCAGCTCCTCGGCGACGCCGAGCGCTCCCGGCTCGACGCGATGGAGGACCGAATCCGTCGCGATGAGCGCGAAGGCGAGCCCGGATTGCGTGAGGATGGCGACATACGGCGTCCGGTATCGCGGATGGATCTTCGTCAAGAATCGCGGGAGACGCCCGCTCTCCGCGAGAACGTAGAGATACCGCGGCCCGATGAGAATGCTCCCGTTGTTCGTTCCCAGCACCGACACGGCGGCTCCGAGCGTCAGGAGCAGTCCCCCGACGGGGCCGAGCAGCTTCGCACCGGCGTCGGCGAGCGGGGTCTTCGAGACGCCGAGGTCCGGCAGAGTGCCGATCGCGACGAGCTGCACGAGCGTGTAGAGCACGGTCACGATGACGAGCTGCGTGACGAGCGCGAAGGGCAGGTCCCGCTTCGGATTGCGGAACTCGCCCGCCGGACCGGGAGTACCTTCGAACCCGGAGTAGGCGAAGAGGACGAGCAGCGCCGCCTGGGGAAGCTTGACGGGGTCGGGCGACGGGACCGGGAAGATGCGGCTCCAGTCCACCGTGAAGATCCCCGCCGCCACGAGCAGAGCGAGCGGCAGGATCTTGGCGGCGGTCAGGTAGAGCGTCGTCCGCGCGCCCGTCTTCACGCCCATGACGTTCAGCCAGGTCAGGAGAGAAAGCGTGACGACGATCGTCGCCGCCTGGCCCGCGCCGTGGTTGGCGCCCTCCCAGACGTAGCCGAGCACCCTCGAGAAGAAGACGGAGAGGCTGGCGACCGCGGCCACCCGCGCGACCCAGGTCATCCAACCGACCTCGAAGCCCGCGAACTCTCCGAACGCTTCGCGGGCGTATAGATAGGCGCCGCCCGGGCGGTCGAAGAGGCTCGACGCCTCCGCGAAACACAGGACGATCAGAAGGACGGCGAAGCCCCCGGCGAGGATCGCCCAGACGCTCGCGGCGCCGAGGAGCTGGGCGGCGGCGACCGGCAGGACGAGATAGACGCCGCTGCCGACGACGCTGTTGACCGAGAGCGCGAGGACCTCGAGACGGGAGACGGCGCGCAGGAATCCCGGGCCTGGCGGAGCGGGGGAGCTCAAGGACCGGATCTTAGCCGACGGACCCGCGCGCCGGGGAAGAAACGGGGCGCCTAAGCGCCGTCGCCTTCCACGAGGACGGTCCGCGAGACGAAGCTGACCCGGGCGTGCTCCTCGAAGTGCTGACGAACGTTCTCGATGAACAGGTCGTAGTGCGCGTGCATGGCGCGCTCGGCCGCGGCGCCGTCGCGGGCGGCGATCGCCTTGAAGATCCTCAGATGGTCCGGATAGGACGACCGTCCGGTCAGGACATCGGCGTCGGCCCAGAGATCCTGGATCGTCTTGTTCCAGCTCCAGATCATCGACAGCGCCGCCTGGAGGAA
Source organism: Thermoanaerobaculia bacterium (assembly GCA_036558325.1). Lineage (GTDB taxonomy): Bacteria > Acidobacteriota > Thermoanaerobaculia > UBA5066 > Gp7-AA6 > DATBFU01. The sequence continues at coordinate 4,274 of DATBFU010000051.1, read as the reverse complement.
TCGGTTCCCCGCGGCAGCGCCGAGCAGGTCGTGGAAGTCGAGCCCGCGGTCCTTTCCGCGCGTGCGCGACTCGATCTCCTTCTCGTGCTCGTCGAGCACGCGCCGCATGCGCGCGAGCTCTTCCTTCGTGGCGTGCTCGGCCGCGAGCCGCGCGAGGTGGCCCTCCATCAGGCGCAAAGCGGCGAGCGCCTGCAGGTACTCCATCTGTGTCGCCGGCTTCGTCTCCTTGAGCACGCCCTCGGCCCAGTCGCGAAGGCCCTCCTTGTGCCGAAGCTCCTCGAGGTGGCGCCGGCCGGCCGCGGTCAGGACGCGGCCTTTGTTGCTGTGTTTCGCGGTGAGCTTCCGGTGGTCGAGCAGTCGAAGCACGCGGCCCACGGTCGCCTGGCTCGCTTTGACCTTGCGGTCGCGCAGGTGCAAATAGAGATTTCCCGACCCGATTCCGTCGTCGGAATTCTCGAGTCTCTCGAGGATGATGAGCTCGATGTCGGAACCCACAGAACCGTCGGTCACTGGCGGCGAACCTTATCACTAATCTTCGATGAGGAGGCAAGTCGCCGCCGCATGACCAGCGTCACGGAGTAGCGTTTTATCATCAACTCTTGTAGTTGCAGTGTTTTGAGAAATTTCGGGTTCAGTCGTTGACAAGCCGTGATGAGCGGAAGTAGTCTGCGCCTACAACTACTCATTGATGATGAGTAATGAATTGCGAGTGCGGCAGCGTGCGCACCGGCTCACTGCGAGGCGGCGCGAATCGCCCTTGACACGCTCCTCAATTGAATTATTGAATTATTTCAATCGCCCATGGCCATCGAGCTTCACGTCGACCGCTCCGAGTCGCTGCCGATTCACGCGCAGCTCGGCGAGCAGGTCCGTTACCACATCGAGGTCGGCGCCTGGGAGCCGGGGTACCGGCTGCCGACGGTGCGATTCCTCGCGGGGTCTCTCGGCGTGAACTACAACACGGTGCGCGCCGTTTATCGCGACCTCGAGCGCGACGGTTACGTCGTCACGCAGCAGGGGTCGGGAACGTACGTGGCCAACCGGCCGCCGAAGCGGCCCGATCAGCGGGAGCGCGTCGAGACACTCATCGACGGCGTGCTCCTGGAAGCCGATCGTCTCGGCGTGACGGCCGAGCAGTTCGCGCGGCTCTCCTATCTCCGCGCCAAGATGTTTCGGCGAGGCGCGTCGCATGTCCCGGTCCTCTTCCTCGAGTGCAGCCCCGCGGAAGCGGAGTTCCACGCGAGGGAAATCCTCGAGGCGACCGGCGTCCGTCCGACCACGGCGCTCGTCCAGGACCTCTCGAAGATGAATCCCGAGTTCTTCGAGCGGTTCCCGCTGATCACGACGACGCTCTTCCACGTCACGGAGACGCAGAAGGCGCTCGGCGCGAGCCGGCGGGTGCACGGCTTGCTCGTCGAGCCGTCGCCCTCGGAGATCGTGGCGCGGTTGCGCCCGCTGGCGCGGGGCGCGCGGGTGGCGATCATCTGCTCGAGCCGCCGCAACGCCCGAAAGATCCAGAACGCGCTCCAGCGTGTGGGGCTCACGCACTTGCGCTTCGCGACGGTGCCGATCGATTCCCCGACGGAGGTGCGCAAGGCCTTCCGGGTGGCCGACGAGATCGTCGTCTCGCGGCGCATCCTCTCGGAATTCCAGGGTCCCTGGCCGTCGAAGCGGCGGCTGCTCGAATACGTGGACGTGTTGTCGAGCGCCTCCTTGCGGCTCCTCCGGCGCGAGATCGCGGAGGCCGGCCGGCCGGCCGTGGACCCGGAAGCGAGCGCCCGGCAGACGCGGGCACCGGCGGTTCCAAGTCTGAAGAACAGAGCGACATCCCGGAGGGGTGGCGCGTTACGCGGCGACGGCTTCGATCGGATTTCATAAGGAGGGGGAGATGCGCGCACGGGGTCGGTTCGGAACACTGGTACTGATCGGGCTACTGTGGGTTACGTGGGCGTCCGCAGACATCACGCGGTCGGGGGACGTCACCGGAACGGTGAAGGGTGAGGACGGCGCCGCGCTTCCCGGGACCAGCGTGACGCTGGCGGGCGCGACGCTGATTCAGAATGAGATCACGCAGCCGACGGACAGTCGGGGCATCTATCGCTTTCTGAACGTCAACCCCGGCACCTACACGCTCACGTTCAGCCTGCAGGGATTCACGACGAAGGTCGTCTCGATCACCGTCAACACGGGCCGAACGAGCACGATCGACATCGACCTCGCGGTGGCGAAGGCCGCCGAGCAGGTCGTCGTCAGCGCGGAATCGCCGCTCGTCGACAAGACGACGCCGCAGTTCCAGACCAACTACAACGCGGAGCAGCTGGCCCAGATCCCGTCGACGCGCAACTACATCGACGTCGTCGATACCGCGCCGGGGCTCGACAATCGGATGGCCTTCGGCGCGGGCGGCAACGTGGACGGATACGACGTGTTCGGGTTCGGCGCCGCGACGAACCAGTACACGATCAACGGTGTGACGACGTCGAACATGCAGTTCGGCAACACGTGGGTCAATCCGAACTACGACACGATCCAGGAAGTCCAGATCGTCGGCCCCGGCGCCTCGGCGGAATACTCGCAGTTCACCGGCGCCACGGTGAACATCATCACGAAGACGGGCACCAACGACTTCCACGGCGGCTTCACTCTGTATGGAACGGCCGATACGTTTGCCGCGAACAATACCGGCGGCATCATCGACCTCGCCCAGAACAACTACAAGTACGTTCTCGAAGGAAACGCCTTCCTCGGCGGCCCGATCGTGAAAGAGAAGCTCCTCTTCTTCGTGAGCGGCGCCTACAACGACTCATCGAGCGCGCCCCCGCTGACCGACTTCTTCGACAGCGACACGCGGCCGAGCGCGCAGCTCCGCATGGACTATCTGGCCAACAACGCGAACACGCTCAGCATGATGTACGACTACGAGCACATCAAGCTGACCGATCAGGGCCTCCAGCCGGTGACCGGTCCCGAGGTCGGATACTTCCGCGAGCAGCACACCAACTACGGCTATCTGAGCTGGATCTCGACCTGGAGCCCGCAGACGGTCTCGGAGCTCAAATACGGCGGCGGCGAAGGATTTCTCGCGAGGACGCCGAACAACACGATCGATCCCGAGGTCTACAACGGCGACGACGGATACATCTACAACTCGACGGGGTTCTTCCGGAACCAGCGAAACTGGAAACACGAGGGGCGCGCCAACGCGACGCACTACGTGGACAGCTTCCTCGGCGGCACGCACGAGTTCAAGGGCGGCGTCGAGTACGAATGGCAGCAGACCAAGCAGGACCTCGAGCAGAACCAGAACGCCTGGTTCTATCTCCAGACGGTCGGTCCCGGCACGCAGCTGGTCGAGTCCGGCTGGAATTACAACTACCACCAGGCCTCGACCCTGAAGCGCCCCGGCGTCTACGTCCAGGACAAGGCGACCTGGAAGAACCTGACGGTGAACCTGGGCGTCCGCTACGACAACCCGATCACGACGGACAAGTACGTCGACAAGGAAATCTTCAACCTCCATCAGTGGTCGCCGCGCGTCGGCATCACTTACGACCTCAGCGGCAAGGGAACGACCGTTTTCGGCGCTTCCTACGGCCGCTACTACGACAAGATCCCGACGTACGGTCCCGGATACTACTCGGGCACGGGCGGGACGCCAGAGAGCATCTATCTGGCCTTCAACACGGGAACGCCCTTCGATCCGCACGACTGGCAGTCAATCTACGACTTCGTCCTCCAGCCTCAGAACCTCTCCTCGCTTTTCGACGCGCAGGCGATCCCGGTCGTGGACGGCACGAAGGGGCCACACAGCGATCTCGTGTCTGCGCGCATCGAGCATCAGTTCAGCCCGCGCTTCGCGCTATCGGCGTCGTACCTTTATCGCTACACGAAGGACTACATCACTCAAGTCCAGGCGGCGAATCCCGACACGTACACGCCGTTCCAGTGGACGTCCGATTTCACCGGGAACACGATCACCTATTACTCGATCACGCCGCCGAGCACGCGGCAGTTCTTCCTGGGCAATCTGGACTTCTGGTATCAGCGGGGAAACCAGGTCATCCTCGAGCTGCGGTCGCGGCCGACGGCCAAGTCCTTCCTGAATGCGTCGGCGACGTGGGAGCACACGACCGGCTCGCGCGACAACAACGAATGCGGCGTCCTGACGCTCTGCACCAACGGCGTGGACGGAGATCCGAATCGCATCGACAATCCCTTCTATACCGAGGGCGTTCTGTCGCAGAGCCGGCCGTTCAACTTCAAAATCCTCGGGA
>DATBFU010000050.1:0-24525 GCA_036558325.1 Thermoanaerobaculia bacterium | reverse complement strand
TGGCCCAGTCGTTTTCGAGCTTGGTGAGCGCCTGCGTGACGTCCTCAGGGGGATTGGCCACCGCCGCAGCCGACACGAGAACCAGAGCCAGAATCGCCAGAATCTTCCTCATGACAGTCTCCTCTTCTCTCAGGTTTGTCCTACAAGAGTTCCTTGCCGGGGCCAGTGAGTTCGTCCAACACTAGCATTGGCTCGGCGATCAGCGTCGCTTGGGGTCAGTCTTGATTTGCTGAGTTGCTTGAGGGCGCGACAAGCGCCGGGTTTTGCCCGGAGCTAACGGCCGCCCCTAGGACATTGGCAGGCTCGACGCGGACCCCACTCACCCTGACCCGCTCCCCCGAAGACGGGGGCGAGGGGATCCTTAGAAACTCCCTCTCCCCGGGAGGCGAGAGGGTTGTGGGGAATCGGGGTCAGGCATGGGCCTGACCCCAGCCTGACCCCAGCCTGACCCCACGCGGTCAAATCAAGACTGACACGGGACCGTTACTTCACCGCCGCGAACGGGGCACGCCGAGCTGCCAGAACAGGAAGGATTGCTCGTCGGCGAGCTCCGTATCCGCCTGCGACTTCGTCGAGCCGATTCCATGCCCGGCGTCATAGTCGACGCGCAGAAGAATCGGTTTCCCGCTCGTCGTGGCCGCCTGCAGGCGCGCCGCCATTTTGGCGGCCTGCCATGGCGCCACGCGCGGGTCGTTCGCGCCGGTCGTGAGGAGAACGGCCGGATAGGCCGTGCCGGGCTTGACGTGATGGTAGGCAGCCATCGCGTACAGCGCCTTGAAACCGTCCGGGTCCTTCACGGTGCCGAACTCCGGGATATTGGCGGGCCCGCTCTCCATCAGCTCCGAGCGAAGAGTGTCCGAGTCGCCGACGCGGATGAGCGCCGCGCCGAAGAGATCCGGCCTCTGTGTGATTGCGCCGCCGATGGTGATGCCGCCGGCGCTCGTTCCCTCTCCGGAGAGCCGGGAAGGTGAGGTGTATTTCTGATCGATCAGATACTGGGCGCAGGCGAGGAAGTCGTCGATCGTGTGCTGCTTGGTCAACTTCTTCCCGGCGAGGTGCCAGTCCTCGCCATACTCGCCTCCGCCGCGCACATGCGAGACGGCGAGCACGCCGCCGTGCTCGTACCATGCCAGGCGCGTCGGCAGGAAGGCGGGTTCGAAGGAGATTCCGTAAGCTCCGTAACCCGTGAGCCAGGTCGGATTCGATCCGTCGCGGACGAGGCCCTTCTTGTGAATGATCGACAGGGGCACCATTGTGCCGTCCGCGCTCCTGGCCTTGACTTCCTCCGACTCGATTCCCGAGAAATCCACCGGCGACGGCGGCTCGATCCCTGTATCGGTCGCCTGGCCGGCCTTCGGATCCCAGAGAAGCCAGAGGGGCGATTTCGTCCACGAAGTCAGGGACACGAGCGCCCCCGCAAACCGGGGATCCGTGACGAGGGACTGGGCCGATCCGTCGGATGGGAGCGCGACCGGCTGTGGGGCGCCGCCCTCGAAGGGCACTCGCCGCACGCGCCCGAGGCCGCCGTCGAGGTCTCGCACGTAGAGAGCGTCCTGCGCGACACCGACGGAGGTGATGACGGCCTCGCCCGGCGGAACGAGCACCTTCGCTCTGGCGATGTCTGGATGGGCGATTTGCGTTTCGATGACTTTGAAGCGCGAGGCGTCCTTGTGAGACAGCAGATAGATCGACTCGCCGCGAGCGTCGAAGTTCGTCACGGCGTCTTTGACGTCGGCGACGAGATGCCAGGGCATCTCCGCGGGCGCTGCGAGTGTGGTGATTGGGGCGGCATAGACCGTCCCCTCGTTCTGCACGCCGTGAACCACGAGGCCGAAGGCCCAGGGCGAAGCCGGTGTCGTGATGACGATCGGAATGTCGTCTTCCGAAATCTTGACTCCTTTCGAGATCCCCATGCCGAAAACCGGCGCGTCCTTCTCGGGGTCCTTTCCGAGGACATGAAGGGAGACGCGGCTCTTGCGGTACTTGTCCGTCGGCGGCCCGTTCGGCGTGAGCTTCTGCAGTCGGTTGTACAGGAACGAGCGCCCGTCGTTCTGCCAGGACACCACGCCGACCTGCGCGCGGTCGATCGAGTCCGCGAGCACCTTTCCGGTCGCGCTCTCGAGGACGTGGAGCACGCTGTTCTCCGAACCTCCCTCCGAGACGCCGTAGGCGACGTGAGTCCCGTCGAGCGAGGGCGTGAAGTAGTCGATCGACCAATGTTTCCCGTCGCCGCCGAGCTTCTCGGGGTCGACGAGCAGCCGCTCCTGCCCCTTGAGGCCATCGCGTACGTAGAGCTTTCGGTTGTCGGACCCTGGTTCCACCTTGAAATAGAAGAAGAGCGCGCCGGCGCGCTGGACCTGCCCGACGGTGACGCCGGCGTTGTCGAGTGCCTGAATCCTCGCCAGAAGCTCCTTGCGCCCCGGAATGCGGTCGAGAACGGCGCGTGTGTAGTCGTTCTGAGCCTTCATCCACGCGGCGACCTCCGGGTCTTTCGTGTTCTCCATCCAGCGATACGGGTCGACGACGGCCTGACCGAAGTAGGTGTCCGTGACCTCCCGCACAGGCGCCACCGGAGGAGGCGTCTGCGCGATCGCTCCCGCGGCCATGAAAGTGAAGAGGAAAGACAGGGCAGGGAGGAATCGCCGATAACGGATCATTGCCGCCTCCATTGACGGGTCATTCCAACACATCTTGCTCGGATCAGGTCCGTTCCCAGAGCCCTTGTCCTTGAAGTCTGGTCATCTCCTCATTCCATTCACGCATCTGGCCGAGATGGTAGGTTCGCCTCCATGCGACGGAGCCTTTCGATCGCTTTACTTCTGTCGGCTCTGATCGCGATGCTGGACGGGCAGCCGACGAAATCGACGATAACCTCGCTCGTCGTGAAGGCTTCCAGACGCTGTACAAGGGCAAGGTCGTGGACACCGGCACCTGGAAGACGAGCCGGAAGAAGTAGCGAGCTCGGCCGCGACCGATGGAACCCGGGACGCTTCGCCTGACGCTCGCGCTCGCCAGCGCGTTCAAGGAAGGGGATCGGTCCCTCATGGGCGCCGGCGAGGCGGACGATCGCGTCCGCGAGGACGCGCGCCGTGCGCTTCTCGCCACGACGGTCGGCGACATCCACGCGACGACGTTGATCGACGACCGCGTGACGGAGCTCCTTCAGAGGTCACGCGACCGCCGATTCGACGCCGAATTCCGCCTCCTCACCATCGGACGGGTTCGCGAGGCGCTGCTCGGTCCCGATGCGGCGGCATGGCTGCGAGCATATGGACCCGGGCTTGGAAGCGAGGCCGTCGCCGCCGTCGCCAAGGTGCTGACCGACGATGAGCTCTCTCGCGTCTCCCGCGCTCTGTTTCATCCGCTCGGGAACGACTCCATCGCGATCGGCAGCCAGGGGCACTTCGGTTCGCGCATTCAGCCGAACAGCGCCGGCGACGACGAGCGGCAGATTCTGTTTTCGATCTTCGAAGGGCTCGCGTACGGATGCGGCGACGTGATCATTGGTCTCAACCCGGCCGCCGACGATCTCGGAACGATCGTCCGCCTCGAGCAGCTCCTCGCGCAGGTGATTCGCCGCCTCGAGCTGCCGACCCGGTTTTGCGTCCTTTCGGATCTCGTCAAGCAGCACGCCGCGCTCGCGCGGACTCGCATCGACGTCGGATTCCAGAGCCTCGCCGGCACGTCGCGGGCGCTCGTCGGGATGTTGGGTCACGATGTCGACGGCCTGGCCGATCTGGCGCGCGCGTTCGACGGCCTGTACTTCGAGACCGGACAGGGATCCGAGGTCACCAACGGCGCCGCCGAGGGTGTCGACATGGGGACCCTGGAATCCCGCACGTACGGCGTCGCGCGCTGTCTGCAGCGCGCCACCGGTGCATGGACGATCGTGAACGACGTCGCCGGATTCATCGGACCGGAGGTTTTCCGAACCGGCGAGCAGCTCGAACGCGCGTGCCTCGAGGACGTCGTCATGGCGAAACTGCACGGGCTGACGATGGGGCTGGACGTGTGCGCGACCTTTCACATGGGGATCGCTCCGTCCGAATTGCGGGCGTTGACGAGGCGCGTGGTCGACCGGGGGGCGCCCGCCTATCTGATGGCCGTCGCCGGAAACGCCGATCCGATGCTCGGGTACATGACGACGTCGTTCCGGGAGCACCCGGCGTTGAAGCGCGGCGTCCGGCGGCAGGCGACGTCCGCGATGAGCCGGCGGCTCGAGGAGCTCGGCGTCTCGGACACGTCGGATGCGCATGCGGATGTCCGGCCGCAGATGGTCGCGCGCCTGAGCGCGCTGTACGAGAAAGCCGGCGGGAGCGGTCGATCTCTCGCATCGCTCGAGGAAGACGGTCTGCGGCGGTTGCTCGAGCTGCAGGAGCAGGGGCTCGATCTCGGCATCGCCGACACGGCCCGCGCCGACGCGCGCGTCGAAGCGATCTACGCAAACGCTCGGGCGGCGTTGTATGCCGTGCTCGACGAGGCCGTGCTCGACGACGCGTGCGGCCGGTGGCTGCCCGTCCGAACGATCGCCGGCGGCCGGGATCGATATCTGGCCGACCCTTCGGCCGGCGAGCGGCTTTCCGACGAGGACGTCCGCGCGGTGTCCCGGCTGTATCCATCGCGCCGGCCGCAGGTGCAGATGGTCGTCTCGGATGGGCTGAATGCGAACGCGGCGAACGAACAGCTCCGCGGCGTTCTTCCGGCGCTCCGGCGGGCGCTCTCCAACGACGGCCGTCAGGTCGGCGAGACCGTCATCGCCGTGCGCAACGGGCGTGTGCGGGCCGGCTACGAGATCGGCGCGAGCGCCGGCGCGGAGGTCGTGGTCCACCTGATCGGCGAGCGCCCGGGAACCGGCCTGAACACGCTGTCGGCGTACGCGACCTGGGGCCGCGATGAAGCCGGCGCGCTCCGCTGGAGCCGGGACATGCCGCATTCGATGACGAGCGCCGTCTGCGGCATCCACCGCAAAGGCAAGCCGCCCGACGCGGCCGTCGCCGAAGTGTCGGGCCTCGTCGCGCGAATGTTCAAGGAGCGGAGTTCCGGAGTGTCGCTCGAGTCCCGGCCGCAGCCCGCGAGGACGTAGCTCTCGGTGTAGGGGCGGGGCTTGTCCCCGCCTCCGGTGCATGCCGCCGGTCATCCCGCGGAGTCTTCGACGAGGGATCCCGAGCTTGGCGCGCCAAAGGGGTCAGGCACGTGCCTGACCCCAGCCTGACCCCAGCCTGACCCCGATCGCTCGGGATGACGGCGCGGTCGGCGGTCAATGGGCCGGCTGAGAGCGCCGCGATAGAGTCCGTCCACAGGAGCCACAACCATGTTCGCGCGCCTCATGGGCCTGAAAACCATTTCGCCCGGTGATCTTCATGGGCTGGTCGAGGGTCACGAGCCGGTGACCGTGTTCGACGTGAATTCCCGAGGCAGCTGGATGACGGCGCACGTTCCCGGAGCGAGCCACCTCGACCCCGCCGCCTACAAGGACACCGACCTTCCGCCGGACAAGAGCACTGCCCTCGTCTTCTACTGCTCGAATCCGATGTGCCGGAAAGCCCCGAATGCGGCTCGCCGCGCGAAGCAGATGGGTTACGCCAACGTTCGGGTCATGTCCGCCGGAATCAGCGGCTGGGTCGCCGCGAATCTGCCGACGGAAGCGGGGGCCTGATCCTCGCGGCCGGCGCGGCGTCTTCCCCTACGTCAGTTCGATGGAGGAGCGAACCGTTCCGGAGGTATCGCCTCGAAGACGACGGACGTCACGTTCTGTGTCATGTGGCGATCGCCCTCGGTTTGAGAGAGCTCGAAAGGACACCAGATGCCGTCGACGAACTCAGAGCGCTTGACCACGCCTGCGAACTTCGTCGTCCCTTCCACGCCGTCGATCCGCTGGAGGCGATGCGTACGGACGTCGAGCCACATGTCCGTCGGAAGGCTGTCCGCCGGTGTCACCGTGACGACGTCATACGTCGTTCCCTCGGCCTCTTTCCGGCCGCGGTATTCGAAGCGCGCGGGGAAGCGGTCGGGATAGAAGAATCCGGAGATCGTCAGATACGTGCTTCGTTTCGCGGCCGCGACGCCTTCCGGCGAAGTATCCGTCTTCGAGGCGCCGTCCGGGCCGACGGACCACGCCGTCTGACCGTCGAAGCCGCCGGTGCTGGTGCTTCCGCCGATCGTATGCGTCGCGACGCTGCGAAGCGCATGCAGATCGCCCCAGACCTCGTAGGTTCCACGAGCGCCCTCGAGGACGACGTCGCCCTTTTCGTGAAATCCAGCGGGCGCGTCGAGCGCCGCGCCGCCGCTTGCGGCCTTGAGCTGGGCCATCAGACGCGCGCCTTCGGAGGCCGGGTCTCGAGGTTTCGTGCAGCTCCACGCGGCGAGAGCGGCCGCGATCAAAAATCCCAAGCCAGGCCGGCGCATGGTCGGCGAGGATATCCTGTCGACGCCGATCGATCCGGGAGAAGATGAATCGCGGAGGCCAGAGCAAATGAAGAGTCCCTCCCGTCGTCCGCCTCCCTCTGCCGCGGCAAAGGCTCGCGTCGCGGCCCTGCTGCGAGGCGGCGCGCCGGTCGTGAAAGATCCGGAAGAGGCCCGCGGCCTTGCCTTCGTCTCTCCGGCGGAGCGGCAGGCGGCGGCGAATCGCGCCGCGAGAAAGCGCGCGCTGAAGAAGAGAGCGAAGAGCCGGCCTCCGTCCTGAGCCGAACAGTCCAAGGGGTCAGGCACGTGCCTGACCCCTCGGTTCCTACGGTTCCCGGAATGCCTCTTGCAGTCCGAGGGCTGAGGGAGGAAACCGACATGGACGAGAAACGCAACCGCGAGGAATCCAGCCCCGGAGCCGAAGTTCCCAATCCGCGCGACGGGGCCTTCAAGGAGAACCCGGCGCCGCAAGGGCTCAAGACACCGCCCAAGATCGAGCCCGGGGAAGACTCGGGCGAGTGGACCCGGGGCGGCGGCACCGACCCGAACGAGGGCGGCAGCAAGAGATGACCGTGGCGGCAGAGCTCGGCCTCCCAGCCTGCAAGCCTGCCGAGATCGGGATCCCTCGCTAGCGCTCGGAATGACGGCGTGCGGGCTCGAGGAGCCCCTGACGCGTCTCGTGTGTCGCGTGCGCGTGCGAAAATGAACCATCTCGCCGCGACATGGCCCGGTTTGCTCGACCAAGAAGGGAGGCTCGATGCGCTCCTCTCCCGCCGTTCGCCGCTTCTCGCCGGTCTTGATGCTGACCGCGCTCGTCCTGCCGTGCACGCTTCTCGGACAGAGTGACATCCGCACCTACGGCACGAAGGACAAAATCCTGGTCAGGGTCTCCGCCGCCGAATTCACGCCGATCGAGTCGGGGACCGACTACGTCAACGACAACACCGGCGCCGGAATCCGGCGCTACTCGGGGCATCCGGGAGGAACCTTCGTCGCGCCGGTCCACCTGCCCAGCGGCGCGCTCGTGACCTATTTCGCGCTCGACTACTGCGACTCGAACGTCGGGGTCGGAGCCGACGTGCTGGTGAACCTCGAGCTCGACGACACTCATGGGACCTTCACGGCGTTTCTGGGCTCGTTGTCGTCGAGCTTCGGAAACGCCGGCTGTGACGAAGTGACTTCCTTCATCGCGTCCCCGCACACGTACAACGCGGCGACCGAAGACATCATCGCCCGCGTTCAGACCGGAGCGGCGGACGGGACGAACAGTTTCTCCGGCGTCTTCGTCGGCTACAAGCTTCAGATGAGCCCGGCGCCGGCGTTCGCCTCGTTCGCCGACGTGCCGACCGACCATCCTTACTTCCGGGCGATCCAGGCGCTGGCGTCCTCCGGAATCACTTCGGGCTGCGGCAGCGGGAACTTCTGCCCGGAGCAGCCCGTGACGCGCGGCGAGCTGGCGAAGTTCCTGGCGGTCGCTCTCGGGCTTCACTGGCCGAACTGAACGTCCGCTCGCGAGCAGCCGGCGCGAAATCAGAAATCGGGACTGACTGCGGCTCCCTCGAGAAGCGACGCCGGGCCCTCGTCCAACGATCGCGCGAGCAGCCGCTTGGCCAGGAACGGAATCGCCATCGCGTGCACGGCGAGGCTTCGCACTTTCAACCCGAGCGCCGTACGCGGCGCGAAAAAGCCGCGGAGACGCAGCGCCGCCTTCTGCTTGCCGGTTACGAAAGCCCGCAGCCGCCGGTCGTAAGCCGCGAAGGCGCGCGAGAAGTCGTCCCCGGCGCGACCGAGCTCCTGTGCGATCACATAGGCCTCGAGCATTCCGAGTCCCGTTCCCTCGCCGGCGAGAAGCGACGGGCAGGCCGCCGCGTCGCCGGCCAGCGCCACGCGGCCCGCAAACCAGCGCGGCAGATGAATCTGGCTGACGCGGTCGAAGTAGACGTCCTCGACGTCCTGCATGAGATCGAGCATCTCGGGCACTTCCCATCCCATACCCGCAAACGCACGCCTCAGGGCCGCCTTCGCGCCGGCGCCGTGGCCGTCGCCGTCGATCATCCCGGCGCGGCATACGAGAAGAATCAATGTCTGGTCATCTCGCAGCGACACGCGCGCGGCATGACGTCCGGTGATCGTATGGGATACGTACGTGAGCTCGTCGCGACGCGGATAGCCGGTCACCTGAAACGCGGCGACGACGCAATCGAGGAACTCCTCGAAACGGGCCTCCGGCCCGAACACGAGCTGCCGCACCCGCGAGTGAAGCCCGTCGGCGCCGATGACGAGGTCGAATCGCTCGACGCGTCCGTCCGAGAGCGTGGCGACGATGCCGTCTCCGTTCTCCTCGAGCGCCTCGATCGAGACGCCGAAGTGGGCGGTGACTCCGTCGCAGGCCGAGAAGAGTGCGCGCGACAGGTCCGAGCGTGCGAGGCTGATGAAGCGGCCCTCGAGGAGCGCGCGCATCGGCGCGAGGTCGACGCAGGCTTCCTCCCGCCCCCCGGCATCCACCGTGCGAAGCCGTTCCATCAGATAGCAGCGCTCGCGGAGCGCGGGGACGATCCCCATGCGATCGGCGATCTCGTAGCCGACTCCCCAGAAGTCGATCATGTAGCCGCCCCGGCGGAGCGCGGCCGCCCTCTCGAACAGGATTGGTTCGTGGCCGTGACGGCGCAACCAGTACGCCAGCGTTGGTCCCGCGATGCCGATTCCGTTGATGGCGATTCTCATGTCGTACGGCACGCGCCTCCGGGCGGGCGGCGAGACACCGGTACTGTAACTCCAGCAAGCAAGAAGTGATCCATCGGGTCCGTACAGTGTTCCCGAAGCGCGTCAGCCTTTCTTGCTCTCCTCGGAGCCTCGCTCGAACAATCCCTTCGTCAGGAGGAGCAGACCGAGAATCTGCACCCACTCCGAGAGCACGTTTCCGACGACCTGTCCCCACTTCGCCGCGGGCTCGACGCGCGAGTAGACGAAGGCCCAGAGGGCGCCGGTTCCGATCAGGACGATCGTCATCGAGTGCTCGGCGAAGAGCCGGTGGAATTTGCCGCCGCGGCCGTGGACGGGCTTGCTCTCCTTCGAGCCTTTCTCGAAGAGATATTTCGTGCCGACGACCATGACCAGAACGCCCGTCCAGTCGGCAACGCAGTTGCCGAAGAAAGCGCCCAGACGGGTTTCGGCGTCGGACACCGCGTAGAGGACGACCCAGAGAATGAGAAAGCCGCCCGCGACGAGAGAGAGCGAATGCTCGCGAAAGAAGCCGGCCTTCCTCTTCGGGGACCGCACGCTCGAAATCTATGCACGCCGCCTGCCGATCCTCTCTGTCCTGCACGCGACGACCGGTACGCCGGCGAGCGGTTCGTTCCCGCTCCGGGGTCGGCCGACGAGGCGGGGTAGAGTCGGCCATCATGAGAAAAGACGTTTCGTCCGCCGCGATTCTCGCCGGAGCTCTCACGATCTTTCTTTCGCCGTCGCCGGCGGCGCTCGCGCAGTCCGCGGAGGGGTCGATCCGCGCGCGGGACGCGCGGGTCGGGAACGTCAAGCTGCATTACCTGACGGCCGGAAAGGGGCCGGCCCTCATCCTTCTCCACGGCTATGCCGAGAGCTCGCGCATGTGGCGCCCGATCATTCCGGTCCTGGCGGAGCGATTCACAGTCATCGCCCCGGATCTTCCCGGCATCGGCGAGTCGGGCATTCCGGCGAGCGGCCTCGACATGAAGTCGGCCGCGACGAGCATTCACGAGCTGGCGCGTTCGCTCGGAGTTCAGAAGGCGGAGGTCGTCGGGCACGACATCGGCCTGATGGTCGCTTATGCATACACCGCGCAGTTTCCTGCCGAGGTGACCCGGCTCGTCCTCATGGACGCTTTCCTGCCCGGTGTGGCGGGATGGGAAGCCGTCTACGACAATCCGGATCTCTGGCACTTCCGCTTCCACGGGCCGACGCCGGAGGCGCTCGTGAAAGGCCGCGAACGAATCTACTTCGAGCACTACTGGAACGACTTCGCGGCGGACCGGAACCACTCGATTCCCGAAGCGGCCCGGGCGGCCTACACGGCCGCCTACGCGGCGCCGGGACGCATGGCGGCGGGGTGGGCTTACTTCGCCGCGTTCCCGCAGACGGCCAGGGACTTCGCGGAGCTGTCGAAGACGCGGCTGACGATGCCGGTTCTCTCGATCGGCGGCGAGAAGTCCCTCGGCAAGGAGCTCGGGGAACAGGTGAAGCTCGTCGCGACCAACGTCACCGTCGTCGTGATCCCGGGCGCCGGGCACTGGGTTCTCGAGGAGAAGCCGAAGGAGACGACGGACGCGCTCGTGAAGTTCCTGTGAGGCCGGAGGCAGCGAAAGAGAGCGCGGGCCGCCCCCTCACTCGGACCCTCCCCCGAAGACGGGGCGAAGGGAATCGATCGGCGGCCGCGAGGGCGATGATCGGCTTTCACGGCGACGAGCCGTCGGCCGTCGTCGCGGCCTACGAGTTCTCCGGTTTCGGGACGGTCGTCTCGGGGACCGTGTCCGCGTCGAGGGGGGAAGCTTCTTCGACTCCGTGCCCGCCGGCGGCGACGCCTACATCCTGTCGCATGTGATCCACGACTGGAGCGAGGGGCAGTGCCCGACCAGGTCGGCCGCGAGCATGGTGGAGGCGATGAAAGAGTAGACCGGCGACCGGATCAGCGAGGGAACTCCGCCCTCAACAGGCCATCGAATTCCGCGATCGCGCCGCGGTAGGACGCGGGCGACTCGTCCTCCGCGCTCCGCGTGTATTGCCAGTAGAAGCTCAGCGCGGCGGGCGACTTCCAGCCGAACCACGAGAAGTTCTGACGCTGGGTCTTCAGGACGCGCGCGTCGTTCCAGTTCTGGCCGAAGACGACGATCCCGGCCTCGAGGTCCTTCAATTGACGTATGGGCCTCTCTCCCAGAGTCGTGAACCGGTTCTCGATCCAGCTCAGCCGCTCGAAGAGACGCTGATAGACGCTGTTGGTCTGCCCCCAGCGGACCGAGACGAAGAAGACGACGGCGCGCGAGCGGAAGAGCTCGCGGGTGATCACGTAGAGCTGGTCGTCCTTGTTGTTGATCGACGCCCAGCATCGATGCTGACCGGTCGGATTCTTGGCGCGATCCGGCAGCTTCGCCGCGCGCACGCCGCACTTGTTGCCCGTCGCCGAGCTGATGTTGCCCTCGCAGGTGTGGATCGTGAGATTCGGAACGTCCAGCAGCGTGACGCGCTTGCGCCGGCACTCGAGATGGTCGCGGACACGGAACGCCAGCTGCGTCGACTTCGGGATGTCCCACTTGTCCTTGCGGAAACGGGTGCTCGTGGTCAGCAGCAGGATGTCGTCTCGTTTTTCGAGATGGCGGATGAGCCGGGTGCACGAGTCGAGGAGGCTCTGTCGGACTCCGCGCCGGGGCATCGGCGGCATTGTAGCCGCGGCGATTGCGTTCCCGGCGAGAACCGCCGATAGACTGTCCCCCTTGCCTGTCCGCGCCCGCCGCCGATCGCCCACCGCTCTCCGGAGAGACGAAGAGAGCGAAAGCCCTCGCACGATCGTCATCGCCCTTCTCGCGAACGTCGTAATCGGCGCCGCAAAGTTGATCGCCGGGCTCGTGTCCGGGTCGACCGCGATGATCGCCGAGGCGGCGCATTCCGCGGCCGATTGCGTGAACGAAGGCTTCCTGGCCCTCGGCCTCTATCGTGCGAAGCTCCCACCCGACGAGCGGCATCCCTTCGGGCACGCGCGGGAGCGATTCCTGTGGGCGGTCATCGCGGCCATCGCGTCGTTCCTGATCGGCGGCTGCCTGTCGATCGGCATGGCGATTCGGAAGCTCGAAGCGCCCCATGCGATGTCCGGCCACCTCGCCGCGTGGATCGTTCTGGCGGTTTCGTTCGCGGCGGAGGGAACGTCCTGGCTGCAGGCGATGCGCCAGGCGCGCCGGCAGGCGAAGGACTACGGGATCACGGTGTGGCGCTACGTCGGCCGCGCGAGCGACCCCGTCGTGCGCGCGGTCCTGGTGGAGGACAGCGCCGCCCTCATCGGACTCCTGCTGGCCGCCGGCGGCCTGCTCGTCTCCGACATCAGCGGATCGACCGTGCCCGACTCCGTCGCGTCGCTTCTCATCGGGGTCCTGCTCGCTTGCACGGCGTTCGCATTGGCCCATCCGTTCGCGGACTTCCTCGTGGGCCGGTCGATCCCGATCGATCTGCTCGGGCGGCTTCGAGCGATCGTCGAGAAGGAAGCGGCGATCGAGGAGGTCCTACAGCTCGAGGCGTTCTATCTGGCGCCCGAGGAGGCCCTCGTCCTCGCCAAGATGCGTCCCGCACCGGCGCTGAAAATCGAGGAGCTCACGCGCGCGATGGATGAGCTCGATCGGAAGATCCGTCGCGAGCTTCCGATCGTCGCCGAGGTTTTCATCGACGTGACGGCGGGCCGGGGAGCGGGATAAACATCGGGAATCGTCGGACAGGGGCTCGTCCCCGCCATCCGAGCGCGGCCGCGAAGGCGGCCCCGACGAGCCTGCCGGCCTGCCGCGGCCGGCCGTGTTACCCTTTTGAACGTTCCCGGAGGACAGCGATGTCGCGATTCGTGCGTCTCGCGTTGCTTCTTTGGGTTGCCCCGCTCGCCTCCCGGCTGCTCGCGCAAGCGCCGCCCTTCGGAGGCGAGTTTCAGGTCAACACGTATACGACGGGCGACCAGGACGCTCCCAGTGTCGCCGTCGCGCCGGACGGTCAGTTCATGATCGCCTGGCAGAGTCGGAACCCGGACTCGACGCACAGCGTCTTCGCGCAGCTCTATGACGCCGGCGGCTCCAAGAACGGCGCGGAAATCGCAGTCAATACCTTCACCACCGGCACGCACGCGAATCCCCAGGTTGCCGCGGCGAGCGACGGCAACTTCGTCGTGACCTGGGAAGAGGACAACGGCATTCACGACGGCTCGTATTACGGCGTGATCGCACGCAAATTCCAGCACGGAGGCAACGACGGGCCGGATTTCCTCGTGCCGACCTATTCGGCGAACGGCCAGTACTTTCCCGCGGTCGCGATGGGCGCCGACTCGAGCTTCGTCGTCGTTTGGGCCGGCAACTACGCACCGGACCACGCCGGGATCCTGGGACAGCGATTCGGGCCGGACCTCGGACCCGCCGTTGGCTCGGAGTTTCGAGTCAACAGCGGCACTTCGGAGGCGAACTTTCCATCGGTCGCCGTCGATGGCTCGGGAAATTTCGTTGTCGTCTGGGAGGACTACCGCGATCTCAACGGCATCGGGATCTCCGGGCAGCGGTTCGACGCGTCCGGCGCGAAGGTGGGATCCGCTTTTCTCATCAACACGCACACCACCGGCGATCAACGGTCCCCGAAGGTCGCCATGGGCAGGCACGGAGACTTCGTCGTCGTCTGGTTGGATGAGAGCGGCGAGGATGGCGACGGGGCCGGCGTCTTCGGCCAGCGGTTCGACGCGTCCGGAGAAAAAGTGGGAACCGAGTTCCAGGTGAACACCTACACCTCCGAAGGCCAGGCCGGCGCTTCGGTCGCGATGGACAGCCGGGGCGGTTTCGTCGTGACCTGGATCGACGGTTATCTCAACGACTCTCCGGGCGCCGTCGCCGGCCAGAGGTTCGACCGGACGGGGGCGAAAGTCGGCTCCGAATTCGCCGTGAACACGTCCACCACGGGCGCCGTGTACGGATACACGAGCGTCTCGTCGGGCGGAGGCGATGGCTTCGTCGTGACCTGGGCGCACGCCGGGACGGACGGAAGCGGCATCGGCGTCGTTCGGCAGCGCACCAATCCCTTACCGCGCCCCATGCGGGTCGACGCGCACAGCTCCTCCGGTACGACGTCCGACTTGAACGGCGTGCTCGAGCCCGGCGAGACGGTGCGGGTCGAGACCGCCTGGCAGAACGTCGGCTCGAACGCGTTCTCCCGCGCCGGAACGGCGAGCGCCTTCATGGGACCGGGCGGCGCGCTCTACCACATCAACAACACGACCGCGGACTACGGCTCGATCCCGAAGGGCGCCACGGTGAACTGTTACGACGCGTCGGCGGCCCACGATTGCTACCGCGTGACCGTGGACGCGCCGGCGAGCCGTCCCGCGACGCATTGGGACGCGACGTTCCAGGAGGACCTCGACGCGAACGGATCTCAGATCTGGACGCTGCACGTCGGCGAAAGCTTTTCGGACGTTCCGCGGTCCGAGCCCTTCTACGCGAAGATCGAGACCATGCTGCACTTCGGAATCACGACCGGCTGCACGCCGACGGCCTATTGTCCGGGCGACGTCGTGCCGCGTGACCAGATGGCGATCTTCATCGCGAAGGCGATCGCCGGAACGGGGCCGCTCGTCCCGACGGCGGGCCGCGTCGGCGCGCAGAGCTACGACTGCATCAACGGCGGGCACTCTCTCTTCACGGACGTCTCGCCGGCGGATCCGGCGTGCAAGCACGTGCACTACCTCGCCCAGCAGAACGTCACGCTCGGATGCAACACCGGCCTCTATTGCCCGACGGACTCCATCACGCGGGACGCGATGGCCAGCTTCGTCGCGAAGGCGATCTTCGCGCCGAAGGGCGGCGCCGCCGTGCCGCTGACCTACGGGCCGGACCCGAAGACCGGCTTTTCCTACTCGTGCGACTCCGGCTCGCCGAACACGCACTTCACCGACGTGCCCGCCTCGCAGCCCTTCTGCAAGCACATCCACTACCTCTGGGCCACCGGCGTGCTCGGCGGGTGCACGCCGACCACCTACTGCCCGAGCGGCACGGTGACGCGGGACGCGATGGCGAAGTTCATCGCCAACGGCTTCGGCCTGACGCTGTACGGTCCGTAGAGCGAGCCGCGGCCGCACGCGCCGCCCTCCGGCGATGCGGTGCGCCGCCGAATCGCGTGACGGGTGGCGCGGCGTCTGACGCGAGCCCGCAACCCGCCGCTTCTCGCTTCGTAGGTCTTCTCGTCGGTCGACCGGGACCGGCGCAGGAGAAGCCATGATGCGAATCCGAATCTTCAGAATCCTGTCAGCCTTTTGCTCGATCGCGTGCGCTCCGCTCCTCGCGCAGCAGCCGACGCCGACTCCGACAGCGGTGCCCGACGACGTCCGCTACCCGTGCCGGGCCGAGCACGCATTCGACTTCTGGGTCGGCGACTTCGATGCGACGCCCTGGGACAAGCCGAATGCGCCGGTCGGCGGCCATCTCCACAACACGCGCGAGTACGAAGGCTGCGTGATCGTCGAGCGCTGGGAGGGCGCGAAGTCGCGCGGCATGAGCATGTCGTTCTACGACGTCAACCGGAGCGTGTGGCGCATGGTCTGGAACGGCGACGACAACCGGTCGAACGATTTCGAGGGCGCGTACCGCGACGGCGCGATGCGTTTCGAGGGGTGGATCCTCGACGCCGGCGGGAAGCGGCTCCTCGCGCGAAACGTCCTCGAGAATGTTTCAGCCGACACGATCCGGCACATCTATTCGACCTCCGCGGACGGCGGAAAGACGTGGACGATCCGAAGCGACGGACGGTTCGTGAGGCGGAGATCGCAGCCCTGAGGCGATCCGGTCGTCTGTCATCGGATTGCTCGGCGCGGCGCCCGCCTCAACCCTTCGTGCGCGGGGCCCTACGACCTATCCAGATCGCCATGAGGAGGCCTCGCGTGATTCGCCGAAGAACTCTCGGGATCGCCGCCCGGATTCGAGCCTGGCGTCTCGTTCTCGCACTTCCTGTTCTCGCCGGCCTCGGCATCGCCGGCGCTTCCCGCGCGAATCCTTTCGAGTACGCCTGGACGAATCTGGCGCCCGGCGTGTGGGCCGCGATTCGGCAGGATCCCTTCGAGCTGCCGCAGGAAGGCATCGCGGTCGTCGTCGTGACGGACCAGGGCGTCGTCGTGTTCGACGCCGGCGGAAGTCCGGCGATGGGGGAGGCGATCGTCGAGAAAGTCCGGTCGATCACGAGCCGGCCGATCACGCACGTCGTCCTCAGCCACTGGCACGGCGACCACATGCGGGGCTTGAAGTCGATCCGCGAAGCGTTTCCGCAGGCGGAAATCCTCGCCCATCCGCACGCGCGCGACATGATCGTCGCGACACAGGAGAGGTGGCTGAAGCGGCGCGTCACGATGGCGTCGGATTTGCCGGGCGCCGCGTACGACGCCGCGGCGGGAAAGAGCCCGGAAGAGAAGTTTTGACGGCGTGATGGGCGGCCGCAAGGGCCGGCCCTACGACGCCAGCAGCGCCGCGAGATCCGCCTTCGACAACGTTCTCATCAGCTGGACCTGGTTTTCGCCCATGGTGACGTTGAGATCGTAGAGCCGCTTCGTTTGGGAGTTCGGGATCGTCGGAAACAGGCGCGGCTCGTCGAAGAGCTGCGCGACCTTGAACCCGCCGCGCAGCGCCATCACCGTCAGCCAGATGTCGTCCGAGTGCGGGCAGAACCGCATGAAGTCCATGCCGTGCCGCTTCAGGTGCCGAAGGTACTCGGGCGGATAGATGACGCCGGAGACGCCGGTGATGAGATTGCGGTGGCTGGGGCGGCTGTCGCCGCAAGGAGTCCAACTGTTGTACGGAGCCGGCCGGCCGCCGGCCATCCGGATGCGATGTGCCCGGAAGCAGTGGATCGCCGAAGGGTTCGCCTCGTGGCCCCGGATCAGCTGTTCGAGCCAATCCGGAGGATAGAGGACGTCGTCGTCCGCGGTGACGAGGGGCGACGCGAAGCCGTTTTCGCCGTCGACATATGGGCGGTACTTCGAGTGCGGGCCCTGGTCGTCGGCCAGATGGATCTCCAACCCCCGCGCCTCGAGCCGCCGCAACGCCGCCGGAAGATCCGCGTAGGACCGTTCGTCCGTGATCCAGAGATGGAAGCGGCTCGGTTTTCGAGTGCCGCTCGCGATGGACTCGATGGCGTAGTGGACGAGCTGCAGCCGGTGAGGTTGAGTCGTCAGGGAGACGACGGGCCCGGCCGGATCGAGCAGGGATTCGCTGGACCGCTCGTTTCTCAGATCGAGCCGGGAAAGCGCCGCGCGAGTCCGCGCGGCGGCGATTCGGTTCCAGTTGCGTCGGAAGACCGAGGTGATCCCGAGGCGGACGCGCGCCGGAAAGGTCCAGCGCCGGTTGACCACGTCGTGTTTCGTCCGCTCGAGCGAGGAATCCCGCTGCCGGCGAAGCTCTTCCATCTCGGAGGGATCGACGGCGTCGGCCCGCGACAGGAGCCCGGTCAGGTCGTAGAAGGCGAGGACGTCCCGCTTGTGCGTGGTCATCAGAACCCGGTCGGCGCGGTCCACTTCGATGCCCTTGACGCCACCCTCCCGGGAATCGTAACGGCCGGCATAGAACGTGTCGTCGTCCACCACACGAACGGACGTGGTCGGCTGCGGAACGTCTTTCCAGCTTCCATTCGTGCGCTCGAAGGCATGCAGGTACTGGCTTCCGGCGTCGGCGACGAGAACCCGGCCGTCCGCCGTGAAGCGCACGCCGTGCGGGCAAACGAGGCCGCCGAGGGAGGCGGAAGGCGGCGTTCGCCGTCTGAGGCCCGGCCTGTTTTCGTAGACGAGCACCTCGCCGTCGACGTGATTGCTGACGGCGATCCAGGCTCCGTCGCGGCTGATGCTGATGCCGTCCGGGATCTTCAGGCGGCTCTCGATGAGGATGCCCTCGTTGTGTATCCGAATGGATTCGCCGAGGGAGACGCGATGCGCGGTGATGGCATTCCAGGTGTTGTTGCAGACCAGCAGGCGATAACGATTTCGCGCGACCTCGTGGGAAGCGACCGAGCCGGGGGTCAGCACCCGGGCGGAAAACAGCCCGTGTCCCGGGATTCGGGCGAGCGGCTCCGCCGTGCGTTCGCGCGGATCGAGCCCCGAAACCGGGATCCCGTAGAGACAGACGTCGCCGGAGCGGTTGCACACCGCGATGTGATCGTTCCCGAGAAAGGCGACGCCATGCGCTTCACGCAGACTGCCGGAGTGCATGATCGCGAAGTCCGAGAGCGTGACCCGCGGCGCCATGCCGGCGGCCTCGATGCGAAGAGAGAACACGAAGAGCCGCTTTCCAAAGTAGTCGAGGATGACCAGACGGCGGTTGTCCGGGGAGAGGGCGAGGTCCTCGGTGCGGCCGATTCCCGCGATGACCGCCTGCACCTCGTTCGGCGCCTCGTATTCGAGGCGAGCGCCCGTGACGTCGTGCATCGTGGGAGTATCTACCGCGCTCCGCCGGTCCGAAAGAACGCGTCGATCGCCTGCCGGAGGGCGCCGGGACACTCGAGATACGAGAAATGCCCGCAGTTCTTCAGCACGACGAGCCGCGCGTTCGGAAGAGCGTGCGCGATGTGCTCGGCGATCTCCGGCGGTATGAAGACGTCGTCGCCGTTGACGACGAGGGTCGGGACCTCGAGCTTCGCGAGCTTCGGAAGGAGGTCGTATCCGGGCACGCCCCAGGTCTCGTCCACGAGCCGGCCCTCGATGGCGCGCGCCTCGAGAATCCCGTCGGCCGTGAAGCCGCGGCGCAGGCGTTCGACGATCTCGTCGAGGGTTCCCGTCTGCCGCATCGCCGCTTTGAAGTGGACGCGGTAGTACGCGGCGACGGCGTCGGGATCGCCGCGCTTGTAGCCGTCCGTCCCGCGGAGGAAATTCAGGCGCTCGACGTCGGCGGCGGAATGCTCGCGCCGCGACCGCTTGAGGAGATCGAGGTCGGCCGCGGAAGCGGGCGCCGGATTCATGAGAACCAGCCGGGAGACGCGGTCCGGATGTCGCCGCGCGTATTCCAGGGCGAGGACGACGCCCCAGGAGTGTGCCAGCAGCGCGGCGGATCGCTGCCCGAAATGCTCGCGCACGGCGTCGAGGTCCGCGACGTCCGAGGCGACGGACACGTCCTCCGGCCGCACGCGCTCCGCCGAGCGTCCGCGGCCCCGCTGGTCGTAATAGATGAGGCGATACGCGTCGGCGAGCTGATCGAGCTCCGGGAGGAGATAGGCGTGGTCGAAGTCCGGTCCGCCGTGGAGCACGATCAGCGTGCGGCCGCTCCCGATCTCGCGCGCGTAAAGGCTCGTGTTGTCGACGGGGACCCGCGTCTCGCGAGGCGCCGCGGCGGCGGCGGGGTGGAGGAGGGCGAGCGTGACGGCGGCGGCGAGCATCGAGGTGTGATTGTGGCGCAGTCCGTCGAGCTCTGATCCGGGCGCGACTCAGGCCTGTCCCAGGAGGGCCTCGATCCTCACCGGCAGCTCGCGCACGCGGACGCCGGTGGCGTGATGGACGGCGGCGGTGACGGCGGCGGCGAAGCCCGCGAGCCCGATCTCGCCGATGCCGCGGGCGCCGATCTCGTTGATCTCCTTGTCCGGATGATCGAGAAAGTGCACCTCGAGAGCCGGGACGTCGGCGTTGACGGCCACGACGTAGTCCGCGAGATTGCTGTTGATGGGCGCGCCGTTCTGCGGGTCGTAGGTCGTGTGCTCGAGGAGCGCCATGCCGATGCCCATGACGATGGCGCCCTCGATCTGGTTTCGGCCGGCGAGGGGATTGACGATGCGGCCGGCGTCCATGACGGTGACGACGCGGTGGACGCGGAGCCGGGCGATCTCCGGCTGCCACGTGACCTCGACGAAGTGGCAGCCGAACGAATGGGTGGAGAGCTTCGACTTGGAACTGCCGCCGAGCGTGCCCTCGGACCGGCCGGTGCCGGCGACCAGACGGAGGTTGGCGAGGCGGAGCACTTCCGCGAACGGCACGCCCTTTCCGGGCCCGTCGGCCTTCGCGAACACGACGCCGCCGGCGAAGCTCAGGTCTTCGGGCTTGCGCTTCGCGAGCGGCGATCCGGGCGCTTTCGTGGCGACGCTCACGAGCGACGAGATCGCCTGGTCGGCCGCCTGGAAGACCGCGGGCACGACCGACCCGGTCACGAGCGACCCGCCCGAGATCGGTCCGGGCGGCAGGCTCGTGTCGCCGAGGACGACCTCGATCTCTTCGAGCGGCACGCCCGTCTTCTCCGAGGTGAGCTGGGCGAGGATCGTGTAGGTCCCGGTGCCGATGTCCTGCGTGCCGCACGAGACGCGGGCGGTGCCGTCGTCGCGCATCTCGACGCTGGCGGCGGCGGGGAAGCGGCCGGCGATCCACGAGCACCCGGCCATGCCCCAGCCGAGCGTCAAGCCGTCCTTCTTCATCGAGCCCACGGCCGGGGTCCGCTTCGCCCAGCCGAACTTCTCCGAGCCGAGCTCGAAGCATTCGAGGAGATGCCGCGACGAGAACGGCGCGTTCATGCCTTCGTCGATCTTCGGCTCGTTGATCACGCGAAGGCGGACGGGATCGATCTGGAGCTGGTCGGCCAGCTCGTTCATCGCGGACTCGGTCGCGTAGAGCCCGGGCACGGCGCCGGGCCCGCGCATGTCGGTCGTGGCGCCGACGTTCCGGCGGGCGCGGCCGGCCGTGACGCGCAGGTTCGGAACGCTGTACTGAAACGCCGTCGACTCGCCGCAATCTTCCTCGTGGCCGTCGAGGATGGAGGCGTGGTAGACGTAGTCCTGCCGGAGCGAGACGAGCCGGCCGTCGGGATTCGCGCCGAGGCGTATGCGCTGCTGCGTGCGGGCGCGATGGCCGACGGACTGGAACATCATCTTGCGGCTGACGACGAGCTTCACGGGTTTCTGGAGCTTTCGCGCGGCCGCCGCGGCGAGCGGCGATTGGGTCCACGGCCACAGCTTGCCGCCGAAGCCGGAGCCCAGGAATCGGCTGACGACGCGGACATTCTCGTTCGGAAGTCCGAACATCTGCGCGAGCACGCCTCGATGGTTGTCGACGGCCTGCGTCGTCTCGTACAGCGTCAGCGAGTCGCCGTCCCACATCGCCGTCGTGGCGTGGAGCTCGATCGGGTTGTGCGTCTCGGCCGGCGTCACGTAGGTCTGGTCGAGCTTCACGGGCGCCGAGTCGAAGGCGGCCGCCGCGTCGCCTCGCTCGCTCTGCACCACGACCTCTTCGTCGGAGTCGAGGTGGAGCTCGACATTCGGCTTCTCCGCGGCGTACGTCGCGCGAACGGCGTCGGCCGCGGCCTTCGCGGTCTCGAACGAGTCCGCCACGGCGCACGCGACGTACTGGCCGTAGTAGCGCACGACGTCGTCCTCGAACGGCGGACGGCGCTCGTCGCACAGGCCGGAAAACCCTTCTCCCTTGACGGAACGGAAGATTTTCCCGATGTTGCCGCGGTGGAGGATCGCCCGCACGCCCGGCATCTTCTCGGCCGCGGCCGTATCGAGCCGGACGATCTTGCCTTTCGCGATCGTCGCTTCGACCGGCACGGCATAGAGCTGCCCGGGGAATCGGAAGTCGGATGTGTACGGCGCG
This sequence comes from Thermoanaerobaculia bacterium, assembly GCA_036558325.1. Classification (GTDB taxonomy): domain Bacteria; phylum Acidobacteriota; class Thermoanaerobaculia; order UBA5066; family Gp7-AA6; genus DATBFU01. Next base: position 2,822 of record DATBFU010000050.1, on the reverse strand, counting down.
GTCCCGGTCACCTTCTTCGGGCCGTCCACGCGAGGCGTGGGCCGGCCGAGGGGCGAAGCGGTTTGCGCGGAGGGCTCTTGCGTCTTCGTCATGCGCGCTCCCTCGAGATCAACTCGCCGCGGCCGTCTGCAGCGCGTGCGCCACGCACCGCTTCGCCAGCTCCACCTTGAACGCGTTCTGGCTCCGCGGCTTCGCTCCCTGGAGAGCGGCCTCGGCCGCCTTGCCGAAGGTCGCGGCGTTCGCCGGCTGACCCACGAGCGCGGCTTCGGCCTCGGGGGAGCGCCACGGCGTGGTCCCGACGCCCCCCATCGCGAGGCGCGCCCGGGTCACGCGGCCGCCGTCGATCGTGAGGACGACCGCGGCCGACGCCAGCGCGAACTCATACGAGGCCCGGTCGCGCAGCTTTAGATAGAGCTGCTTGCTCCCGGCGACGGGCGGCGGAAGGGTGACGTGCGTGATCAGGTCTCCCGGCTCGAGCACGGTCTCCCGGTGCGGCGTGCTTCCGGGCAGGAGATGGAACTCGCCGATCGGCACCGCGCGCGATCCCTTCGCGCCCTGGACATGGACGGTCGCCTCGAGCGCCGCGAGCGCGACGCACATGTCCGACGGATTGGTGGCGATGCAGCTCTCGCTCGTTCCGAGGATCGCGAGCGTCCGGTTGAAGCCGGTGATCGCGGGGCACCCCGATCCCGGCTCGCGCTTGTTGCACGCCATCGCCGTGTCGCGGAAGTAGACGCAGCGCGTGCGCTGGAGCAGATTGCCGGCGGTCGTCGCCATGTTGCGCAGCTGCGCCGAGGCTCCCGAGAGGAGGGCCTGCGAGAGGACGGCATAGTCCTTCTCCACCGTCGGGTGATGGGCGAGATCGGAGTTCCGAACCGTCGCCCCGATTTTCAGGCCGCCTCCGGGAGCCGGCTCGATCTCTTCGAGCGGCAGGCGGTTGATGTCGATGAGCCGCGACGGGGTCTCGACGTTCAGCTTCATAAGGTCGATCAGGGTCGTTCCGCCGGCGATGAATTTGGCGCCGGAGCTCTGCTGCGCGGGAATCGCGGCCGCCGCGTCGCGAGGCCGGAGGTATTCGAAGGCGTGCATCAGCCGCGCTCCGCGCCGCCGCTGCGCCGGACCTGCTGGATCGCGGCCACGATGTTGGGGTAGGCCCCGCAGCGGCAGATGTTGCCGCTCATGAGCTCCTTGACCGCCGCGTCGTCGGGGCCGCAGGGCTCCTTCAGGAGCGCGGCGGCCGACATGATTTGACCCGACGTGCAGTAGCCGCACTGATAGGCGTCGTGGGCGACGAACGCCGCCTGCATCGGGTGGAGCGCGTCGGGCGCGCCGAGGCCCTCGATCGTGGTGATCTCCTCGCCGTCGTGCATGAGCGCCAGGCTCAGGCACGAGTTCACGCGCCGGCCGTTCACGTGGACCGTGCAGGCGCCGCACTGGCCATGGTCGCAGCCCTTCTTCGTTCCGGTCAGGGCCACGGTCTCGCGGAGGCAGTCGAGCAGCGTCGTCCGCGGATCCACCTTCAGGCGGTGCTCCTTGCCGTTGATTCGCAGGGTCACCGCGACGGCGCCCGGCACGCTCGGGGCATCGGGGGCCGCTCTGGGCGGATGCGGCGCGGCGGCGGCCGCTACGCCGGCTCGGGCCGCGATGGCCGCCGCCGCGGAGGAGCCGGTCCTCGACAGAAATACCCGACGCGACAACTTCCGGCGGGGCGAGCGTGAGCCGTCTCGCATGGCACCTCCGACTGGACGCGAAGCATAGCTCCGTCGCGTGCAAGAGCCGGGCCGGGGCAAGCCGGCACCGGGTCAAGGATTCGAGAGCAGTCCGACCACGGCGGCGTCGGTCGGGAGCTCGTCGCGATGAGCGGCCGGCGCCTCTCCGCCCTGCGGCTTCCAGGCGCTGCCGGCGAGCGTGCCGTCGACGTCGCGAACGATGCCGAGCTGCGTGAAGCGGTCGATCTCGTAGGGCAGTCCCTCGGCGCCGAGAGGCGAGTTGGCGTCCATCACCTGGAAGTGAAGGTGCGGCGCGTCGGAGTTGCCGGAGTTGCCGAGGAGCGCCAGGACCTGGCCGGCCGTCACCCGATCGCCGACCTTCACGCGCAGGCTCCCCGGCTGGAGATGCGCGTACATCGCGAACCGTCCGTGGCCGAGGTCGAGGAGGATGGAGTTGCCGGCGACGTTGTCGAGCGTGATGTTGCGGCTGCTCGCCTCGTTGCTGCCGGCATTCTCGGGAAGGCCGTCTTTCCGGTCGGAGACTCGCCCGTCGGCCACCGCGAGCACCTCCGCGCCGTAACCGTAGAAGCCGCCGTTCGACTTCGGGTCGCCGTGGAAGAAGCGCCCGTCCGGGCCGAGGAGCATCCAGTCGATCGCGAAGCGCTGCGCGATCCGCTCGCGGCCGTCGACCGCGACGAGGGCACGGCGATGGGCGTCGCCGCCGAGCGAGTTGAAGGCGGCCCAGGACGGTCCGCGCAGGGGCGCTCGCAGGACCGGGGCAGGCTCCCGGACGACCGGCACGGCGGGACCGTTCACCGTGTCCTCGACCATGCCGCCGCTGCGGTCCTTCTTGCGCGGGATCGAGAGCGAAAGGAGGTGGCGGAGCTCGGTCGGGAGGCGCGCGCCGGCCGGCAGCGCGAGGTCGAGGAAGACGACGACCGAGCGGCCGCCGGGGATCGAGCGGAGCTTGTTGGAGTAGCGCTGCCGCCGACGGCGACGAGGAGCCTCTCGAGGTCGGCATCCTTGTACGCGGCGAGCGGGGCGGCGGCGTCGCTCGCGTTTGCCGAGACGGTGAGGCTCAGGAGCTGGATGGGGCTCCCGGCAAAGTTGGTG
>DATBFU010000049.1:0-22798 GCA_036558325.1 Thermoanaerobaculia bacterium | reverse complement strand
AGAAAGTGGGCGGGACCCGAAGGTCCCGCCCACGACCGAGACACCGTTAGGAAACGGGAATGAAGCTGGGACCGATGCCCGCCGGAGGATTGCCGTCGCCCAGAACGCCGCCCGGAATGACCGGCGTGATCGGGTTGACGTCCGTGCCTCCAACGATGCCGAGCGGCTCGCAAGCCGACGGATCCAGCTGAACACCCGGGATGTGAGCCGAAACGAAGGCCGCGCTGCCATCGAACTCGTAGGCCGCCCAGGCCTGATCGAGCTCGGTGCCCTCGGCCAGGTTGACGAAGTTCATCGTCACCCAACCGACCTGGTTTCCACCCGGAGCGGGCGGAGCCGGCAGGTTGAACCCGTTGTCGCCGCCCACGCGAACGCGGTTGGTCTCATACGGGAAGTTGACCGTCGGGGTCGGGGGAACCGTGCAGGGGGACGGGCAGGGGCCGGGTCCCGTCTGCGTGACCGTGTTCTCGTCCTCGTCGAAGAAGCCGAGCTGAACGGTCGGTTCCACCGTGTCGCAGTCGCCGCCGTCCGCGAGGTCCGTCAGGCTTCCCGAGGAAGCGCGCCAGACATCGAAGAACGAGATGACCGCCGGACCCTCGAAGTAACGCGCGGCCCAACGCAGGCCGAGGGGCTCACGCTGGTCGCCGTAGAGCACGTTCCAGGGCGAGGAAACCGAGAGGTCGGTCCGATTCAGGCCGCTGCCGCAGTTCTGGCAGGTCTGGATCAGCGTGTCGAACGGGCTCCAGTAGCGGGCGTAGAACGTCCGCGTGCGGAGGTCCGTGTTGAGCGTGGTCGAGCCGGTGAGGCTGGGATCCTGCTCGATCGAGATCATCGACATGCCGTAGGTGCCGATGCCCTCGCCGCTCGTGAAGATGATGTCGCCGAACAGGTTGTTCTCGCCGCCCAGCGCGTTGAACTCGTGGTACGACTGGTCGTCGGGATTCGAGAGCGTGCAGTAGTTGGCGTGGTCGATCGTGACGTAGCCGATCGCCGGGCCGTCCGTCTCGCCGTCCACCGTGCCGTCTCCGCAGCCGCGGGAGTCGTCGGTGTCATCGAGCGAGTCGACGACCAGGAGACCGAAGGCGTCGGTCGCGCCGAACGCGGGAACCGTGTAAGCCGCCGTCGCGAGCTTGTTGTCGTTCGGGTCGGCCGTCAGGTTGTTCGGGGGAGCGATGCGCAGGAAGCCGTCGGCCGCCGGATAGACGGACGCCACCGCGTTGCGCTGGCAAACGTCGTCGAGCGGGTCGATCGCCGTGTTCGGACCGGTGTGGTCGTTGCCGACCGGGGTGGAGGGAAGGATGCCCGAGATGACATCCGACATTCTCCACGTCTGGATGTCGAAGCCCGTCAGCGCGACGTTGAAGTCGAGGACGAGGATCGACCGCTTGTTGTACACCGAGACGTGCGCGATCATCGGCGCCGAAGAGGCGTTGCCGATCGCGAGCAGGGTGTCGACGGAAGTGGGCTCGCCGCGATTGACCGTCGCGTCCGCGTTCAGCGAGACCGCGAAGTAGGGCACGAGCAGCGTCGCGGCCGGACGCGTGTCAACCGTGCACGTGATGGCGCTGGCGCTGGTCGCGATCGCGAACAGGGCGAGAACCGCCATGCACGTCAGAAAGGTCTTCTTCATTGAGATCTCCTCGTTACGTTTAAACCGGGAAAATACACACGCTTGAGATTCCTTCCCTCGCGCGATCGCATCACCTCCCGTAACTCAATTTGCCAAATTCGCAAGTAAAGTCGTGTTTCACAAGAGGCTTCTGGCCTTACGGTTAAGGGAATATTCCGCCCGTCCCTCGGCTCGAGTCAAGAGAAAAACGAAGAAAATATGCTGACCGATCATCAAGTCGCCGCAAGCCGCCGTGACTCAAGAGGTTACTTCTTATTGAGGAAGACGGACCAGCCGCCCCGTTCCCCGGTGCTCCCGGACCCGTAGGTCTTGCCCACGACGATGTCGAGCCGTCCGTCCCCGTCGAGGTCGGCCAGGCGGATGCACTGCCCGATCGACTTGAGCTCCGGTTCCTGCTTTTCGTCGGCCTCGGCGAAGCTGCCGTCCGGACGCTGGAGAAAGATACGCAGACGCCCGATGTCGGAGTCGGCAAACACGACGTCGTCCAGACCGTCGCCGTCGAGGTCGCCCATCGCCAGCCCGTACAGGAACGTCGTGCCTTCCTTCTTGCGCCAGATGCGGTGGCGCGTCCACGCGCCGTTCTCGTACGAGTAGACCGTGACGCAGCGCGCCTGCTTCCGGACGGGCACGCTGGTCGCGCGGTTGAACGCGTCGGCGAAGGCGGGGACCCGTCGCGCCCCGAAAGTGCCGGGCGCCATCGCGAAGTGATAGCCGTGAATCTCGATGTCGGGGATGAAGCCGACCGAGAACTTGCCGTTCCCTTCGTTCTTCCAGAGGAGCTCGACCGCGCCGTAGATGTGCGCTCCCGTCAGAATGTCGAGCCGCCCGTCCCCGTCGTAATCCCACGCGGTGAGGCTGTTCGAGTACGCGCCGCCCACGATCGCGTTCTTCGCGAGCGCGAAGCCGCGATGGCCGTCGTTCACGTAGACGCGAATCTGGTCGGGCTCCCAGGCCGTCGTCCGGCCTTCATAGATGTCCGTGGACGCGACGACGTCGAGCTTGCCGTCGCCGTTGACGTCGGCGAGCGCCACCGCCTGCGACGAGAAGTCCCGGCCCGGAAGTCCCTTGTGCACGACGTCGTAGTCGCCGTTTCCGCGGCCGTAGAGCGCCACGAGACCCGCGCTGTGCGAAGCCGCGACGATGTCGAGCTTGCCGTCGCCGTCGAGGTCGCCGACCGCGACGCCGCCGTACGCGAGGCTCGCGTAGGGCGCGGGTTTTCCGTCCTCGAAGAACTCGAGCTTCTGCCGAACGAACTTCCCGTGGCCGTCCCCGAGCCAGATGTGCAGCCGCGCTTCCGAGCCCAGACGCGCGGGCGGCGCCACGATGTCGGGAATTCCGTCGCCGTTCATGTCGGCCACGAGGAAGGAATGCCGCCACATGCCCGAATTGGGCAGGCCCGAGTCCGCCACCGGTACCAGACGGAACGCGCCCGCGACGCGCGGCGGCGTCAGATCCTCGAAGTCTTCCGGAGGCATGCCGTAGTCGGTCTGTGCCTTGTCCTTCGGAGCGACCGCGGCGGCGCCGGGAGGAGGCGCGATCCCTTCCGTCGCTTCGCGCTCCGCTTCCTTCTCCCCCGGGATCGGCTTCGCGCGGTAGACGTAGTAGTACTCGTCGTCCTCTTTGAAAAACTCGACCTGCAGCGGAATGATCGGGCTGCGGATGTGCCGATCGTCGACGCGGATGTACTCGGACTTCTTGAACCGCGTCACTGTGTGCGAGGGCGTGTCCTCGATCACATCCGGATTGACCCGCTGGAGATTCGTCGGCGTGGGCGTCGCTGCCGGCGAGGCCGGGACCGCCGGAGCGGCGGCGTTCTTGGCCGGGGCCGAAGAGGATGCCGAGCACGCCGCCGCCGCGGCCGCGAGGACGGACAGGAAGAGGACCGGAAACCTTCGTCTCACCTTACCTCCTGACGTGGGGGAACCGGGCGAGTCAACAAGGCCATCGTAAAAACATTTCGGCCCGGGGTTCGATCTAGATCAGATCCGCGAAATGGGGCCGCGCCCGCCGGAACAGCGCCGCTCCGGCGGCGAGGACCGCCGCGGCGAAGATCGTCGCGTAGATGATCGAAGCCGCCTCCGGCATCTGATGCAGCGTGAACGCGTCGCGATACCAGGCAGTCAGGTGCGCGAACGGATTCGCCTCGATCAGGAACCGCAGCCGGCCCGGCACGAGGTCGGCGGGATAGACCACCGGCGTCGCGTAGAAGACGACCGTCAGCGCGATCCCGACCACCGGAACGACGTCGCGCACGAAGGTCGCTGCCGTCGCGACGAAACACCCGAGCCCGAACGTGAGCGCGATCTGCACCGCGAGCGCCGGCAGCACGAGCAGCACCCAGGGCAGCGCGAGATGGCCGATGACCGCGAGATACGCCGCGAAGATCGCGAAGGCAATGAGCTGGTTGGCGACCGCCGCGAGGACCGCGGAGAAGACGAGCATCTCGATCGGGAAGACCGTTTTCTTCACCATCGCGGCGTTGTCCGTGAGCGCCGTGGCCGAACGGGAGACGCCTTCCTGAACCGCCATCCACGGCAGAAGCCCGGCGAGGAGAAACTCCGGGAAGCTCGCGTAGCCCGGCGGGCTCGGCACCCGCAGAATTCCGGAGAACACCATCGTATAGACGACCATCCACAGAATGGGGCTCGCGAAGGCCCAGAGGACTCCGAGGCCGGATCCCGCATAACGGGACTTCAGGTCACGAACGACCATCTCTTTGAGCAGGAAAAACTTACGGTACAAGTCGCTCTTCAAGCTTGACATCCGCCGCAGGCGGATCATTATATTGACATCCGTTTATGGTGCAATAGCATCCGGTAGCGTTCAAAAAATCATGTCGTCGCCTTCATCACCCCGCAAGGTCCACCTGGTCGGTTCCCGCATTCGCGAGCTTCGCAAGGGCCGGCATCTCACACAGACCGAGCTCTCCGAGAAGATCGGCGTCGCCCAGTCGGATCTCTCCCGCATGGAGCAGGGCGAGTACAAAGTCGGACTCGACACGCTCTTCAAGATCCTCCAGGTCTTCGATTTGAAGATGAGCGAGTTCTTCGGCGAGACCGACCGTCCGGTCGATCCGGATTCGCGCGACCTCGTGGCCGACTTCGAGAACCTGTCGGAGGAGGCGCGCCGCGAAGTGCGCGATTTCGTGCGTTTCAAGCGGCTGCAGGAAGAGCCCGCGCCGCCGAGTTCCGAAGACGACGCAACCCCGCCTCGGGAAACCTCGTGAGCGGGCGCCGGCTGGCCTTACAATGGACGGTTACGAAGCCCGCCCAGCCGTGAACGAGCGCCGCAAGCACCTCGAGTTTCTCCGCAAGACCGCCCGCGAGGCGATCTGGTCGGGAGACTACGAGCGCGCGCTGACGCTCTACGACGACGGCCTCGGGCTCGCGCGGTCGTGGAAGGACCGCGATCTCGAGGACCTCTTCACATGCAACCGCGCGACGACGCTGATCGAAATGGACCGGCAGGATTTCGACCTCGCGCGGCTGAAGGAGATCGTGCTGCGCAATCCGGCGAGCTTCAATGGAGTGCTCGCCGCCTACGTCTCCGCCAACGCGCACGAAGCCCGCGGCGAGTTCGCGCGGGCGCGCTTCTACGCGCAGACCGCGCTCGCGAAGAGCCGTGACCTCGGGCTCGAAGAGCTGACCGGCAGCTCGCTCAACCTGCTCGCCGGCCTCGAGCTCCACGAGGGGCGCTTCGAGGTGGCGCGAGATCTCTTCGCGGAAGCGGTCGCGCGTTTCGACGCCGAAGGCGAAGCGCTCTCGCGGCCCGCGGCCGTGGCCACCGACAACCTCGGCTACTGCCACATCGCTCTCGACGACGTCGAGACGGGACGGCCCCTCGTCGAGCGCTCGCTCGCTCTGCTCGATGAGCTCGGCGCGCGCCAGGCGATGGACTATCCGGCGCTCGATCTGTGCTTCGCGCACGTCAAGTGCAGCCGCTACGACGAGGCGGAGGAGCGGGGCCGGCAGGCGCTCGCCCTCGGACAGGAGTTCGGGCGCGCGGACGTCGTGAAGAACGCGCACTATCTGCTCGCCGAGACCTACTCGGAGCTCGGGCGGGAGGCCGAGGCGGACGTGCAGTACGACGCGCTCGCCGGTTACTACCCGGACTTTCCCGCCCTCAAGCATTACCTGCGACAGGTCAGCCTGATGGGCATGATCAATCTGAGGGCCTGACGTGAAGACGCTTTCGCGGCTCGCCCTCGCCCTCCTGATCGTCGCCGCCGGCACGGCGCGCGCGCGCGCGGACGTCCAGAAGAAGACGCTCCTCTCCTCGGACGGAACGCTCTACGCGGTGCAGACCGGGCTCGCCTCCGAGCTCGGCCTGACCGACGTCGGGCCGAACGATTACGCGGTCGTCTGGAGCTCGCTCGCGCAAGACGGCACGACGGCCGGCGGGGAGATCCCGCACGCCGCCAACTCCAATCCGAAGACGAGCCTCGATCTGACTTTCGATGAACCGACGGGCACGCTCGTCGTGCTCTGGCGCGAAGAGAGCTCGATCCTGAACTTGATCAAGCTCGCGTTCGCCCGCGGCGGCGCCTGGACGCTCGCGAACCTCCAGCCGAACATCGGATTCCCCCACGCCTACAACCCGGAGATGCTCCTCACGCACCAGACCGTGCACTCGCTCGACGCCGCGGGCGCGGACGTCTACACCAACCGCTCGGTGCTGTCGGTGATCTGGTGGGAGGAGGCCTCGGTCGCGCAGGCGCGCTACGCCTCGGTCTTCCTCGACGAGACGATCGATCCGTCCCAGATCGAGGTCATCAACCTGCCGGACATGGTCAACGCGCAGGGGCCCACCTCGCTCGCGGGGATTCCGCGCGGCTCCTACGCCTTCCCCGCGCTCCAGTCCGCGGGCCCGGGAGGCGGAATCCTGGCGAGCTTCTCCGCCGTGGCGACCGGCCAGCAGTTCGTCGTGCGTATCGATTTCCCGACGGATCTCGGCCAGCCGTCGGTCGATCCCGCGACCTGGCTGCGCCGCCGCATCCCGGTCGTCGGCGTCGTCAGCGTGGGTCAGATCTCCGCGGTGCCCGCGATGGACGCCGCCTCGATCGGAACGGCGATCGGCTCGAGCTACCGGCCGACGCTCTACTGGAGCGACGGCACCGCCCTGCACTACATTCGCTTCGACGGCACGGTTTGGTCCGACACGCGCTCGATCACGCTCGGCGACGGCATGACCTACGATCAGGCGGTCGCGCTCGTGTGGGCGATGGCGCAGCGGAACTAGCGAACAGCGAACAGTCGCCAGGACGGCGATCGGCTAGAGTCCCTTCGGCAGGTCTTTCCTCACCGGTTCTTCGTACAGCGATTCGAGTAGGGTCGCGGCGTCCGAGCCCGCCGCCGTGCGCTCCTTCGGGATCATGACGCGAACCGTGTAGATGTGGTCGCCGGGGACGCCGCTTCGCGGGCTCTTGACGCCCTGTCCCCGGAGGCGAAATCTCTGGCGGCTCTGCGTGCCCGGAGGAATGCGCGCGCGCATCGTGCCGTGGACCGTCGGCACGTCGATCTCGGCGCCGGCGTAGGCTTCCTTGACCGTGATGGGAACCTCTCCGCGGATGTCGTCGCCCTGCCGTTCGAAGTAGGCGTGCGGCGTCACGCGGACGGTGACGTAGAGATCGCCCCCGGGCGCCCCGAGAACGCCCTCGCTCCCCTTTCCGGGGACGCGGATCGTTCCGCCGTCTTCCGTGCCTTCGGGGATCTTGATCTTGACGGTCTCCGCGTGCGCGACGTGTCCGCTCCCATGGCACACCGGGCATGCCGAGCGCCCGACGCGGCCGGTGCCTCCGCACTTCTCGCAGACGCGCTCGCGGCGGATCGAGAGCGAAGCCATACCGCCGAGAACCGCATCGCGGAAAGGAATCTCGATCGTGCCCGAGGCGTCCTCGCCGCGCTCGGGCTGCGACCGCGCCCGCCGCGAGCCGCCGAAGACGCTGCCGAAAAAGTCGGACAGGTCGCCCTGGAACTCGAAGCCCTCGAACGGCGCGCCGGCGCGCGCGCCGCCGAACCCGCCGAACCCCGGTCCCGCCGCGGGCCCGCCGGCTCCTTCGAAAGCGCCGGGGCCGGCATGGCCGAACCGATCGTAGGCTCCGCGCTTCTCGGCGTCCTTGAGCACCTCGTAGGCCTCCTGGACTTCCTGGAAACGCTTCTGGGCGGACTTGTCGCCCGGGTTGACGTCGGGGTGGAGCTTCCGCGCCAGACGCCTGTAGGCCTTTTTGATGTCGGCCTCGGAAGCGCCCCGGGACACGCCCAGAACCTCGTAATAGTCCCTTTTTTTCATGCTCTTACGGGATTATAGCGAGGCCGAAGGTTGACTCTTGACTCCCCAGGGGGGTCTAATAATATTAGACGTAAACAAGCAACCTTCTAATCTTATAAGGGCCTCGGGATGACGATCGACGAAATCGATCTCCGGATTCTGGACATGCTCCAGCGAAACGGCAAGCTCTCCCAGGCGAAGATCGCCGGGGCGGTCGGACTGACCACGCCCTCGGTCAACGAGCGGATCAAGAAGATGGAGCGCCACGGGATGATCAAGGGATTCGTGGCGCTGCTCGATCACGAAAAAATGGGATTTCCGCTGACGGCCTACGTGGACGTCGCGCTCGAGCACCCGCGGTTCGAGAAGGGTTTCATCGACGACCTCGAGAAGATCCTCGGAGTGCAGGAGTGCCACTACATCGCGGGCGAGTATGCCTACCGCCTGAAGGTGAAGGCCGCCGATCCCGCGACCCTCGCCGATTTCCTGCAGCGTCGACTGCTCGCCTTGAAGGGCGTCTCGCGCGTGCGCACGCAGGTCTCGCTGTCCTCCAAGAAGGAATCGACCCTTCTTCCTCTCGTCTCGGAGACCGACGAGAAGAAATGATCGTTCGCGGAATCGCGAACGATCATCCCGAGCGAAGCGAGGGATCCCGAGCTTCCGACGCACCCGCGCCGGCGTCTCCTAGAAGCGGTAGGCGGCGCCGAGCGACGTCATCAGGATCGACCGGTGGGATGTCGCAAGGATTCCGTGGAAGGTCGCGCGGCCGACCACCGATAGACCGCGCACGACCCGGACCGAGCCATCGACGCCGACGTGCCAGCCGAACACTTTCTCGCGCTGATCGCGGAAGGGGTCGAGGCCGGGACTGACCTCTTCGGGCCGGATCGAATAGCCGCCGATGCCCGCGAAGGCGCCGGTCGTGACGGGGCCGTCGAGGAAGAGGTAGGAGGCGCCGACGGTCAGGTAGTCCAGACGGTCGCGGTAGAACGGCATCGCGACCGGCGCGCCGCCGACGCTGAAGACCTCGCCGACATTGTCGCCGCCGATCTTGGTCCGGCCGTAGGTGGCCCGCACGAGCGCATCGTCGGCGACGCGCATCTCGAGCCATCCTTCCCACGCGGGCGAATGAAAGTTCTCGAGCTTGAACGAATGCTCGACGTCGTTGTTCCAGCCGTAGGACGCGCCGACGCCGAACTGCTGCGCGCGCGAAGGCGCGGCCGCCGCGAGAACGACCACGGCCGCCAGGAATCCCTTCCGCCTGAGAATCGCCACCGGCACCTCCCGTCTCAGTGTAACGCCCCCCGAGCGGCCGCCTTAGAATCCCCGGTCGTGTTTACGCACGCCGACGCCTCGGCGTCCGGGGTCGCGCGCGGCGCGACCCCTCTCGCGCGCTTTCTCTTTCCCTCGCGCTGCCTGTCCTGCCGCCGCCGCGACGTCGAGAGACTGTGGCAGGGCGGCATATGCGCCGCGTGCTGGAACGCGGTCGAGCCGCCCGCGGCGACGCGCTGCGCGGTGTGCGACGAGCCCGTCGAAGACGAGGCCGCGTCGCCGTGCGGCCGCTGTCGCATTGCTCCTCCGGCATTCGAGTCGCTGCGGTCGGCGACGCCCTACCGTGGCGCGGGGCGCCAGATCCTCCTCGCGTTCAAGTTTCGCGGCGCCGATTATCTGGCCCGCCACCTCGCCGCGCGGATGTGCGAGCGATTGCCGCCGCCGGAAGGCATTCACGAGATCGCCTGCGTGCCTGCCGCCTCGCGCTGGCGGCGCGAGGACCACGCCGCGGAGCTGCTTGCCGGGGCGGTCGCGGCGCGTCTCGGACGGCCCTTCGCGCGCCGCCGGCTCGTCAAGACGCGCGACACCGAGCGCCAGAGCCGCCTGGCGCTCACCGACAGGGAACGCAACGTGCGCGACGCGTTCCGGGCCCGAAGGCCTTGTCCGGAAAACATCCTCCTCGTCGACGACGTCGCGACCTCGGGCGCGACCGCGCGGGAATGCGCGCGGGCGCTCGCGAGAGCGGGAGCCCGGCGCGTGCTCGTCTGGTGCTTCGCGCGGGCCTCGCGGGCCGAGCCCGCCTTCGAGGTTCCGGGCATTCCGGAGGCCCCCTCGGGCCCCGATTGAGGCGTCCGCCGGGGACGAACGCCCCGGGAGACCACCCCCGGGCGATGGCATTTGACACCCGGGAGTTCTATACTCGCTCCTGGACCGGTAGGTCCGCGGATGAAGAGGAGCCGTACCCTTTCGCTTTGGGCTGCCGCGGCACTGGCGTTCGCCGCCTGCGCCGCCTCCGCCGAGCCTCCGGCTCCCCCCCTGCCCCTCGCCAGCGCTTTCGCCCCGCCGATCTCCGGCGTCGTGCGATCGGTCGAAGCGCCCGTGGCGGGCGCTCTCGTCGTCCTCTATAACGTCGCCGAGACGTCGCTCGCGCGGATGAAGACGGCCTCCGACGGCACGTTCGTCCTGGCCTCGGCTCCCGTCGGCGTCTACGACCTCATCGCCTACAAGAAGGGCTATCAGCCGGCCCTCGTGCGAATCGTGCACCAGGCCGCGCCCCGGGACGTCAGCTCGGTCCAGATCCAGCTCGCGACCAACGGAGCGCGCGCCGCCGCGGGCGCTCCGGTCCGGTCCTCGATCTGGGACCTCGCCGACCGCCTGCCCGCCGACGTGCTGCGGGAGCTCGACATGGATCCTCCCGACACGCTCCATACGTCCGATCGCTTCGCGGCGCGGCGCGCGCTCGGAGGCGAGGTCTCGACCGTGGCGGGAAGCTCCGGCGGCGACGCCGCGGTCCACACGACCGCCGCGCTGCGGGGCGGGCTGTCCAACGGATGGCAGTACAACGTGACGGGCGACTACAACGCGATCGGAAACGATCCCGCGACCACGACGACGAGCGGAAACAGCGCGGGGCTCGCGCTCGCCGTGGCGCCCTCTTCCGAAGAGAACGTGCAGGTCGCCGCCCGCCGCAATTCGGTAAATTTCGCCGACGACGGCCCGGCCAGCCTCCAGACGAACATGGTGAGCTGGAGCCGCGGCAACGAAACCGGCACGGTGCAGTCGGTCGCGGCGCGATACATCGAAGAGACGAATCTGTACCGGGCCTCCGCTCCCGGAACGACTTTCTTCCCCGTCGCTTCGCGTACGTGGGAGGTCCAGGCCAACTATGCGCGGCCGGTTTCCGACACGCCCGGCGTCTCCGTCGGGATGACTTACCGGCACCGCGAGGCGGCCGTCGGGCCGTCCGGCGTCGGCTCCGAGGGCGCGTTCATCGCGTCTTCTCCCGACGCGGATCTGGCTGCTTCCGGAGGCGTGCGCGTCTCGGCGCGCACCCAGATCGACGGCGGCGTCGTCGGACGCTATGTGGCGGGCGGCTACGGCATCGCGCCGCGCGTCGTGGCCCGCTACGACGTCGGCGGCAGGACGTACCTGTTCGTCAGCGGCCTGTACCGCGTCGTCGAGTCCGGCATCGGAACGGTCACCTCCATGCCGCGCATCGCTTCGATCGAAGACGACCTGTCCGCGGCGTCGCGCCAGGCCTACGCCGTCGGGATCGAGCGGGCCGTCGACGGCGGCACGTCGTTCCGCGTCGAGGCGTCGGAGCAGCGCGTGGGTGAAGTCGTCCGGGCCTTCTTCGAGGGCGACTTCCTGAGCAACCTCGACAGCGTCTATCTGCTGGACGGCAACACCGTGCGGCAGTACCAGGCTTCCGCGCAGCACAGGATCTCCCCCGCGCTCGCGGCGACGTTGTCCGCGCGCTACGGCGAGATCGACGGCGCCGTGGCTCCCGGCACGTCGGCCACGTACGGCGTCACGGACTCGCGCGGGCACTTCTGGTCGGCGCGCGCGGGCGTCGAGGTTCTCCCGACGCACACCGGGGTCGCCGTTCTGCTGCACGGCGCGCGGCAGTCGCTGACGACGGCCGCTGCGGTCGTGCCCAACGACTCCGACAAGATCGCGCTCTCGGTGGCGCAGGACCTCTCGGTGCTCGGCCTGACGCCGTTCGGATCCGGCTGCAAGCTGCTCGTGGCCGTCGAGTCCAACCGCGCGAGCCTGAGCGGCGAAAACGACGACACGCCGAAGAACAACCGGTTCATGGGAGGCGTCGCGCTCTCGTTCTGACGCAATCCGTCCTCTGGCGCTCTCGTTCTGACGCGATCCGTCCTCCCGGTCTCCTCCCTCCAAAACTCCTGGACGTCATTCAAATTTCTGCACTAGACTCGTCGCCTGCGTGCGATGCGGCGATCTCAAGTAGTTGATAGTCATAGAGTTGAGTGATGTCACGGCTTCCCGAGGAATGGCATTCGCTTTGCTGGATCGCGGGCATGCGCCGTCTGGGGCACGCCCTCTTTGTGAGCCTGGCGGCGGCGCTTTCCGCGGCCACGATCCTTCTCGCATTTCTGTCCTTCACGCGCAAGATCGAGACCTTCACGCGCGCGGGCTTTCGGTACGCCTCGACCGGCAGCGAGCTCGTCGTCACATCGGTCGAGCCCGCCGGCGCGGCGGCCGTCGCGGGGCTGGCGCCCGGCGATCGGATCGTGCTCGCCGACGGCCAGATGGCGGGGGCGCTCGACCGGCCCGAGACGCGGCTCGCGCGGAAGCCTTTCCCGCACCGGCTCGTCGTCCGCCGCGGCGACCTCGACATCCACGAGGTCCGGCTCGGCAAGCCGCCGGTCGACATCGACAAGCTCTACCTCTTCCTCGCGTTCGTCGGCTTCCTCTACCTGCTCATCGGGCTCTTCACGGTGGGCCGGAACCGTTCACGGGCCGCGTGGGTCTTCCTCGCGCTCTGCCTCTCCTCCTTCGCGGTCTATGTCGTGACGCCGTCGGGACCCCCCGACCTGATCTATCGCGCCTCCTGGATCGGCGACGCGTTCTTCCGCGCGCTGCTTCCCGCGCTCCTGCTGCACTTCTTCCTGATCTTCCCGCGGCAGGCCGCGCCCCGCTGGCTGCTCGCCCTCCTGTATCTGCCCGCCGCGGCGTACCTCGCGGGCCACGTCCAGCTCCTCGCCGGCACGGGCAGCCCGGCGGAGATCCTCGCGGGGCTCGAGCGACTGACCGAGCTCTGGTACGCGTACTTCGGCATCTATGCCGTCGCGGTGCTCGCGCGGCTCGCGATTCTCCTGTCGCGTCCGGCCGACGCCGAGTCGGAGAAGCAGGTCCGGTGGATGGGCCTCGGCGTCGCCGTGGGCCTCATCCCCTTCCTGCTGCTGTCCGTTCTTCCTCGGGCCTTCGGCCTCATCTCGCCGGTGCTCTCGACCGTCGCGGTCGTCTCGCTCGTCTTCATTCCGCTCGCCTTCTGCTACGCGATCCTGAAGTGGCGGCTGTGGGACGTCGAGACCTTCGTCCGTGAAGCGCTCGGGACCACCGCGGCCGTCGTCCTCGGCGGCATGACGTTCGTCCTGCTGAACACCCTGCTCGACCGCACGTTCGGCGGCATGGCGGAAGGCGGCAAGAACGTCGTCGCGTTTGGCTCGGGCCTCGTGCTCGCCTCGCTGCTCGTGCCCGTCAAGAAGCGGCTGACGGGCGTGCTCGAGAAGATTCAGTACCACGAGACCTACAAGTCGCGCCGCGCGCTGTACGACATCGCGCGCGACTTCTCGACGCCGCGCACGCGCGCGGAGCTCTCCCGGGCGATCGTGCAGCGGGTCCAGGACGGGCTCCACGTCGTCCCCTGCACGCTCTTCCTTCTCGACGATCCGGAGCTGCTCCCCTCGGAACGCGAGCTTCTCGCCGAGCGCCTCGCCTCGGACGAGATCTGGCACCTGCGCGGCGCCTCGCTCGGGCAGGAGGAGCCTCCGGCCGTCGCGCGCCTCCACTCCCTCGGCTATCGCACCTTCCTCGCGCTGCGCGGCGCCCAGGGCCTCGCCGGCGCGCTCGGCGTCGGACACAAGGACGGCCGCGTGCCGCTGTCGTCGGAAGACGAGGGCCTCCTGATCGCGGTCATGGCGCAGGCGGCGCTCGCCCACGAGAACGCACGACTCTACGGAGCCCTCGCCGAGCGCCTCGAGGAGATCCGCGGCCTCCAGCAATACCAGGAGAGCGTGATCCGCTCCTCCTCCTCCGGCATCCTCGTGCTCGACCGGGACGACCGCGTCCACTCGGCCAACCCGGCGTTCGCCGCGATGGTCGGGACGGCGGAGTCGGAGCTGCTCGGGCTCCCGTTCTCGCGCGTCCTTCCGGGCGTCGCCGCGGCTTCTCCGGACGGCGCGGGACCGGAGCAAACGGTGGAGGCGCGATGGACCAACCCCACCGGAGAAGAGCGCGACCTGCGTCTCTCGTTCTCGGAGTTCCAGGGCGATCCGGACCGCCGCGTCGTCATCGTGGACGACGTCACCGACCAGATGCGCGCGGAGCGGGCTCTGGCCGAGCGGGAGCGCCTCGCGGCACTCGGCGTGCTCGCGGCCGGCGTGGCGCACGAGGTCAACACGCCGATCGCCGGCCTGTCCTCCTACGCGCAAATGCTCCTGGCCGACACGGCGCCCGCCGACCCGCGCTACGCGATCCTGAAGAAGATGGAGCGGCAGACCTTCCGCGCGGCGCACCTCGTCAACAATCTCCTCGAGTTCGCGCGCCCGCGGGCGCGGACCAGCGCGCGCACCGATCTCCGGTCCGTCATGAACAACGCCTTCGAATCCGTCGAGACATCCTTCCAGGCGCGGAGACTTCTCCTCGAGATCGCCGCGCCGGAGATCCCGGTGCTCGTGGACGGCGACGCGCGGGAGCTCGAGCAGGTGCTGGTCAATCTCCTGACCAATGCGCGCGACGCATCGCCGGAGGGCGGCACGGTCGCCGTCCGCCTCGCGGCGGAGAACGGGCACGCGCGCGTCACGGTGGCCGACCGCGGCGCCGGCGTCTCGGGGGAGACGCTCGCGAAGCTCTTCCAGCCCTTCTTCACGACCAAGAAGTCCGGCGGCACGGGCCTCGGCCTAGCCATCTCGCGCGAGATCGCGCGCCGCCACGGCGGCGACGTCGGGCTCTCGCCGCGCGAGGGCGGCGGCACCGAGGCGTGGCTCGAGCTGCCGGCCTCCCCGGGAGGCGCTCGGTGAGCCCGGGCCTTCGGATCCTAGTCGTCGACGACGAAGAAGTCATCCGGGACGTCCTCGAGAGTCTGCTCGAGCGCGAGGGCTGGAGCGTGTCCGTCGCCGAGAACGCCGCGGAAGCCATCGAGCTCTTCGAAACGGACCCCTACGACGTCGTGCTGCTCGATCTCATGCTGCCCGACCGTCCGGGTCTCGAGGTCCTGCGTGAGCTCCGGCGCCGCGACCCGGACGCCGTCGTCGTGATCGTCACGGCGTATTCCTCGATCGAGGGCGCCATTCAGGCCATGCGCGAGGGCGCCTTCCACTACATCCCGAAGCCCTTTCAGAACCAGGAAGTGCTGCTGACCGTCCGCAAGGGCGCGGAGGCCCGCCGGCTGACCGAGGAGAACCGCCGCCTCAAGCAGGAGCTCTCCAAGCAGTACGGGCTCGGTCGCATCATCGGCAAGTCGGAGGCGATGCGCAAGGTGTTCGACCTGGTGCGCCTCGCCGGACCCTCGCGCTCGACCATCCTCGTCGAGGGCGAAAGCGGCACCGGCAAGGAGCTCGTCGCGCGGGCGATCCACACGCATTCGCCCCGCGCCGGGGCTCCGTTCGTCACGGTGAACTCCGGCTCGATGCCGACGGACCTGCTCGAGTCGAACCTCTTCGGCCACGTACGCGGCGCCTTCACCGGCGCCGTCGCCAACAAGAAGGGTCTCTTCGAGGCCGCCGAAGGCGGCTCGATCTTCTTCGACGAGATCGGAACGGTCAGCCTCGAGACGCAGGCCAAGCTCCTCCGCCTCATTCAGGAGAAGGAGTTCATGCGGGTCGGCTCGGTGGAGACGCAGAAGGCGGACGTCCGCATCATCGCGGCGACCAACGTGGACCTGAAGAAGATGGTGACGGAGGGAAGGTTTCGCGACGACCTCTACTACCGGCTCTGCGTCATCACGGTCTCGATCCCGCCGCTCCGCGAGCGGCGCGAGGACATCCCGCTTCTCGCCGAGCATTTCGCGCGCCTCTACGCCAACGAGAACGACAAGGCGATCTCCGGCCTCTCCCCCGAGGCCATGCGGGCGATGCTCGACCACGACTGGCCCGGCAACGTCCGCGAGCTCGAGAACGCGATCGAGCGCGCCATCGTGCTCTGCCCCGGCGGCGTGATCGGGCTCGAGCTCCTGCCCGACAATGTGCTCTCGCCCGAGCGATCGGACGTGGCCGTGCGGCTGCCCGAGAACGGCTCGACGTACAAGGAGATGGTCGAAGAGTACGAGCGGCGGCTCGTCCGGACGGCGCTCCGCCGCACGGGCGGCGTCCAGAAGCGCGCGGCGGACCTCCTGCGTGTGAAGCCCACGACGCTCCACGAGATCATCAAGCGGCTCGACATCCGGGAGCCCTGAGCCCGCCGCGCTCCGCGCCGCAGAGTCCTCGCTTCGAAGCGCCGCCGCGTTCCCCCACCCTCTCGGACCATCCCCCGGCGTCGGAGCGCTTGAACGCCGTTGCCCGCGGCGGTAAGAAGCCGCCCGTGCCTCGAACCGGACCTCCCCGGAGAACGGCCCTCGCCGCCGCGGCCCTCGCGATCCTCGCGTTCCGCGTCGCGGCCGGACCCGCGGGGGCTCCCTGGGACGCGGGCCCGGCCCCCGAGGCTCGCCTCTTCGCCGAGGGCGTCGTCTCGACGGAGGACGACGAATCCAACGGCGCGTTTTCCCCGGAGGGCTCCGAGTACTACTTCACGAAGTTCAATCCCTCCACGACCGCGGCGCGCTGGGGTCTGCTCTGCGTCGCGCGGTTTCGCGACGGCCGGTGGTCGGCGCCGGAAAGCCTGCCCTTCTCGGGAAGGAACCTCGATTTCGCGCCGCGCCTCTCTCCCGACGGGAAGACGCTGTACTTCTCCTCGTCGCGGGCGGCGCCGGGCAAGACGGCGCACGTCCTGCGGATCTGGTCGGTCGCGCGCACGCCGGGAGGCTGGGGCGAGCCGCGGGTCCTTCCCGCGCCCGTCAACGCGCCGGACACCGAGTCGAACTTCTCGGCCTCGATCACGCGCGACGGGACGATCTACTTCGCCTCGACGCGGGACGGGAGCGGCCATCCCCACGTGTATCGTGCGCGTTTCGCGGCAGGCGCCTGGGCGGAGCCCGAGAAGCTGGGTCCCGAGATCAACTCGGACGTGAGCGACGAGGACCCTTACGTCTCCGCCGACGAGCGAATCCTCGTCTTCGGCTCGCGGGGCGACGGGCCGCCGACCGACAAGGATCGCCCGGAGACGGTCTCCGGCGGCGGCGTCCTCTACGCCCGCGGCGATCTCTACGCCAGCGTCGGGGACGGCGGACGCTGGTCGCCCGCGCGGCACCTCGGCCACGGCGTCAACACGTTCGCCGACGAGTCCTCGCCCTCGCTGACGCCGGACGGCCGTTATCTCTTCTTCACGACCGAACGAAGCCCCTTCTCGGTGCCTCCCGCGCGGCGGATGAGCGCGCGCGAGATCGATGCGGCGCTTCGCGGGACGTTGAACGGACACGGCAATGTCTTCTTCGTCAGCGTGGACGCGCTCGGGTTGGCTCCCGCCGGAGAGAAGCCGTGAGCGCCCGCCGCGCGCGGCTCCTGGCCGCCTCCGTCGCCTTTCTCGCCTTCCTCGGGCTCGGCGCCCCGGCCGGCGGTGCTCCGAAGCCCGAGATCATCGGGCCCGGCGTCGTCTCGACGGCCGAGGACGAGCTCGGCGGAACGGTCTCGCCCGACGGGGAGACCCTCTACTTCGAGCGCTCGATCCCGCCGCACTATCTCTACGTGCTCTACGAATCGCACCGGACCCGCGACGGCGCCTGGGGACCGCCGGAGGTGCTTTCCTTCTCCGGTCGTTATCGCGACACCGACCCCGTCCTCTCGCCCGACGGCCAGACGATGCTCTTCGCCTCCGATCGGCCGGTCGGCGGTGTCGACCGCCATCATTTCTACGTCTGGCGGGTCCGGCGGACGGCCAAGGGCTGGTCGGAGCCGGAGATGCTTCCCGGACCGGTCAACGACGGCTTCAATCAGGTCTTCTGCTCGATCGCGGCCAACGGGAACCTCTACTTCACCTCGAGCCGCAAGGGCGGCGGATACGACATCTACCGATCGCGCCTGGTCGGCGGCAAGTACCAGAGCGCGGAAGACCTTGGGCCGGCGCTGAACGATCCATCCATCTGGACGTTCGAGAGCACGATCGCGCCGGACGAGAGCTACATGCTCATCGGGAGCTTCGGGCGGCAGCCGTCCTACGGCAGCTCGGACCTCTACATCAGCTTCAACCGGAACGGCCTCTGGGGAAAGCCGCAGAACCTGGGACCCGCCGTGAACACGCCGATGCGCGACTACAGCCCGCGCATCTCGGCCGACCGCAAGTGGCTCTACTTCACGAGCGAGCGCCTCGAGGAGCCGCCCGCGCTGCCGTTGGACCTCGCCAGTTTCGAGAAGCTGGTCCGCGGGACCTACAACACGCTCGGGAACCTCTACCGCTACCCGCTGGAAGAGATCCTCGAGGCGGCGAAGGCCGAAGTCCCCGGTCCCTAGACTCCGATCCTCCTCAGCGTCGTGCGGGCGGTGGCGGCCTCCGGCGCATCCGGCCCCGCAAGGCCGCGGCGGCGCCTCGGATCTCCTCCGCGGAGGGCTTGAGCCCGCCGACGGTCGGGTCCCCCGCGCGGTAGCGAACGACGCCGTCCACGACCGTCGCGAAGACGTTCTCCGGCCCCATCGCGTGCACGATGGCGGAGTACGGCTCGCCCGAAGAGCTCTCGGGAAGCGACCAGCCGGCCTCGGGATCGAGGATCGCGAAATCCGCCCGGCCGCCCGGCGCGAGGCCCTCGAGCCCGGGCAGGTCGAGCGCGCGCCCGCCCTCCCACGTCGCCAGGCGCAGCGCGTCGAACGCCTGGAGATCGCCGCCTTCGGGCCGCGTCCGCGGCAAGAGCGCGGCCAGGCGCATCTCACGAAACGGATCCAGGCGGTCGTTGCAGGAGGCCGCGTCCGATCCGAGCGCCACGCGCACGCCGGCGCGCCGCATGGGAACGACCGGGCAAACGCCCGAGCGCAGCCGGAGGTTCGAGCTCGGGCAGTGGACCGCCGCGGCCCCGCGCTCGGAGAAGGCGCGCCAGGCGCGCTCGTCCGTGTGCACCGCGTGCGCAACGCAGCTCTTCGGCCCCAGGAGGCCCACCGCGTCGAGATACGCCACGTTGTCGCGGCCCGTGCGCTCGAGCACGAGGTCGCACTCGGCCCGGCTCTCGGCGGCGTGCGTGTGGATCGTGAGCTCGAGCTCCGCCGCGAGCGCCGCGGCGGACCGAAGCAGCGCGTCCGTGCACGAAACCGCGAAACGCGGCTGGACGGCGACCCGCAGCCGCCCGCGCTCCCGTCCGTGCCACGCCCCGTGGAGCCGCCGCGTCTCGGCGAGACCCTCGGCGCCCGGCGTCAGGAGATCTTCGGGCGCCGTCGAAGGATCGTCCATGAGCACGTTGCCGCCCGTGTAGCGCAAGCCGGCGCGCGCCGCCGCGCGGAAGAGCGCGTCGGAATGGCGGACCGTTCCCATGTCCAGAACCGCGGTCACGCCCGACGCCAGGCACTCGGCGAGGCCGAGGCGCGCCGAGACGCCGAGCGTGTCCGGGTCGAGCGCCGCCTCGCCCGGCCAGACGTGGAACGCGAGCCACGGAAGAAGCTCCAGGTCCTCGGGCCCGTTGCGCAGCAGCGTCTGGCAGAGATGGAGATGCGCCTGCACGAAACCGGGCAGGACCCACTTGCCGCCGGCGTTCAGCCGCTCGACCGGCTCGCCGGCGAGCGCCGCCATGCGGATCGCCTCCGGCCCGAGCGCCGCGATCGTGCCGTTCTCGGCGTACAGCGGGGTGGCCGGCCGGACGTCGCCGGGCTCGGCGAGACCCACGAGCGTCCCCCCCTCGAGCAGGAGTCGGCTCATGCGGCGCGCGTCTCCGGCGTCAGGCGGACAGGCGGCGAATCATGACGAGCGTCCGATCGTCGGCGAACGGCTCGCCCGAGGCGTGCGCTTCGAGCTCCTTGGAGAGGCGCGCGTCGATCTCCGCCACCTCCGCCTCGGCCTGGCCCGCGAGGAATTCCTTCAGGCGGGGCATCCCGAACTCGTTGCCCTTCGGATCGTTCGCTTCGGTCACGCCGTCGGTGTAGAGGCAGAGGATCTCTCCCGGCGCGAGCGAGAGATTGGACGACCCGTACGGCTTGCCCGGGAAGAGCGCGAGCGGAAGGCCGTGCGACGCGAGCTCCTCGACGCTTCCGTCCCGGCGCCGCAGGAGTCCCGGGTTGTGGCCCGCGTTGGTGTATTCGATCTCTCCGGTCTTCGGATCGAGAAGCAGCAGGAAGAACGTGATGAACCGGTCCGGCCCGGTGCGGCGCGAGATCGCTTCGGACAGGCGTCCGGTCATCTCCGCCACCGGAACCGTCTCGTCCGCCCAGGCGTGGAAGGACGCCTGAAGGGACGCCATGAGAAGCGCCGGGCCGACGCCCTTGCCGCAGACGTCCGCGATCGTCGCGTAGATCTTCCCATCCGGCCGCGCGCGAAAGTCGAAATAGTCGCCGGAGACCTGCCGCGAGGGGATGTTGGAGCCGTAGAGCTCGTAGCCCGGAATCTCCGGCGGGCTCTCCGGGAGGAGGCGCTGCTGGATCTCGCGCGCGAGCGCGAACTCCCGGTCCATCTGTTTCTTCTCGGCTGCGTCCGCCATCAGCCGCGCGTTCTGGATCTTGGCGGCGGCCACGTTGGCGAGCGAGGTCAGCAGGCGCAGGTCCGCCTCCTCGAAGGAACGGTGTCCCATCCGGCAGTCCACGTAGATCAAGCCCACGACCTGCCCCTGGTTCTCGAGGGGCGCGGCGAGCACGGACTTGATGCCCGACAGGCGGATCGAGTCGGCGAGAGAGACTTCGTTGCCGACGTTGGTATCCATGAGGAGAAGGCCGTTGCGCTTCTCGACGACCGAGGCGACGAGCGTGCGCGAGAGGCGGATCTCCTCGGCCGAGATGCCTTCCGCGACGCGGATGATGGCGGGGATGAGCTCCTGCGAGACGCTGTGGCGCAGGAGAACCACGCACCGGTCCGGCTTCAGGGTCTCGAACACCTTGTCCATGAGAAATTTCAGGAGCTCGTCGACCGAGACGTCCCGCAGGAGCTCGATCGTGAGCTCGTTGACGACGCGGAGCGACTCGACGAGCTTCGAGAGCTGTTCGGCCGGCAGCCGCGGGTCCGTCTCCGTGTGCTTGCGCAGGAGTTCGGCCGAAGCCTTCAGGATCGTGTTGTCGAGGCCTTCCTCCTCGGCCGCGTCGATGCGCACGCGGGTCGTGGACTCCGACTCGACCTTCAGCGTCACGCCGCCGACGGTGATCCGGTCGCCCGGCTTCAGAGCGGTGATCGTCGAGAGCCGGTCTCCGTTGACGAAGGTGCCGTTGCGGGATCCCAGGTCCTCGACGGACAGTCCGCCGTTGCTGTCCCGAATGATCCGCGCGTGCTGCCGCGAGAGCATCTTGTCCGCGATCGGCAGGTCGTTCATGGAAGACCGGCCGATGGTGGTGACGGGCCGGTCCAGCAGGATCTTCTGGGCCGGCATGCCCGGGGCGGTGACGTAGAGGTAGAACACCCGGTTTTCTCTCGGCTCGGGATTCTAATGCGGGTTCCGAGGCCTCCAGACCGGGGCTTGCGCGGCCGGGACCCCCTCTCATAGAATGGGCGGTTCCATGAAACAGAATCTTCACCCCGAATACCACGAGGTCATGGTCCACTGCGCCTGCGGCGAGACCTGGACCACCCATTCCACGAAGAAAGAGCTGCGGCTCGAGATCTGCAGCAAGTGCCATCCGTTCTTCACGGGCAAGCAGAAGCTCGTCGATTCGGCCGGCCGCGTCGAGCGCTTCCGCAAGCGCTACGAGAAGAAGGCCGGCGCCGCCTCTTAGCTGACCGACCGCGGGGATGCGCCCCACCGCGACCCTTCCGTTCCCTTCCGCCGCCCTCTAGCGGCCGAATTCCGTCCGTCCGGCCGTCCGCGGCGAGCGGACGGGTGAAAGCGCGTCCATGTTCGAGAAGCTCGAAGAAATCCGCCAGAAGTACGAGGAAGTCCGCGCCCGGCTCGCGGACCCGGAGTTCGTCCAGGACCACCGCGCCGTGCGCGAGGCCCAGAAGACGCTCGCCGAGTTCGACCCGATCATCGCGAAGACCGAGGAGCATCGCCGCCTCGCGCGGGAGCTCCAGGGGGCCCGCGAGCTGGCCGAGTCGCTCTCGCCGTCCGACGAGCTCCACCAGATGGCCGTCGCGGAGCGCGCCGAGCTCGGCGCGAAGCTGGCGGCGGTCGAGGAGGAGCTCAAGGTCCTCCTTCTCCCGAGGGACCCGAACGATTCGCGCAACGTCTTCCTCGAGATCCGCGCCGGCACGGGCGGCGAGGAGGCGGCGCTCTTCGCGGCGGAGCTCTTCCGGATGTACCAGCGCTACGCGGAGCGGCGCCGCTGGAAGGTGGAGATCGTGGACCGCGACGACACCGGCATCGGAGGCATCAAGACGATCACCGCCATCGTCGAGGGCGACGGCGCTTACTCGCGTCTGAAGTACGAGGGCGGCGTCCACCGCGTGCAGCGGGTTCCCGCCACGGAGGCCTCGGGCCGCATCCACACCTCCGCGGCGACGGTGGCGGTGCTGCCGGAGGCCGAGGATGTCGAGGTGCGGGTCGACGAGAAGGACATCCGCGTCGACCGCTTCTGCGCCTCCGGCCCGGGCGGCCAGGGCGTCAACACGACCTACTCCGCCGTGCGGCTGACCCACCTGCCGACGGGCCTCGTCGTCCAGTGCCAGGACGAGCGGAGCCAGATCAAGAACAAGGCCAAGGCCATGCGGGTGCTCAAGGCGCGGCTCCTCGAGATCGAG
>DATBFU010000048.1:0-24372 GCA_036558325.1 Thermoanaerobaculia bacterium | reverse complement strand
GGGAGGAGCGATGAAAAAGCGCCCGGGTAGCCTTTGGCCGTTGGGTCTCATTCTGCTGCTGAGTCCCTTCGGTCTTCTCGCAGAGACTTCCTCGGCCGGCGCCGCGTTGACGGCCGGCGACGTCGAGGCGTTTTTGGAAGGGCTCGTGCCCAACCAGCTGGCCCGCGAGGACATCGCGGGCGCGGTCGTCGTGGTCGTCAAGGACGGCAAGGTGCTCTTCGGCAAGGGCTACGGGTTCGCCGACGTCGCGAAGCGGACGCCGGTCTCGGTGGACGACACGCTCTTCCGCCCGGGCTCGACGTCGAAGCTCTTCACGTGGACGGCGGTGATGCAGCTCGTCGAGCAGGGCAAGCTCGACCTCGACCGCGACATCAACGCCTACCTCGACTTCAAGATCCCCGAGGCCTTCGGAAAGCCGATCACCCTGCGCGACGTCATGACCCACACCTCGGGCTACGAGGAATACGTCAAGGATCTGTTCGTGACCGACCCGGCCAAGATGCAGCCGCTCGGCAAGCACGTGGCGACGCATCAGCCGCAGCGGATCTTCCCGCCGGGCACGACGGGCGCGTATTCCAACTACGCGACGGCGGTCGCGGGCTACATCGTGGAGCGCGTCTCCGGAAAGCCGTTCGCGGAATACATCGAGGAGAACATCACCGGCCCGCTCGGCATGAAGCACGCGACCTTCCGGCAGCCGCTGCCGAAGGACCTCGAGCCGCTGATGTCGAAGGGCTACAAGCTCGGGTCGGGCAAGGCGCAGAAGTTCGAGTACGTCGTCCCGACGCCGGCCGGCGCCATGTCGGCCGCGGGCGGCGCGATGGCGCATTTCATGATCGCGCACCTGCAGGAAGGCCGCTATGAAGGCGTGCAGATCCTCCGGCCGGAAACCGCGCGCCTCATGCACGCGCGGCAGCGTGGGAAATCGCCGACGATGAACGCGATGTGCCTCGGCTTCTACGAGGAGTCGCGCAACGGGCACCGGATCATCTCTCATGGCGGCGACACGCAGTGGTTCCACAGCGACCTGCATCTCATGCCCGACGCCGGCCTCGGCTTCTTCGTGTCCTACAACAGCGCGGGTAAGGGCGAGATCAGCGCCCGGACGCAGCTCTGGGAATCCTTCCTCGATCGGTACTTTCCGTACACGCCTCCACCGGCGCCGCCCGTCACGCTCCGCGACGCCGATCTCAAGGCCTTCACGGGCTCGTATCTCTCGAGCCGCCGGAGCGAGACGACTTTCCTCCGGCTCCTCTACCTCCTCACCGAGAATACGGTCGGCGTTGGCCCGGACCACACGCTCGTCGTCGATGCGTTCAAGGGCTTCAACGGACAGCCGCTGCGCTTCGAGGCCGTCGGCCCCATGGCATTCCGCGAGGTGCACGGACAGAACCGGATCGAGTTTCTCAAGGCGCCGTCAGGCCGCATGGAGCTCGTCACGGCCTATCCCTTCTTCGCGTTCGAGAAACCCACGGCGCTCCGCAGCCGCGGCGTCCTGTTGCCGGTCGCGATCGGGTCGCTCGTGATCATCATCCTCGCGCTCCTCCTCTGGCCGATCGGCGCGATCGTGCGGCGGCACTACGGCCGCAAGCTCGAGCTGCCCGACGGCGAGCGGCGGCTGCGCCGCTGGACCCGCCTCGTCTGCGTGCTCGACGTCGTGCTGCTGGCGATCTACGGGATCATCGTCGTGGGCGGGCTCTCGAACATCGACATGTTCAGCTCCGGGATCGACCTGTGGCTCCGCGTGATGCAGGCGATCGCGCTGCTCGCGATCGTGGGAGCTTTGATCGCTCTGTGGGACGGCCTGCGCGCCTGGGGAAGCCGCGCCCGGGGAGTCTGGAGCAAGCTCGGCGAGACGCTCCTCGCGCTCGCCTGCGTCGGAATGGCCTGGCTGGTCCTCGCGGGCGGTCTGCTCCACGTCGGGAAGACGTACTGATGCGAGCCCGCATCGCCGCGGCAGCCGTTCTCCTGGCGGCCGGCCTCGCGCTTCCGTGCGCCGGCGACGACGCCTCGTTCGACGTCGTCATCCGCGGCGGCACGGTGTACGACGGAACCGGAAGCCCCGGGCGCCGCGCCGACGTCGGCATTCGGGGCGACCGCGTCGCGGCGGTCGGGGACCTCGCCGACGCCTCGGCAGCGCACGTCGTGGACGCGAGGGGCCTGGCGGTCGCGCCGGGCTTCATCAACATGCTCTCCTGGTCCGTCGACACGCTCATCGCCGACGGGAAGTCGCAGAGCGAGATCCGTCAGGGCGTCACGACCGAGATCTTCGGCGAAGGCTGGTCGATGGGCCCGTGGAACGACGATCAGAAGAAGCGCGCGAAGGAGCAGCAGGGCGACATCAAGTACGACATCGAATG
Organism: Thermoanaerobaculia bacterium; assembly: GCA_036558325.1. Taxonomy (GTDB): domain Bacteria; phylum Acidobacteriota; class Thermoanaerobaculia; order UBA5066; family Gp7-AA6; genus DATBFU01. The sequence goes on along the minus strand of DATBFU010000048.1, from coordinate 22,012 downwards.
GACGACGCTCGCCGAATACCTGAAGTACCTCGAGAAGCGCGGCGTCTCGCCCAACTTCGCGTCCTACGTCGGAGCGGCGACGGTCCGCGAGAACGTCCTGGGACTGGAGAATCGCGCACCGAACGCCGAAGAGCTCGAGAAGATGAAGGCGCTCGTCCGCAAGGAAATGGAGGCGGGCGCGCTCGGCATCGGAACCGCGCTGATTTATCCGCCGGGCACGTTCGCGACGACCGAGGAGCTCATCGCCCTGAGCAAGGTCGCGGCGGAGTACCAGGGCAAGTACATCTCGCACATGCGGAGCGAGGGCGACCGCCTGCTCGAAGCGATCGACGAGGTGATCCGGATCTCGCGGGAGGCTGGCGTGCCGGCGGAGATCTATCACTTCAAGGCGGCGGGCCGGGACAACTGGGGAAAGGCGGACGCGGCGATCGCGAAGATCGAAGCGGCGCGCCGCGAGGGGCTGAAGGTCACCGCGGACATGTACACGTACACGGCGGGCGGCACGAGCCTCGCTTTCTGCATTCCGCCCTGGGCGCACGAGGGCGGGACGCCGGAGCTCATGAAGCGGCTCGCCGATCCGCCGACGCGCGCCCGCATCGCGCGCGAGATGCGCGAGCCCGGCAAGGGCTGGGAAAACTTGTACCGCGCGGCGGGACCCGACGGCATTCTGCTCGTCGAGTTCGCCGAGGAGAAGCAGAAGCCGCTGACGGGCAAGAAGCTCTCCGAGGTGGCCCGCGACCGGAAGCAGGATCCCGTCGAGACGACGCTCGATCTCGTCGCCGAGGGGAAGGGACAGATCGGCGCGCTCTTCTTCCTCATGTCGGAGGAGAACGTCGCGAAGCAATTGAGGCTCCCGTGGGTGTCCTTCGGCTCCGACGCGGGCTCGATGGCGCCCGAGGGCGTGTTCCTGAAGTCGTCGGCGCACCCGAGGACCTACGGGAACTTCGCGCGTTTCCTCGGCAAGTACGTCCGCGAGGAGAAGGTGACGACGCTTCCCGAAGCGATCCGCCGGCTCTCGGGGTTGCCGGCCACGAATCTCGGCCTCGACCACCGCGGCTTCCTGCAGCCCGGGATGTACGCCGACGTCGTGGTCTTCGATCCGGCCACGATCGCCGACAAGGCAACTTACGAGAAGCCGCACCAGTACGCCGTCGGCGTGCGCCACGTTTTCGTCAACGGCGTGGCCGTCCTGAAGGACGGCGAGCACACGGGCGCCAAGCCGGGGCGGGCCTTGAAGGGGCCGGGGGCGAAGACGTCGTAGGGGCGGGGCTCGACCCCGCCCCCGCGGTTGCCGGGCGGCCGCGAGGGCCGCCCCTACCTCGGGGCCGCGGCGAGGAGATTCGGATCGGTCTCTAGAGCGCCGCCGCCTCCTCCTTGTACAGCCACGCGCCGGCCACGGTCGCGACGATCGCCTCGACGAGGGTCCAGATCAGGATCAGGAAGTTCATCGGGTAGAGGCCCAGGTTCCAGAAGACGATCGTCATGTACAACGATCCGAGGACCCAAACCGCGATGCCTGCCTTGACGGCCGTGCCGGGCCCCGCGCCGTAGCGCGGGCGAATGGCGGCATACAGCCAGACCGCCGCGATGCCGATCACGAAGCCGAGCACGATCCAGACGCCGATCGTTCCTCCCGATTCCGGCATCGTCTTGCCGAGGGCCTTCATCGCGTCCTCGTTGGCTTTCTTGAGAACGACCTCGTTCAAGACGAACTCCGAGATATTCATCACGACGCCGGCGAGGATTCCGCCGAGGATGACTCGACCCCAGTTGACGGACTTCATCCCACTCCTCCTTCCGAGGCAAGGTCGCGCAGGCGATCTGCAAATGGTTGCGTGCGATGAGCATAGGCCCGTCGGCGGGCGCTCTCAAGTGGGGGGGGTGAGACGTCCGGCGGGCGTCCGCGCTCAGACGGTTCGCGTCTCGATCTCGTAGACGTCGATGCCCGTGCCGACGCTCGCGAACCGGTCGATCGGGCTCTTGCGAAAAAAGCGCAGGGGTCCTGGCCGCCGGCTCTTCCCGAAGATCGCGAGGGTCACACCTTGCTCGTTCGCGAAGCGGAGGAGCTCCTGCGCGACGTCCTCTCCCGAAAGCCAGACGACCTTGGCGCCGAGCTCCATGGCGAGCGTCACGTTCTCGGACAGGAGCCGATGCTCGCGGGCGTCCATCCGCTGGGGACTGTCCCGCTTCGTCCGCACATAAACGGCGTACCAGTTCGTGTTCAGGCGCCCCGCGATCGCCGAGGCGCGCCGCAGCAGCAGACGCGTCGTGTCGGGGTTGGACGAGATGGCCACCATGGCCTTGGCGCCGACGGGCTCCGCGGCGGCCGAGCGATCGACGCCCCGGCGCTCCGCTTCGAGGCGGTCGGCGATCTGGCGCATCGCGAGCTCGCGGAGGGAAGCCAGGTTCTCCTCGGTGAAGAAATTCTGCAGAGCGGTCGGAACGCGCTCGGCCGGGTAGATCTTTCCCGCTCGGAGGCGTTCGATGAGCTCCTCGGACGGAAGATCGACGTTGACGACGGCGTCGGCGTGGCGCAGAAGCCGGTCGGGTACCCGTTCCCTGACTTCGACGCCCGTCACACGCGAGACGATCTCCTGGACGGACTCGAAGTGCTGGATGTTGACGGTCGTCATGACGGCGATCCCGGCGGCGAGGATGTCCTCGACATCCTGATATCGCTTCTCGTTCTCGACGCCGGGCACGTTGGTGTGCGCGAGCTCGTCCACCAGCACGACCTCGGGCCGGCGGGCGAGGATCCCCGGCAGGTTCATCTCCTCGAGCGCTTTGTCCTTGTACAGGACGCGGCGGCTCGGGATGACTTCGAGGTCGCCGATCTTTGCGAGGGTTTCGGCACGGCCATGGGTTTCGATGACGCCGGCGACGACGTCCACGCCCTGCTTCTTCAGCACCTGGGCATCCTCGAGCATCTGGTACGTCTTGCCGACACCCGCCGCGTGGCCGATGTAGATCTTGAGCTTGCCGCGGCGGGATTTTTCGAGAAGCCGCAGGAAGACGTCCGGGGAACTTCTCGGGCCTTCTTGCGGCAGCATCGAGAGATCTTAGAGTTTCCCGCCGAAGACGGGCTTCATTGCGAGCGTCTAAGGACGCCGGATCGTCCGGTCGAGATCGAGGTTCGTCAGCAGAACGTTGACGCGCGGCTCTCCGAGCAGGCCGAGGGTTCGCGGCTCGATGTGCCGGCGGATGATCTCGGCCACCTTCTCCTCGGAGACGCCGCGCGCCTTCGCGATGCGCGCCGCCTGCCACAGGGCGGCGTCCGGGGAGAGATGCGGATCGAAGCCCGATGCCGAAGTGGTGACGAGGTCCGCCGGAACGGGACCTTTCTCGCCCGGTCGGTCCTCCCGAGCCGCAGCCACGGCCGCGGTGATCGCCTTCGCGAGATCCGCGTCGGTCGATCCCTTGTTGGTCCCCGCGGAAGCGGTGGCATCGTAGCCGTCCTTGCCGGCCGCAGAGGGGCGAGGATGCAGGTACATGGGGCCCTTGAAGTTCTGGCCGATGAGCTCCGAGCCCACGACCCGGCCGCCGGCGGTCACGAAGGAGCCGTCAGCCTTCTCCTTCCAGAAGATACGGGACACGCCGGTCACGGCCGCCGGATAAGCCCCCCCGAAGAGCACGGTCAGAACGACGACATAGATGGTCGAACGAAGGATGAGCTTCATGATGCTTTCCTCATGCCAGATGGAGCGCGAGAACGATCCAGTCGATCGCCTTGATACCGAGAAACGGCACGACGACGCCGCCGACGCCGTAGATCCAGAGGTTACGGGTGAGAATCCGCGCGGCCCCGAGCGGCCGGTACTTGACTCCCCGCAGCGCGAGGGGAATGAGCGCGATGATGATCAGGGCGTTGAAGATGACCGCCGAAAGAATGGCCGACTTCGGGTTGCCGAGCCGCATGACGTTCAGAGCGTTCAGGGCCGGATAGGTCGCCGCGAACATCGCCGGCAGGATCGCGAAGTACTTGGCCACGTCGTTGGCGATGGAAAAGGTCGTCAACGAGCCCCGCGTCATCAGCAGTTGTTTTCCGATCTCGACGACCTCGATCAGTTTTGTCGGATTCGAATCGAGATCCACCATGTTTCCCGCTTCGCGGGCCGCCTGGGTTCCCGTGTTCATGGCCACGCCGACGTCGGCCTGCGCGAGCGCCGGGGCGTCGTTCGTGCCGTCCCCCGTCATGGCGACGAGATTCCCGCCCTCCTGCTCCTTGCGGATGAGCGCGAGCTTCTGCTCGGGCGTCGCCTGAGCCAGGAAGTCGTCCACGCCGGCCTCGCGGGCGATGGCCGCGGCGGTCAGGGGGTTGTCGCCCGTGATCATGATCGTTCGGATACCCATCGCCCGCAACCGGTCGAAGCGGTCCTTCATCCCGGCCTTGACGATGTCGCGCAGTGCCACAACGCCGAGCACGCGATGTCCATCGGCGACGAGCAGCGGCGTCGCGCCTTCGGCCGAGATTCGGTTCAGCAGATCGGAAACGGCCGGCTCGATTTTTCCTCCCTGGGAGCGGACCCATTCGGCGACGGAGTCCCCCGCCCCTTTTCGGATCTGCCGTCCGTTGAGGTTCACCCCCGACATGCGAGTGGTCGCGCTGAAGGGAATGAAATGCATTCCTTCGACGCGCCGGGCACGCAGCCCGAAGCGTTCCTTGGCGAGCACGACGATCGACCGTCCCTCCGGAGTCTCGTCGGCGAGCGATGAGAGCTGCGCCCCTTCGGCGAGATCGCCGGGAAGCACGTCCGGCGCCGGAAAGAACTCGGTGGCCTGACGGTTGCCGAGAGTAATCGTCCCGGTCTTGTCGAGAAGCAGCACGTTGACGTCGCCCGCGGCTTCGACGGCGCGGCCGGACATCGCGAGGACGTTGTGCTGGAGAACCCGGTCCATCCCGGCGATCCCGATCGCGGAGAGCAGGCCACCGATGGTCGTCGGGATCAGGCAGACGAGGAGCGCGATCAAGACCGGCGTCGTCGCGACGCCCCTCGCGTAGAGCGCGAAGGGCCGCAGCGTCACGGTGGCGATCAGGAAGACGATCGTGAGACCGGCGAGCAGGATCGAGAGGGCGATCTCGTTGGGCGTCTTCTGACGCGAGGCGCCTTCGACGAGAGCGATCATCCGGTCGAGGAACGTCTCGCCGGGATTCGACGAGATCTCGATGACGATGCGGTCCGAGAGAACACGCGTGCCGCCCGTGACCGCCGAGCGATCGCCTCCCGACTCCCGGATGACCGGGGCCGACTCGCCGGTGATCGCCGACTCGTCCACCGACGCGATCCCCTCGACGACCGTGCCGTCTCCGGGAATCATCTGCCCGGCCTCGACCACGACCCGATCGCCCTTGCGGAGGCTCGTCGCGGGAATCGGCTCCTCTCCCTTGCGGGTCAGCCGGCGCGCGATCGTCTCGGTCCGGCCTCGGCGCAGGGCCGCCGCCTGCGCCTTGCCTCTCCCTTCGGCCATTGCCTCGGCGAAATTGGCGAAGAGAAGGGTGAACCAGAGCCAGAGCGCGATCTGAAGGTTGAAGAGGACGTCTCGGCCGCGGCCGACGTCGCGCACGAGGAGCACGGTGACGAGGACCGCCCCCACGAGCACGACGAACATGACCGGATTGCGCGCCTGGAGACGCGGATCGAGCTTTCGGAACGAGTCACCGATCGCGGCCCGGAGGATCGCGCGATCGAAAAATGCCGTGCGTCGGGGATGAGCCATGGGCATCCTCCTCAGAACAGAGTTCCAGCCTTCATCAGCAAGTGCTCCACGATGGGGCCGAGCGAGAAGGCGGGGAAGAACGTCAGCGCCCCGACGATCACGACGACGCTGACGAGCAGGACCGCGAAAAGCAGACCCGTCACCGGGAAGGTGCCGACGGACTCGGGAACCCTTTTCTTGGCTGCGAGCGAGCCGGCAATCCCGAGGATCGGAATCAGCATGAAGAAGCGGCCGAAGAACATGTCGAGTCCGAGCGTCGTGTTGTAGAAGAGCGTGTTGGCGTTCAAGCCCGCGAATGCGGAACCGTTGTTTCCGGCTCCGGACTCGAAGGCGTAGAGGATCTCCGAGAAGCCGTGCGGTCCCTTGTTGTTGAGCGACGAGAGGCCGGCCGGGAGCACCGAGGCCGCGGCGGTGAAGCCCAGGATGCAGAGAGTCAGGATCAGGACCGAGAGCATCGCGAGCTTGACCTCGTGCGCCTCGATCTTCTTGCCGAGGTACTCGGGCGTGCGGCCGACCATCAGTCCCGCGATGAAGACGGACAGGACGATGAAGAGGAACATGCCGTAGAGGCCGGCGCCCACGCCGCCGACGATGATCTCGCCGGAAGCGATGTTGGCGAGCGGCACGAGGCCGCCGATCGGGGTGAACGAGTCGTGCCAGGAGTTGACGGCGCCGCAGGAGGCGTCCGTCGTGATCGTGGCGAAGAGGGCGGAGTCCCCGATGCCGAAGCGGACTTCCTTGCCCTCCATGTTGCCGCCGGTCCCTCCGGCCGTGGGAAGGGCTGCCACCCCGAGCTTCTGGTGGATCGGGTTGCCCCGCTGTTCGGCGATCTCGGCCACGAAGGCGCCGACCAGGAACATCAGCGCCATCGCCCCGAAGACCGCCCAACCGTGTTTCACGGATCCGGTCATGCGGCCGAGCGTATTGGTCAGGCCCGCCCCGACCGTGAAGATCAGGACCATCTCGACGAAATTCGTGCCGGGCGTCGGGTTTTCGTAGGGGTGCGAGGAATTCGCGTTGAAGAAGCCGCCGCCGTTGGTGCCGAGCTCCTTGATCGCCTCCTGGGAGGCGACCGGGCCCTGCGCGATCTTCTGCTCGGCGCCTTCGACGGTCCTGACCGCGACGTCCGCCCGGAAATTCTGCACGACGCCGCGCGAGACGAGAAAGAGCGCGCCGACGAAAGAGATCGGCAGCAGCACCCAGAGGAGAGCGCGCGTGCAGTCGTACCAGAAATTGCCGATGCCGTTCGCCTTCTCGCGGGCGACTCCGCGAATCACCGCCACGGCGATGGCGATTCCCGTCGCCGCGGAAAGGAAGTTGTGCAGGGCGAGGCCGGCCATCTGTGTGAAGTGGGACATCGTGGATTCGCCGGAGTAGCCCTGCCAGTTCGTATTTGTCGTGAAGGAGACCGCGGTGTTCCACGACGAGTCCGGCGAGACCGCCCCGAAGCCGTTCGGGTTGAACGGCAGGAACTTCTGGAGCCGCTGCATCCCGTAGAGGATGACGAGCGAGGCCGCGTTGACGATCAACATCGTCACGGTCCAGTCGATCCACCCCTGGTCCTTCGAGGCATCGACGCCGCAGATCCGGTAGATGCCGCGTTCGACCGGCCGGAGAACCGGGTCGAGAAAAGTGCGCTCGCCGGAGAACACCCGCTTCATGTAGCCGCCGAGGAGCGGCGTGAGGGCGACGATGATCGCCAGATAGACGAGGATCTCGACGAAGTTGATGGTCGTCATGGCGTCAGACCTTTTCCGCCCGGAGCATGGCCCGCAGCAGGTACCAGAGCAGGCCGGCGCTCACGATAAGTCCGAGAATGTCTTCCCATCCCATGGCGTCCTCCCTCAGATGCGGTCGCAGCGCCGCGTGTAGATGACGGAGATCCAGAACAGGAAGACGGTGACCGCGAGAAAAATCAGGTCCCACATCGGACGTCCTCCTCAGAACGTGAAACCGAGCTCGAACAGAATCGCGTTGCCCCTGGAATCGCCGTTCTTGAAAGAGTAGCCAAGATAGATCGTCCAGGCGTCGAGCGGTACCGAGACCCCCGGCGTGAAGTATCCGAGGCCGTTCTTTCCACTGATCCAGTCGGCGATGAAGTTCAGGTGGTCGTTGACCTTCTGCTCGAAGCCGATCAACGCGCCGGCCTGGGGATCCGCCGCCGCGTAGCCGGAGGAGGCCCAGTACCCGCCGGCGGTCAGGCGGGTGTTCGTGGGCAGCTTGTACGAGGCTTCTCCGTACCCGAGCACTGCCGGATCGCCGTCCTTCGAGCCGCGGAGATAGAAGAGCCCGAAGACGCCGGTCGTGAAGGCGAGCTTGTCGTTGTGCCAGGGCTGCCACTTCAGGTTGGGCGTCGCGATCGGCACGGAGCGTCCGGGAGTGACGAAGCCGCCGAAGTTGACGCCGGCCTCGATGTTCGCGCCGAAACCATAGACGCCCCGCCCCGTGAAGACGGCGAAGTTCGGGTCCTCCGGGCGCACGAGCGCGTCCGCCTCGAGATACGCCTTGCCCTTGTCCAGAACGTCGCCGCTCGGCACGTTGAAGATCGTCTGCTGCGCCTTCGCGGGCACGGCGGCGGCGCCGATCAGGAGGAGGAGCCCGACCGCCCGCGGCCAGGGCCCTGCCCGAAAGCTCGAAACCGACCGGGTCACGGGTGCGGCTGGCGCGGGAGAGGCCGGACGCCGCGGCGGAAACGGACTCGCGTCGCGGCGAATTCGGGGGCCGATCCGCAGGCGCGCGGCGAGCGATCCGTGGGCGAGATACACGAGAACACCGAGGACCACGAACACCGCCCGAGACACCGGTCCGGACGCGGAGGCCCCGGCGAGAAGTCCGCCCGCCAGACCGACCGCGGCGAGACCCGCGTACATCCTTGCGGCGCGCTCGCGCTTGTTTGTTGCGGAAAACCTCACGATCTCCTCCTGACAGAGGAGGAGTCTGGGGGGCGGAGCACAAAGAAGTCCGCAGGAGTACCGAAAGATTGTCGAAAGAAGGCAACCTCAGACTGCCGTGCGCGGGCGGAGGGTTCTCCTTGATCAGAGTCGGGATCTGCCCCCTCAGCCCGGCGGCAAGGAATCCCGTCGCGTGGAGGCCCTTTTTCCCTCCGCGCTCTCGGGCGTGAACCGGTAGCCGACCCAGGGCTCCGTCCGAATGTAGCGCGGCCGGTCGGGATCGGGCTCGAGCTTGCGGCGCAGGCTGCCCATGTGGACGCGGAGCGTGTCGCTGCTGACTCCCGCGGTCGTGCCCCAGACGGCCCCCATCAGCTGGCGGTGCGTCCAGACGGCTCCCGGCTTGGAGAGGAGCGCGCTCAAGAGGGAGAACTCCGTCGGCGTCAGGTGCACGGGCCGGCCGTCCCGGAGGACCGACCTCGCCTCGCGGTCGAACTCGACGCGCCCGAAGCGGAAGACCGCCGGCGCTTCCGCGAGGCCCGGTCGCCGGCGCAGGAGGGCGGCGGCCCGCGCCACGAGCTCCGCGACGCCGAACGGCTTGGTCACGTAGTCGTCCGCGCCCGCGTCGAGCAGCCGGACCTTGTCCCGCTCCTCGGAGCGGACCGTCAACATCAGGATCGGTACCTGCGCACGCTTCCGGATTCGCCGGACGAGCTCGAACCCGTCGAGCACGGGCATATTCCAGTCGGCGACGACGAGGTCGAAGGCGCCTTCGTCGAATCGGGCGAGAGCCTCCTCGCCGTCGGCGGCCGTCTCGACTTCGTGGCCGGAACGTTCGAGAGCGTCGCGGACGACCTTTCGGATCGCGCCGTCGTCGTCGGCCACGAGAACGCGGCTCATCGGCGCGCCCTCGGAAGGGCGATCTCGAAGAGCGTCCCGCGGCCCGGCGCCGCCGCGAGCGATACGCGACCCCCGTTCATCGCCACGAGACTCCGCGCGATCGAGAGGCCGAGACCGCTGCCGGGAGTGCGTTCCGCCGCCGGAAGCCGTACGAACCGTTCGAAGACCCGTTCCCGATCGGCGTCATCGATCCCCGGACCGGTGTCGAGGACCTGCAGCCGGACGGTGTCCGCGTCCGCTTCCACGCGGACCTGGATCCGCGAGCCCCGAGGCGAGTAGCCCGCGGCGTTCTCGAGACCGTGGCCGAGCGCCTCGGTGACCTGTCCCGGATCGACCTCGACCAGGGCATCCGGCTGCGGCTCGAGCAGGAGCGAGTGGTCGGCGAGGGCGTCGCCGAAGCGCGCCACGGCCGCCTCGACGATCTCCTCGGCGGCGACGATCTCGCGGCGCGGCCGCGCCACGCCCGAATCGAGGCGCACGACCTCCATCAGCTCGTCGATCCGTCGCGAGAGGGCTTTCATCTGATCGAGGGCGAGCCCGGCCGACTCCGAGGGTCCCGCCGAGGCGGCCCAGTTTTCCACCGCCCCGCGCGCCGCGGCAACCGGCGTCTTCAGGTCGTGCGCGAGCGCGGCGAGCAGCGTCGACTTCATCTGATCGCTCGCCTTGGTCTCCTCGGCCGCTCGCGCGAGCGCCAGGAACCGCTCGCGCTCGAGAGCGAGGCCGAGCAGCTGCGCGCACGCCTCGGCCATGCGCTCGCTCGAACGCAGGCCGCGCGCGACGAGGACCCCGGCCCGCTGGACTCCGACGGGAACCGGCAGATAGATGTCCGTGCCGCCGAGCTCCGACGGGAAGGCCGCGGAATTGCCCTGCTTCCAGGCGAGCTCGACGAGGTCGGAGCGGACGGCGGTGCCGGGCGTCGAGGCCGCCTCGGCGATGCCGCCGTGCTCGTCGGCGAGCCAGAGCGAGATGCGCTCGGCCTGGAGCGCGTTGCGCAGCCGGTCCACCGCGACGCCGAGGAGCGATTCGCGGTTGGTGTCCGCGAGGAAGGCCTGCGAGAGGCGGGTGAGGGCCGCGAGGTCCCGGCGCTCGGCTTCGACGAGCTCGAGACGGCGGCGGGCGAGCGCCGACAGGCGCCCGATGAGAAGACCCGAGACGAGGAAGACGAACAAGGCGGCGACGTTTCGCGGATCCTGAATCGTGAACGTGTAGAGGGGCGGAATAAAGAAGAAGTTGAACGCGGCGGTCGCGAGGAGCGCCGCGAGGACCCCGGGCCCGCTCTGCCAGATCCACGCCGAGAGGAATACGGCGAGGAGGAGGACGAGCGCCACCGTCGAATCGGTGAGGCCGTGGAAGACCTTGAGCAGGCCGACGGTCGCGACGACGAGCAGCGCCGCGGCCGGATAGCCGACGCCCGGGCGCCGGAGGAGGCTCACCCGGCGATTCTAGTTTGCGGACGGAGGCAGCAGGCGCTCCGGGATCGGATTCTCGGGGCGCTCGGTGTCCCAGACGATCGAAACGAATGCCAGGCGCTCGCCCGCCCGCACGACCTGGAGGAAGTTCACACCGCGGATGAAAGGCTTCGGGTCGTCGGCGCGGAAGCGCCCCTCGTAAGCGGAAAGGACGTCCGTGACGTTGCCATAGTCGTGCGTCTCCCGCCCGATCTCGCGCTCGAAGAATCCGGCGGGCTTCCCGTCCGCGCGGCGGGACGCGATTCCTTTTCGAACGGCGTCGCGAAACTCGTCGAACGAGAGCGCCACCCACCGCGCGTCGCCGGGCGGCTTGGGAGGCGTCAGACGCGCGCCGGGGACGAAGAGCGGCGCCAGACGCTCCCAGTTCGGCTCGGCGTCCGCGGTGTGCGAGACGCCGTCGTAGAGCGCCTGGAGGAGGCGATCGAGCGAGGCCCCGTCGGCCGGAGTCGGCTCGGGCGCCGGCGCGGACGAGGAGCCGAACACCGGAGGGCTCGTCGTGACGACGTCCTCGAGCGAGACCGCGGCGGTTCCCGGATGGCTCGGTTGTGGCGAAGCGGCCGACCGCGGCGGCTGTGCGGGCGAAGGGGCGCAGGAGAGCGCGACGGCGCCGGCGAGCGCCAGGACGATGCCGCGCGTTTTCTGGTTCATGGGGAACCCCCGGACCCGATTCTAAGGGCTCGGATCGCGGTCGAGGCCCCGGTCGTCCCAGGAAATCGGATCTTCCCGGGGCTCGAGGTGCGTGAAGACCGTCGTCTGCGGCAGGCCTTTCCGCACCGCGGCCTCGACCTTCTCGCAGAGATCGTGGCCGCGCTGCACCGTCCAGTCGCGCGGCACGAGGACGTGCATCGAGACGAAGCGGCGAGCGCCTGCGACGCGCGTCTGGATCGCGTGGAAAAGGATTCCCTGGGCCTGGAACTCCGAGAGCGCCGCCGCCACCTCCCGGCGATCCGCGTCGGGAAGAGAGACGTCGAGCAGGCCCAGCCCCGTCTCGCGGACGAGGCGCAGGCCGGTCCACACGATGTTGACCGCGACGGCGAACGCGATCAATGGATCGAGTCGGCGCCATCCGGTCGCGGCGACGAGCGCGATTCCCGCGATGACGCCGAGGGAGGTCCAGACGTCGGTCAGGAGGTGCCGCGCGTCCGCGCGCAGCGCGATCGATCGGAGTCGTTGTCCGGCCCGCAGAAGGATCGCGGCCACGGCGCCGTTGATGGCCGACGCCGACGCGGCCACGGCGATACCGATCGCGGCGTCGGTCAGGGGCCGGGGATCTTGCCAGCGCTCCCATGCCGTCACCGCGATTCCGAAGGCGGCCGCGAGGATCAGGAGTCCCTCCGCGCCGCTCGCGAAGTACTCGGCCTTCGTGTATCCGTAGGCGTGGAGCTCGTCGGCCGGCCGCGCAGCCACCGTGAGCGCCCACAGGGCGATCAAAGACGCGGCGAGGTTGACGAGGGACTCCGCCGCGTCGGAGAGCAGGCCCACCGAGCCCGTGATACGCCACGCCGCCGCCTTGAGCGTGATCGTGGCGACAGCGGCCGCGATCGAGAGGCCGGCGTAAAAGCGCGTGGAGCGCGCCGGTGCGGCTCTCGGCGAAGGGACGGCGCCGGCATCCGATCCGGCCATCGTCGAATCTTAGTTCCGACGGCAGCCGCTGCTAGACTCCGGCCGTGCCGGCGGGCGGATCGCACCGAAGCGACCTGAAGGAGATCGCCCGCCGGGCGATGGTCGAGCGAGGTCTCTGGCCCGACTTCTCCCGCGACGCCCTCGCGGAGCTCGACCGGATGCGCGATCCCGCCCCGGCGCCGTCGGCCGGGCTCGCGGATCTGCGAAAGCTGCCCTGGGTTTCGATCGACAACGACGACTCGCGGGACCTGGACCAGCTCTCGTGCTCCGAGGAGCTGCCGAAGGGCGCGGTCCGCATCCGCGTCGCGGTCGCCGACGTGGACGCGCTCGTGAAGGACGGCTCTGCGGTCGACGCGCACGCGCGGCACAACACGACGTCCGTTTACACGGCGCCGACGATCTTCCCGATGCTGCCGGAAAAGCTGTCGACGAATCTCACCTCCCTGAACGAGGACACGGACCGCTCCGCGGTCGTCGTCGACATGGTCGTCGAGTCGGACGGAGAGATCTCGTCGTCCGGGGTCGCGCGGGCGGCCGTGCGCAACCAGGCCAAGCTCGCTTACGACGCGGTGGGCGCGGCGCTCGAGGGAAAGGCCGCGATGCCGGGCCGCGCGGGCGCGTCGTCGGAGCTCGCCCAACAGCTCCGGATCCAGGACGCCGTCGCGCAGAAACTGCGGGCGCTCCGGTACGAGCGCGGCGCGCTCGAGCTCGAGACGATCGAGCCGCGGGCGCTGTTCGACGGGGACCGCGTCGTGGACCTGAAGGTCGAGCGGAAGAACCGCGCCCGCGAGCTGATCGAGGACTTCATGATCGCCGCCAACGGCATCACCGCGCGCTTCCTCGCCGACAAAGGCATCGCGTCGCTCCGCCGCGTCGTGCGATCTCCCGAGCGATGGCAGAAGATCGTAAAGGTCGCCGCGGAAAACGGCGAGTCGCTCCCGCCGGAGCCCGACAGCAAGGCTCTCGAAGGCTTCCTGTCGCGGCGGCGCAAGGCCGATCCGCTGCGCTTTCCGGATCTCTCGCTCGTCATCATCAAGCTCATGGGCGCCGGGGAATACGTGGTGGAGCGGCCGGGTCAGACCGCCGCCGGCCACTTCGGGCTCGCGGTGCGCGACTACACCCACTCGACGGCGCCCAACCGGCGCTATCCGGACCTGCTGACCCAGCGGCTGCTCAAGGCGGCGCTCGCCGGGGGCAAGCCGCCGTACTCGGCCGCGGACCTCGAGCCGCTCGCGCTGCACTGCACCGAGATGGAGGATGCGGCGGACAAAGTCGAGCGCCAGGTGCGAAAGTCCGCGGCGGCGCTGCTTCTTGAAAACCGCCTCGGTCAGCGGTACGACGGCGTCGTCACCGGCGCTTCGGAGAAGGGAACGTGGGTTCGCGTCTTCGCGCCTCCGGTCGAGGGAAAGCTCGTGCAGGGATGGGAGGGCCTCGAGGTCGGCGACCGGCTCCGCGTGAAGCTGATCGGCACCGACGTCGAGCGGGGCTTCATCGATTTCGTGCGGAGCGGTTAGCCGGTCCGCGCGCGCCGGGATATAACAGCGCGGCGTGACTCGTAAGCCGATCCGTCATCCGGGAGATCTTCATGCGATGCCGCCGAGTTCCGTTCGTTCCCGTCGTCGCCGCGGTGGCCGTGATGGCGGCCGCTCTCGGGCCCGCCGGATCTAGCCGCCCGGCCATGGCGCAGGTCCCGCCGAAGCCGGCGACGCCGACCGTCGAAGACGCCCGAACCTTCCTCGCCGACGCGGAGGCGAACCTGCTGGTCCTTTCGACGAACGCCAGCCGCGCGTCGTGGGTCCATTCGACGTTCATCACCGACGACACGGAGATTCTGTCGGCGCAGGCCAACGAGAAGCTGATCGCGGCCACCGCGGCCTACGGGAAGCAGGCGGCGCGGTTCTCCGGGCTGACGCTTCCCGCCGACGTGGCCCGGAAGCTCGATCTCTTGAAGAACGCGCTCACGCTCGCCGCGCCCGAGGACCCGAAGGAGGGCGAGGAGCTGACGCGCATCGCGGCGGCACTCGAAGGCGCCTACGGGAAAGGCAAGTACTGCCCGAAGGGATCGGACCAGTGCCTCGACCTCGAGGACATCACCAAGATCATGGCGGAGAGCCGCGACCCGAAGCGGCTGTACGACGTCTGGGAGGGCTGGCACACGATCGCGCCGCCGCTCAAGAAGCCGTTCGAGCGCTACGTCGAGCTGGCCAACAAGGGGGCGCGGGAGCTCGGCTTCGCCGACTCCGGCGCGATGTGGCGCGCGAAGTACGACATGCCGCCGGCCGACTTCGCGCGGGAGCTCGACCGTCTCTGGGAGCAGGTGCGGCCGCTCTACGTTTCGCTCCACGCGTACGTCCGCTGGAAACTGCGCGAGAAGTACGGCGGTGCCGTCCCGGCGTCGGGCCCGATTCCCGCCCACCTGCTCGGCAACGTCTGGGCGCAGGACTGGAGCAACGTGTATCCGCTCGTCGCGCCGGCGGGATCCAACCGCGGCTTCGACCTGACGGAGATCCTGAAGGCGCGCCACGCCGAGCCGATTCCGATGGTGCGCTACGGCGAGAGCTTCTTTACGTCGCTCGGGTTCGATCCGCTGCCGAAGACGTTTTGGGAGCGATCGCTCTTCGTCAAGCCGCGCGACCGCGACGTCGTTTGCCACCCGAGCGCATGGGACGTCGACTCCGTGGACGATCTCCGTCTGAAGATGTGCATCGACATCACGGCGGAGGCCTTCACGACCATCCATCACGAGCTCGGCCACAACTTCTACCAGCGCGCGTACAACACGCTGCCGTTCCTCTTCCGCGACAGCGCCAACGACGGCTTCCACGAGGCGATCGGCGACACGATCGCGCTGTCCGTCACGCCGGAGTACCTCGTGAAGATCGGCCTGCTGGACAAGGACAAGGCGCCGGACGCCTCGAAGGACATCGGTCTCCTGCTCTCGCGCGCGCTCGACAAAGTCGCGTTCCTGCCCTTCGGCCTCCTCATCGATCAGTGGCGGTGGAAGGTGTTCGCGGGCGAGATCACGCCGGCGGACTACAACCGGACCTGGTGGGAGCTGCGGCGCAAGTACCAGGGCGTCGCGCCGAAAGAGCCTCGGACCGAGCAGGACTTCGACGCCGGGGCGAAATACCACGTGGCGGCGGGCGTGCCCTATTCGCGCTATTTCCTCGCGGACATCCTCCAGTTCCAGTTCCACCGCGGTCTCGCCTCGGCCGCGGGCTGCCGGGAGCCGCTTCACCGGTGCTCCATCTACGGCAACAAGGAGGCCGGCGCTCGGCTGGCGAAGATGCTCGCGATGGGCTGCTCCAAGCCCTGGCCGGAGGCGCTGGCGGTGATCACGGGGGAGACGCGAATGGACGGCGCGGCGATCCGGGACTACTTCGCGCCGCTGCAGAAGTGGCTGGACGAGCAGAACAAGGGCAAGCCGGTCGGCTGGTGAAGGCGGCGGCGGGAGGTCGGTGATGGCGGTGGGCGCTTCGATCGTCAAGGATCCGAAACTCGCGCCGGAGGGCCGGCGGAAGATCCGGTGGGTCGAGTCGCACTCGCCCGTCCTGAATGCGCTGTACGAACGGCGGCTCTCGGACGGAACCCTCCGCGGCCTCTCGATCGCCGTCTGCGTGCCCCTCGAGGCGAAGACGGCGTACCTGACGCTCCTGCTGCATCGCGCGGGCGCGCGGGTCTCGCTCGCGGGCACCGCGCCCGGCTACGTCCAGGACGACGTCGCGGCCGCGGTCGCCGAGGAGGGGGTCACGGTCTTCTCCGTCGGCGACGCCTCGCCCGAGGAGTTCGAGGCGAATCTGACGCGCGCCGTCGAAGACGACCCCGTGCTCCTCGTCGACGACCGGGGCGAGCTCACGCGCATCCTCCACACGACACAGGCGGCCCGCCGCGGCGGCGTCTGGGGGGCGAGCGAGCAGACGACCTCCGGCGTCACGAAGCTCAAGAACATGGCGCGCGCGGGAAGGCTCACCTTTCCGGTGATCGCCGGCAACGACGCCATGTGCAAGCACCTCTTCGACAACCGGTACGGTACCGGGCAGTCGACCTTCACGGCCATCATGGCGCTCACGAATCTCTTCCTCGCGGGCCGGACCGTCGTCGTGGCCGGTTACGGCTGGTGCGGGCGCGGTCTCGCGCGACGCGCCTCGGGCCTGGGATCCCGCGTCGTCGTCTGCGAGATCGATCCCGTGCGCGCGCTCGAGGCGATCGCGGACGGCTTCGCGGTCATGCCGCTTCAGGATGCGGCGGCGCTCGGCGACTTCTTCGTGACATCGACCGGTACGCACGCCGTCTTCGCGCGTCCTCACTTCGAACGGATGAAGGACGGCGCCGTGCTCGCCAACGCCGGCGGGCTCGACACCGAAATCGACGTGCCGGCGCTCGAATCGCTGGCGCAGAAGAAGACCGAGGTTCGCCGGCAGATCACGGAGTACCGCATGGCCGACGGCCGCCGCTTGAACCTCCTCTGCGAAGGGCGCCTCGTCAACATCGCGGGCGGCGACGGGCATCCGGTCGAGATCATGGACCTCTCCTTCGCGGTGCAGGCGCTGGCCGTCCACCACATCGCGCGGCATCGCGGAGAGCTCGCGCCGGGCGTGCACGATCTGCCGGCGGAAATCGACCGCGAGATCGCGCGGACGAAGCTCGAGACCCTGGGCGTCGCGATCGACGCCCTGACGCCGGATCAGGAGGAGCGCCGGCGCCGCTGGCAGTGAAGAAGAGGCGGCCGGCGATCGCCGCCGGCGAGTCGCAGCGCGCGGACCTCCTCGTCCTCGGCGGCGCGATCCTGACTCTGGACGCCGCGGACACGATCGTCGCGAGCGGCGCAGTCGCGGTCCGCGACGGGCGCATCGCGGCCGTCGGGCCGCGGAGGACGATCGAGCGGGGCTTTCGCGCGCGCCGGAAGATCGAGGCCCGCGGCCATCTCGTCCTGCCGGGACTCGTCAACGCCCATACCCACGTCGCGATGACGCTGCTGCGCGGCGTGCGCGACGACCGCGACCTGATGACCTGGCTGACGAAGTACATCTTTCCGCTCGAGGCGCGCTTCGTGTCGCCGGCATTCGTGCGCTGCGGCGCGCTGCTCGCCTGCTGGGAGATGATCGCCTCGGGCACGACGGCGTTCGCCGACGGCTATCTCTATGCCGACGAAGTCGCGCGCGCCGCCGACGCCGCGGGTCTGCGCGCCTTTCCCGGGCAAGGGATCTTCGACGGCGCGACGCCCGATGCGTCCGACGCGGCGGCGGGTCTCGCGCGCGCCGAGCGACTGCTCGCGAGGTGGCGCGGGCATGCGCGCGTCACGCCCGCGCTCTTCCCCCATGCGGCGTACACGGCCGGGCCCGAGACGCTGCGGAAGGCGCAGCGGCTTGCCGAGCGTTACGATGCGCCGCTCCTGACGCATCTCGCGGAGTCGGCCGGAGAGGTCGCGGCGGTGCGCGAACGCTACGGCACGACGCCGGTTCGCCATCTGGCGGCGCTCGGCGTCCTCGACGCGCGTGTGACGGCGGCGCATTGCGTCGTCGTGGACGAGGAGGAGATCGCCCTTCTCGCGCGCTCGGGGGCCGGCGTCGCGCATTGCGCCGAGAGCAACATGAAGCTCGCGTCGGGCGTCGCGCCGGTCGCGCGGCTGCTCGCGGCCGGCGTTCCCGTGGGTCTCGGCACCGACGGCGCCGCGAGCAACAACGACCTCGATCTCATCGGCGAGATGGGGAGCGTCGCGCGCCTGCACAAGATCGCGGCGCTCGATCCGACGGCGGCGCCCGCCCGGACCGTGCTGCGCATGGCCACGATGGGCTCGGCCGCGGCGCTCCACCGGGAGCGCGAGCTCGGGTCGCTCGAAGCGGGCAAGCGCGCCGACCTGATCGTCGTCGAGACGTCGGCGCCCAACGCCGTGCCGCTCTACGATCCCTACGCGTATCTCGTCTATGCGGCGCGGGCGGACGCCGTCCGGACGGTCGTCGTGGAGGGCCGCGTGCTCATGGAGAAGCGCCGCCTCGAGACGCTCGACACGGAGAAGATCCGCCGCGACGCCGAGAGGTTCGGGCGGCGGATCGCCGCCGCCCTGCCGGAATGAAAAAGAGTCCCGGGCAGCGCGCCCGGGACCCTTTGGATTCGATCCGATGTCCGATTCTTACCAGGCCAGACGGATGCCGAACTGGAACCGCCGCGGCTCACCCGCTCCCGAGCGGACCGTGCCGTCGAAGTTGAAGATCAGGTTCGTCGTCTGCGGGACGAGGAAGTTCTTGGCGTTGAAGAGATTGAAGATGTCCATGGAGGGCTCGACCTGGAGCTGTCCGAAGAAGAAGACGCGCGCGATGCGCAGGTCGAAGATCGAGAGCGCGTTGTCCTTGCGCCCCGTGTTGCGTTCGATGACCTCCTGTCCTGGAATGGAGCAGTTCGCCGGCACGCTGAACGGGACGCAGCGGTCCTGCGGCGTCTGCGCGACCGCGCCGGTCGCCGTGAGCGACTGCGGCTGGGCGGACAGGTACCTGTAGCTCGCGTTGAAGTCGATGTCGAGCGGCATCTTCCAGAGGAGCCATCCCTGGAACCGGTGCCGCTGGTCGCGGTCGGAGTAGCCGTACTCCTGCGTGAACTCGGCGGTCGGGTCGTTGGGGTCTTCGAAGATCTTCGCGTACCGGAACGTGAACGGATCGCGCTCGTTGTCGTCGTCCGACTTGTCCTTCGAGTAGGTGTACGTGGCCTGCAGACCGAAGCGGTCGGAGAACCGCTTGGTGGCGCCGAAGGTCAGGCCCCAGTACCGGCTCTTGGCCGACGATTCGACCGTCGTGAGCGACCCGATCCCGTTGGTGCCGTCATCGCCGAGACCGGTGGACCAAGGCGCCCCGAGCTCCGCGGCGTTGCGGTCCACGAATCGGGTCAGGTGCTTCGTGTCGGCCCAGTTGTAGCGCAGCAGCACCGAGAGGTTCGGGACGACCTCGCGCTCGCCCGAGACGCTCCATGCCGTCGTGCGCGGGTTCTGGAAGTTCTTGTCGAACACGAAAACGCCCGGATGGTTGGGAGCGCCGGAGTCCGCGTTCGGGATGAGATCCGGGTAGGGGGGCGGCAGCGGCCCGCCGAAGTTCCGGAAGGTGCTGTCGCGGTAGATGCTCTGGCCGCGGGTGCCGTCCGTCGAGCGCGAGGACGCGAGATTCAGGCCAGGAATGCGCGCGTAGAAGATGCCGAACGTCGCGCGCACGACCGTCTTGCCGTCGTTCGTCGGGTCCCACGCGATGCCGACCCGCGGCTGCCACATCTTCTTGTCCGACGGGATCGTGCCGTCGCCCGGGAACTCCTGCCCGTCGCGCGTCTGCCCGATGAACGGCGCGTAGAAGAGGTCGGGGATCGGCGTGATGAGCGGCGGCTCGATCTGGGCCTCCCAGCGCAACCCGAGGTTGATCGTCAGGTTCGGCGTCGGCTGCCAGGTGTCCTGCGCAAACACGCCCCATTCCTTCTGGACGATCGACTGCGTGCCGGCGTCCTCGACGGAGATGCCGTTCGCGCCGGCCTGCTGGAGGTAGAGGAGAACCGGACCGGTGACGGTGGTTCCCGAGGGGCACGAACCGTTCTGCGAGCTCGACCCGTTGCTGCACTCGACGTAGTTCGGGTTGTTCAGGTAGTTCAGGAAGCCGTCCGTCGAGCTGAAGATGAAGCGACCGTTGGCGAATCCGAGGAACGTCTGCCCCGAGACGACCCGGTTGAACTCGACGCCGCCCTTGAACGTGTGATTGCCCCAGAAGTAGGAGACGTTGTCCACGAATTGAGACCGATCGTCGTGGTACTGCACCGGAATGAAGAACGGCTCGCCGAACCGGTACGAGTTCACGAAGTCGAACGCCGTGTCGGGCAGCGGCCGGTCCTCGCCCACGATGTCCGGGCCGTCGTAGGGGCGGGGCCGGTCCTCGCGGGCGAACTGGAAGCGGAACTCGTTCGAGAGGTTGGCGTTGAAGGTCGAGAGCGCGCTTCCCGTGATGGCCTTCGAGAAATCCTTCTCGACCGCGTTCGCGCTGCGGCCCCAGGAGTTCACGTCGAACGTGCCGTTCTGCTGCTCGGACCAGGTGTAGGCGTAGCGCAGCGTCAGCAGGTGCTTGTCCGAGGCGCGCCAGTCGAGCTTGGCGAGAAGGGCCAGCGCGTCGTCCGTGCGCGTGATCGGCCCGTTCTCGTCCGGGCTGCCGAGCGCCGCGAACGCGTCCACGACGCGCTGCTCGATGCGGGTCGGGTCGAGCTGCTTGGTCGTGTCGCCGTTCTGATAGTCGCCCGACAGGAAGTAGAAGAGCTTGTCCTGCATGAGCGGACCGCCGAGCGTGAAGCCGAGCTGGTAGCGGTTGGAGTCCGGCTTCGGCTCGAAACCGCCGCCCGGCTCCGGCGCCTTCGCCTGGAGCGCGTCGTCGGTGTAATAGAAGTGCGCGCTCGCGTGGATGTCGTTCGTGCCGGACTTCGTCACGACGTTGACGAAGCCGCCGGAGGAGCGCCCGAACTCGGCGTTGGCGCCGTCGGACACGACGACGACCTCCTGCACCGCGTCCAGGTTGAAAGTGAACGGCGGCCTCTGCCCGCCGCGCTGCTCGCCGAAAAACGGGTTGTTGAAGTCCGCGCCGTCCACCGAGACGTTATTGTGAATGCCCTTCTGTCCGTTGATCGTGAGCTCGTCGCCGTCGGGTCCCTGCACCACCGAGACGCCCGGCGTGAGCTTGGTGTAGTCCATGAAGTTGTGGTTGAGCTCCGGGAGCTTCGAGACCGCCTCCTGGGGAACGATCGTCGAGCCCTCGGTGCGGCTCGTCGCGACGACCGGCGCCTCGGCGCTGACCGAGACCTGCTGCTGGACGCCGGAGACCTCGAGGCGCAGCGTCAGGCTGACCGTCTGGCCGACGATGAGGGTGATGCCTTCGCGGACCGACGTCGCGAATCCTTCGAGCGTCACCGTGACCTTGTAGGGACCGAGCGGCAGCTGCAGCGCACGAAAACGGCCGTTGACGTCGGTGATGTGCGCCTGCTCGAAGTTGGTTGCCGTGTTTTTCACGACGACCGTCGCGCCGGGCCGGATCGCGCCCTCCGGATCGAGCACGATGCCCTCGATGATTCCGGTGGTCGCCTGAGACTGGGCGAAGAGCCGGGGAACGAGAGCCAGGAAGAGAGCCAACGCCAGGGCAGACGAACGCAATCGTCGGTGCATGCGCAATACCTCCCCCCAAAAAATCGAAACGAGAGCGGCGTAAAGTCTGCCGGCAGTCTTTTCCTCTTGCGGTGTTAAGTCAATAGCGGCGCGGCGCCGGCCGGCCGGCCGACCTCGAAGTCCAACGAAACGCCTCGGCCCGGCGTCTAAGGGATCGGATGAGAGTTTCGAGGGGCAGGGGTTGACCGCTCTTGGAGAAAACGGGACATTTCGATCCGTCTCGCAGGAGGTTGTGCTGGCCGAATACC
>DATBFU010000047.1:0-4578 GCA_036558325.1 Thermoanaerobaculia bacterium | reverse complement strand
GCCGACCTCGCGGGTTCGGCGGGACGCGAGACCGTCAGGGACACCACCTCGCGGCCACCGAGAGGAAATCCCGCCGGCGGGAACTGCTTGAGGATCGTGTTGGGCGCGACGCCCTCGTAGGTCTCGTACCGCGCGCTGCCGACCCGGAAGCCGAAGGTTTCCAGCCGCGCCTTCATCCGGTCGGCGTCCTGGCCCACCAGGTCCGGCATCACGAACCGGGTCTCGGGCTGTCCGCGGTTGGTCAGCACCGCGACGGCCACGTTTCGGCCGGCGACGGCGTCGGGCTCGGGATCCTGGGCGACGATCCCCACCCGGGCGAGCGCGTCGCGGTACCACGACGTCGATCCGAGCGTGAGCGAGCTCTCCGCGAGCTTCAGGGCCGCGGCGCGGGGCGGCAGGCCCGACAGGTCCGGCACCTTGAGCTCCCGCGGCCCGAGCGACAGGACGACCCGGACGGTCTGGGCCGGCTTGGCGAGAGACCCCGCTTCGGGCTCCTGGGCGAGCACGCGGTCTCTCGGAATCCGGTCGTCGTTGCGGGCGCGCCGTCCCTCATTCTCGACGCGGAGGCCGGCCCGCGCCGCGAGCCGTCCGGCCTCGGCCAGGTCGTGCCCCGCGAGATCGGGGACGGTGACGGTCCGCCCCACGATCGAGCGCCGAAAGACGAACCAGCCGCCCGCCAGGAAGAGCAGGACGAGCAGCGCCCCATAGGCCAGGCGAAACAGAAAACGGCCCATTCCTGCGAAAACTAACACGGCCCGGGGGGCCCGGGCGACCCGGCGGGCCGGCGGGTTTGACACGCCGGCACACGATTTGCGACCCTGAAAATCCGATGCCGGATCCGCCCGCCGAGACGCTCGAGAAGTTCCGAGACCGCCGTTTCAAAAAGGCGGATCTGCACTGCCACTCCGTCTACTCGACGTTCAAGTACTTCCGCATCGCGAACACGCGCGACAGCTACAACCGTCCCGAGGAGGTCTACCGCATCGCGAAAGAGCGCGGCATGGATTTCGTGACGATCACGGACCACGACTCGATCGACGGCTGCCTCGCCCTCCTCGACAAGAACCCCGACCTGCCGGATTTCTTCATCTCCGAGGAGGTCGAGACCTGGTTTCCGGACACGCGCCAGCGCATCCACGTGAACGTCTTCGGGATCGACGAGCGGCAGCACGTGGAGATCCAGAAGCGCCGGCGTGACATCTACGACCTGCACGCCTATGTGAAGGAGGAGGGGATCCTGGCCTCCGCCAACCACATGTTCCAGAACTACCGGATGCGCAACTCCCCGCGGCGTTACTTCGAGGAGATGCTCCGGATGTTCGACGTCTTCGAGGTCAAGAACGGCGCGATGGCGTCCCAGCACAACCGCCTCGTCGAGGACCTCATGGCCGTCGTGCGGGAGAAGCGCGGCGCGGTCTCCCTCGTCGCGGGATCGGACGCGCACACGCTCGGCCCGCTCGCGCTCGTCTACACCGTCGCCGAGGCGGACACGCCCGCCGAATTCCTGGCGAAAGTCCGGACCGGCGAGTGTTTCGTCTGGGGCAGCGAGATGGGGTTCCGGACTCTCCTGTCGGATGTCTACAGGATGGTCTTCCGCTATTACGGGAGCGTGCTCGACCTGAAGAACCCGGAGTTCACACGCGGCGAGAAGGCGCGGCATCTCGCGCTCGCGGCCTTCGGCGCGCCGTTCTCCGCCGCGGGCGTGCCGCTCGCGATCACGTCGCTCAACTATCTGAAGCAGATCTTCGTATCCCGTCGGATCGGCCAGGAGCTGCTCGACCACCTCGACGAGGAGCGAAAGCCGTCGTAAACGGGCGGGGTCGAGCCCCGCCCCTACGAATCCCCGCCGACGCGCGCGCGGAATCCCACGACCCCCGCCGCGAGGATCCAGAGCGACAGGCCCGACTGCGTCACGCGCGGAAACGTCCAGCCGATCCGCTGCGAGGGATCGGGGTCGTGGAGGTAGTCGAAGAGGAGAAACGCGAAGGTCCCGGCGACGAGAGCGAATGCCGGCAGCGCGTCGCGGCGGGATCGGGCCAGGAGCAGCACCGCCGCCGGAACGATCCAGGACAGCCCGGCCGTGCCGCCCCACAGGTTCTGGAGCGCCGTCGCCAGGATCTTCCCGACGTTCTCGAAGTGCAGATCGAAGAAGAAGCCGTGCCCCGCGTAGCCGACCGGCAACCCCACCGCGCGCTGGAAGCCGAACCAGAGGAGAACGGCGGCGGCCGGCGCCAGGGCGAGCGCCGCGCCCCGGGCGAGAGCCTGCGGCCGGCCCGCCAGCCGGTCGCGCAGCGCCACGCCGGCGACGAGAAGCAATGCGCCGACGAGGCCTTCGACCTTGGCGAG
The DNA here is from genome assembly GCA_036558325.1 of Thermoanaerobaculia bacterium. Lineage (GTDB taxonomy): Bacteria > Acidobacteriota > Thermoanaerobaculia > UBA5066 > Gp7-AA6 > DATBFU01. The sequence goes on along the minus strand of DATBFU010000047.1, from coordinate 2,232 downwards.
GGCCGCGCCGGCCAGGGCGACCGCCACGAGCGCGCGCGAGGTGTCCGCCTGCGCCCGCTCGGGTCGCTCGCAAAGAAGGGTGGCACCGGCGACCGTGAGAAAGAAGAGGAGCGGCGCCTCGCCGTTGCCTCCCGAGAACGACCAGACGAGCGAAAGGGCGAGCGCGACCGTCCAGAATCCCGCGACCGCCGCGGCCCCGTCTTCCGGAAGCCTCCGCCGCAGCGCCGCCCACACGACCGGAAGGGCTCCCAGGAACCAGAAGAGGGCCGCGAGCGGCCCGGTCTTCCATGCCATCCCGCCGGCGAGCATCGCGGGCAGCGCCTCGACCACCGGGACGAGCGGCGGGTAGGACGGCACGGCGTGAAAGAAGTACTCCCAGCCGAGAAGCACGGGGTCGATCGAGCGCGCCGCCGCGAAACGTGCGGCCTTGACGCCCCAGAAGTAGACGTAGTCGACCGACGTGGCCCGCTCGGTGAGGAGGCTCGCGCCCAGGTGCGCGAGCGCGAGGAGCGATGCGGCGGACGCGAGGGCGACGGCGGGTCCGCGAAGCGCCGCGCGCGCCGGACCGTCCGGCCCGACATCCGGACCGGCCCATCGCCATGCGAGGGCCGCGGAAAGGGCGAGAAGGGGCGCGCATAGAAGCGCCGGCGTCCATCGAATGCCGAGCGCCGTCAGCGCCATCGCTTCGACCGTCAGCCCGACGGCGCCGGCGGTGAGCGCGCCGGAGAGCCGGACCCCGAGCGATTGGCGCCGCAGCGACGGGTGGAACGCGAGCCAGGCGCCGAGCGGAAGAAGCAGCAGATGCCCGGCCGCGAACAGGAGGACGGCCTTCATGGCGCCGGCGGCGTCGCCGTCGCGCGGCGAAAGATCGCGCCTCCGGGGAGCACGGAGACGCGCCGGAAGCCCGGGAGATCCGCCCGTGGCTCGCCCTCGCCGTAGTACAGGACGTAATCGACGTCCGCCGGCCGGCGCCGCATCAGAGCCTCGTAGTAGGAGGATGGCCGCGGGTACGCCGCCGGCAGAAGCCCGATCGCCATCATGAAGCCGTCCATCTCGCGCGAGAGATTCGGCGAGAGCACGGTGAAGCGGCAGCGCTCGGGCAACGCGCGCCGGGCCTGGTCGAGGAACGTCCACTCGCGAGCCAGATCCGGCCGGATGCCGTCGAGCGGCGTGCGAGGAAGGAAGAGGCGCCCGCCCGCCGGAGCCCGCGCCCACCGAACCAGGGGGAAGGCGAGGAGCGCGAAGCTCGCCGCGATCCAGATCCGGGTCCGCGTCCGATCGGCCGGCGTCACGGTTCCGCGGCGCTTCCCTCGTAGTAGTCGAGGCCGGAGTGGTCGAGCACTTCCTCCCCGACGAGGATCCGCAGCGTATTGGAAAGCTTCAGGTGCTGCACGAAGAGGTCGTGCTCCGGGCGCAGGTCGGGCCGGGACATCGGGCTCTTGAAGTAGAAGGACAGCCATTCCTGGATGCCCGAGAGGCCCGCGCGCTGCGCGAGATCGAGGAAGAGGACGAGATCGAGGGCCACCGGAGCCGCGAGGATCGAATCGCGGCAGAGGAAGTCGATCTTGATCTGCATCGGCTGGCCGATCCAGCCGAAGATGTCGATGTTGTCCCAGCCCTCCTTGGCGTAGCCGCGCGGCGGGTAGTACTCGATGCGGACCTTGTGAAAGTAATCGCCGTAGAGCTCGGAATACAGCTCCGGCTGCAGGATCGCGTCGAGCACGGACGCCTTGCTGACCTCCTTCGTGCGAAAGGAGCCCGGGTCGTCGAGGACCTCGCCGTCCCGGTTCCCGAGGATGTTCGTCGAGAACCAGCCCTGCAGCCCCAGCATGCGGGCGCGGAGCCCCGGCGCGATGATCGTCTTCATCAGCGTCTGCCCGGTCTTGAAGTCCTTTCCGGCGATCGGAACCTTTCGGTCGCGCGCGAGCTCGATCAGCGCCGGGATGTCCACCGTCAGGTTCGGCGCGCCGTTGGCGAAGGGAATCCCTGCCGAGATCGCGGCGTAGGCGTAGATCATCGAAGGCGAGATCTCGGGCGAGTTCTCCCGGAGACCGCGCTCGAACGCGGAGAGCGACGCGTGCACCGCGGACGGCTCGGCGTAGACCTCTGTCGAGCCGCACCAGACCATGACGAGGCGCTTGACCCCGGTCTGTCGCCGGAAGCTCTCGATGTCTTCGAGCAGGGCGTCCGCGAGATGCTTCTTGGTCGGAGCCTGCTTGCAGTGGTGGCCGT
>DATBFU010000046.1:0-2044 GCA_036558325.1 Thermoanaerobaculia bacterium | reverse complement strand
CACGACATCGCCGACGCGCGCCTCGAGATGGACGAGCGGCTCGAGTCTCCCGCGGCGGCGGCCTCCGGGCCGACGGAGCGGCGCTCGCCGGCGCCGTGGCTCCTCGCCCTCGCCGCCGTCGCGCTTCTCGCCGCCGCCGGCTGGTGGCGCGCGCTGCGGCCGCATGCGGCGCCGGCGGCGTCCCCGATCGCCTTCGCCGTGACGCTTCCCGACACGGACCAGATCCCCTTCGACGACATGCCGGTCCTGGACGTCTCGCGGGACGGGACGAAGGTCGTCTTTCTCAACGATCACGACGGGAAGCGCCAGCTCTTCCTGCGTACCCGGGAGCGGATCGAGGCGAAGGCGATCGCCGGCGCCGACGGCGCGACGTCGCCCTTCTTCTCACCCGACGGGCGATGGGTCGCGTTCTTCTCGGACGGCCGATTGAAGAAGGTGCCGATCGAAGGCGGCGCCGCGACGGCGCTGGCCGACGCGCCCAACAACCGCGGCGGCGTCTGGCTCGACGACGACACGATCGTGTTTTCCCCGGACTTCACCGTGGGTCTCTCTCGAGTCTCCGCACGCGGAGGAAATCCGGAGATCCTGACGAAAGTCGACGAGAAGGCCGGCGAGCGCACGCACCGATGGCCGAGCTACCTTCCGGGAAGCCCGGCGGTGATCTTCACCATCGGCATGCTCTCCGGCCCCGGCAACTACGACGACGCGCGCCTCGCGATCTGGGAGCCGGAGACCCGCAAGATCCGCAAGCTCTACGAAGGCGGCAGCATGGCGCGCTATGCGCCGAGCGGCCACCTCGTCTTCCTGCGCGCGGAGACGCTCTTCGCCCTTCCGTTCGACGCCGGCGGGCGGAAAGTCACCGGAGATCCCGTGGCCCTGAACGATCGCGTCAGCAGCGACCCGTCGAGCGGCGTCGCATACATCGCCCTGGGCGCCGACGGTTCCGCGGCGCTCGTGCCGACGGAAGGCGTCGGGACCTCGCGCTCGATCGTCCTCACGGACCGCGCCGGGAAACCTCGGCCCGTCCCCGCTCCCGCCCGCTCGTACCACTATCCGCGCCTGTCGCCGGACGGCAAGCGCGTCGCCGTCTCGATCGGTCCCGGCCACGGCAACTCCGACGACGTCTGGACGGCCGACGTCGAGACGGGCGCGCTGACGCGCCTGACGTTCGGCAACGGCAACGGCAACTACTATCCGATCTGGTCCAACGACGGTCGCCGCATTGCGTTCAGCTCCGACCGCGAGCATCAGGGGATCTGGCTCAAGAACGCCGACGGCTCCGGCGAGGAGGAGCCGCTGCATCCGCACGCCCGCCCGGAGCTGCCGGCGGACTGGTCGCGCGACGGCTCGACGCTCGCCGTCACCCAGAACTTCCCGTCGACGGACATCGTCACCATCTCGTGGCCGGACCGCAAGGAGACGCCCTTCGAGCCCAACGCCTCGTGTCCCGCGTTCTCGCCGGATGGCCGCTGGATCGCGTACACCGTCCTCCTGCCGGGCAGCCCGTCGCAGATCCTGGTGCGCCCGGTGTCGGGCGCGGGCGGGAAGGTCCAGATCACCTCCGACCGCGGCGCCTACCCGATCTGGACGGACCGCGGCCTCGTCTTCATGAACGACAAGAAGGTGATGACCGTCGACCTGCAGACGCAGCCGGCTTTCAAGGTCGGACCGATTCGCGAGCTCTTCGACGCGGGTCCGTACGACCGGGGGTCGCTGCCTCTGCGCAACTTCGACGTCACCCGCGACGGCGAGACGTTCGTGTTCGTGACCGGGCTCTCCGGGCGCGACTGGAGGCAGGTCCACGTCGTGCTCGACTGGGCGTCGCAGCTCTCGCGGACGGCGCCCGCTTCCGCCAAGCGTTGAAGAAGGAGGAATCTTGAGAAACGCCCTCGCGACGGGTCTCGTGTTGCTGATGACCCTCTGCGGCGCGCTGTTCGCCCAGGAGAAGCCCGGCGACAGGCCGCCCGAGAAGGACAAGCCCTCGGAGGACGCGAAAAAGAAGGAGCCGAAGGAGCCGCCCAAGGCGGAGCAGTCGGTCACGCAG